>DATFGQ010000096.1:0-13459 GCA_035249305.1 Blastocatellia bacterium | reverse complement strand
AGATTTTTTGCAGGGCGTGAGCCGCGTCCGGGAAGGGAAGCGCGCGCTGATCCCCGCCGCCGTCTTCGGCGACGACCTCGTGCGCGTTCAGAGCGTCAAACGCCGCACGAATCCGTCGCTCTGGAAGCTGCTCACTAGATTCGGCGAAGCGACGGGCGTTCCAGTGTTGCTCAACACTTCGTTCAACCTTTTTGGCGAGCCGGTCGTTTCGACGCCACGCGAGGCCGTGCGCGGGTTTTATTGCTCGGGGATAGATTGCCTCGCTTTAGAGAACTTCTTGATAAAGAAATAGGAGAGAGATGGAAAAGCGTCTTTACCTGGTTACGGGTGGAGCAGGTTTCATTGGCAGTCACATCGCAGAGCGCCTTCTTCGCGACGGTCACAACGTCCGCGTGCTGGACAACTTCTTCGCGGGCAAAGAGGAGAACCTCAAAGATATAGGCGGCGAAGTCGACCTCGTGCGCGGCGACATACGCGACCGCCAGGTGCTGGCCGACGCGATGAAAGGCGTCTACGTCGTCTTTCACGAAGCGGCGCTCGGGTCGGTGCCGCGCTCGGTCGCGGACCCTGTGACTACGCACGACGTAAATATCACGGGGACGCTGAACGTGCTGTTGGCGGCGCGAGACGCGGGCGTGCGCAGGGTCGTCTACGCGTCGAGCTCGTCCGTGTACGGCGAGACTAAAGAGCTGCCGAAACGGGAAGAGATAAAGCCGCAGCCGCTTTCGCCCTACGCGCTGTCGAAACTGGCGGGCGAGCACTACATCAAAATCTTCAGCCACGTGTATGGCTTCGAGGCCGTGTCGCTGCGCTACTTCAACATATTCGGCCCGCGCCAGGACCCCGAGTCTCAGTATGCCGCCGTGATACCGAGGTTCGTCACCGCGCTACAGACGGGCAACCGGCCCGTCATCTACGGCGACGGGATGCAGTCGCGCGACTTCACGTTCGTCGAAAACGTAGTCGAAGCTAACCTCTTAGCGTCGGAGGCCGACGGGGTCGCGGGCGGCGTCTTTAACATAGCCTGCGGCGGCCGGTTCACGCTGCTTGAGCTTTTAGGCAAGCTGAAACAGATCATGGCGAGCGACATCGAGCCGATTCACGAAGCCGCGCGGGCCGGCGACGTTCGCGACTCGCAGGCGGGCGTCGAGGCTGCGGAGCAAGCTCTGGGGTACAGTGTGAAGGTCGATTTTGATGAAGGGCTTCGCCGCACCGTCGAATGGTTTGAAAAACAACAGGTCTGAGCAATTCTTGATGCGAAGTTTAGTTTTAATCTTTCTGGTAATTCTCGCGCCTTTGAGTTACGACGCTCAGACAGCGCCCTCGTCGTACATGGCGGAGGTCTTAGCGCCAGGAATAATTTCGACAAACGCCGAAGAGTACCGGATAAGCTTTTCGCCCGATGGGAAAGAGGCTTACTTCGCGCGCGGCGACGCCTTCTTCCCCATCTCACGCAAAGCGACTATCTACGTCACCACGTTGCGCGATGGGCGATGGGGCGAGCCGCGGGTCGCTCCTTTTTCAGGCAAGCACAGCGACATCGATCCGTTCATCTCGCCCGACGGCAAGAAGCTTTTCTTCTGCTCGGACCGCCCGGTCGACGGCGCGGCGCGCGACGACTTTGACATCTGGGTCATTGAGAAATCGGGAAAATTCTGGGGCGAGCCGCGCCACCTCGGCAGCGAGGTGAATTCCGAAGCCGACGAGCTTTACCCGTCGGTGAGTCGCAAAGGGAGGCTCTATTTCGGCAGCGACCGGCCCGGCGGGCGCGGCGGCTGGGACATCTACGAGGCGGAAGGCAAGAAGGACGGCCGCTACATAAACGTCAAGAGCCTGGACGAAAGCATCAACACTCAGGGCTGGGAATTCAACCCGCTCATCTCGCCGGACGGGAGCGCGCTGTTGTTCACGGCGCTCAACCGCAAGGAAGGATTCGGGCTCGGCGATTTATACCTTTGCCACCGCGAGGGCGACCGGTGGTATCCGCCGCAAAACCTCGGGCCGCGCATCAACACCAGAAACGACGAGTATCACCCTTCGGTCTCCCCTGACAGGACCAGGCTCTTTTTCGTGCGGCGCATTATCGGAGAGCTGCCCAGGCCCGGAGACATCTACCAGATCGAATTGAGCCTGCCTTTTTAGAATCAATCCATCAGCGCGGCGACGTGAGTCCTCACGGTCTCGCCGAGCGTTTCGAGGTTGTACCCGCCTTCGAGGATCGAGACGACTCGGCCTTCGGCGTGGCGGTCGGCCATCTCCATGACCTCTTTGGTCATCTCTCGAAAGTCGCTGTCTTCAAGCAGCAGCCCGCCGAGCGGGTCGCCCCGGCGCGAATCGAAGCCCGCCGATATTATGATCAGGTCGGGTGGGGAGGCGCGTTCGATCTCTTTCAGCGCGTCGCGGAAGGCTTCGCGGTGAGAGCGGGCCGGCGTCCCCGCGCCGAGCGGGATGTTCAGAGTCGTCCCTTCGCCCTTCCCCTGGCCGCGCTCTGTGGCAGCGCCTGTCCCCGGATAATAAGGGTACTGGTGAGTCGAGAAGTAGAAGACCGACGGGTCGTACCAGAATATGTCTTGAGTGCCATTGCCGTGATGCACGTCCCAATCGATGATCAAGACGCGCTCGGCCCCGTAAGCCGCCTGAGCGTACCGCGCGCCGACGGCGGCGTTGTTAAAGAGGCAGAAGCCCATGGCGCGATTGACCGTCGCGTGGTGGCCGGGCGGCCGGACGAGCGCGAAGGCGTTACTGGCCGCGCCTGTGAAGACTTGATCTACGGCCGTGCGCGCCGCCCCGGCCGCGAGACGCGCGACATCGAAAGACTCTCTGCTGATGACCGTGTCGAGGTCTACGTAAGGAATCCCGCGCTCGCACAGCCCGCGGAGCTGGTCTATGAGCCGGCGGCCGTGGCACCGCTCGATGTCTTCGTCCGTAGCCTGTTGCGGGGCTACGTGGGTGAGGCGCGACCACAGCGACTGGTCGGCTTCGAGCGCGGCGAGAATGACTTTCAACCGGCCGGCGTTCTCGGGGTGGCGGCCGGTCTGATGATCGAGGTAGGCCGGATCATTTATAAGAGTCGTCGTCATAAAGCGATTATAAAAGATCGGGCGGCCGGATAAAAAACAGAAGGTGCGCCCGGTCTGGGCGCACCCAAGAGCTTAAAGAGGAGGGTTTCACTGCTCACAAGAGGAAGAGTTATGACCACGCCTGTAACAGCAAGATCACTTTCTAGCTTCCCGTTTAGAAAACGATTTCCCTCGGCAAAAGTTCCAACCCAATTCGAATTTCAAATCACTCGTACCTGAGCGCGACCATCGGGTCGACCTTCGTAGCCCTCCGTGCGGGAAAGACGGTCGCGACCATCGCCGCCGCCGCTAGCACCAGCGAGACCACCAGGAAGGTCATAACGTCTCTCGACCCTACCTCAAAGAGCAGGCCCGACATCATGTTCGATATCAAGAGCGACAGCGCCACCGCGCCCCCTATCCCTATCGCGAGCCCTATCCCGGTCAACAGCATGCTCTGGCCTACGACCATCTTCAGTATGTCGACGGTCTGCGCGCCCAGCGCCATGCGGACGCCTATCTCGTGCGTCCGCTGGCTGACAGAGTAAGCGATCACGCCATAGATGCCTACTACGGCCAGGACCAGCGCGACCGAAGCGAATATGACAAGAAGCAGCATGTAGAACCTCTGCCGCGCGATAGATTCCGAAAAGACCGCTTCCATCGTGCGGACCTCGCCGACGGGCTGCTCGGGGTCTATGGCCTTGACTTCGTTCAGCGCGGCCGAAGCCAGCCCTTCAGGGTCCGTGCGGGTGTGCAGCACAACGTTCATGAAGCCGTAAGACTCGCGCGCGTGCGGCCAGTAGATGGTCGGCTTTGCTTCGAGATTCAACCCCATGTCGCGAATGTCGCCGACCACGCCGACTATCACGTCCGGCTCTTCGCTGTCCCAACTGATCGAGAGCCGCTTGCCGACGGGGTCTTCGTCGGGGAAGTAGGCCCGCGCCATGGCTTCATTTATCAAGAGGACCCGCTGGCTCTTCGCCGTGTCCCGCTCGTCAAGCATGCGGCCTCTCTTCAACGGTATGTCCATGGCGTCGAAGAAGTTCGGAGTAACAACCCTCACCTCAGTCGAAGGCTTATCGCCGGGCGCGGGCTCCGGCCGGTCGGCGACAAAAAAGCGCGTGGATGATTTCATCCCCTGGTCGAGCTGCAAAAAGTTGATCGCGCCGACAGACTCAACTCCGGGCAGGGCGCGGAGTCGCTCTTCCAGCCTCCTGAAAAAATCTATCCGTTGCTGCTCCTGCTGATACTTCACCCTCGGAAGCTGGAGCCTCAGCGTCAGCGTGTGCTCAGTCCTGAATCCAGGCTCGACTCTTTGCAGCCGGATGAAACTCTTGATCATCAGGCCCGCGCCTATCAAAAGCACGAGCGACAGGGCCACTTCGGCGATGACGAACGTGTTGCGCACGATGCGGCTGCTGCCTCCCACCTTAGCCCCGCGCCCGCCTTCTTTCAGCGTAGCGTTGAGGTCAGGTTTCGAAGACTGGAGCGCGGGGATCAGCCCGAAGATTATCCCCGTCAAAAAAGAGATGGCCAGGGTAAAGAGAAGCACCTTCCAGTCGATCGCGATCTCGCCAAGGCGAGGCACGTTGTCGGGGGCGACGGCCACAAGCAGCTTCAGCCCCCAGTAGGCGAGCAGCAACCCGAGCGCCCCGCCGAAAGTTGCGAGCAGCACGCTTTCCGTCATCAACTGGCCGATGATCTGTGACCTACCCGCGCCGAGCGCGGTCCTCAGCGCAAGCTCCTTTTGACGAGATGAGGCGCGGGCTAGCAGCAGGTTGGCGACGTTGGCGCAGGCTATCAACAAGACGAAGGCTACGGCCCCGAGCGATAGCAGGATGAATGGCCTTATCTCGCCTACGATCTGCTCGTGGAGAGGCACGAGATTTACGCTCCAGCCCGCGTTGAAATTGTTATGCGCCTGTTCTAACTGGGCCGCTATCGTCTCCATCTCCGCCTGGGACTGGTCGCGCGTAACGCCGGGCTTGAGTCTGGCGAAGCTGGTGAGATAACGGCCTGTAGTGGCGCGGTAATCTCTTCCGGGATCGAAGGCAATCGGGAGCCAAATCTCTATGTCCCTGTCCATGAAATAAAAATCGGCAGGCATTACGCCGATGACCGTGTAATTTCGGCCGTTCAGCGTGATGGGCTGACCGACTACGCCGTCGCTCGCGCCGAAACGCCTCTGCCAGAGCCTGTGGCTTAGGACGACGACCTGATCGTTGCCGACGCGCTCCTCTTCATCGGTGAAGGTGCGACCTCGCACCGGCTGGACGCCGAGCGTAGCGAAGTAGTTGACCGTCACAAGCTGCGCGTCCAGCTCTTCGGGCTCGCCCTCGCTCGTCAGGTTGAGCTGGACCGACACGAGCGCGGCGATCGTGTCCAGGGTCTGCGACTGCCTCCTCCAGTCGAGGTAGTTGGCCGGCGAAGCCACATTCGTAAGACGGTTCCTCGGGATGTTCTTCTCCCAGACCATGACCAGCCGGTCGGGGTCCGTGTAAGGGAGAGAGCGGAGAAGCACGCCGTACACCACGCTGAAGATAGCCGTGTTTGCCCCGATGCCCAGAGCCAGCGCGACCACCGCCACGGCGGTGAACCCCGGCTGCTTGCGCATCATGCGCAGACCGTAACGAAGATTCCGAACGACTCTTTCCATATTAGTTATCTTTGTCCTTGGCTTTCGTCTTGGCCTTATTCTTCATCTTAAGATTATTAAGATTTGGCTCGGAGGATTGATCGTCATCGTTATCGAGGTTCGGGTCGGCCTCGATCTTTATGTTCATATTCGCGGCGCGGCGGTCGCGCATCAAGATCATCCCGAGCGCCCAGGTGGCCTGCTTGCGAACGCTGTTATTCGCATCCTTGGTCGCGGCGCTCAACTCTTCGACGGCGCGGTAATCGCCCTTGAGGCCCAACGCCCACGCGGCCTGTGATCGCACGTGCGCCTCAGAATCTTTGAGCGCGGTCATCAAAGCTTCCACCGCGTCTTTGTTGCCCTTTAGCCCGAGCGCCCACGCGGCCTGCGAGCGCGTGTGGCCGTCCGTGTCTCTCAAAGCATCGACGAGGCCCTCTACCGCGCGGCTGTCGCCTTTGAGCCCGAGCGCCCACGCGGCTTGCGACCGCACATGCGCGTCGGAATCTTTGAGCGCGGCCATCAGAGGCTCGACGGAGTCTCTGTTGCCCTTTAGCCCCAACGCCCACGCGGCCTGCGAGCGGACGCGGGCGTGCGAGTCTCTTAGCGCCACCGAGAGCGGCTCGACGGAATTGCTGTTGCCCACCAGACCCGAAGCCCACGCGGCCTGCGAGCGCACTTCCCATTCGGCGTCTTTGAGCGCGTTGATTAACGGCTCGACCGCCCGCGAGTCATGCTTGAGGCCAAGGCCCCACGCGGCTTGAGCGCGAACCTGGCCGGCCTGGTCGGTTATCGCGGCTAGCAACGGCTCGACCGTGCGGTCGTCTTTCATCAGCCCGAGCGCGAATGTCGCGTTCTTCCGCGCGGGGACTTCTTGAGTCTTCAACACGAGCACGAGCGGGTCTAAGGCCAGAGGCCCGATCCTCGACAGCGCGACGGCGGCTTCCAGGCCCACGGTGTCATCGTCGTTCTGAATCGTGTTGCGCCCCCTCCCGCAGTCGAAGGCCTTTACAGGCGTCTCGTCGCCGAGCAGGCGGATCAAATGTGATATTGCCGGCGCGGCGCTTTCGCCCATCTCGCCGAGCTTGCATGCGGCCGCGGCTCGCTCGACGGCGTTCGGGGATTTCAAGCCTTCGATCAGTCTAGCTATGTCAGCCTGATAGGCCGCCGGAACGGTTGCGCCGGACCCAGCTACGCGGGTCGTAGCGGCCGAGCCAAAGATCAAGCAGAAGAGCATTATTATCATTGCCGAGCTTTTCATTATCATCTCCTTTGACCACTCAGGTCAGAGCGCCTTGTGTAAAAGATTAATTGTCTTTGTTGGTGCGATCGCGCTGGCCGCGCCGCCTCTGCCTCGATGGATTCGGGTTCGGGTCAGGGTCCGACTCCGGGTCTACGTTGACGTTGTCTGTCTCTATCTCCATCTCGCCCTGGTTGATTTTCATCTTGCTGTCGAGCTTCACCTTGATCTTCAAGTCGCGTGTGGTGGTCAAGAGCATTCCGAGCGCCCAGGAGGCGGTCTGACGCACCTGCGGGTTTTCGTCATTCCTCGCCTCGTTCAGAGGCTCGATCGCGCGCTGAGCCCCCTTCATCCCCAGAGCCCACGCGGCCTGCGTCCTTACCTGCGCGCTCGGGTCTTTGAGCGCGGCTATCAGCGCGTCGACAGACTCGCCGTTGCCTTTCATCCCGAGCGCCCACGCGGCCTGCGATCTCACCTGCGCGCCAGAATCTTTGAGGGCTTCGACGAGGCCCGCGACCGCGCGGCTGTCGCCCTTCATGCCGAGCGCCCACGCGGCCTGCGCCCTGACTCTTGTTTCCTCATCCTTCAATGCCTCAATCAGGGGCTCGACCGCGCGACTGTCACCTTTCATACCGAGCGACCATGCGGCCGTTGTCCTCACTTCCGCGTGCTGGTCCCTGAGAGCGGCGATCAGCAAATCTACGCCGTCCTGGTCGCCGTGCATTCCGAGCCCCCAGGCTGCCTGTTTGCGCACGTTCGGGTTGTTGCTGCTCATCGCCTGTTTTAACGCCTCGACCGCGTCGCTGCCGCCCAGGTGCGAAAGGGCGTAGAGCGCCTGCTCGCGCACTTGCGGGTCCCTATCTTTCAGCGCGTCGAGCAACGCTTTAACACCGCCGCTCGGAGGCTGCTCACTCGACTGTTGATCTTGTGAAGCAGGCTCCGCCGGGTCTGCCGGCTCGGCCGGCTCAGCCTGCGCTAGCTCACCCGCCTCTTCTGCCGGCTGCTCTTCATCGGGTTCGTCTGCCGGGCCTGCTGGTTCAGATTCAGATTTGGCCGCGGCGACAGATGCATGCGAGATTTGATTTTCGGACTTCGCTTTCGTCTGATTGGCAGAAGCTTCGGCCGGGCTGGAGCTTGCCTCTCGTCGTTGTGACGCTTTCGCCTGCGCAGTCGGGCGCAGGCTCGCGAGCGGCAGTATCACCAGGGCAAGGGCTACGACAAGAATCGACGCCTTGAGCCGGTTCAGCCCTTTGCGGTTCAAGCTCGGGTTTAAGATCGCCAGTAATCTTCCTTCCAACTGCGACTGCCTCGCCATCGCGACCGCGGTTAACGACGAGCAACGCCCCGAATGAAGCGTGCGGGCGATGTCGAGCAGGAGGTCCGCGTAATCGGACGCCCTCGTCCCTTTCTCCAGCACCTGATCGTCACACGCCAGCTCGCGCTCCATGCGGAGCCGCCGCGCGGCCATCCACACGAGCGGGTTGAACCAGTAGAAAGAGCAGGCCGTCTGGGCCATCACCTGTGTCAAACAATCTCTGCGCTTCACATGCGCGAGCTCGTGCATCAAGACCACGCGCTTGCGTTCGGTCGACCAGCCGTCGGCGTCCGCAGGCAGAAGGATCGCGGGACTGAGCGTGCCCCAGGTCTGCGGCATTGCTACGCGCGAGCTTTTCAGCAAGGCGACTCGGCGGGGCAGGTCAAGCTGCCGGCTTATGTCGGCGGCCAGAGCGGTCCACGCCGCGTCGGTGATCTCCGTAGCCGTGCGCGAGAGCCTCCACACCGTTGCGATCCCTACCGCCAGCCGCCCGGTCGAAATCAAAAACCCCGCAAGCCAGACGAGCAGGACCCACCGGCTCCAATGAAAAGATTGGGGTGGGGCAGAAGCGACGGCTTCGGCCTCTTCCGGCCGTTGCGCGGGCGCCGCGACTCTGTTCGATCCCGCGCGATCGATCTTATCGTTCGCCGCCGTCCGCAGAGTCGAAGGCTGGCGGCCGCTGTTGATCGCTGTCACAGGTTGAGCAACGACTTCGACATCAGGAGCGATCGAATTGCTTTTGACCGTCGAGAACGACTCGGGCAGAACGGCCACGCGCCAGTCGGGCAGCCAGTAGGCCAGAACAGGAAGCGCCAGCAGCCCCACGAGAGATGCGCTCCACAAGAGGTGGCGCGTGGCGGCCGACGCGCGCCGCAATGCTAAGCTCAGCGCTATCGCCGCCAGAATGATCGCCGTCGCTTTCAATGCCATGTCCAGAAGAAAGAGCGCGGGCTCGCCTCCGCTAGTTAAGAGCTGCGAAGTTTCAAAAGTGACGTAGGTCATTAGCGCCCCTCCTTCCTAGCTTCGTCTATGAGCTTTGAGAGTCGGTCCAGGTCGGCCTTCGACAGTTTCGATTTCGATATGTCCAAGAGTGTCGCCACGGCGTCTTCGGTCGAGTCGTCAAAGAAGGTCTGTAGCATCTGCTTCAACGCCGACTGCCTCGCTTTCTCTCGCGACACCGTCGGCAGGTAGACGTACCGCAGCCCGTCCTGCTCGTGCTTCAGATAGCCCTTCTCCTCCAGCAGTCGGAGCATCGCCCGCACGGCCGAATAGCTCGGCGGGTCGGGCAGGTTCTCCATAACCTCGGCCGCCGTCGCCTGCGCCCGCTTGTAAATGATGTCCATGATCTGGCGCTCGCGGCGGCTCAGATTCGAGTGCGTCTGCTTTGTCATCTGCGGCTCCACCTCAGGGTCAGATTCAACGTGCTAAAAAATTAGCACGTTGAGTTTTTTAAGTCAACAAGAAAATGCTAATTTTTTAGCACAACAGGGCAAACCTCGAATCTGAAATTTCAGATTCGAGGTTTGCCGGAGATTATTCGTACCGCAGGGCGATCATAGGGTCTACGCGCGTGGCCCTGCGCGCGGGGATGTAGCTTGCGATGAAGGCTACGAGCGCGAGGATGATGGCGACAGCGATGAAGGTGGTCGGGTCCATAGCCTTCACGCCGTAGAGCAGGCTCGACATGAACTGTGTAATGACGAACGCTCCGGCCAGGCCAATCGCCACGCCTATGCCTACGAGCGCGAAGCCTTGCTGTATGACCATCCTCAGTATGTGGTTCTGCTGCGCGCCCAGCGCCATGCGTATGCCTATCTCGTGCGTCTGCTGGGCGACCGAGTAGTTCATCACGCCGTAGACGCCGACGGCGGCTAGGATCAAGGCGACGGCGGCGAACACGCCGAGCATCAGCGTGTTGAACCGCGGCTGCGCGACCGAGCCGTAGACTATCTGCTCCATGTTGCGTATGTCTGCGATAGGCTGATCCGGGTCGAGGCTCTTGATCTCGTTTCGCACGGAGCCTATGAGGTTCGACGGGTCGCCTTCGGTCCGGACGGCGAGAAACATCTGTCTGGCGGGCGTCTGTGTGAACGGGAAATAGATGAACTCGCGGCCCTGAGCGTTGAGGCCATAATGTTTGACGTGCGCGACGACGCCGACTATGGTGAGCCACGGGGCGGTCGATTGGGCGCCGCCAATCTTTACGCGCTTGCCGATCGGGTCTTCGTTGGGCCAGAACCTTCGGGCGAAGGTCTCGTCGACGAGGCAGACCGCGAGAGAGCCCTGGCGGTCGTGGTCGTTAAACGCCCGGCCGTTCATCACCTCTATGCCCATCGCATCGAAATAGTCGGGGCTCGCCATGCGGCGGTCGCACTCGAAGCTGGCGTTGTCTACGCTGGCCGAAGGCTGTTCTACGGTCACGGTGCCCGATTGGTAAGCGCCGCTCAGCGGGAGGTGAGACACGGTGCCCACGGACTTGACTCCGGGCAGCGCGCGCACGCGGTCGATGAGCTGCTGGTAAAACGGCGTGAGCTGCGCGGCGTCGGAGTACTTGGTCTGCGGCAGGCGCAGCCTCATCGTCAGAAGGTTTTCAGGGTTGAAGCCCGGCTTCACTTCTTGAAGCAGAAGGAAGCTGCGAATCATCAAGCCCGCGCCGGTCAGCAGTACGAGGGCGAAAGCCACCTCGGCCACTACGAGCACGCTGCGGACGCGACGGCCGCGCGCGCCGCCCGTCGAGCCGCGGCCGCCTTCTTTGAGCGTCTCGTTGAGGTCGGGCTTCGAAGACTGAAACGCAGGCACCAGGCCGAAGATGATCCCGGTGATCATCGACACGCCTATCGTAAAGACCAGCACGCGGGCGTCGATCGACATCTCGTTCAAGCGCGGGACGTTGTCCGGGGCGATGGCGACCAGCGCTCTGAGCCCGAGGTATGTCAGCAGTAAGCCGATCGCCCCGCTCACGGTGGAGAGCACTACGCTTTCTGTGAGGAGCTGGCGGACCAGCCGCCCGCGGCCCGCGCCGAGCGCCGTCCTTATGGCGATCTCTTTCTCTCGGGCGACGGCGCGCGCCAGCAGCAGGTTGGCGACGTTCGCGCAAGCAATCAATAATACAAAGCCCACCGCGCCCAGCAGCACCCAGAGCATCGGGCGGACGGTCTTGACCACGTGGCCGTGCAGCGGGACGACGTTGATGCCGAACCCGAACCCGTAAAACTCCTGATCGAGCGCCGCCGATATCTGCTGCATCTCCTGCTGGGCCTGCTCGACGGTGAACTCGGGTTTGATCCGGCCGATCACGCGCATCCCGTGGTTGCCGCGGTTCTGCGCGCGGAAGTCGGCCGCCATCGGAACCCATATCTCGATGTTTCTGGGAGACTGCGCGTCGGGCGGCAGTATGCCGAATCCCTTGGGCATCACGCCGACGATCGTCGCGTTCTGCCCTTCGAGAGAGATGGTTTGATTAATCACGCCGGGGTCGGAAGCGAAACGGCGTTCCCAAAAGCCGTGGCTCAGCACCACGACTCGCTCGCCGCCGGGGCGGTCCTCGGCCTCCGTGAACGCACGGCCTTGAGACGGCTGGACGCCGAGCGTCGGAAAGAAGTTCGCGGTGACGGCCGCGCCCTGCACCTGCTCGGGCTCGCCTATGCCCGTCAGGCTCACGCTCGGGTAAGTGAGCGCCGCGAAGTTCTCTATCATCGTGCTGCGCTCGCGCATGTCCATCAGCTCCGGCCCCGACACCCAGTTTTGAGGCAGGTCAGGCCCGAAGTAGGTCCACACCAGGACGAGTTTATCCGGGTTGGCGTAGGGCAGGGGGCGAAGCAAGACTGTGTTCACGACGCTGAAGATGGCGCTGTTGGCCCCTATGCCGAGCGCGAGCGCGAGCACGGCGACGACAGTGAAGCCGGGCCTGTTGGCCAGCAGGCGAAGGCTGTACCGGAGGTCTTGCAAGAACGTATCCATCAGGCCACCTCTAAACTTTCTTCCACGACGCGCCCGTCGAAGAGGTGAATCTGGCGGTCGGCATGGCGCGCGTAACGCGGGTCGTGCGTAACCATGCAGATCGTAGCGCCCGAGCGGTGAAGCTCTTCGAGAAGCTCTATGACGGCTTCGCCGTTCGTAGAGTCGAGGTTGCCCGTGGGCTCGTCTGCGAGCAGTATGAGCGGGTCGCCCGCGACGGCGCGCGCGACGGCCACGCGCTGTTGCTGGCCGCCCGAAAGCTGGCTCGGCAGGTGACGCGCCCTGTGCGACATCCCTACGCGCTCAAGCGCCTCCATCACGCGCTGCTTGCGCTCCTGCGACCTCATGCCGCGGTAGGTGAGCGGAAGCTCCACGTTTTCAAAGACCGTCAAGTCGCCTATTAGATTGAAGCTCTGGAATATGAAACCGACTTCACGGTTGCGGACTCGCGCGCGCTCGGCCATCGGAAGGTCCGCGACCGGCTTGCCGTCGAGCCAGTGGTTGCCGTCCGTAGGCGAATCGAGCAGGCCGAGTATAGAAAGCAAGGTCGATTTGCCGCAGCCCGAAGGCCCGGCGATTGAGACATACTCCCCTTTTTTTATCTCCAGATGAATGCCCGACAACGCATGAGTTTCGACCTCGTCGGTCAGAAAGACTTTAGTCACCCCTTCAAGGCGAATAAGCGGATGATCGGCAGAGTTCATACTTTGTTGTCCTCCGAAGGTTTTTTCAAACTTTTTCCCGCTCTTGCGAATGCGTGTTTAGAGTCTAGACGTTATAACGCCCCATTCTGTTATCAGGGTGCAAAATGTGGCCACCCCGCAAAGACTTGCTCCTGAGACACTGCGCCGGTCCTGGGCACTTTCAGTGAGTGGCGGGAGGCGGAAAAAAGTTGCGCAAATTTTTTTTGTGCCGAGACGAAGGCGCTCTTTATCATTAAGTATGAAACGAGGTGGATGCGGCTTTCGTACGGTTATCGAACTTTCTTAACCGTCAGGGCCGCATTTTCAACTCATACGGTTAAGAAAGCTGCAACCTTTTCGATGCGTCCGCCACTTACTGGTTGAACAGAGGATGAAGTGGCAAATGCTGGAAGCAATTAGCCTGGTGGGCCAGCCGAGCGGACGCGCCGGGGCTCTGATGAACAGTTCAGAAGAACTCATTTCGCGCGCCCGCCGTGGCGATGATGAAGCATTCCGCCTTATCTTCGAGCGATACGGGCGGCCCATCATCAGCTTCATCTACGATATGGT
>DATFGQ010000095.1:0-25496 GCA_035249305.1 Blastocatellia bacterium | reverse complement strand
TGATAAACAATCTGGTGGTGGGGCTGGTACTGCGGCAGGGTTTTAAGTATCTGCCGGATGCGCGCAGGATCTACAGCGCACGACCGCTAGAAGGGCTAAAGCTCATCCTGCGCCGCTGAACCGACTTTGTTACAGCCCTGGACCGCGGGGGGCCAACCTTGACAGCCCCGCGCCCGATCGGTTAACCTTAAATGTTTCTTTGAGAGACAAATTCTTGACAGGAGCAAGCAAGACGGTGAAACCCGATATTCATCCCAAGTATGTGAACGCGACCGTGCACTGTGCTTGTGGCGAGACGTGGCAGACGCGCTCGACCAAGCCGGAGATACGGCTGGAGATATGCTCGAACTGCCACCCCTTCTTCACCGGCAAGCAGAAGCTGATTGACACGGCGGGTCGCGTCGAGCGGTTCAATCGCAAATACGGTCGCAAGACCGAAGCTTAACTGATCCAAAACCGAATATTGGTTGTCGGGGCCTCGAACGGCGAGCGCGCCCCTTCTGCCCACCGCTTCACACTACACGGAAGCGATGAGCAGGCGGGGAGCCGGACCGGAAAGGCGTCCGGCGACCAATTTTTTTTGCAGCCGAAAGCGGGGCTTTATGAAGGAAGAACAGATCATAGTCGGCGGCCAGGCGGTCATCGAAGGCGTGATGATGCGCGCGCCGCACTCGTACGCGGTCGCCGTGCGCAAGGCCGACGGGCAGATCGTCTCTAAGGGCGAGCGGCTCCCTGTGCTGTCGGACAAGTACCCCGTCTTGAAACTGCCCGTGCTGCGGGGGGCGGCCGTTCTGGTCCACTCGATGATACTCGGCATCAAGGCGTTGAACTATTCGGCCGCCATAGCCTTCGACGAGGCGGGCGAGTCGGACAAAGCCGACGCGGTCGAGCACGAGTTCGAGCTTCAGGCCGCGGCCATGACTTCGGGCGTAGTCGCCAGCGCCCCGGTCGCGGTCGCCCCGAAGGCCACCGGCGTCGGCGCGCGCGACGGCAAGCCCGCCAAGAAGACGACCACCGCCGCCGCGATCGGCTCGATGGTCTTCGCGCTGGTCTTCAACGTGCTGCTGTTTATAGTGCTGCCGCTGCTGCTGACGAACATACTGTTCGCGCACCTGGAGGGGCGCACTATCGGCACGGCGTCGGAGAGCGGGGCGTGGTACGCCGACGCCTGGGCGTGGCTCAAGGCGGCGCTCAGCCCCGTCCGCCCTTCGGTGATGTTCAACCTCGTAGACGGGTTGATACGCATGACTTTCTTCCTGATTATGATCGTGAGCTTCTCGCTGCTGCGCGACATCCGCCGCGTCTTTGAATACCACGGGGCGGAGCACAAGGTCGTCTACACCTGGGAGGCGGGCGAAGAGCTGACGGTCGAAAACGCGCGCGTCAAACGGCGGCAGCACCCGCGCTGCGGCACAAGCTTCCTGATGGTGGTGATGCTGGTGGCGATCGCGGCCTTCTCCGTGTTGAAGTTCGACTCGCTTTTGCTGAACCTCCTGGTGCGCGTGACGATGATCCCGGTCATCGCGGGCGTCTCTTACGAGATCATCCGCGCTTCGGCGCGCAGCCGCGCGCAGTGGCTCTTGTCTTTCATCACGCGGCCGGGGCTTTGGCTCCAGAACGTCACGACGCGCGAGCCGGATGACGAGCAGTTAGAAGTCGCCATCTTCGCGTTGAAAGAGTCGCTCAAGCTAGAGCCCGCGGCCGACCCGGAGCCCGCGCCGCTTGCGTAAAACAGTTTTAAGTTTATAGTTTTCAGTTTTCAGCACCGGAACTAAAAACTAAAAACTCAAAACTAAGAACTGAGGTTGTTATGTTCGACAAACTGGATGCGATAGAAGAGAAGTACGAAGAGTTGTCACGACAACTGGGCGAGCCGGAGCTTCTGGCCGATCAGCAGAAGTACGCGCGCGCGGCTAAACAGCACCGCGAGCTCGAAGAGATCACCGCGAAGTACCGCGAGTACAAATCTCTGGAGCGCGGCCTGCGAGAGACCGAAGAGATGCTCGCCACGGAAGAGGACGCCGAGATGGTAGAGCTCGCGCGCGCCGAGCTCGCCTCGCTCGCCGAGCGGCGCGACCGCGTCCAGACCGAACTGAAGACGCTGCTGATACCTAAAGACCCTAACGACGAGAAGAACGTCATCATGGAGATTCGCGCGGGCACGGGCGGCGACGAGGCGACGCTGTTTGCGGCCGAGATCATGCGCATGTACTCGCGCTACGCCGAACGGCAGGGCTGGCGCGTCCAGGTGCTCGACGTGTCCGAGTCAGGCATAGGCGGGATCAAAGAAGGGATTCTTTTGATCGAAGGCGACCGCGTCTACTCTAAGATGAAGCACGAGTCGGGCGTCCACCGCGTACAGCGCGTGCCGCAGACAGAGGCTTCGGGCCGCATACACACCTCGGCCGTGACCGTGGCAGTGTTGCCGGAAGCCGAAGAGGTCGACATCAAGATCGACCCGAAAGACCTGCGCATAGACACGTTCTGCTCGTCGGGGCCGGGCGGCCAGTCCGTGAACACGACTTATTCGGCCGTGCGAATAACGCACCTGCCGACGAACACAGTAGTCTCGATGCAGGACGAGAAATCGCAGATCAAGAACCGCGAAAAGGCCATGCGAGTCTTGCGCTCGCGCCTGCTTGAGATGGAGCAGAGCAAGCAGCACGAAGCCATCGCATCGGAGCGACGGTCTATGGTGGGCAGCGGCGACCGCTCGGAAAAGATCCGCACCTACAACTTCAAGGACAACCGCGTCACGGACCACCGCATAGGTTACACGGCGCATCAACTGGACCTCTTCATGGAAGGCGCCATCGGCGACCTGATAGACGCGCTGGTCGCGCATTATCAAGCTGAAAAACTGAAGGCCGACACGGAGGCCGCGGCCTAGCCTTATTTAATTGCCTACGATTGCCGAAGCCATTGCCGAAGGAGCGCGGCTGCTCGCCGAGTCGAGAGTTGACGAAGCGCGCCGCACGGCGACGGTCCTGCTCGGCTGCGCGCTCTCCGTCGATCGCACCTACCTCCTCACGCGGTCCGACCAGCAGGTTGACGATGATCGCTTTCAAAGTTTTATAGAGATGGTCAAGCGCCGCGCCGCAGGCGAGCCGCTGCAATACATCACAGGCCATCAGGAGTTCTACGGAATCGATTTCTTGGTCACCCCTGACGTGTTGATCCCGCGCCCCGAAACAGAGCTGCTCGTTGAATGCGTCATCAAGCTGGCGAAATCGATTCACAGCCCTCTCGTCGTCGACGTGGGCACGGGCTCGGGGTGCATCGCCGTGACGCTTGCTTCTCAAATTCAAAGCGCCCGCCTGATCGCTACAGACATCTCGCGCGCGGCGCTCGCGGTCGCGAGCCTCAACGCCGCGCGGCACAATCTTGAGGCCCGCATAGAGTTTCTTGAAGGCGATATGCTTGCGCCGCTCGCGGGCCGGGGGCTTGAAGGCGCCGCCGATTTTATAGCTTCTAACCCGCCTTACATCCCGACGCGGGACTCTCATCTACTTCAACGGGAGCTTGACTGGGAGCCGCGCGAGGCGTTATTCGGCGGGCCTGAAGGGCTCGATTCTTACGCGCGGCTGTTGGCCGACGGGCACGGCTACGTAAAGCCGGGCGGTTATCTTGTCTGCGAGATCGGCTATACTCAACTGGACCGAATACGCGAGATGATCGACGCGGCCGTGTGGGGCGATGTGATCGTTAAAGACGATTTGCAAGGCATCCCGCGAACGCTTGCGATAAAGAAGAGATGATCCAGACCCTCTTATCAATAATTGTTCTCGTTTCTTCCGCCCCTTATCCGCCCGCGCGGCAAGCGGCGGCCCCTGTGCGGTTGGCGTTGGTCGGATTGAAATGGACTGAAGAATCTAAAGCCGCGCGTTTAGTGGATCACGCCTTAGCAGAAGCGTTCGCGCGCGACGCGCGAGTCGTGATAATAGACGGCGCGCAAACACGGCCCGCGCTCGCGGCCGTAGGCTACGACGGCTCGACGAACATGAGAAACGACGAAGCCCGACGCTTAGGGTCTGCGATGGGCTGCGACTTTTTTGTAATCGGCAGGGCCGAGACGCTCACGCGCAGCGAGCGCGAGAACCAATCGCACGAAGAGAGCTTGATAGCGCTTATGATAGTCGATGGCCGAGGCGGCGGTCTTGCACTCTTCGATCTCATAACCGAGAAAGCGATGCCGCCGGAAGCTTCAATCGAAGGCGCGGTAAAAACAATCGCGGCGCGCGCGCCCGGCTACGTCGAAGGCATGCTCGCCTACCGCGCGGCGCGTTCCAGGGTTCAACCCCGCTCGTCTTCACCTGACGACCCCGTGGAAGAGGTTCCCGAACAAGGCTCGTCGCATTCGATCGGGTTCACGCCGCCGGAGTTCTTAAACAGGGTGAAGCCGGAATACACGGCATCCGCCGACCGCGCGGGCGTCAGCGCCACGGTCGAAGCCGCGGCCGTCTTTCATCGCGACGGCAGCGTGGGCGAAGTCGAGGTCATACGCTGGGCCGGGTACGGTCTGGACGAATCGGCCACGCGCGCCATACGCCAGCTCAAGTTCAAACCCGCCATGCGCGACGGGCGGGCGGTGAGCGTCCGCGCCGTCGTGCGTTACAACTTCCGGCGGGTCGACCGGTCGGAAACTAAATCCCCCTGACGCCGCGTCAATCTTTTGCGCCGGTTTTATTACGCGCCGACCGCATACCTTGAAGCTCGGCCAGCTTCTGCTTTGAGAGACTGTCGAGCGCCTCTTCCCAATGCGTTCGGTAGGGTTTCAGAGTTTCGACTATGGTCTCGGCCACGGCGAGGTTGCGAAACCATTTCTTGTTTGCGGGGATGATGTGCCAGGGCGCGTGGTCCGCCGCCGAATGCGTGATCGCCTCTTCGTAAGCGCGCATGTACTCGTCCCAGTGCTTGCGCTCTTTCCAATCGCCCGCCGACAGCTTCCAGGCTTTCTCCGCATCCTCCTCGCGCGCTTCAAGTCTCTCCTGCTGTTCGTCGAGGCTGATGTGAAGAAAGAACTTCAGGATTATAGTGTTGCTGTCGGCTAGAATCTGCTCGAAGTGTTTGATGTGGTCGTAACGCTTCCTCCACACCTCTTCGGGCACGAGCTTGTGGACGCGCACGACGAGCACGTCTTCGTAATGTGACCTGTTGAAGATGGTAAGAAAGCCTACGGGCGGGACCCTGGCGTGGACGCGCCAGAGGAAGTCGTGAGAGAGTTCCTCTTCGGTCGGCGCCTTGAACGATTCGACGCGGCAGCCGAGCGGGTTGACCTCCGACATCACGCGCTTGATGGTCCCATCCTTGCCGCTCGTGTCCATGCCTTGAAGGACTATCAGCACGCTGTTTTGCCGCGCGGCGTAAAGCGTCTCTTGGAGCTTGCCCAGTTCTTCGCTCAGCTCTCTCAATCGCTTCGCGGCCTTCTCTTCATTGAACCCGGAAGTATCTTTCGGGTTATGATCGGCGAGGTTCACCCTCGCGCCCGGCTCGACCCTGGTGATTATTCTCATCGGCTTGCCCCCTTGTATGAGTAGACAGTAGCCAGTAGAAACGCTCCCATCTACTGTCTACTGACTACTGACTACTGGCTACTGCTTTTAACATTTCTCGCGCGTGGCGCACAGTCTCCGACAGGATCGCGCGAGCGTCCGGATCGTCATTAATAGTGTCGACGGCGATGACGCGGGACTCTGCTGGCCCGGCAGGACGCCATCGATCAAGCATGCGCGGAGAGCTGAACCCCGCGAACACGTCTATGCACGCCACGCCCGAGGCCGCCGCGATGTGCTGGCCCGCCGAGTCGTAGCCTATGTAAAGATCGCTTTCCGAGATCAGCGCGGCGAGCAGCCCTATGCGCCCGCTCCACACCAACAGGTCCGCGCCCGAAGCGTCTGAGCTTAGAGATGCAGGCAGACTTGCTTCGTCTACCTCAAGGACGCCAGCCCCGTTGCTTTGTTGAACCGCGTGGGTGATGACCGCGTCGGCGCGACGAGTCTCGTCGTCGCCCGCGCCTTTGTCCAGGATCACGGCGGCGCCATCTCGGATCAGGCTTGCGACCAGTGATTTTTCAAACTCGTCGTCGATGCGCTTGAGCGGGTTTTCGCCGACCCCGAAATTGATCGCCACCACCGGACGCGCGCCGCGCCTCATTCGTTTGACCAGGGTAGACGCCGCGTCGCGGTCTGACCTTCGGAGGCTTATGCGCGGGAAGAGAGTCTCTTCGGCGCCGAAGATCTGGTCGGCCCACGCGGCGGCCAGGCGGCTGAGCGGGTGTTGTGTCTCAGAGCCATACTCGCGGCTCGGGAAGAAAAGATAGTTCTCTGCCAGCGGAAGCAGCCCCAACTGCGTCAGGCGGCTGTCGGGGTCTACGATCATAAACTCGTCAGGCTCAAGATCGCGGGTGAGCTCGCGCGTCGCTCGTACAAGCTCCGTCCACGCGAGCAGCCTTTCGATCAGGGTCCCCGCCCTGCGGTAGTCGACCTCTCCGAACGACAGACGCGCATCGCCCCCGAAAAGCTCCGCCGCCTTGCGCGCTCCCAACAGCACGATCTCCGCTCCGGGCAGCTCGCGCTCCAGCCGTTCGATGATCACGCTTGTGATCGCCACGTCGGCCCCGACCGTCACGCGCGACAAAACGATCGCGCGCTTTACCTGTCGGTCCCCGGCGTTACTAAACCGCGTTGCGGTCCTGAGCCGCTCGGCGCGATCGAACAGGTCGCGCTCTTCAGAAAGTTGAAAGCCCGCGAGCTCGCGCGCAAGCTCGCGGCCCGCCTCCGACTTCCGGCAGCAATCTATCAACTGGGCGAACATGCGGTTGTAAAGCGAGACGGCGCGCGGCTCGAACGAGTCCGCGAGCGGCTCTACTAAAGACGCGAAAACGGCTCTGGCAGCCGCTTTCGCGGTCGCTTCGTCTTCAGACAAAGCCATCCGGGCAAGGGCTGTTATGCTTTCGCGCGCGTAGTCGCCGGTCGCGCGCGCGCGGGCGAGGAACTCCGAGGCGAGCGCTTGAGCTCTGCTTTCGGCATCCGAGAAGTTTTCGCTATCGATCCGGGTCTTCACTGATGGCTGATTATCCCATCTTGAAATGAGCACCGCAATAAGCTAGTATGCCGCCGCTTCTTGCTTGATGCTCAAAACAGAATTCTTGAGGGTGGAAGAGATGAAACGGATTGGAAAGGCAGTCGCGCTGGTCGCGCTCTTTTTATCTATCACCGGACAGGCGGCGCAGCCTGTCGGGACTGAGGGCGAGAGAATGAAAGACGGGAAATGGGTGGAGCTATTCAACGGCAAGGACCTCGCGGGGTGGCGGCAGGCGGGGAAAGGGAACTTCACTGTCGAAGACGGCGCCCTGGTCACTCACGGCGGGATGGGGTTGCTCTGGTACGAGCAGAGGAAGTTTCGCGACTTCGTGCTTGAGGTCGAATGGAAGGTCAACCACCGCTGTAACAACTCCGGCATATTCGTGCGCTTCCCCGAAAAGAGCGACGACCCGTGGTACGCCGTCCGCAACGGCTACGAGATCCAGATAGACGATTGCTCGAAGGACGGCCTGATACACCAGACGGGGGCGATCTATGACATCTCGCCCGCCACCCGCGTCGCCTCAAAGCCCGCGGGCGAGTGGAACCTCTACGAGATCAAGATCGTCGGGCAGCACTACACTGTGACCTTGAACGGCGAGAAGGTGAATGAGTTTGACGGCGACCGCGGCCGCGAGGGCTACGTAGGGTTGCAGAACCACGACCCCATATCGCGAGCCTCGTTTCGCCGAGTGCGCGTGCGCGAGATCAAATCCGAAGGCGGCAAATAGGAGGGAGTATGGACGGGAGAGTTTACTGGCGGCTGAGCCTGATGATGTTTCTCCAGTTTTTCGTCTGGGGCGCGTGGTTCGTCACGCTCGGGACACACCTGAGCCAGATCGGATTCACGATCGGCGAGGTCAACTACACCTACCTGATGAATAATATCGCGGCGGTAATCTCCCCGTTTTTTGTAGGGATGATCGCCGACCGATTCTTCGCTTCGCAGAAGGTCATGGGGGTGTTGCATCTGGCCGGGGCCGTCATCATGTATCTGTGCGCCGACCAGACCTCGGTCGGGGCGCTCATCTTCGGGCTCCTGCTTTACAACCTCACCTACATGCCGACGCTGGCGCTGGTCAACGCCGTGTCGTTCCGCCAGATGAAAAGCCCCGACGCGCAATTCCCGAAAGTGCGCGTGTGGGGGACCATCGGCTGGATAGTCGCCGGCCTTGTCATCACGTATATTCAGTTTCACCATTACCAGGACGTTGAGAAAAGCGCCATCCCGATGAAGATGGCGGCGATAGCTTCAGCTCTACTAGGGCTCTACTCGTTCACGCTGCCCAACACCCCGCCGCAAAACGTGGGCAAGAAGGTAAGCGCGGGCGAAGTCCTCGGCGTAAAGGCGTTCAGGCTCCTAAAGGACACGTCCTTTTTTGTCTTCGTACTCTGCTCGCTGCTCATCTCCATACCGCTCGCCTTTTATTACAACCTTACGAACCTTTACTTGAACGATCTGGGCATGCAAGGCGCGGCGGCCAAGCAGAGCATGGGGCAGATGTCGGAAGTCTTCTTTATGATCCTCATGCCATGGTTTTTCGTGCGACTCGGCGTGAAGAAGATGCTGCTGGTAGGCATGCTCGCGTGGGTGCTCCGTTACGCCTTCTTCGCCCAGGGGAATCTCGGGTCGCTGGAGTGGATGCTCTACGCGGGCATCCTCCTGCACGGCATCTGCTACGACTTCTTCTTCGTCACCGGACAGATCTATGTCGACAAGAAGGCTTCGAGCGAAATCCGCGCCAGCGCGCAGGGCTTCATCGCGCTTATCACGTATGGCGTCGGCATCGGGCTCGGGGCGATTCTCGCCGCTTTCGTCGGCGAGGCGTTTACCGTTGATGGCGCGAAGAATTGGAAGATGATCTGGTGGATACCGTGCGCGTTTGCGGCGGCGATCTCGCTATTTTTCGCCTTGACGTTCAGGGACAGGACGGCCGATAAAGAGGCCCCGGTCGATATGGAAGCGGCGGCCGGAGTGAAGTAATATCATTGTGGAGAGTAACGATGACAAGCCAAGGTTCAATCGACGAGGATCAAATCATTCGTGAGATCAATTCGATCCCTAACGAATACTGGCCGAACCTTCTGGAGATTGTCCGGCTCTTTCGAGAGAGCGTCACATTGAAGCCCGCAGAGCTCAGCTTTCGAGCGGGCTTGCAGGAAGCCAGACGCGGGCAGACTCGGCCTTCTTCTGAACTGTGGGAAGATATAGATGCCGAATGAATCACGTCCGGTGTCGGCTGTCCTCATCACCATCTATTCAAAGCTAGATCAAGGAGACATTTCTCCAAAGCAGATTCGGCAAATTCTGGCCGAGTTTGAGGGGGCGTGATAATGCGGTTGGGATTGAATTTCGGTTACTGGTCTTCGGGGCCTTCAGATAACGTGGCGGTCGCGCAGGAGGCCGAGCGGCTCGGCTATCATTCGCTCTGGACGGCCGAAGCTTACGGGTCGGATTCTGTGACTACGCTCGTGTGGCTGGCGGCGAAGACCGAGAGCATAAACGTCGGCACGGCGATAATGCAGATGCCCGCCAGGACGCCCGCGATGGCCGCGATGACTGCGGCGACAATCGACCTGCTTACGGGCGGGCGGTTCCTGATGGGGATAGGCGCTTCCGGGCCGCAGGTGGTCGAAGGCTGGCACGGGGTCGTCTACGGTAAGCTGCTCACGCGCACGCGCGAGTACGTCGACATCGTGCGGATGATCCTCAAGCGCGACCGCCCGGTCGAGTATCACGGCGAGTATTACGACATACCAGTTTCCGGGGGCACGGGGCTGGGCAAGCCGTTAAAGCTGATAGTTCATCCGCTCCGCACGGAGATCCCCATCTACCTTGCGGCGATCGGCCCGAAGAACGTGGCGCTCGCGGCCGAGATCGCCGACGGGTGGCTGCCGGTCTTCTTTTCGCCCGAGCGCATCGGCGTATTCCGCGCTTCGCTCGAAGAGGGCTTCGCGCGCCGCAAGGATGGGAAGTCGCAGAATGATTTCGACATCGCCCCGACGGTCAGCGTAGTCGTGGGCGATGACGTAGACGCTTGCCGCAATCAGGTGAAGCCGCAGCTTGCGCTCTACATCGGCGGGATGGGCGCGCGCGGGAAGAATTTTTACAACGACCTGGCGTGCCGTTACGGCTACGAGGAGGCGGCCGGTCTTATTCAGGAGCTATACCTCGCGGGCAAGAAGAATGAAGCCATAGCCGCCGTGCCCGACGCGCTCGTCGATGAAGTGGCTCTGTGCGGGCCGCGCGAGCGTATACGCGACCGGCTCGGCGCGTGGAAAGAGGCGGGCGTCACGACGTTGATCTGCGGCGCACATAACCTCGAATCGATCCGCGCGATGGCTGAGATTGCATTTTGATTGGAAGCCTCGGAGAGGCGTAATTCAATAGCCCGGCGCAACGCGCCGGGTCATGCGTCATACAAGACGAAGCCCTGAAAGGGCGCGATAAGAGTATCGCCCTTTCAGGGCTTGAATAATTTAGGCCGACGTACACAGGGCGTTGCCCTGTGCTATTGCATAGCGCCCCTGCGGGGCTCCTGAGAGGCGTCGATCGGTTATTTCATTTCCACCTTTTTGATGGAAGTCACGGCGATCGTCTTCTTGCCGTCTTTCTCGGTTACGACCCCCGTCGCCTCCACGGCCTGCGCGACGAAGGGGATCAGCTTCTCGTTCTTGTTGGCGGCGTAGTCGCCAGTGATCGAGTAGATGGTGTTCGCGTCATCGACTATCGCCATCTGGTTGCCGCGCTTGGCGCAGGCCAGCGCGCAGTTCTTATGGCCTTCCCCGCGCGCCCCGTTCTTGCCAACGTAGCAAGGCTCATCAATGACCTCGCCCGTTATAGTGACCTCCTTCTTCGGGTCTTCGTAGGCCAGCGACGGGGCTGCCTTCAAATAAAGTCCAGCTACCATTAAAGCGACGGCGCAGTAGATCAATCTTTTCCTCATAGCGGTCATATCCTCCAATTGAGTCCTGAGTGCTGAGTCCTGAGTCCTGAGTTTAA
This sequence comes from Blastocatellia bacterium, assembly GCA_035249305.1. Lineage (GTDB taxonomy): Bacteria > Acidobacteriota > Blastocatellia > UBA7656 > UBA7656 > DASUNP01. Next base: position 14,411 of record DATFGQ010000095.1, on the reverse strand, counting down.
CCCTGTGTTTTTACTCAGGACTCAGCACTCAGGACTCAGGACTTAATTTCGGTTGACCTATTCTAGTCCCAGAGCCATCGATCTACAAGCCGGAGGCGCGATCGATCTTACCGGCGCACTCGGCGGCGCGCTCCACAAGCAGCCTCCGCTCGCGCTCGTTGCGCGTCAGCGCAGCCGCGACGCCTGTATCTCCATCAGCGCGACGAGCCCGTGGACCTCCGACTCGTTCGGCATAAGCTCGGCACGGACGACAACCGGGCGGCCAGCTCCGCCCCGCGCGGCACTTCGAAAGGGACGCGGGCCTCGGCCAGGGTCCGCTTTGCCCGCACTATCCGCTGCGCGAGCGTAGGCTCCGGGACGAGGAAGGCACCGGGCTTTTCCCGGATGCCCGACTCGGGCCACCGCTCAAGCGCCGTGATGAATGCGTCCTGCGCAAGGTCCTCGGCAAGCCCTACGTCGCGCACTATGCGCGCGAGACCGGCGATGAGCTTTCCCGAGCGATAAGAGTAATGATAAACAGAAATAGAAAACGATTGACAGCCCACGCAGGCGGGCGTATCGTTGGCCCACTGCCGGTTTATCCTTTCTCGATTGGAGGCCCTATGAGACACCTGCGAATGCTTTCGGTAGCTCTCCTGGTAATGAATCTTTCAATGGGAGCGCTGGCCCAGACCTATCAAGGCCGCATACTCGGCGCCGTGACGGACGAGAGCGGCGCCGTCATCAAATGCAAGGTGACGATAACGAACACGGAGACGGGCATCTCGCGCGTGCTTGAGACGAACGACTCGGGCGATTACGTCGCGCCCAACCTGCCGCCCGGCCTCTACACGATCGTCGCCGAGGCTCAGGGCTTCAAGCGCGTCGAGCGCAGCCAGGTCCGCGTCGAGGTCGCTAAAGACGTTCGCATAGACCTGACCCTGGTGCCGGGCGCGCTCAGTGAATCCGTCACCATAACGGGCGACGCGCCTCTGATCGAGACTACGAACAACACGCTTGGCGGGACCTTCTCGAATAAAGCGATAAACGATCTGCCGCTCAACGGGCGCGACTTTCAAAACCTCGTAGTGCTGCGCCCGGGCGTGCAGCGGTCTACAGGCGGCGGGTTCCTCTCGATCAGCTCGAACGGGAACCGGCCCGAGAACAACAACTTTATCGTCGACGGCACGGACAACAACGACCCGTACTACGGCACTACGGTCATCAACGCCGAAGGCGTGCAGGGTACTCCGGGGACTATCCTTCCAATCGACGCCATACAGGAGTTCAACGCGCAGGAGAACCCTCCGGCCGAATACGGGTGGAAGCCCGGCGCGATAATCAACCTCGGGCTGAAGAGCGGGACGAACGACATACACGGGTCCGTCTACTACTTTCACCGAAACAGCGCGCTCGACGCGCGGAATTTCTTTAACACGAAGCCCGACCCCAAGAAGGCGCTGCGCCAGCACCAGTTCGGCGCGAGCATCGGCGGGCCGATCAATAAAAACCGCACTTTTTACTTCGGCTCGTATGAAGCCGTCCGCGCGTTCGTCAGCAACTCGAACCTCGTCTCGACTCCCGCGACCGTGTCGCTGGGCGGAGACGCGGAAAACAGCATACCCGACGCGATCGCAAACATCAGGCGCAACGGCTTGAACGTCAACCCGCTCAGCGCGAACCTGATAGGCACGGGCTCGTTTATGGGCAACGGCCAGTTTCCCGGCCTGTTCCCTATCAACAACGGCGACAACCCCGCCGGGCCTACGCAGATCAATTCGGGTTTCCCGAATACAAACCGTATGGACAATTTCATCATCAAGATCGATCACCTGCTGAACGACAAGCAGAACCTTTCGGGCCGTTACTTCTTCGGCGACAGCCTGCAACAGGAGCAGGACATAGCGGTGCTCAGGCCCGAGTGGCGCTCGCAATCAGACCTTCGCGCGCAGGTCTTCGGCGTCAACTGGGTGTGGACGCCAAGCGCGCGATGGGCCAACGAAGCCAAGTTCGGGTACAACCGCTTCTGGCAAGCGATCCTGACGGTAGACAACCAGGCCGACCCCGCAGAGACTTACGGCATCAACGCGGGCGTGACCGACCCCGTGAATTTCGGGATGCCTACGATCTTGATAAGCGGCTTCAATCAACTGGGCGGCAACAGCGGCTGGCCGCTATTGACCACGCCGAACCAGACATTCCAGTTCGTCGATAACGTCTCTTACAACTTGAGCAAGCATAACCTCAGGTTCGGCGGCGAGTACCGCCACGGCATCACGGACAATCTGAGGAACCGCCGCGGCAAGGGGCGCATACGCTTCACCGGCGGCGAGGCGTTCGCGGACTCGACGCCGCTCGAAGATTTTCTCGCGGGCTTCCCGTCGCGCGGCGACATATTCGTAGGCGATTCGCGCCGTGAGGTGACCATAGATTCGTTCGGCGCGTTCATCCAAGACGATTACCGCGCAAGCCCTCGCCTGACGATCAACTTTGGTGTCAGGTACGATTACAACGGCGTCATCAAAGAGAAAGACGACCGGCTCGGCAACTTCGACCCGGAGGTAGGCTTGCAGCAAGTCGGCGTCAACATCGATAGGCCGTACGAGCCCGATCGAAACAATTTCGCGCCGCGCCTGGGGATAGTCTGGGACCCGTGGGGCAAAGGCAATACCGTGATCCGCACGGGCATAGGCGTCACTTACGAGATGCCGATACTGGCGCTCTTCCTGGGGCAGAACGGCGTCAACAACGCGACGACGCCCGGCTTGAACGTGATACCGACGGGCGCGATCGGCTCCAACATCGCGGGCTCGATAGTCGCGGCCGCGACGACTCAGGTCGGGCTGAACTGGTCGGCGGCGGGGCCGATCTTCAACGTCACGGCCAACTGTGACCCGGACCGGGGCGGCACGCCTTGCGACCTGCTCGGCGTAGATCGCAACCTTCGCACCCCATACGTAACTACGTGGACGCTGAACATTCAGCAGGCGCTGTGGAACAGCGCGTCGCTTCAGATGGCTTACGTCGGCAACCACGGCGTCAAGCTTTACGGCATACGCGACATCAACCAGGTGAATCAGAACTCGCAGGCCGAGCAAGACTGCGGCAACTGCGAGCAGGCCGGCCGTCCTTTCAACAACCGATTCCCATTCCTGGGGTACATCAATTTCATAGAGAACTCTCACCGCTCGACTTATCATGGGTTGCAGACGACGCTGACGCAGAGGTACGCGCGCGGCCTGACTTACGTGATGGGCTACACGTGGGCGCACTCGATAGACTTCGCTTCGCTGCAACGCGCGGCGCAGCCGCAAGACAGCAACCGCGTAGACCTGGAACGCGCGTCGAGCGATTTGGACATCCGCCACCGCTTCACGCTCGCTTTGACTTACGATCTGCCTTCGCGACAGGCGTGGGGCCAGTTGTTGGAAGGCTGGCAGATCAACTCGATAGTCACGCTACAGACCGGGCCGCCTTACAACCCGATCGATTTCGGCAATGACGTGAGCCTCACGGGAGAGTTCAGCGACCGCTGGAACGTCATCGGCGGCGCAAGCTCGATACCTAATTTTTCGACGACCGGCCCGATCCCGATCGAGCAGATTCTGGAGCAGCCGGACCCAGGAAGTTTTGGGAACGCGGGGCGGAATATACTCAGAGCGCCCGGTTATCGCAACTGGGACTTTTCGCTCGTGAAATCGTGGAGGGCGACCGAGCAAGTGAACGTGCAATTTCGCGCGGAGGTCTTCAACATCTTGAACCATCCGAACTTCGCCAACCCGGCTATCTTGTTTACGAACGACCTTTCGTTCCTGGACGTGTTCGGGCTGGTGACTGCGACGCCGGACGTGGCCGGGGCCAACCCCGTGATAGGGAGCGGCGGCCCGCGCAACATTCAGCTCGGGGTGAAGATCCGTTTCTGAAAATATTCAATCGTCGACTGGGGAAGAAATCTAACCAGGATTGGCCGAACGAACCTCACCGCAGAGACGCAGAGAACACAGAGGAAGCGCAGAGAAGAAAAAGCGCCAGAGGAGCTCGATTCAATAGGAAGCCTCGAAGAGGCGTAATTCAGTAAGCCCCGAAAGGGGCGTGATTCAATAGCCCGGCGCAACGCGCCGGGTAAGCCATCATACGAGACGAAGCCCTGAAAGGGCGCGATAAGAGTATCGCCCTTTCAGGGCTTCTCATTATTAACAACTCGGTTCCAGGGGCGATGCCCCTGGCTATTGAATAGCGCCTCTTCGAGGCTTACTGAATCTCGCTTCTTCGAGGCTTTTTCTGCTCCGCGTTATCGCCGCGTGCGAAGCACATCATCGGCCATCCTGTGCGCTCTGCGTCTCTGCGGTGAATATTATTTCTACTACTTCTTCACGCCGTCGTTCTCTATACCCGTGAAGACTTCCGTAGGATGAAGCCCAAGCCAGATGTCTGAGTTCGGCGTCAAGAACAACGTCGCGTAAACCGTATCGTTGAGCCTCTCAACGTCGTTGGCCATGTTGTCATACGTCAGCCACTCGTGTATCCGCGCGTGGAACAGGTACTCGTTGCGCGCCGTGTCGGCGGCGATCGTCCGCTCCAGCATCGCGACGGCGTATTGGAAGATCTGGGGTGAGCCGAAGCCTTGCGGGTTCTTGTTCCGCATCAGCGCGCGGCTCTTATCGTCGAGCCGCGCCTCGGCCAGTAGAGCTTCGCCCACGCGCATCCAGGCTACGTCTTCGGGCCTGATCTGTAGCACGCTCCCGCGCGCGAGCCCGCGCAGAAGCGGGCGCTCGACACCAAGTTTAGAGACGACCATCCGCGCCGCCTGGACCGCGGTCGGGAGCTTCTTCCCATCCTCCCCCGTAGCGTTCCCGCTCGGGTCTATCAAGCCGACCTTGGCGAACGCGGCGTTCATCTCCGCCGCGATCTCTTTGATGCGCCCTTGATGATACTTGACCAGGATAGCTTCGCGGTCTTTGTTATCGCGCCCGGCTGCTTGCTTCATAACATCTTCCGCCCGCCGAAGACCCTGCAAGAAAGCTTTTGCCCCGTACAGGCCGGGCAGCCCGTCTACGACGCGGCCTTCCGAGTCGAGGACGTAATGAATGCTGTTGCCGGTCAGCGTGCGCTCAAGCTTCATGCCGTTGCCGAAATCTATCGTGACCTTCGGCACGGGCCGCACGCTCTTCCAGTGCAGCACGAAGTTCTCGCGCAGGTAATCGCTCACTCCCTGATTCGCGTAGAGCGTGATGCGGAAGAACCGGCTGTTGGCGCAACTGAGGTCTTCGTCAAGGTTGCCGAGCAACCGCAGCGAAAGGATCGGCTTGCCACTGGCGCGCGCCGCGGCCTTCGCCTGCTCGATGTCCGTGTGCCAGTAGAGCCGCGACCCATAACAATCTTTCTGCTCACAAAGCTGATCCATCGCCGCGCGCAATCGATCCCATTCCGGGTCCGCTCTTTCCGAGACCGGCGAAGAGAGGTCGAGGTGGTGGTCCTTCAGCTTGTCGGCGTGTGCCGATAAGAAGGCTTGAAGCCCGGCCGGGCCTTCGGCCCGCAGCGCGGCGATGGCCGATTCGGCTTCCGCTGAATCGGCGGAGACGCATTTTATAGCGAGCGCCTCCATCGCCGTGCGGTTGTTGGAAGCAGCGACTGTAAAGCTGGTCGAAGCGATCGAAGCAAAGGCGAGCGCGAGCGCAATAAGCTTGTTGCGCATGAGGGTTCTCCTTTATTGATTGGAGAAATATTCAGGGCGGGAGCCGACACGAAAAAAGTTCCGCTGTCAGCCTCAAAAACGCGCTCCGCGGTTACAGGTTCCCTTTTTTGTGCTGGTCGACGATGTAGTCGCACGCGCGGACGGTGATCGCCATCATCGTGAGCGTAGGGTTCTGGCAGCCCGACGACACGAAGCACGATCCGTCGGTGACAAAAAGATTCTTCACGTCCCAGCTCTGGTTGAATTTATTCAAGACCGATTTCTTAGGGTCGTTACCCATGCGGGCCGTGCCGACTTCGTGTATCGCAAGGCCGGGAGGGGCGAGCAACTGGTTGGCGTAGGCGATCTCGAACCCCGCGGCGGCGGCCATCTCTTTGAGCGACTCCAACCCGTCGCGCATCATCTCTCGCTCGTTGTCCGAGTGCGTGCAGTCGATGTGGGCGACGGGAATCCCCCAGGCGTCTTTGACATCTTTGTTGATGGTGACGCGGTTCTCGCGCCGCGGCAGCATCTCGCCGAAGGCCGCCATCCAGAAAGGCGCGGGCGCTTTCGCCTCCCGCACCATCTTCTTATACTCCGAGCCGAACCCCGGTATCGCCCTTATCGTCGTCGGCATCATCCCGCGCTGCACGCTGCCTTGAATCCCGTAGCCGCGGATGAATTTCGGGTGGCGCTCGGCGATGTTTCTGAACTTGGGGATGTAGATGCCGTTGGCGCGGCCGTCGTCGTAATTGTATGGGTAGTTCGCAACCGATGGCACTACGCCGCCGATGCTGATGGCGTAGGTGTGATCCATCAGATAATTGCCCAACTCGCCCGACGAGTTGCCCAAACCGGCCGGGTGCTGGCGCGATGCGCTGTTTAACAACAGCCGCGTCGATTCTATAGTCGACGCGCAAAGCATTATGACTTTGCCCATCACCTCGTAGCCTCGCTTTGTGACCTGATCGATCACGGCGATGCCTTTCGCCTTGCCGGTCTTCGTATCGACTATGACGTGGCTCGCTACGGAGTTCGGGCGGATCTCGCAGCGGCCCGTCTTCAAGGCCGCCGGGAGCGTCGAGCCGGGGCTTGAGAAGTACGACGCGGTCGTGCAGCCGCGGTCGCAGTGGCCGCAGTAATGACATGCCGCGCGCCCGTTGTGACGACGCGTGAGTATCGCCGCGCGCCCTATCATAACGCGCCGCTCTTTCCACCGGCTCTCGACGGCTTTCTTAAGCGCCCACTCGCCGCAGGTGAGCTTCATGGGCGGCAGGAATTTTCCGTCCGGCAGGTTCGGGACGTTCTCTACAGAGCCGCTCACGCCGATGAAATCTTCGACGCGGTCGTAATAAGGCGCAAGCTCGCCGTAGGAGATGGGCCAGTCCTCGCCGTACCCGTCGCGGCTCGCGGCCTTAAGCTCGTAATCGCTCAGCCGGTAGACCTGGCGGCCCCACATGATCGTGCGGCCCCCGACGTGCCTGCCGCGAATCCAGTCGAACGGGCGGCCTTCGGCCGTCGTGTAAGGGTTGTCTATGTCGTCGACGAAAAAATGATTGCTATATTCATTACACGCGTAGCATTTCGATTGGATAGACTGGCGCTCGCGGAACAGGACGCGATTGCCGATCGTGCCGCGATACTTCACCTCGTAAGGCCATGCGTGCTCGGTGAAGTCTTTCATCGGGTCGAGCTTGCGCCCGGCTTCGAGCACGATCACACGCATGCCCTTTTCGGAAAGCTCTTTGGCGGCCCACCCGCCCGTAGCGCCCGATCCTACGATTATCGCGTCATAGATCTCTTCTTTAGCCATCGCTCATCCTTTCGCTAATCTGAGCACGTCGCTGAGCGTCTCTTCGGCCGCCCGCGAAGGTTTGTATTCGAGCCCGACAAACCCCTGGTAGTTCGTCGCGGCTATCGCGCGAAAGACGCTCGCGTAGTTTATCTCGCCCGTGCCCGGCTCGTGGCGGCCGGGGACATCGGCCACGTGGAAGTGCGCGATGTCGGCGATGTTCTTCGTGATGTCTTCGATGATGTTCCCTTCCATCACCTGATGGTGGTAGATGTCGAACAGCAGCTTTACGGCCGGGCTTGCGACCTCCCTGATAATATCGAACCCCTCCTGCGCCGTGTGCAGGTAATACATCGGGTGGTCGACGCGCGTGTTGAGCGGCTCAAGCACGAGCGTGACGGCCGCCTCTTCGGCAAAGGGGGCCGCCGCCTTGAGCGCGGCGACGTAACCGGCGCGCTGGTCGGCGCGCGCCATTTTCTTGTCTTCAAACCCCGTGGTCACGATTAAAGTCTTAGACCCGAGCTTGCGGGCTACGGGAATCGATTCGCGTATCTCGGCGACGAACGCCTTGCGCGCCTCTTCCGTGTTCATGGCCTTCCAGCCCGACCCCATCAGCGTCGCCACTTCGAGCCCGAGCTCGGCCTTCTTCCGCGCGATGGCGTCTACGTCTTTGTTCTTCCACGCCCAGAACTCGAAGGCCGGGTAACCTATCTTCTTGATCCGCTCCATCCGTTCGAGGAACGGGACCGAGGTCAAGATCATGTCTATGCAGACAGAGAGTCTCACCCCGGCGGCCGTGAAACTGGCCGCGGGAGCCGTTTTCAGGGTCGCGGGCAGAAAGGCCGAGGCGGCGGCTGCCAGCTTTATGAACTCTCTTCTGCCGGTCATCTCTGGTCCCTGCGCCTTACGAGAGCGCGTTCTTAAGATACTCGAACGAGTGGCGCACGCCGTCGGTCGGGTTCTCGGCGTCCATCTCATACTCGATGTTTGCAGCGTAACGGAACTTGATCTTCTTGAGCAGCTTCATGGTTTCGGCTATAGGCGTCGCGCCCTGGCCGAAGCGTCGATAGGTGTGCTTCTCGTCGCCGTCGCGGTCTTTGATGTGAAGGCTGACTATGCGAGGGTGATGCTCGCGTATGAATGCGAGAGAGTCGAAACCCGCCGCCGAAAAATGGCCGATGTCGAGATTGATGCTCATGTATTCGGACGAAGCTTTGAGCGCGTTTTTATAATCGTCGGGCGTTTCGAACTCAAGCGTGCGGTCGCCTTTGAACCACGGGTCGCCGAACCAGTGATTATGAAGACCCATCTTCACTTTGTACTTGCGGCACCACTCGTCCAGGCGCGGCACTATGGCCTTCTTCACTGAGGCGGTCATGACGTTCGTGCCCAGCAAGAGCGCGCCGTTATAACCCCTGTCGAGGTGTTCGTCCGTCGCGTCGAGCGGGAAGTTTACGCAGTAGGCGCTGACGCGAATGCCCGCGTCGTCAAGCTTTTTGCGCGCCGCTTTGAAATCGGCTTCCGTAGCCTTCATAGGGTTAAGGTGACCGTCCCATAGCTCTACGCTCGACAGACCGATTGAAGTCATCACCTCGATCATCTTGTCGAGTGAAAAGCTGCGAAAAGTATAGCTCTGAACCCCGACTTGAATCTTAGAGAAGACCGAGGGCTTTACCTTATCCGGGGGCGGAGCGAGCGCGAGGCCCGCCGCCGCGAGCAAACCCGCGTTGAACTCTCTTCGCGTGAGATGGTCCATTTCGTGATCTCTCCTTGTGAGGCTAGCGTCCGACGATGATATTCATAATAGACGGGAGATTCAAGTCACGTTGTCAACTCGCGCGGCAACACTTATAATTCCGCCGCCTCTGGCCCGACGATAACGGCAAGCGAGGAGTGAAAAGTTATGGCGGAGATGACCGGCGCGGAAGCGATGTTCGAGATGATGGTGCGCCGCGGCGTGCGCTACGTTTTCGGCAACCCAGGTACGACAGAGCTGCCGCTGATGGACCTGTTCGCCGCGCGGTCGGAGATCGAGTACATACTGGCGCTCCACGAAGATTCCGCTTTGGGGATGGCGGCCGGCTACGCCGACGCAACGGGGAGGGCGGCGGTCGTCAACCTTCATACGAATCCGGGGCTCGCCCACGCGCTCGGTAACCTGTATAACGCCTACCGCGCGGGCACGCCGCTGGTCGTGACGGCCGGTCAGCAGGACACGCGCGCGATGATCGAAGAGCCGCTGCTTACGGCCGACATGCTGGAGCTCGCCCGCCAGCATACTAAGTGGGCGTGGGAGGCGCGGCACGCTTCCGAGATACCGGCGGTGATGGCGCGCGCATTCCAGATCGCCGAGACGGCCCCGACCGGCCCCGTGTTCGTGTCGCTCCCCGTGGACGTGATGGAGGAGCGGGCCGACATCTCGCTTGTGTCCGCGACCGAGATCGGCGCGCGCACAAGGGGCGACCGCGCGAGCTTAGAACGAGCGGCGCAGGTTTTATTAGAAGCCAAAAACCCGGCGATCATAGCGGGCGACGGCTGCGCGAGGTCAGGCGCTGTCGAGGTTGTAGTCAATCTCGCAGAGACTATCGGCGCGCGCGCCCACAGCGAGCCGCTCAACGCGCTGCTGGATTTCCCGACCACGCACGCGCTCTACGCCGGGCCGATGTTCGCCAACGCGAAGCAGACCAGCGAACAGCTCGAAGGCGCGGACGTGATAGTCATCATCGGCGCTAACAACCTTGCGCCGCTCGTCTACACGGGCGCGCGGATGATACCCGAAGCGGCGCAGCTCATTCAGATCAACGCGGACCCGCGCGAGCTCGGCAAGAACTACCCGGCCGAGGTCGCGATACTGGCGGACCCGCGCGCGGCGGTCGAAGAGCTGGTCGAAGAGATTCGCGCGAGGGCCACGGATCAGGCCACGGAGATGATAGCCCGCCGCCGCGAGATGATCTCCGCGCGAATCAAAGAGGTCCGCGCGCGAATGGGCGAGCAGGCAGCAGTGGCTTCCGACGACTCGCCGATGACGGCGGCCTACGTCGCGCGGGTGATGCGCGAGGCCGCGGACCCGCGGGCCGTGCTCGTAGACGAATCGGTAACATCGACTGCGTTTGTGCGCACGGGGTTCACTTTGAGCGAGCCGAACTCTTTCTTTTATGCGAAGGGCGGGTCGCTAGGGCTCGCGCTGCCGGCGGCCGTCGGCGTAGGGCTTGCGATGGCGGACCGCCAAGTGATCTGCGCCGTCGGCGACGGGTCGGCGCTCTATTCGATACAGGCGTTGTGGACCGCCGCGCGCTATGGCCTCGCGGTCAAGTTCGTCATCTTCAATAACTCAAGCTACATGATCTTGAAAGGCGGGTTGCTCGCGATGAAAGGCGCGTCGGTCGCGCGCGGCGTCTTTGTCGGGATGGACATCACCGAGCCCGAGATAGACTTCGTGCGCCTGGCGGGCTCGATGGGCGTCGGCGCGCGTCGCGTCACGCGCGCGTCAGAGCTGCGCGCGGCGTTGGACTGGGCGTTCAACGAGCCGGGGCCTACGCTCGTCGACGTGAGCATAGGGCGCGAAGTCCGAAGCGTTCTCAGGTAATCAATCACACCAATCAAAGGAAATCACGGATGCTCAAAACTCAGCGGAGGCGGATACTCTTCACCCTATTTTTCATAGCCGTTTTGGTCGCGCTGCCCGCCGTCGAGCTGTTCGACACGCAGGCCGCGCAATCGGGAAACACCAAAGTTGTTTACGCGGGCCGCTTGATCGACGGCACGTCGAACACAGTGCGCATGAACGTCTCGATCATCGTCGAAAAGGACCGCATAAAGGAGGTCCGCGATGGGCGCGCGACGGTGGCGGGCGCGGAGATCATAGACCTGTCGGACGCGACCGTGATGCCGGGCTTTATCGATTGCCACACGCACATAACGACACAGCTCGGGAGAGATTCGTTTCTAGCGGCCATCAACCGCAGGCCTGCCGACATAGCGTTATTCGGCTCTGTCTACGCCCGGCGGACTTTGATGGCGGGCTTCACGACTGTTCGTGATGTCGGGGCTCCGAACTTCATAGACATCAGCCTGCGCGACGGGATCAACGCCGGGACGATTCCGGGGCCGCGAATGTTTGTGGCCGGTCACATAATCAGCATCACAGGAGGCCACGGCGATGTCGGCGGCGTGCGCGAAGACCTGTTACCCGAGCCGGACTACCGCGGCGGCATAATCAACACCCCTGAAGACGGCGCTCGCGCGGTCCGCTACATGGCTAAGTACGGAGTGGATCACATAAAGATCTCGGCCACGGGCGGCGTGCTATCGATAGCCGATTCGGGCTCGGGGCAGCAGATGACCTTCGAAGAGATGAAAGCGATCGTAGACACGGCGCGCATGCTCGACCGCAAGGTGGCGGCCCACGCTCACGGGGCGGAAGGCATGAAAGACGCCCTCCGCGCGGGCGTCTCTTCGATCGAGCACGGCACTTACATCGACGCGGAAGCGATCGCGCTGTTTAAGAAACACGGCGCGTATCTTGTGCCTACGATCATCGCGGGCAAAACCGTCGAGAACGCTGCTAAGATACCGGGCTTCTTCCCCCCGGCCATCGAAGCGAAGGCGAGGACGATCGGCCCGCTCATTCAAAACGCGTTCGGGCGTGCCTACCGAGGCGGCGTCAAGATCGCCTTCGGCACGGACGCGGGCGTGGTCGAGCACGGCAAGAACGCCAAGGAGTTCGAGTACATGGTCGAGGCGGGCATGCCGCCTATCGAAGCGATACTCGCGGCCACGCGCGCGGCGGCCGACCTGATAGGCCGCACGGCGGAGATCGGCAGCATTCAATCAGGCCGCTACGCCGACATCGTCGCGGTCAAAGGCGACCCGGTCGCCGACATAAAGCTGCTTCAAAACGTCAGCTTCGTGATGAAGTCCGGGCAGGTCTACAAGCTCGACGGCAAGCCGGTTATCGGTTTCTAGTTTCTGGTTATTCATCCGACAACCAGAAACCAGAAACCAGAAACCTAATCCTTGGAGGAGAGTTCATGAATGTCTTAAAGCGCGCGCTGTTCGCGATCCTCATTGCCGGCGCGTTCGTCTGCTTACCCGCGCGCGAAGCCGAGACTACACACGCGCAGGCGGCGCGGGTCAAGGCGCTGGTGGGCGGGACGCTGATCGACGGCTACGGCGGCAAGCCCATTCGCAACAGCGTCATAATCATCGAAGGCGAGCGGATCAAAGCCATAGGCCAGGTCGGAGAGCTTGCGATCCCCGCGGGCGCGGAAGTGATCTCGACCGAGGGGATGAGTCTGCTGCCGGGGCTGTGGGACATGCACGTCCACCTGATGATTAACGGCCACAGCGACTACGCGCACTGGGACAAGACCTACCTCGATCAGTTCGAGACTGTCATCATGCCCGCTTCGGCTCGTCAACTCTTGTTAGCCGGGGTGACGAGCGCGCGCGACCTCGGCGGGCCGTTAAAAGCGAGCATAGCCGTGCGCGACGGGATCAAAGCGGGGAAGATTCCCGGACCCACACTCTACGTGTCGGGGCCATTCATCCAGCACGAGCCGTACCCTGGCACCGAAGCCTTCCGCTGGGGCGTCAAGGGCGCGGCCGACGCGCGCGCGAAAGTGCGCCAGTTGGCCGACGCCAAAGTCGATTGCATCAAGCTGATCGACCAGGACCAGATGACTATGGAAGAGGTCGAAGCCGTAGTCGATGAAGCGCACAAGCGGCGTCTGCCCGTCGTCGGCCACTCTCACCGGCCCGAAGAGATTCGCCGCGGGCTGCTTGTGGGAGTCGATTGCTTCGAGCACACGGGGCTGGCCACCGCGCCCGAGTACCCCGCAGATCTGATCGCGATGATACGCGAGCGCGCGGCGAAGATGAGCCTCGGCCCGCTGTTCTGGACTCCGACCATCGAGGGATTGTTCAACTACGAATACGTGCGCGACAACCCCGAGCAGCTCGACGACCCGTCGTGGCATGTCGGGCTGCCCGAAAATATCATCGCCGACATCAAGGCTTCCATTCAGCACCCGGACCGGCTTCCTTATTTTCAGATCACCCCGAGCCGCAGGCCCACGCTTGAGAGGAAGTTCAATCAGCTCCGCGAGTCGGGCGTCGTGCTTTTGATAGGCACGGACAGCGGCATCCCGATGAAGTTTCACAGCCAGTCTACGTGGAGAGAGCTCGACATCTGGGTCAACCGTCTGGGCGTAGACCCTATGACGGCGATCCGCGCCGCGACCTACTGGCCGTCGGTCGCGATGAAAGTCGATAGCGAGGTGGGCACGATCACCGAAGGGAAATACGCCGACATCATCGCCGTGCGCGGCGACGTGCTGCGGTACATAGCACTCCTCCAGCGTGTCGATTTAGTAATCAAGCACGGGATCAGGTACAAGTAGCGGGCGCAGAGGTTGGAAAGCAAAAGACTATCTCACCGCAGAGGCGCAGAGAGCACCGAGACGACGCGGAGCAGAAAAAGCCTCGAAGAGGCGCGATTGATGAGCCCCAAAGGGGCGATCATTCAATAGCCAGGGGCACCGCCCCTGGAAATCGTTTGTCATAATCGCTAAGCCCTGAAAGGGCGATATGTTTATCGCGCCCTTTCAGGGCTTTGTTTTGTATGCGTGCGTCACCCGGCGCGTTGCGCCGGGCTATTGAATCACGCCCCTTTCGGGGCTTTCGGCTATTGAATCACGCCCCTTTCGGGGCTTTTATTGCTGTTTGCGATTGGATGTAACCTGTAGGAGCAGCCCTTGTGGCTGCCCGGATCGCGCGTCAGCGCGATTACGTCATCGTCCTTCGGACGATCCGGGCGGGGACAAGCCCCATAGGCTTTAAGCTAAGCAGTAAGGTATAGCTTTTAGTTTGATTTGGATGCTGAGGCTAGGTTTGAGAATCTTTCAGGAATGTAGGCATAGTTATTTGAATCCTTTTCTTTGGAGAAAAAAACTATGCCTACTTCCT
>DATFGQ010000094.1:0-79903 GCA_035249305.1 Blastocatellia bacterium | reverse complement strand
CGGCCAGGAACAGAACATGTTCAGCGACGTGTCTTACGCCGCGGGGTTTCAGAACCAGCCGAACGTGAGCTGGGGGACGAAGTTTTTCGATTACGACAATGACGGCTGGGTCGATCTCTTTGTAGCCAACGGCCACGTCTACCCGCAGGTCGATAAGGCGAACCTGGACGCGGGCTACCGCCAGCGCAAGTTTCTCCACAAGAACAACCGCAACGGGACGTTTTCGGAAGTGGCCGCGCAGAGCGGCGCACCGCTGATGGAGAAGCGCGTGAGCCGAGGCGTCGCGTTCGGAGACATAGACAACGACGGCGATGTCGATCTGATAGTCAACGACCTGGACGGCACTCCTTCGCTGCTGCGCAACGACGGGGGGAGCGAGAACAATTCTGTTCTCATCAAGACGGTCGGCGCGCGCAGCAACCGCAGCGGGATAGGCGCGCGCGTCAAGGTGGTGAGCGGCGATCTGGTCCAGATCGACGAAGTCAGAAGCGGCGCCAGCTACATCTCGCATAATGATCTCAGGTTGCACTTCGGTCTTGAGCGGCGAACGAAAATTGATTTGATAGAGATCCGCTGGCCGAGCGGCGCGATCGATAAGATCGAAGGCATCGCCGCGAATCGAATCCTCGTCGTGAAGGAAGGCAAAGGCGTTGTCGAACAGAAAAACCTCAGCCGCGCGGCGGCGAAATAGCGAGCGGCGATTGCGAAGCGATGTAGGGGCGGCCCTTGCGACTGCCCGGCGGCGCTCAAGCGCCGGACGATCATCGTGCTGCGCACGATCCGGGCAGCCACAAGGGCCGCCCCTACAGGATATTCACATTCGCTTATGTCTTTGATGCTCGCGGAAATCCAGCAGCAGCCCGCCGCGCTTGAACGCACGATCAAGCGCGAGGGCCGCCGCATAGCGCGCTTCGCCGATTCGCTGAAACGCAGGCGGACGCGGCTGATAGTGCTGGTCGCGCGCGGCAGCTCCGATAACGCCGCGCTGTTCGGGCGCTACCTGCTTGAGATAAGCACGGGCATTCCGGTGTCGCTCGCGGCCCCGGCCGTCCACACGCTCTACCGCTCGCGGCTAGACCTTGCCGACGCCCTGGTCATAGGGATTTCGCAATCGGGCGAAGGCACGGACATCAACATGGTCTTAGAGAACTCGCGGCGCGGCGGGGCGACTACGCTGGCGATCACAAACGAAGCCGGCTCCGCGATGGCGCGCATAGCCGACGAAACCTTTTTGATTCACGCGGGGCGCGAGCGCAGCGTCGCCGCGACGAAGACCTACACGGGGCAGCTCATGGTCTTTCACCTGCTGGCCTCCGCGCTGAATGGCGGCAGGCGGTTCGCGGAGGTTGAGCGCCTGCCGGAGCTGGCCGCGCGGGCTCTCGGGCTGCGGGCGGAGGTCGAGCAGATAGTAGAGCGGTACGCCTTCATGGATCATGCGGTAGTCGTGGGCCGCGGACTCAATTACGCGAACGCGTACGAGTTCGCGATCAAGCTGATGGAAACCTGTTACGTGGTCGCGGAGCGATTCTCGTCGGCCGACTTTCTGCACGGGCCGATTGCCATGGTCGAGCGCAGCTTCCCGGTCTTTATGTTCGCGCCGCCCGGCAAGACGTTCGCAGGCATGAAGGCTCTGTTAACAAAGCTGACGCGGTTGGGGGCGGAGACGATCGTTATATCGAGCGAGGGGCAGGCGCTCAAACAGGCCACGCGCGCCATAAAGATTCCCGACCGCGTGAGCGAGATGCTTTCTCCGATCCCTTACATAATCCCCGCGCAGCTATTTGCCGCGCTGCTGGCCTATGCCAAGGGGCTGAGCCCGGACCGCCCGCGCTCGTTAGATAAGGTCACGAGGACGGTTTAAGAAAAGAGTTTCAGGAGTATCAGAGGATCAAATGAAAAAGTTCAGCTTACCCATTCTTTTGATTTTGCTCTGCGCGACCGCCCTGGCCGCGCAGCAGTATGAGATGGCCCTGGCCACAAAACGCGAGCACCGGCTGATGCCCGTGCCCGCCGCGATACAGTTTCAAGAGGGGCGGCTGAAGATCGACGCCACTTTCACGGCCGCGACCGCGGGCCACACCGACGCGAGGCTCGAAGCCGCGATTCACCGCGCGGCGCGAAGGCTCGAAGGCCGGACCGGGTTTGAGCTGGCGCGCGCGCTGTCGAAAGATGCTTCGACCGCGAAGCTCCTCGTCGAATGCCGCGGGCCGGGGGCGGCCGTCCCTTCGGTGAAAGAAGACGAGTCATACTCGCTCGACGTGTCGGACAAGCAGGCCGTCGTCCGCGCGGCGACCGTGGTCGGTGCGATCCGCGCGCTTGAGACTCTCTTGCAACTGCTTGAAGGCGATCGCGCAGGGTACTTCATCCCGGCCGTCAGCATTCAAGATAAGCCGCGCTTCCCCTGGCGCGGGCTGCTCATAGACGTGGCGCGGCACTACGAGCCCATCGAAGTACTCAAGCGAAACCTCGACGCGATGGCGGCCGTCAAGCTCAACGTGCTCCACTGGCACTTGACCGAAGACCAGGGCTTCAGGGTCGAGTCGAAAGTCCACCCGCGGCTCCACCAGATGGGGTCGGACGGGCTTTACTACACGCAGGATCAGATTCGCGAGGTCATAGCCTACGCGCGCGAACGCGGCATACGGGTGATGCCTGAATTCGACCTGCCGGGTCACGCGACTAGCTGGCTCGTCGCCCACCCGGAGCTTGGAAGCGCGCCGGGGCCTTACACGATCGAGCGCAAGGCGGGGATATTCGAGCCCGCCTTAGACCCTACGCGCGAAGAGGTCTACAAATTCCTCGAAGCATTCTTCACAGAGATGGCCGCGCTTTTCCCCGACGAGTACATGCACATCGGCGGCGACGAGAACGAGGGCCACCAGTGGACAAAGAACGCGCAGATACAAGCATTCATGAAGGCGAAAGGCATCAAGGATAATCACGCGCTCCAGGCCTACTTCAACCAGCGCATGTCAAAGATATTCAAAAAGGTCGGCAAGAAGATGATAGGGTGGGACGAGATACTGCACCCGGACCTGCCGAAAGACATCGTCATTCATTCGTGGCGAGGCCCGACCGCGCTCGCCGAGGCGGCGCGCAAGGGGTACGACGGCATACTGTCGAACGGTTATTACATAGACCTGATCTTCCCCACGTCGCAACACTACAAGGTCGACCCCGTGGCGGCCGACAGCAACCTGACCGAAGCGGAGCTTGCGCACATACTGGGCGGCGAGGCGACGATGTGGAGCGAGTGGGTCAGCCCCGAGACTATAGACTCGCGCATCTGGCCGCGCACCGCCGCGATAGCCGAGCGGCTCTGGTCGCCGCGCACGGTCACTGACGTAAACGACATGTACCGAAGGCTCGAAGCCATCAGCCTTCAGCTTGAAGAGCTCGGCCTGACGCACGAGAAGAACACGGACATGATGTTGCGCCGAATGGCGGGGGCCAGAGAGATAGGCCCGCTCAAGACGCTCGTGTCGGTGGTCGAGCCCGTCAAAGAGTACCGCCGCAACTCCGCGCGGACGGCGACGATGCTCTCGCCGCTCACGAGGCTGATCGACGCGGCGCGACCCGACTCGCAGGCGGCGCGGCGGTTCGCGGCGATGGTGGATGGGCTGCTGTCTGACGCCCCGCACTTCAACCGCAACCGCGACACTATCAAGGTCGTGCTCGCGGAGTGGCGCGACGTGCGGCCCTCGCTCGACATCATGATAGACAAGGCTCCGATACTGCGCGAAGCCGAGCAACTCCCGCGCGACCTTTCCGACATCGGCTCGGCGGGGCTCGAAGCCATGTCGTACCTGACCGCGGGCGTTGCCCCGCCCGAAGGGTGGCGCGATGCCAAGCTCGCCATGCTCAACGAGGCGGCGAAGCCGAAAGCGGAGGTCGAATTCGCGATGCTCGAGCCGGTCAAGAGGCTGATCATCCTGGCCGACATTACGCCCACTCTAAAAAATATTCCGCACACCGAATGGAAAGACCGCGTGCTGACGGTCAGTGCGGAAAAGCGTTAGCTCTGTGTAATCAACTCTGCGCCTACATCTCTAAGGAGAAACGATATGAAGGGTCTTGTTATCTTTATTCTTCTGGGTCTGTTGTGTACCTCATTGCCGGCCGCCGAGCCGGCCGGTTCCGCGCCGCCCGCGTCAAGACGCCTCTCTTCCTACGACAGCGAAGTCGACCTGGTGCTGGCGAAGATGACTCTCGAAGAGAAGGTGGGGCAGATGACGCAGGCCGAGCAGGACGCGCTCAAGGACGTAAAAGACGTACAGACCTACTCTCTGGGCTCGCTCCTGAGCGGCGGCAACTCTGACCCCAAGGCCGGGAATTCTCTCGAAGCCTGGACGGAGATGTACGACCGATACCAGTCGCTCGCCATGAAGTCTCGCCTGGGGATACCGATCCTCTACGGCGTCGACGCCGTGCATGGGCATAATAATGTTTTAGGCGCGGTCGTCTTCCCTCACAACATCGGATTGGGGTGCACGCGCAACGCGGCGCTTGTCGAGCGCGCAGCGCGCATCACCGCCAAAGAAGTCCGCGCGACCGGGATCAACTGGACCTTCGCCCCTTGCGTGACCGTTGTCCGCGACGAGAGGTGGGGGAGGACCTACGAGGGTTTCGGCGAGACGCCCGAGCTTGCGCGCACGTTGGGCGAGGCGGCAGTCCGCGGTCTTCAAGGCGCGGGCCTCTCAGACCCGCTCAGCGTTTTGGCCTGCGCCAAGCATTTCGCGGGCGACGGGGGGACTACTTACGGGACGGGCATACCGAAACAACCCAACTCGGCCGAGCGATGGCCGCTCGACCGCGGCGACACACGCTTGAGCGAGAAGGAGCTGAAGGAGCTTCACATGCAGGGGTACGTCACGGCCATCAAAGCCGGGGTCGGGTCGATAATGCCTTCTTACAATAGCTGGAACGGGGTGAAGGCGTCGGGCAGCAAGAGGCTGCTGACGGAGATACTGAAAGGCGAGATGGGGTTCGAGGGCTTTCTGATCTCAGATTATGACGCGATAGACGAGCTGCCGGGCGATTACAGGAGCGACATCGAGCAGTCGATCAACGCGGGGATGGACATGGTGATGGTGCCGCAGAAGTACAGGGAATTCTTCGACACGCTGGTGGCTTTAGTCAAAGAAGGCCGAGTGCCGGTGTCGCGAATAGACGACGCGGTGCGGCGCATACTGAGAGTCAAGTTCGCGATGGGGTTGATGGACAAACAGAGGAATCACCTCGCCGACAAGAGCCTGCACAAGAGCTTCGGTTCGGCCGAGCACCGGCAAGTCGCGCGCGAATGCGTGCGCCAGTCTCTGGTCTTACTCAAGAATGAGAAGCGGGCGCTGCCTATCAGCAAGAGCCTCGCGCGGATTCATGTCGCGGGCAAGAATGCAGACGACATCGGGAACCAGTGCGGCGGGTGGACGGTCGCCTGGCAGGGGCAGAGCGGCAACGTGACGACGGGCGGCACTACTATCTTGAAAGCCATACAGCAGGCCGTCTCGAAAAAGACTAAGGTCACCTTCTCAGCCGACGGGACGAATGCTTCGGGCGCAGAGATCGGGATAGTCGTGATAGGCGAGACGCCATACGCCGAGATGCTCGGAGACCGCGAGGATTTGCAGCTCGCGAAAGAGGATGTCGAGGCGATCGAGAACATGAAGAAAGCGGGCATACCGGTCGTGGCGGTGTTGTTGTCCGGCAGGCCGCTGATAATCGACCAGACGCTCGGTCAGTGCGACGCATTCGTCGCCGCGTGGCTGCCTGGGACCGAAGGGCAAGGAGTTGCCGACGTGTTGTTTGGCGATTACAAGCCGACGGGCAAGCTGTCGTTTTCATGGCCGCGCTCGATGGCGCAGATACCTGTCAACTTCGGCGACCGGAACTACGACCCGCTGTTCAAATACGGCTTCGGGTTGAGTTATTAGCTGAAGACTTAAGCTTTTAAGCCCCGCAGGGGCGCTATTCAACAGCCAGGGGCAACGCCCCTGGAAACGGATTGATAGTAATGAGAAGCCCTGAAAGGGCGATATAAGTATCGCGCCCTTTCAGGGCTTCGTCTTGTACACGTGCGTCACCCGGCGCGTTGCGCCGGGCTATTGAATGCCGCCCCTGCGGGGCTTCCTTATTGAATCACGCCTCTTCGAGGCTTCCTATCGAATCGTCCCTGCGGGGCTTCTTGACTCGTAGCTACAACTAATCCCTGGTCACTCTCAGCGGGTGGACGGCTACTATCGTCACCGTCGTAGGGATGCCGTTGTCTACGTCGACTTTCAAGAGCGCCTGGTAATACTTCGGCGGGCCGTCTTCGTCCGACGCCTGTTCGAGCCGCCGGTCCAGCTCGTATAAACAGTCTTTTCTCGTGACGCATTCGGCGGCCGCCTGCGTCCCCTCGCTCAACAGGCCGGACAAGATCATCAGCCTGTGCTCCTTTGTCACGCCGGGCTTGACCGTGATGATCGCGTAATCTACTTCGGCCGTCCCCGTCTGGCTGTTGTACCTGGGCTTGTACTCGCGCTCTTCGCCAGCGAGCGGAGCCTTGTTCTCTATGCTCGCGTTGACGGTGTAGGTGAAGTCTTCCTTCACGGGCAGCTTCTCTACCCAGTCGTTCACCCAGACGCTCCCGAGCAGTATCACGTTGCGATTCTTCAGGTCTTCGGCGCTGACCGTGCGGCTCTGCTTTAGCGTCACCTCTTTGCCCTGTGATCGGAACAGATCGGTCAGGTGGTACAGCCCTATAGCCTCGCCTATGCCCGTGTAAGTCGTGGTCGTCAGCACGAGCCGCGGCGCGCGCCCCTGCCTCATGACGAGCGTGTCGTTGAGCACCTCGGCCAGCATCTGGGCGTGCTCGGGCGTGATCTGAAGCGAGTTCTTCGCCGCCACTTCAGCGTCCGAGTTGTTTAAGAATCGGTAGACGGCGGGGTTGCTCAAGACCAGCAGCGTCTTGTCGTTCGTCTTGAGGAAAGGCGACCACACGAGCTCATAATCGGCCCCGACGCCGGAGACGGTCGCCGTCTGCGCCTGCTTGTTCGAACCGGCGTATGGCAGCGCCAGCAGGATCACGGCGGCAGAGAGTATGATTACCATCACGAGCAGGGCCGCCTTCGTGAAATCGACTTTGTCTTTGCGCGGCTCGCGCGCTGTTTCCGGTTGCGCCGCCGGCTGGAGCGTCACGCTATCCGGCTGAGACTGTTCGGCCTCGTCCGACTCCTCCTTCGGCTCGACATACGAATAGGTCACTCTGTAGTGGCCCTTCGGAAGCTCTATCAATACGCGGTCCGACTTCCCCTCGTTCTCGTAATACTCTTGCAGCTTTACCCTGAGCCTGCGCGCCTGCACGCGGACGATAGAGTTGGTGTTGGGGTTGAATTCGCTGCCGCGCCCGAACACGTCGATGGCTATCGTGTACTCTTTCACCTGCGCCTCGGGGTTTTCAAACGAGTGACGCACCAGGTATTCGAGCAGAGTCATCACGATCCCGGACCCTTGAAAGACGCGGCTCCGCAAAATCTTGTTAAGCTGTTCTTGCTTCTCCTCAAGCGAAGGCTCGGCAATCGGCAACCCGTTATCTTTGACCTCTAGTATTTCTCTGGTCATGGCGTTTTCTTCTGAGTGGACATGGGCAACCCAATTATATACAG
The DNA here is from genome assembly GCA_035249305.1 of Blastocatellia bacterium. GTDB lineage: Bacteria > Acidobacteriota > Blastocatellia > UBA7656 > UBA7656 > DASUNP01. The sequence goes on along the minus strand of DATFGQ010000094.1, from coordinate 72,260 downwards.
ATTGACTCCTGAGACAACCTTTGCGGGAGAGGTCGGCCAGAGTTGAGGCAATGCCGGAAAGAGATTTTACTGTCGAGCGGCTCCGAGCTCGGACCGCTCATTCAATATCGAGACAGCTCTACGATGCCCTTCGCTACGTCTTCCGCCTGGGGAAGAATCTCGTCTTCGAGGTCGGGGTAGTAAGCCACGAACGTGTCGAGCGCGGCGATTCTTCGGACGGGCGCGTCCAGGTACTCGAACAATTCGTCCGAGACGCGCGCGGCTATCTCCGCGCCGTAGCCCCAGCTAATAGAGTCTTCGTGAACGACGAGCGCGCGGTTCGTCTTTTGAACCGTCCGCGTTATGGCCTCCCAATCGTAGGGGCTCAGGCTCCTGAGGTCGATCACCTCGACGCTCAGCCCGTGCTCTTCTTCAACCTTCTTTGCGGCCACTACCGAGCGGTAGACTGTCGCGCCATAGGTGATGACGGAGATGTCGCTCCCTTCGCGCACCACCCTCGCCTTGCCGAACGGGACCATGTAATCCGGTCCGGGGTACGCCCCCTTGTTGTGCGTCTGCCGATAAAGGTGTTTGTGTTCGAGAAACATCACAGGGTCGTCCGAGCGGAGCGCGGTCCTCAAAAGCCCGTTGGCGTCGAGCGCGTTCGACGGCATCACCACGCGCATGCCGGGCGTGTGCGTGAACAGCACGTCGCTGGCCTGGCTGTGATAGATCGCGCCGCCTTTGAGATAACCGCCCGTCGCCACGCGGATCACCATAGGGTCTTTGAAAGCGTTGTTAGACCGCCAGCGCATCAGCGGCACTTCGTTGCGGAGCTGCTGCATCGCGGGCCAGATGTAATCGAAGAATTGAATCTCGGGCACGGGCTTGAGGCCGCGCGTCGCCAGGCCCACGGCCCGGCCGATTATGTTGGCTTCCGCGAGCGGCGTGTTAAAGACGCGGGAGCCGCCGAAACGGCGCTGAAGGTTGAAGGTAACTTTAAATACGCCGCCCTTGCCTTTGACCTGTTCGAGATTGTCCTCGCGGCTGCAATCCGCGATGTCCTCGCCGAAGACCACTATGCGCTCGTCGCGCGCCATCTCGTCCATCAGGCACGCGTTTATCAGATCGAGCATGGTCTTCTGGTCGCCCTCGGTCGGAGCTTGCCCTTCCGTGTCGAACTCTTTCGAAGTCGGGTCGACGTCCGGCGAATAGACGTACAGCGTGGCGGTCTCTTTTGCGGGCTTCGCGGCCGCCACCGCTTCGTCGGCCGCGCGGTTTACCTCTTCGTCAACTTCGGCGGCAAGCCGCTTAAGCTCCTCCTCGTCGGCCAGCCCTTCATTGACTAGGAAGGTGGCGAACGTGCGCGTAGGGTCGCGCTCGGCCTCTGTGTCACGCTCGCTCGCCGGGCGGTAAAGCTTCTCGTCGTCCGACAGCGAGTGCGAGTAGGGCCTTATCACGTGCGCATGGACGAGCGCCGGCCCGCGACGCTCGCGGCAGTAGGCGACGGCCCTCTGAAGCACTTCGTAGCTGGCCATCAGGTCGCACCCGTCCACCTCTTCGATAAACAGGTTGGGGAAGCCCGACACGAGTTTTGATATGCTGCCGCCCGCCGTCTGCACTTCAACGGGGACCGAGATGGCGTAGCCGTTGTCTTCGATCAGGTAGAGGACCGGGAGCTTCAGATTGCAGGCCGTGTTCAGGGATTCGAAGAACTCGCCCTCGCTCGTCGTGCCGTCGCCCGCCGAGACGTAAACCATCGCGCCCTTCTGGTAGCCTTCGACCACCCGCTCAGGGTTGCCGATCAACTCGGCGCGGTAGGCCGCTTCGGCGCAGCCCACGGCCTGTAGGAACTGCGTCCCCGTTGGCGAAGACTGCGACACGATGTTCAGCCTTTTGTGCCCCCAGTGAGAAGGCATCTGGCGGCCGCCGGAGTTCGGGTCGTCGACCGCGCCCGTCGCCTCCATCAACATCTCCGTCGGCGTCATCCCGAGCGCCAGGCAGAGAGCGCGGTCGCGGTAATAAGGGTAGAACCAGTCATAAGAAGGCTTCATCGCGAAGCCCGCGGCGACCAGCACGGCTTCGTGGCCCGCGCCCGAGATCTGGAAGTAAATCTTGTTCTGCCCCTTCAACTGAATCTCTTTATCGTCGACGCGGCGCGACAGGTACATCAAGCGATACATCTTGAGCATCGCATCGCGATCGAGCCCGTGATACTTCTCTACCTGTGGTTGAACGGCCATCCTCTCCTCCAGTGCTGAGTGCTGAGTGCTGAGTCCTGAGTATATAATCTTTCACTCAGGACTCAGCACTCAGCACTCAGGACTTAGGTCTGTACTCGGTAATGTAACCCGCTATCGCAGACGCGGCGACAGTCAATGGCGATGCCAGGTACATCTGGCCCGGCCCGCTGCGTCCGGGGAAGTTGCGGTTCTGCGCGCTGATTACGACCTGCTCTTTCAGGGTGCTCACTCCAGGCCCCGCGTTGATGCAAGCGCCGCAGCTCGGCTCTATGATCTGCGCGCCGACATCGCGGAGAATATCTATGTAGCCTTTCTCCTCGGAGTACTTGCGAACCTCCAGAGAGCCGAACTGTATGAAACATCGCACGTCCGGGTGAACGCGCTGCCCGCGCGTGAGCGCCTCGCGAAAGACCCGAACGTACATGTCCAGGTCCTCTTTCTTTCCGGCCGTGCAAGAGCCCCCGTAAGCTATGTCGATCTTGACCCTGTCTTCGAGCTCGTCTATGAACAACCCGTTGCCGGGATCGCCAGGCCGCGCGATCATCGGGCGGAGCTTGCTCGCGTCGATGTCGATGGTCAGCGCGTATTCGGCGGCGTCGTCGCTCTTCATGCCTTCGCAAAGCCTCTCTGCTTCTTCGCGAGACATGCCCCGCTCGACGAGGAAATCTACAGTCTTCTGGTCGGCGGCGACTATGCCCGTGAACGCGCCGACCTCCGCCGCCATGTTCGTCATCGTCGCGCGCTCGTCTATGTTGAGGTCGGCGACGGCGTCGCCCGTATATTCGACTATGCGCCCGATCGCGTCGCCGTTGCGGACAAAGTCTGTGCGCAGGATTTCGAGCATGAAGTCTTTAGCCGTGACGTTATCCGGCCTGCGGCCCGATACCCTGATCCGCACCTGCTCGGGCACGCGCACGCGCACGTCTTTGGTGATCCACGAGTTGAAAACGTCCGTCGTCCCGACGCCGAAAGCCACCGCGCCGACCGCCCCCGCGTGCGGCGTGTGCGAATCCGACCCGATTATCACCTGGCCCGGCAGCGCGTAGTTCTGGAGTATCAGGCTGTGGCAGATTGCCTCCGACCCTTTGCGATCCGGCAGCGCGCCGTGGAGACGGACGCCCTGCTTGCGCGCGAACTCTTCCTGCTTTCGCATCAACTGGTGGGCCAGGTCGAGCAAGCCCATCGCCTTCCGCTCGGGCGGCATCACGTCGTCGACGAAGGTCAGGTGGTCCTGAAAGAAATAGACCGACGAAGGGTCGTTGATCGGCTCGTCGCCGACGAGCTGTTCGTAAAAGATCGCCGCCATCGGCGTGACGTACTCGTGGCTGAAGCGTATGTCCGTGCGCACGAACCCGGCGTCGCCGGGGCGGACGGCTTCGACGCCCACCTCGTCTTTCGAAAGGTCTGTTACAAAGTGGCGCGCGAATATCTTTTCGGCCAGCGTCATCGGCCGTCGCGGCGTGGTGATTTTTGGGAGCGTCACTTTGCCCTGGAGCCGCGCGACGTTGAACGGGAAGAGGCCGCCGTACTCTATGATCTGGCGCGTGATCTCGTCCTCGCCGCGCGTGAACTCTTCCAGGTCTATCTCCTCGCCGCGCGCTACGCGCTCGATCAGGTCGAAGTTGGTCGAGGCGAGCAGCCCGAGGTTCTGGCAATTCTGTTTGTAGATGCGCTCAATGTTCTCTGCGACGACGAGCCTGATGCCCGCGGCTATCTCCGCGTAAGGGGACTGCTCGCGGCTTGAGCCCTTGCCTCGCCGCTTGCCCGACACGGCCGCGACAAACCCGCCGTTCTTCACGTCGTTGCGCTTGATGGGGAAATCGTCGCCGCACTTAAGCCCTATGTAGACGAACTCGCCGAGCGTTTCGTCGAAGTGGTAACAGATGTAAGCCGGGGTTATCTCGTCGGTCGATATGTCGTTCCTCAGCGGCGGGATATTTTTTACGTCGAGGTCTTCCCCTTCGATCTGTCTTCTTACCAGCGCCGGGTCTTCCGCGAGAAAAAGAATCCTGCCCTGTAACTGGACTTTGGATGGACGTTTCTCAACCTTCCGGCGCAACAAGCTTTCAATCATCTAAATAACCTCTGATAGGGAATCCTAAATTATATCTTAACCTGAGCGACGGGGTTTTGACAAAAGCGGAGGGTGGTGTCCCAAAGTAGTGTTGCCGCTAGAAGATTGTAGGGGCCATGGCGCATGATGCGCTTCGCGCGGCGCGGGCTTGTCCCTGCCCGGATCGTCCGTAAGGACGATGACTGTCATCGCGCTAACGCGCGATCCGGGCAGCCACAAGGGCTGCCCCTACAGGTTTGCCCGACAATACACCTTTAGGACACTACGACCCCTTCTGCCGCCGCCGGAAGAGCAGGAAGATCACCGCGAAGGCTACGACGAGCGAGATCAGAAATACGAGCAGCGTGCTTTTGGATTGAGGGTCGGCGACAATCGGCGGGATCAGCACGTAAGCTGCGTAAGCGGCCCCGACCAGGGCCAGGGCAAAGACCGTGACGGTGCTTATGGCGAGCCAGCGCTCTTTGGTCATCTCAATGCTGTTTATGATGCTACACGTCGCCGAGGATCAGCTTTGCTATGGTCTGAAGCTGCATGTTCGAAGTGCCTTCGTAAATCTTGCCGATCTTCGCGTCGCGGTAATACTTTTCCGCGGGGTAGTCTTTCGTGTAGCCGTAGCCGCCATAAAGCTCGACGACCTGCGACGTGACGTGCTCGGCCACCTGTGACGAGAAGAGCTTCGCCATCGCAGCCTGCATGACGTAGTTCTCGCCCGCGTCCTTCAATCTGGCGGCGTTGTATACCATCAATCGCGCCGCCTCAAGCTCTGTCGCGATCTGAGCGATCTGGAATTGCACGCCCTGAAAGCGGGCGACGGGCTGTCCGAACTGCTGGCGCTCTTTGGTGTAGTTGATCCCGTACTCTAACGCGCCCTGCGCGAGGCCCACCATCTGAGAGCCTATCCCGATGCGCCCTTCGTTCAGCGTCTCGATGGCTATCTTATAGCCTTTGCCGACTTCGCCGAGGACGTTCTCTTTGCCGACGACGCAGTCTTCCAGTATCAGCTCGCACGTAGAGCTGGCGCGTATGCCGAGCTTATCTTCTTTCTTGCCCACGGTGAAGCCCGGAAAATCTCTCTCGACCAGAAAGGCCGTTATCCCGCGATAGCCCTTTTCGGGATTGATGTTGGCGAAGACTATGAACAATCCGGCCTCGGCCCCGTTCGTTATCCAGAGCTTGCGCCCGTTTAAGACGTAGGAATCGCCGCGCTCCTCGGCCTTCGTCGCAAGCCCGAAGGCGTCGCTGCCCGACCCGGCTTCCGAGAGCGCGTAAGCGCCCACGGTGTCGGTAGCCATCCGGGGGCAGTAGCGCCGCTTCTGCTCGTCGTTGGCCCACAACAGTATCGCGTTATTGACCAGCGTGTTCTGCACGTCGACGACCACGCCCGCCGACGCGTCTACGCGCGAGAGCTCTTCGACCGCCAGGATGGAGTTGAAGAAGCTGCCGCCCTGCCCGCCGTACTCTTCAGGGATGCCTATGCCCATCAGCCCCAGGTCGAAGAACTGGCTGATGAGGTCGGAAGAGAACTTCCCCTTCTCGTCCATCTCGGCGGCCAACGGGCGTATCTGCTGTTCGGCGAACTCGCGGACAGATTGGCGGAAGAGGCTCTCTTCGTCGGTGAGCGTTGTAAGCGCGCGGGGCGCGCTTTCGGAAGCTGTTTGAGCGGATTGCGACATTTTATTCACCCCCGGCCATAAGGCCAAATATTTCGTAACGGCGGAAAAACTGAATCTAACACGCCGGTTTCGACTGTCGCAAGTTACTCGGCCGACCGAGGCGTGATATGCTATGGTTTGATGAAGGGCGGAAACACGTCTGCCGCAGAACTTGATCTTTCCTGCGGTCGTAGTAGAGCTGAGTCTTACATTATTAACGGCTGGCGCACGTTCCAAAAAGTATTTACGGAGGGCCTATGCACTGTCCGAATTGCGGCGCGGAGCACACTTTCGGGTTGAAGTACTGTAAACGCTGCGGCCTGAGTTTAGGCGATCAGCCGCCTCAGACAACGCCTCTGTCGGGCTGGAGCTTTACGGGCGCGGCCTGGGCAATAGGGCTTGCGACGGTGGCGATCTGTCTGGGCGGACTCGGGATCGTCGTCTCGCATGCGTTCGATCTTTTAGCCCCTCTATCGCCGGGCCAGTCGCGAAACACGGACCCCACTCCGATAGCGCTGGCGATGATAGTCTTCGGCACTACGACCGTCTTCGGCATCGCGGCGTTGCTGATAAGGTTGTTCTCGCGCCTGTTGACCGCGCAGGCGGAAGCTGGCAGGACCGCCCGGTTCATAAAGCCCGCGGCGGCGGAATACCCCATCGCGCAGATACCCGCCCAGCCTGTGTCGAGCGTGACAGAGCACACGACGCGCAACTTCGAGCGGCTGTACGAAGAGCAGCGCGCGCGCGAGCCGAGGGGGAAAGTGACTCAATGATCTCAAATCTGAGATTCTTAGGAGAGGGTTTATGTACTGCCCGGTTTGCGGCGCTGAGACTATTCAAGGGCTGAAGTACTGCAAGCAGTGCGGCGCTAACCTCAGCCCGCGCGGCGCGGGCGCGAACATCGGTAAGATCACAGGTATGTTCTGGGCCGTCGCCGTCTTCGCGATCGGCGCGCTCGCGCTGCTCATAGGAGGCGCGATCGGAGTGACGGCGCTGGGACACGGCGGCTCGGACCTGGCGGCGGTGACGGCGATCGGGTTCCTGGTCGTGCTCGTAATCAGCGCGCTGCTCATCTGGCAGCTTGCGCGCGTAATCAGCATGACTCAGAAGGGCGACCGCGCCGAATCTTACCCGAATACGAACGTGATTAAAGAGCGCAGGACCGCGCCTCAGATTGACGCGCCGCCCGTCGCTGCGCCCAGCGTAACCGAGCACACGACGCGTGAGTTCGAGCCTTCGCTAAAAAGGGAGCAGCGCGCGCGCGAGTAGACAAGCAGCCCGGAGGAGAGTTGATGAATGTAGTCGAGTTGAAAGGGGTGACTAAACGATTCGATGAGTTCGTAGCCGTTCAGAACCTTTCGCTTGAGGTGAGACAGGGGACCATATTCGGCCTGCTCGGCCCGAACGGCGCGGGGAAGACGACCACGATCCGCATGATCGTAAACATCTTCGCGCCTGACGAAGGCGATGTCCTCGTGCTCGGCCGCCACATGTCGCCCGAGATGCAGCAGCGGATAGGCTACCTGCCCGAAGAGCGCGGCCTCTACAAAAAGATGAAGGTCGGCGAGCAGCTCATATTCTTCGCCAACCTGAAGGGGCTGGATTCCGCCGAAGCCCGCAAGCGCATAGACGAGTGGCTCGCGCGGCTTGAGCTTTCGGACTGGAAGGATAAGAAGTCCGCCGAGCTCTCTAAGGGGATGCAGCAGAAAGTGCAGTTCATCGCCGCCGTCCTGCACGAGCCCGAGCTGTTGATCCTCGACGAGCCATTCTCCGGCCTCGACCCCGTGAGCGTGAGCCTGCTCAAGAACACCATACTCGACCTCAAGAAGGTCGGTAAGTCGATCATCTTCTCGACGCACCAGATGGAGCAGGTCGAGCAGATGTGTGACGACATTTGCCTGATAAACCACTCCACGAAAGTTCTGGGCGGGAGCCTGCGCGAGGTGAAGCGCCGCTTCGGCCGCAACACCGTCATACTCGACTACGAGGACGGCGACGGCTTTTTCCTGGGCGACCTCGTCAAGAGAGAGAACCGCTTCGCCAACCACGTCGAGCTAACGCTGAACGAAGATATAGACCCACAGGAGGTGCTCAGGCGGGCGGTCGGCGCGGGCGCGCGCATAAACCGCTTCGAGCTGGTCGAGCCGTCGCTTAACGAGATATTCATTGAGAGCGTTACCCGCCGCGAAGCAAAGGCTGAGGAAAGGGCATGAAAAAAGTTTGGGTGATAATCAAGCGCGAGTACTTGATACGCGTCCGCACGAAGGCGTTCCTGATAGGCACGATCATAAGCCCGCTCTTAATGCTGGGGCTGATCCTGCTGCCTGCCTTTTTCGCCACGCGCGGCGGAGGCGTCCGCCGCGTCTCCGTCATAGACATGAGCAACGACCCGACGCTCTTTGAAGCGATAAAGCAAAGGTCGGAAGCGAACGCGGCGACCGACGACGCGGGCGGCAGCGGCAGGGCGCGGTTCGCCAACACGCGGTACGAGCTTTCTAGAGTAACCTTACAGCCGGACGAGAACGTCGAAGAGGTGAAGGCGCGGCTCAACAACGAAGTCAAAGAGGACTCCGACCGCGCGTACGTCGTTCTGCCCACCGGCGTGCTCGACAGCGCGGAGCCCGAGTACTACACGAAGAACCCCAGCGACCCGGCGATCAGGGGCGTCGAGCAAGCCATAAGCACCGCCGTCATCGAGCGCCGATTGACGCGGGCGGGGATCAACCCGACCGAGATAAGCCGCTACATGAAGTCGGTCGACTTGCGGAAGATCAAGGTCGGGCCTGAAGGCGAGTCGGAAGATTCGGGCGTGCCGACCTTCATAATCGCCTTCATCATGCTCTTCTTCATCTACATCACGATACTATTTTACGGAATATTCGTGATGCGCGGCGTGATCGAAGAGAAGCAGTCGCGCATAGTCGAGGTGGTAGTCTCTTCGGTAAAGCCGTTTCAGATGATGATCGGCAAGATCATAGGCATAGGGCTCGTGGGGCTGACGCAGTACGCCATCTGGATACTGTCGGGCGCGCTGCTCTCTTACGCAGGGGCGAAGATCTTTGCCTCGACCGGGGCGGATATGCCAAAGGTGCCGGCGAGCCTCGCCGTCTACTTTATCATCTACTTCCTACTCGGCTACTTCCTCTACGCGACGCTGTACGCGATGGTCGGCGCTATGGTGTCGAGCGAAGAGGACGCGCAGCAGGTGCAGTTCCCCGTGACCATACTGATCGTAATACCGATGATGGTCTTCTCGCTGGTGATGAACAACCCGAACAGCCCTACGTCGGTCACGCTGTCGATGATCCCGTTCTTCACGCCGACGCTGATGATGTTGAGGATCGCCGTGGACCCCCCGCCCTGGTGGCAGATCGCGCTGTCTATGCTCTTGATGATCGTGACAATCTTAGGAGTGATCTGGCTGGCGGCGAGAATTTATCGAGTGGGAATCCTGATGTACGGCAAGCGGCCGAGCCTGGCGGAGCTCGGCCGCTGGCTCCGCTACAGCTAAAGCTTTCTTCTTTCGACGAGATCGATCTCGTCGCGCGTCAAGGAGTAAAGCTTATAAATAAGGGTGTCGATCTCTCGATCGAGCGCCACGCGCTTGCTCTCGTAAAGCGCTTTGTCTCGGTCGGTGCGCGACGCCGAAAGCTGTCGCTTAGCTTCAAGCATCTGTCTGACGAGATTAACGAGCTTGCCATCCTCGCGATTCGCAATGGGGAGCCGTGCCAGGTGCCCGCGCTTGACTTGCGCCAGCGCCTCTCCCTTTTCAGGATTGAGTACATTCTGGTAATACCAATTGAGAAGTTTTGAATTCAACAAGCCAAGCACAAAAAACAGATCAATCTCGTCATTCTTAGGAATGATTGTGTATAAGTTGTCCCTGACGATGAATCTGTCGACGTCAATCGTCGCCACCAGAGAGTCTCCCGTCTGACGGACGACAATCTTGGCGGGCGCGTCGTAGCTTGCGGAATACCTCGGTTCGGCGAGCCATTCCCCGAAGCTTATCCAATAATCATTATTCCAGGTGATCAAGTACTTCTGAATCAGGCTCCCGCGCAACAGAGGGCGGAACGACGAGTCGCGGCGAGTGTCAGCGACGAACGGTTTTTCGTCAACGGTCTTTCTCGTTTGCGGCGGCTTGCCCTTGCCGACCTGAAATGGCTTACAGCCTTGCGTGATGACGCACAGGTCATTCAACGTGGGCAGAGCGTCTAACTTGTCGACAAGGGCATCCATTTCAGGGCGGACAAGAATATTCACGGGCTTGCCGTCAACGTCGCGCCAACGCTTTTGGGGCGCAGAGTAAGAGATCTCGCTGCCGTCTTTCTCTACGATGGAGATCCGAACTTGATGATCATCTTCCGGGTTTGTGTTGCCGATGATGACGACTTCGGTGTCTACTGTCGCTTGGGTGAAGATTGGCTTCTTGTAATGTACGATCTCTTCCAGCTTCGTATTCGAGAAAAGGTGCCGCCTGATCTTGGGGGATTGAAGGTTCAAAAGCCAGGTGTTCGGAATGATGTATCCGAGCATTCCGCCGAGTTTCAGCAGCGTCAACGCCCTTTCGACGAATAGTAAATAGGTGTCCAGTTGATACTGCTGAAGGGAATACTCGCTTAGCAGATAAGCGACTTCGTTCGCTTTAAGAGATGCGCTATAGGGAGGATTGCCGACGATCACATCAAAGCCGCCGCGCTTCATTGCCTCATCGAACCTGTCGGCGAAAATGTTCATGCCCATCAAGGAGTTTCCATGAACTATGTTCTTGTCCAGTAGATGATTCTTCGCCGTCGCCGCCGTCTCTTCTTCCAAAAGCTTGAGTAACAGTGAAAGCTTCGCTACCTCTACTGCTTGCGCGTCCAGGTCGACGCCATAAATGTTATTGAGCAGGATATGCTTTTTCTGTTTGATAGAAAGTCGCAGCGAGCCGTCTTCGCATTCCAGGCAGCCCGCCTTCAACGCCTTTGCGCGGTTCTTCTTTTCGTTGTAATAGGCCGCGTGATGTCGCAGCAGGAGATCGTAAACTCCGAGCAGGAATGCCCCGGCTCCGCAGGCTATGTCGGCGAATCGCATCTCGGCAACTTGCTCGGGCGACTTGCCCGCGATCAGCTTGCCTATGGTCTTTTCGACAATGTAGGTGACGATCCGTTCCGGCGTATAATAAATGCCGCGCTCTCTCCTGTCGGCCAAGGCAATCGCCTTACTCAAGGACCGCTCGTAGATGCTGCCGAGAAGATGCGGGTTCGTCATTTCGCGCGGGGTTAATGAATACGCTTCGTGCGCCGCTTCAGGTAATCCATCAGGATGTACTGGCCGAGCGTCATCGTCGTGGTGAAGTAGGCTTTCCCCTGGCAAATCTCTGTGACTTTCTTGACGAAGTCGACCAGGTAATAATCGTCCGCCAGCATGAAGGTGTTTATCATTATGTTGCTGCGGCGGCAGAGCGCGACCTCTCTGAACGTCTCTTGCAGTATGCGCGGGTCGAGCCCCATAGGGTTCTTGTAGATTCGCCCGTCGTCCAGCGTCATCGCCGAAGGCTTGCCGTCGGTGATCATAATGATCTGCCGCATGTCTTTGCGCTGCGACAGCAGTATGCGGCGCGCGAGCTTCAGCCCTTCGCGCGTGTTCGTGTGGTAAGGCCCGACCTGCGCGCGGGCCAGCGACGAGAGCGGTATCTCTTCGGCCGAGTCGTGGAAGAGGACTACGCGGAGGCTATCGCCGGGGTACTGAGTCCTTATCAAGTGCGTGAGCGCGAGCGCGACCCGCTTGGCGGGGGTGAAGCGGTCTTCGCCATAAAGTATCATCGAGTGCGAGCAGTCGAGCATCAGCACGGTGGCGCAAGAACTCTGATACTCCGTCTGGTGGACCATCAAATCCGAGTATTCGAGGTTGAGCGGGACGCCGAGCCCTTCGCGCTTGATGGCCGACCGCAGCGTGGCGTTCACGTCCAGGTTCAGCGTGTCGCCAAATTCGTACCTGCGCGAAACCTCGCTCGCTTCGACTCCAGTCGAAAGATAATTCGTGTCGTGCCGCCCGAACGACGATCTCCCGAGCGACGAGATCAGGTCTTTTAACACTTTGAACCCGAGGAAGTCTAAGCCCTTGTCTGTGATCTCGAACTTCACGCTCCGCTCGACGGGCTTGCCCGTCTTGCCGCCGCGCGAAGAGACGCGCGAATCCTGTTGACGGTCGGCGGGCTGCTCGTTGACGGTGATGTAGCCTTCTTCGATGAGCCGCTCGATCAGGCGGTCGAGCAGCTCGGCCATCTGGTCCGCGCGGATGTTGCCCTGCTCGTCCATCAGTTGTTCAAGCTCGCCGTCCGACAGCAGCCCCTCCTCCATCAGCGCGCGCATGATTGCGTCGCGCAGCGAGTCGAGGTTCTGGTCGGGCTCGTCCCAGTACCGGGAATAGGGGCTCTCAAAACCGCTCTGGAGCAGAAAGTCGGCCAGCCGGTCGAGCAGGTCTTCGAGGCTGATCGACTCCCAATCTATGCCGTCCCATTTCGAGTACTTGGTAAAAGCCATATTCAGTCCTGAGTCCTGAGTGCTGAGTCCTGAGTGAGAGCAGTTAACTCAGCACTCAGCACTCAGGACTTATGCTCTTGAGGGCCGCAGACTGCCGACCGTGAAGCTGCGGGGCCGCTCCGTCTCGGCGGCGGGTTGGACCGCGCCGGGCGGCTGCGGGGCGACCGGGTAGCCTTCGGCGGCGAGCGTCCTGGACTCCTGGCCCTCTTCTATCTCAAGAATGTCGCCGGTCGTGAACAGGTAAGTGCGCAGGTACTCGTCCCACTCAGGGTCGCGGCGTCGCATCCATTCGAGGAGCATCGCGGCGTGTTCTTTCTCTTCGTTTGCATGGTGGGCGAGAATACCGCGCAATGCTTGGTCGTCGCTCACGTCGACGCGCTGGCTGTACCAGTCGATTGCCTCAAGCTCCTCCATCAGCGAGTGAATGGCGTGGGCCATGTCGCGCGTCTCCGGCTTTAACAACTCATACGGTGCGTGCCAGGCAATAGGCATTACTTGCGGCTCCTTCCTTAATTGATTCTTCTCGAACGACTGAAGCTTTCGTAATCGTACCCGCGCGGCTCCTTCTTGGCGGCCGCGTAGCCGCGCTCGTCGCTGCGGCTTATCTTCTTCTGCGCGTAAAGCCCTTCGAGTATCAGCTCGCAGACCGAGACTACGGTCGCCGGCTGAGACCTGTCGGCCAGGCCCGAACTCTTCGCCGCGCCTATCAATCCCGTCACCCGCCTGAAGCTCGCCAGGCAAAGCTCGGCGTTGTCGCTGTCGCTCACTCGCAACGAGCCGCCGTCGTTGAACCACGCCACGATCTCGGAGCAGTCTATGTGCTCGAAGTAAGCCTCGAACGTCTTGCCGACCGCGGCCCTGACTAGATCGCGCGCGACGTTCACCTGTCCGCGCTGCTCGCCTTCATACTCCAGCTCCAGCTTGCCCGTGATCGCGGGCAGCGCAGAATAGATGTCGCTGACGCGCGGGACGATGTGCTGCTCGCCCGTTAAGACCTTGCGACGCTCGGCGTTCGACACGACGTTCTCGATGACCGAGATAGGCAACCGCTGGCTCACGCCCGACCGCTTGTCGACGCGCTGGTCCTGACGGGCCTCGAACGCTATCTGCTCGACGGCCCGCAGTATGAACTCGGGCATCAAGAGGCTCTCGCCGTCGCGCGCCATCCATGCCTCTTGCTCGGTTATTGCGACGCCTTCTTCGACCGTGGCCGGGTAATGCGTGTTGATCTCGGAGCCTATGCGGTCCTTTAGCGGCGTGATGATCTTGCCGCGCGCGGTGTAGTCTTCGGGGTTGGCCGAGAAGACCAGCATCACGTCGAGCGGCATGCGGATCGGGTACCCTTTTATCTGAACGTCGCCCTCTTGCATGATGTTGAAGAGCCCCACCTGGACTTTGCTTGCCAGGTCGGGCAGCTCGTTGATGGCGAAGATGCCCCGGTTCGCGCGCGGCAGCAGCCCGTAATGGATCGTCAACTCGTCGGAGAGCAGGTGGCCGCCCCGCGCCGCCTTGATCGGGTCGAGGTCGCCTATCAAATCGGCTATCGTCACGTCGGGCGTCGCGAGCTTTTCGACGTAGCGCGCCTCGCGGTCGATGAACGTGATCGGCGTCCGGTCGCCCTCGGATTCGATCGCCAGCCGGCAGGATTTGCAGATAGGCGCGTAAGGGTTGTCATTTATCTCACAGCCTTCGACGACGGGCATCACCTCGTCGAGCAACCCCACCAGTTCGCGCAGGATGCGGCTCTTGGCCTGGCCGCGCAGCCCCAGAAGTATGAAGTTGTGGCGCGAGAGCAAGGCGTTCGTTATCTGCGGGATCGCCGAGTCGTCGTAGCCGACTATGCCGGGGAAGATCGATTCGCCCCCCCTGATCTTTCGGATGAGGTTGGCGCGAATCTCGTCCTTGATCGACAGCCGGTTCGAGAGCGCGTCGTTAAACCGGCTCGTCCTGAGCTCGCCAATAGTGCGTGGCATCTGCATGTATGAATACCTCAAAGATTACAAAGAAAATTATTGCGCGTTTAGAAACTTTAGCTTCACGGTGGGCGTCTGTAAACCCCGAGCGCGACATGAAAAAGAGAATGCCAGGACAAAGTTGATTTCGTCCTGGCATTCTCTCTCGGTCAAACCTGGCGAGCGGTTTAATCCTTACCGAAAATCTTCTTGAAGGCCCCGAAGAGCCCGCCGCCTTTCTTCTTTTTCTTGTCGTCCTTCTTGTCAGACTTCTTATCGTCGTCATCTTTGTCTTTCGACTGCTTACCGTCTTTCTTCGGGTCACCATTCGCGGCTGGCTTTGCGTCGGCGTCGCGAGTATCGGACGCGGGCTTGACGACGGGAGCCGGATCAACCTCTTTCGGAGGCGGAGGCGGCGCAACGGGCGGCGGCTCGATCTGCGCGGCGGGCTGTTCGTCTTCGCCCGCCTCTTTCGCCGCTGCCTTCGGGTCAGGCGTCGTGGAGTTGACGTTACCGTTTGCGTTGTTTTGAGCCGCGTCTTTCTTCTTCACCTCGGCGGGCGGGATCTCTTCGGCCACTATCTCGGGCGTCTGCGAGTCGGCGGACCCGGCTTGCGCTACTTCCGTCTGCGCGGGGTCCAGGCGGGAGGCTACGGCCTGCCCTGTCTCTGAGCTGACGACCGTGGGCGCTACGCGCGCTTTAGGCAAAAAGGTTATCGAGAGGGCCGACAAAACGAGCGCACCGACGAGGAGGCCCACGCCGATGAGCGACCATGCCTTGTTCTGCTTTTCCGGAGACTGGGTGCCGACCTCGCGCTTGAGCCGCGTCCCGTCGAGGTCACAGAATTTAAGCTCGTCCGCAAAAGTTTCGTTACAGACCGGGCATACCTTCATAAACTTCTCCTAGAAAGATTAAACGGGCGCGTTTATCGGTGCATAAACATTCTACCATCAGTATCCATCTATTCCAAGCATCAGCCCTACTGGTGCAGAGCAGCGCCAGGAAATGTCTCGACGAACGCGGCTATCCGGCGGCGGTCCTGGTCGGAAATCTGCTTGAACTCTACGCCCATGCCCGTCCCGAGCAGCAGGTATCGAACTACCGCCACGACCTGGACCCTGTAGCCGTCCACCAGGTTGAACTCCATCTCGATCCGCGAGCCTTCTGGGACGACAGGGCTTTCGACGTAGGCGCCGCCTTCGCTGAGGTCGAGTATCAGGCTTTTCGTCTCCCCGAATTTCGCGTCGCGATACGTTGCGGGCCTCAGCACGGGGACACGCTTGAAGCGTCGCCGCTCCGCACCTCTGAAACCGCCCGAATAGGTCTTAGACGAAGTTTCGTGCAACTGCATAACCCTCCCCTTGCTCGCTCGTAGGGACAAAAAAAGAAGAGGCCCTGGACGAGGCTTCTTCTGCTTGCCGGATTTCTTGCGGCCTTAAATCGTAGGATGGAATCGGCGGGCGTATCGTTCGCCGGTTATGTTATGAATTTGTTGCGAAGAAGTAATAGCCCCAAAGGCGGGCTTCAATAGGAAGCCTCGAAGAGGCGTGATTCAATAGGGAAGCCCCGAGGGGGCGGCATTCAATGGCCGAAAGCCCCGTAGAGGCGATATTCAATAGCCCGGCGCAACGCGCCGGGTTACGCACGCATACAATACGAAGCCCTGAAAGGGCGATACTCTTATCGCGCCCTTTCAGGGCTTGTAATAATGACAACCCGTTTCCAGGGGCGGTGCCCCTGGCTATTGAATCGCGCCCCTTCGGGGCTTTCTTCTCTGCGCCATTGCTGTGAGAAATGTCACTACGCCTCGTACATCGCGGCGATGAGGCAGCCGCGGGCCGTGGCCGTCAGCGGGTCTTCAGCCAGGCGTATCTCTGAAATCTCAAGCGGGAAGCCGTCGCTCTCGATAGCCTGGCGGAACTTGTCTAAAAAGCCTTTCGGCTTTGCGGTCCCGCCGCTCAGCACGATCGGGATGGCTTTGTCTATGCGCGGCATGTTCTTCGTCTCGACGAGCGCGCCGCGGAGCCCCTCGACCAGCGAGACGATCACGTCGTCGTAGTAGACGTGGAGCGCGCTCTCGTACTTGTTCTTAGGCGCGCGCGTAAGGTCGAGCCCTTCTTCTTTGATGACGCGGATGCGAGTCGGTATCTCGCCCGTCACCGTGGCTACGTTGCGGTCTATGAAATCGCCGGCCTTGCCCATGCTGAAGGTCATCACGGGTATGGACATGTAGGCGAGCGCTACGTTGCACATGCCGCCGCCGCAGCTTATCCCTATGCCGCTGAAGTTCTCGCGCTCAAGCTCTGCGAAGACGACCGCGAGGCCCTCGTTTATCCCTTTGGCGTTGTAGCCCATGCCGGCGAGCAGCTCGCGCAGCATCGCTTCGTGGTAGACGAGGTCGGGAGAGCCCCCGTTGCGCAGCTCGCCGGGGACGGAGAAGCGGAGGTTTTCGCCGTTCTTCGTCTTGCGCACCAACTGCTGGATGATCGCCTGCATGACGGAGAGCGAATACTCTTCGGAAGGGTTGAGCGTGCCGGCCATCATCGGGCGGCGCACTTCCGTGTTGAAGACGTTGGCGAATTGCGCCGCCTCGTTGCCGTAGACCTGGAGGGTCTGGCCGCCGTTCATCTGGTAGGTGACCCTGTTCTGCTTCAGTATGTTCTCGGTGAATTTAGAGTAAGGAACGGTGATGAACGCGTTCAGCTCCGCCTTCGCTTTGATGTGATCCGCCGTGCCGCTAGCCAGCACCAGTCGACTCGTCCCTACGTCAAGGCCCAGGGCAGTGCCCTCACCGGCTGCGGCCTCGTTGGTTGCGTCTTCCTTTTCCTTCTGCTTCTTATCCATGTTACCTCCAAAATTGTTTGTGTTATTGTCGAGCGCGAGGGGCTCGGTGTTCAGGCTCGCGACAGCTTTCCTGGTTGCCTTCAGTTTTACGGCCCTGCCCGCGGGTATCGGCCTTGGGGCTTCTCCCGTAATCGCGGGCAGCAGTCCGCTCCTCTTCGGTTGTAATTGCAAGCGGCCGAGGCCGCGTATCTGCACCGCGCTATCACTGTTAAGCTCGCGCTTGATTATCTCAAGCGTGGCTTCGACCCCGCGCGCGGCCTTGCGGCGCTTCAGCCCCGTGCGGCGTATTACTTCGTCTATCAGGTCCGTCTTATTCATTATCGATCTCGCGCTGTTTTGCGTGAGCGCGTTGAAACACCTTCCACCCTTCGCGCCGCGCCACTTCCACACTCACGCCTTCGACAGCGGCCGCCTCTTTCAACCTGGCGTCGGCGCGTTCGAGCCCCGCCCACCGCTTCCCGCCGGCCGCGGCGATGTAGGGCTGGTCGTAAGCGAAGCCCAGCCGCGAGACGGTCACGAGCTCCGTCTCGTACTTGTTGCTCAGCCCTACGGCTTCGAACGGGAAGCCCGCGACCCAGTCCGTGTGATAACCCATGAGCCGGTTCGACGGGTTTACCGAGACCAGCCCGTGCGTCACGCAGTTGGCGTCGGCGATCCCGTACTTCGACCGCAACACGGCAGTCAGCACGCGCGCGGCGTAGATCTGCGCCTCGTTGATTCCCTCCGGCCCCACGGCTGCGCCGACCTCGGATTTGCCTTCGAAACATATGCCGATAAAGCTGGCGCTCAGGTTCACGTAGACCCGCTCGCCGTCCGACCAGACGGAGTTGCCCGCGTGATTGGCCGTCTGCTCGTCGCGCACTATTCTGTAGGTGCGCCCGAAGCGGTCTATCAAGTAATTGTAAAGAGCTTTCTCGCGCGCGTATTCGAGCAGCGCGCGCGAGCGGCCTTGCAGCGACGAATTGTATTTGCCCGCGAAAGGCAGCAGGTCGCTCTCCGATATGTGATAAAGAATGCCGATCGGTTTTGACTCCTGGTCGAAGCTCTCGGAATCATTAAAGAGCGCGTCCGCGTTGAAGCTGTAAAAGCGACGCTCCTTCCCGTCGATTTCAAACTCTGTCAGCACGCGCGCGCCGTTGCTGTAGAACTCAAAACCGTCTCCGCTCTCGGCCAGCCACACCTTATCGAGCGAGAGCCCGGCTTCGGTCCCTATCGCCGCGACCGCGTTTGCTCCGTCCGAGTTGCCGGCGATTCGGTCGGGCGCGTTCGGGTTCGCGTCCTTAGGCGGCGACATGCTTGTAGCCAGCCTCATCGCCGCGTAGATGACGCTTGCGCCCGTGCCTATCGCCAGGATCAGCGACAGCGCGTAGACGGCGTAACGCAGGCGGTAGAGCAGGGAAGTGATGCGAAGCGCGACCGGCAGACTGCTCGCGGGAGGCATCAGCTTTGACACTTCAAAGATCAGGGCTGCTCGCTCGGGCAGCGTCCCGACCATCGGCAGCCGCGCCCAGAAATCGCGCGGCGGCGCGGCGCGCAATGTGTTGTTAAGGAACTTCAGCCGGAGAACGGGGGATTGAATATACCGGGCATAGTGATCTACAAGCTTGGCGTACCTTTCGTCCTGCGGGCTAAAACCTGACACGATTGAGACTCCCCGACTTCCCCGGCCTCGCGGCGAAGACCGCGCCACTCGTTTAAGGCTTTCCGTACTCTACGACTATGAAATCGACGTTCATGCCTGCGGCTTTCGCGCGAAGTCGTGACTGCACAGCATACTTTTTCGCGTCGTCGGCGTTCGAGAACCTGCCGACGCGCACCCTGAACCATCTCCCTTTGCCCTGCAAGTCGGCTGGGACTACGTAAGCGGGTATCCCCGCGCTTATCAGCTTTTTGGTGAACTCGTTTGCGCCCGCTTCATCCGGGAACGCGGCCGTCTGTAGCGTGAGCGACCCGACGCTGCCGAACTCTGTCGAGGCCGCGGACTTTATTGATTGCGCCGGAGCCGCGTCAGTGACCGTTTCTCCCGGCGCGCCCTGTTGCCCGGCCGCGCTGGCCGCCGGATTAGCTTCGGCCGCGCCCGGAGTATCGCTCGGTTCCGAAGCTCTTGGCCCATTATTACTGTCAGCCGCGTCTGGCCTCGCCATAACAAAGTAGCCGATCACAAAAAAGACGATCAGCAGGCCGGCCACGATTATCCAGAAGAATCGCTTTTGATTCGTCTTCTTCCTGAGACCTAGCAGGACGGGGTATTCGCTCTTAGAGTATTCCCACGCGGGAAGCGGATTCTCCCACGGGTCCGTGGCCTGCTCGTCATAGCTCTGCGCGAGCGTTGCGGACGTGTTCGCCTCTCCGGCGCTCGCCCCGACCGGCTGTGCCTCGACCTCATGGCCGTTCAGTGGCGCGGTGGCCGGCGGCGAGTAGTCAGGAGCGGGCTGCGCGCCGTAAATCAGCGTTGCCCCTTGCCAAGCGTCCGCTGCCGGCTGCGCGTCGTAACTTGACGCTTCGCTTCGAGCCGGCGTGGAGACCCCCTCTTCGTCCTGGCCTTGATCGAGGCCCTGGTGCGGAGCGCCGGGAAAATCTTCGACAAAATCGGCGGCCTCGTCCTGGTGAGGCTGAATCTCAAACTCGGTCTTGAAGTAGCTCTCCTCTTCAGGGCGATAGAAATCCGATTCGATCTCTCTTACCTCTTCGGCGTACTCAAAACCATCATTTGTTGCCGCGGCTTCTACAGCATCACTGGCGAAGAGCTCGCCCATCGAAGGGGCGGCCCCTCTTACGGCATAGACCCCGGATCGCGGGAGAATCGTCTGCACCAGCCGCTGGCACGCGAGGCATAAGCGCGACGGGCCGGGGTAGGCGTCGGCCGACGGTGCGAACGCGCTCTTGCATAAAGCGCATGTGGAGTTTGTCATTTCAAATTGCATGAGAGGACCCTGCCAAAGAGTTAAGAGACGCTTCCGGCGTCCGCCGTACCTCGCGCGCGCATGCGCGAGAACAAGTCTTCAAGTTATTGTTTCAATAGGGGCAATTAGTGGGGCTCAAGCTTGAGCTGTTCGGTTATAACATAGGGAAAAGGCATTTACAATAGTATATTTTTTCTCGGAATTCGTACCTCGATCGGGTACTTTCGGGGGCGAAAATCGAGTTTTATTTAATCAGGCTCGAAGTGACCTCTTTCGACTTCAGGGCGCTGATAAATGTCTCTATCTCTTCCCTGTCTTCGTCGTCGAGGTTGAGGAATTCGACGCCGAGCCCCATCCCCTTTTTCGTATAACAGACGCGCGAGACGGCTATGACGCGGTGTTTGTTCGGAAGCTCGAAGCGGACCACCATGCGCGTGCCGGCCTTGATGGGCTCTTCGGTGCTGATGAACAGACCGCCGACGCTTATGTTGGCCATGTTCTTCCTCACCCGCGATGGGCCGCTGCTGCTGTTCGTCAGCTCGTACTCGACCTGTGCTGTTATAGGGGCGCGCTCGAATCGGCGGCGTTCCAATTGCGCAGAGCTTTTCATAACACTCCTTACTAGTTGTGACCTTCGCCTGCCAGGGGGAGCGTCATTGTAGCGCGCGAGTTCGCCTTCACAAGATCGCGCCCGCGGAGGCTCGCTCTCAGACCCGCTCGGTCCGCAGCATGTTGGGCTGTCGAATGACTTAACATTTACACAGCTTGAGCCTTCTTGACAAGACCAAATTAAACCCAAGCCAACCTGTGCCCCGGCGTGTCTTAAACTATGGAGGGGCGTGTATTGACTGGGCTGTGCGGTTGTGTGAGAATTGCCGCCGGAGCCGCCTCACTTCGTTGTGAAGCCCATTCAATCACCAGCATCTTTATAGGCACCAGCGGAGCGCACGTATGAGCAGTAGACGCATAGGGAATTATCAGATCATCGATTACATAGGCAGCGGCGGGTTCGGGTCCGTCTTCAAAGCCGAGGACGTAAACACGCCCGGCCGCATCGTCGCAATAAAAGAGCTTCACAAGAAACACACGCGCAACGCCTCGATCAAGCAGCGCTTTTTTCAGGAAGCCATAGCCATGGCGCGTCTCGATCATGCGAGCCTCCCGCGCCTCTACACCTTCGGCGAAGACAACGGCTCCTACTTCCTGGTGATGGAGTTTCTTTCGGGCAGGCCGCTTTCCGAAGAGATTCAAGAAGGCGGCGCTATCGACCAGTCGCGCGCCCTCGACATACTCGCGCAGGTGTTGGAAGCCGTCAGCTACGCGCACCGAAACGGCATCATCCACAGAGACCTGAAGCCTGATAACGTCTTCCTTATGAATGACGGCCAGCGCCCGCGCGTCAAGGTGCTCGATTTCGGCATAGCGCGCATAATGGGCGGCGAAAGCCTGACTCTCACCGGCGAGAGCTTCGGCACGCCGAACTACATGTCTCCCGAGCGGATCACCGGCGGCCAGGCGATAGACCAGAGGACCGACATATACGCGCTCGGAATAATTCTCTTCGAGATGCTGACCGGCCGCGCACCGTTCCAGTCGACGGCCACGGACCCGGCTCTTTACTGGTCGGAGATGCGCGCGCGGCACGAGAGCGAGCCGCTGCCGTCGATAGGCGGCAGCGAAGAGATCGAGGCTATAGCCCGCCGCGCTACTGCCAAGCGCATCGAAGACCGCTACCCGACGGCCGACGAGATGCTGGCGGATTTGCGTAAGGTGGAATCGCCCGGCGCGGCCGGCGAAGCGAGCGCTCGCCTTTCGATGGTCACGGCCCCCGGCGGCGCGGAGGTCTTTGTCGATAACATCCGGCGCGGCCTCTCAGCGGACCGCACCGGCAGGATCTTGATCGACCGTCTATCGCCGGGGCTGCACAGCGTCCGCGTCTGTAAGACGGGTTATGTCGATTACAGAATCAGCGTGTCGCTTGAAGAGAGCCGTCAGACCGATCTTCAGGTGGCGCTCGCGGCCCGCGCGACGGTCGCGATGCCGCAGATCGATCTTACGGGGCCGGTCGCTCCTAGCACCGACAAGCTGGAGGGCGGGGCAGAAGCGAAGACCGCGATATTGGCAGGCGACGACCTCTCGGAAGGGCCGACCATAGTCGTCGGCGCAAAGTCGAGCGAAGATGCCGACTCATTCAAGACTATTAAGATGGCGCTTGAGCCTGATTCAGTGGCTACGAGCCCGATGACGGCTGACGTTCGACAGCAGGAGCGGCCCGGAAAGCGGCTGGCGGCCGTTGCCGCCGTGGCGATGCTGCTGGTGCTTGTCGCCGTCGCATATTTCGTGCTGCGCAGCCCCGAACGCGGGCAAGCGCAAACCGTTGAGTCGGCCGATCCGGTTGCGGCCGAAAGCAATCAAGCTGCTCAGGAAGCTGAGCAGGCCGCCAGACTTCAGAAAGAGACAGCCGAAGAACAACGGAAGGTCGCGCAGGAAGTCGAAGCCGTCCAGAAGGAATCGAAAGCCGCCGAGGCAGAAAAAAGGGCCGTGGAGAAGGCTGAAAAAGATGCTCAGAATCAAGCATCGCCACAGCCCGCGCCCGAGCCCGCACAGTCGGACGCCTGCGTAGACGTTCTCGTCTTAAACCCCAAGGGCGAGCCGATGCCTCGAATGAGGGTCGCGGTATTTGCGGCCGGAAACTCCGTAGGCGGCATGACGGACCTGAATGGCAAGTGGGGTCGTTGCGGCTTGACCGCGGGACAGCTTGTCAGAATTGAAGTCACCGGCATGCGAATGGGCGTGGTCGGGATGCGCCAGGGAGTCGTCCAGGCCGGCAGAAACGAATTCGTGATCAGGGGAAAAAGGAACCCTCAAATGACGCCGCTCGATAGCCCGCAGGAACCGTCTGTCGACAGGCCGAAGAGGCCCCGCAGATTCCGCCGCCCGTAACGCGTCAATCGTCTTAATGCACAGCGCCGCGCGCTACGTTCTTGTAGACTGTGCCGCCCTTCATCACAAACACCACGCGCCGAACGGCCGTGATATCTTTCAACGGGTCCCCATTGAGCGCGATAATATCCGCCTCAAGCCCCGGCGCGATCGAACCGATCCGGTCGGCCATGCCGAGCGCTTCCGCGCCGAGCGAGTTGGCCGAGACCATCGCCGCCATCGGGTCTACCCCGCCATCGCGCACGCGTGCGATGAACTCCTCGGCGTTGCGCCCGTGCGAGCCCGCCAATGCGTCGGTCCCGAAAACTATCTTCAGCCCCGGAGTTTTTCTCGCGCGCTGCACGAGGTCATGGTTCATCGGCAGAATCTTCTCCATGGCCGCAAACCCTTCTTCCGTGTACCCCGGCGTGCCGAGAAACTTTTCCTTGTTCAGCATGTAGTTCTCGATCACGAGGCCGGCCTGCGGGTCAAGGTAAGTGCCCTTCTCGGCCATCAGTCTCAGAGCATCGTCGGTCGCCAGCGTCCCGTGCTCGATCTGAGTGCAGCCGGCGAGGGTCGCGGCTCGGACGGCATCTTTGTAAGCGTGCACGACCGTACGAAGGCCCTGCTTTTTTGCTTCATCGCAGGCGGCGTTGAGTTGCTCCTGTGACAGCGTCATCCCGCCGCCCTGGCGGATGCTTTGCGACGCGAATATCTTGATCACGTCCGCGCCTGCTTCTTTCTGCTTCCTAACGTATGCGCGGATTTCATCGGGCGTGCCGGTCTGCTCGCCCCGCCCCGCGAGCGGCTCGACCGCGGTCAGTATGCGCGGGCCGGGCAGCGTCCCGTTCGCGATTGCGTCACGCAGCGGAAGGTCTGTAGGCGAGCCTATGCTCTGCACGGTCGTGAAGCCCGCCATCAGCGTCGCCCATGCATTAGAAGCCGCGGCATATGCGGCTTCTTGTGTTGTCCCTCCGGGGCCGGCGTTCTTTCCATCCTTGCCGAAGCTCCAAGTGATGTGCGCGTGCGCGTCTATCCAGCCCGGCAACACCGTCAGGCCGCGCAGGTCGTAGTCGACGGGAGCGGCCTTCGGGTCGATGGCTACGATCTTCGAGCCTTCGACCACTATGCGAGTGTCGCGCAGCACTCGGCCTTTGCCGTCGAGCACCGTGCTTGCGGCGATCACGACGCGCTTGTTTTGAGCGGGCGGCCGTGAAGAGCTCTGTTGCGCCAGGGCGCTGACGCCGAGCAGACCGAGCAGGCACAGAATGACCGTCGCGGTTCTCATGATCGCTCCTCCTTTGTCGCCTCGATACTACAGCATGGTCAAGGTCATTGATAGTTTTAAGCGGTTTTGGTAAGCTGTTACTTTGTCTAATACGATAGATTTTAGACATGCTAGCTAGTTGAAAGGAGTCGATGGAGGATGGCTAAAAGAGGAGCAGCCAGGGCGGTCCGCTTGACCTGCCCGAAGTGTGCGAGCCCATTTACGGTGGTCGCGTTTATATCTCAGGGGATAGACGCGGGTGATTACTGGAAGGCCCGAGCCGAAGAGCACGATTGTGACGCCCACGCAAAGATGCTCGCCTCGATGCGAGGCTCGGACGGCACTAAGAACCCGCTCAAGGCATCTAAGGCCGCGATGCGAGGCAAGAAGTAAATTCGAGTCCCAGCCTTGAATTAATAGCCCTGAAAGGGCGCGATTCAACAGCCAGGGGCATCGCCCCTGGAAACGGATTGATAGTAATGAGAAGCCCTGAAAGGGCGATATAACTATCGCGCCCTTTCAGGGCTTCTCGTTGTATGCGTGCGTCACCCGGCGCGTTGCGCCGGGCTATTGAATCTCGCCCCTACGGGGCTTTTATTGAAGTGCGCCACTCCAGGGTTGTCGGCTATTGAAGGGCGTTAATCGCCCGAAGGCCGTCTGCCTTTTATTTGGATGAGAGGCAA
Organism: Blastocatellia bacterium; assembly: GCA_035249305.1. Classification (GTDB taxonomy): domain Bacteria; phylum Acidobacteriota; class Blastocatellia; order UBA7656; family UBA7656; genus DASUNP01. The sequence continues at coordinate 47,211 of DATFGQ010000094.1, read as the reverse complement.
CGTGGGCGCTTCGGCGAAGACGGGGTCGAGGCTGTAATCACCTGCGGCAGACTCCGCGCCATCCGTGTGACGCCCAGCGTGGTAAGAGCTTCGCACGAGCGGACCCGCCTCGACGTAGCGGAAGCCTAAACCGAGCGCCGCCCGTTTGAGGTGCTCGAACTCTTCAGGGGTGTAGTACTTTTCTATCGGGATGTGTTTCGGCGTGGGCGCGAGGTACTGGCCTACGGTCAGTATGTCGCATCCCGTGTCACGAATATCACTGAACGTCTCGATCAACTCTTCTACGCTCTCGCCCAGTCCGGCCATCAGACCAGACTTGGTCAGCATCGGGTACTCCGATTTGCGGCGGCTCGCGCGGCTGAGCAGCTCAAGCGACTGAGCGTATTTCGCGTCGGGCCGCACGCGCTTGTAGAGTCGCGGGACCGTCTCAGTGTTGTGATTGAGCACGTCCGGCCTCGCCTCAAGGACCGTGTTGAGCGCGTCCTGGTTGCCGCAAAAATCTGGTATCAGCACTTCGACGCGGCAGCCGGGGTTGAGCCGCCTGATCCATAGAATCGTCTCCGCGAAATGGCGCGCTCCGCCGTCTGGCAACTCGTCGCGGTTGACGCTCGTCACGACCGCGTGGCGCACGCCGAGCCGCCGGACCGCTTCGCCGACGTGACGCGGCTCTTCAGGATCGAGTTGAACGGGCTTGCCTTTGCCGACGGCGCAAAAGCCGCAATGGCGCGTGCAGATGTCGCCTAAGATCATGAAGGTCGCGGTGCCTTCGCCCCAGCACTCGAAGATATTCGGGCAGCGGGCCTCCTGGCAGACCGTGTGGAGGCTGAGGTCGCTTATCATCCGGTTGACGCGCTCAAACGAGTTGTCAGCCCGGATTCTAACCTTCAGCCACGCCGGCCTCGGACCTGTCAGTTTAGGTTTAGCCATTTGCAATAACCTGTAGGGGCAGCCCTTGTGGCTGCCCGGATCGCGCGTTAGCGCGATGACAGCATTGGCCTAATCGCCCAGGCCCGCGCCGATCTCTACCTTCTCCTGCTCGGCCGCGGCGGAAGTCTCTACGTCCGCGGCTGCGTCTCGCCTCGCGCTGCGCCGTTCGGCCGCGCGTCGCAGGCGGCCGGTCAGCGGGCTTGCAAGCGAGGCGACGCGTGACGCCAGCCCACGCCACCGCGCGGTGGCCGACAGGTCGTCAAACAGCGAGTAGGCGACCGGCGTGACGACTAGCGTCAGCAACAGCGAGAGCGTCTGGCCGCCGATGACCACCACCGCGATCGCGCGGCGCTCGTCGGCCCCAGGCCCCGTGCCGAGCGCGAGCGGGAGCATACCGGCCACCAGCGCCAGCGTCGTCATCAGAATCGGTCGCAGCCGGTCGCGGTTCGCCTGCAATATCGCGGGCAATCGCTCAAGCCCGGCCCTGCGCAGGTTGTTCATGTGATCGATCTGCAAGATCGCATTCTTCTTGACCACTCCGAACAGCACCAGAATCCCGAGCGCCGAATAGAGATTCAGAGTGTTCGACGTGACCCACAAAGAGAAGAGCGCGAACGGGATCGACACGGGCAGCGAGAGCAAGATCGTAAACGGGTGTACGATGCTTTCAAACTGCGACGCCAAGATCATGTACATGAAGATGACCGACAGCAGGAACGCCCAGATGAACTCGTAAAACGTCCGCTCAAGCTCGCGCGCGCGCCCCGAAACCGTCGTCGTGTAGCCCGCGGGCAGGTTCATCCTCTGCGTCTCGGCGCGCAACGCCTCCAGACGGTCGGCCAGCGCAAAGCCCGGCGCGACGTTCGCCCTGAGGCTCACCTGCCGCTGGCGGTCTATGCGGTCTATTCGCGAAGGGCTGCGGCCCGAGACTATCTTCACCAGGTTATCGAGCCGCACCAGTCCCCCGCGCGAACTCGGCGTGTATAGCCGCGAGATCGTCTCGGCGTTGTTGCGGTCGCCTTCGGCCAGACGCAACTGCACGTCGTAATCGTCGTTGACCGCGGGGTCGTGGAATCGCGACGCACGCTGGTCGCCGCCCACCATCAGTCGCAAAGAGGTGGCTACGTTCTCGGTCGACACGCCCAGGTCGGCCGCGCGCGCGCGGTCTATCTCGACACGCAGCTCCGGCTTGTCCAACTTGAGCGTCGTGTCCGCGTCGACTATGCCTAGCTCAGGCGCTTTCTGTCTGAGCTGGTCGGCGTAGCCGGCGAGGGCCTCAAGGTCTGGGCCGCGGAGCACGAAGTCGATTTCGGCCCCGCCGCCGCCTATGTTGAACGATTGGATGTTCCGGACAGACGTGCGGAGGTCCTTATACTTTCTCAGCCTGGAGCGTATCTCCATCATCACGTCGCGCTGCGAGTAATTGCCGCGGAAGGCCGCAAGCGGCTCGCCGTGAATTAAGCCGCGCCACGCGCGCGACAACGAGAAGCTCCGCTCTTCGATGGGGGCTATGCGCACGTAGGCGCTCCCCTGGTTGACCCCGCCCAGAAAACCGCCGCCCGCCGATGCGAGCACCATCAGCACGCCCGGGGCCGAGCGTATCTCCGATTCGACCTCGCGCATCGTCTGGTCCATCGCTGCAACACTCGTGCCTTCGCGGGCCGTGATGCTCACGTCGAACTCCGACTCGTCGACGTCGGTCGGTATGTAGTCCTGTTTGACGATCGAATAAAGGGGCACCGACGAGAGGATGACCGCGACGGCCAGCATGCTCACTACGAGGCGGTGCCGCATGCTGAACGAGAGCATCCACGTGTAGACCGCGTCGATCTTGCCGTAAAACCCCGAGCGCGATTTCGCGTCGTCATGGCCCGCGTCTTCAGCCTTCAAGAGCCTCGCGCTCATCATGGGCGTGAGCGTGAACGACACGAGCAGGCTCACCATGATGGCTACGGCCGCCGTTATGCCGAACTGGTAGAGGAAGCGGCCCGATATGCTCGACATGAAGGAGACCGGGATGAAGATGACGACCAGGCTCAAGGTCGTAGCCATGACGGCCAGCCCTATTTCGGCCGTCGCGGCGCGCGCGGCTTCGAACGGGCGCATCTTCTTCTCTTCGACGAACCGGAATATGTTTTCGAGCACTACGATTGCGTCGTCGATGACGACGCCCACCATCAGCACCAGCGCCAGCATCGTGACGCTGTTTAACGTGAAGTTGAGCGCGCGCATCATGCCGAACGTCGCGATGACCGACGCCGGTATGGCGATGCCCGCGATGATCGTCGCCCGCCAGTTCCGCATGAAGAACAGCACGACCAGGCAGGCCAGTATGCTCCCCAGTATGAGGTGCAGGTTGATCTCGTGAAGCGCCGCGTAGATGTAGCGCGACTGGTCGCGTATGACTTCCGCCTTGACGTCGACCGGGAGCCGCGCGGTGGCCCTGGCGAGGTTAGCCTTGACCGACTCGATCACTTCGATGGTGTTCGCCCCCGACTGGCGGCGTATGTCGAGTATGACCGTGGGCGTGCCGTTGAGCCGCGCAAGCGACCGCTGCTCCCTCGTGCCGTCTTCGGCCCGCCCTATGTCGCGCACGCGGATGGGCGCCCCGTTGATCGTTGCGACGACGATGTCGTTGAAGGCCGCCGGGTCTTCCACCCTCCCCATCGTGCGCAGCGTCTCTTCGCGCTGGCCCGAAGTGACGTTGCCTCCCGGCACGTCCGCGTTCTGGCGCGCGATGGCGTTGCGCACGTCCGTGATGGGGATCTGGTAAGCGGCCAGGCGGTCGGCGTCGATCCAGACGTTGATCGCGCGGTCGAGCCCGCCGACGATGTTCACCTCGCCGACGCCGGTCGAGCGCTCAAGCTGGACCTTGACGATCTTGTCGGCGAGCTCGGTGAGCTCGCGGATCGGGCGGTCCGCCGATAGCGCGACGGTCATCACGGGGGCCGAGTCGCTGTTAAACTTCGCGACGATCGGCGGGTCGGCGTCCGGCGGCAGGTCGCGGACAACGGTCGCAACGCGGTCGCGCACGTCCTGCGCCGCGGTGTCTATGTCGCGGCTCAGGTCGAACGTCGCGAAGACGAACGACGCCCCCTGGCCCGACACACTTCTCAGCTCCTGGACGCCTTCGACGGTGTTTACGACCTCTTCGATCCTCTGCGAGACGACGTTCTCGACCTCCTCGGGCGATGCGCCCGGCAGCGTCGTGCGCACGCTGACGTTGGGCAGGTCGATGGCCGGCGTGCGGTCGACGCCGAGCCGGAAGTAACTGGCCGCGCCGACGACCACCAACGCCAGTATGATCATCGCCGCAAATACGGGCCGCTTAATACATATTTCTGCGAGCTTCTGCATATTCCCTCAGTGCTGAGTGCTGAGTCCTGAGTCCTGAGTAACTGATCTTCACTCAGCACTCAGCACTCAGGACTATTCTGCTACTACCCTGACCGGCTGCCCCGACTGGAGGTTGCCCGGATCGATTATAACCATTTCTCCGACGTTTATGCCTGATACGACTTCGGTCCAGTCTGTTGTACGGCGGCGGGTGGTGATAGGTTTTTCCAATGCTTTGCCGTCCTGGATCACGAGCACTTTTTCGACACCCGCGAAGCTCACGATCGCTTTAGTGGGGACGGCCACGGTCAGGCTCCTGCCGCTCGTAACGATGTCGGCACGCGCGAACGACCCCGGCCTCAGTTGCCCATTATTGCGAACTTCCGCCTCGACTATCAGCAGGCGATTCTGCGCCGTTATGGTCGGGCTCAATCGCGCGATGCGGCCCGTGTAGAGGTTCGTGTCGCCTTCGACCGCAACGCGCACCTCCTGGCCCGAGCGTACGCTGTGAGCCTCGCGCTCGGGCACTTCGGCGCGCAGCCGGAGCGGGTCCATTCGGACGATTGCGACCACGCCCGCGCCCGCCGCGATATACTCGCCGAGGTTAGCGATCTTCTGCTGCACGACGCCGTCGAACGGCGCGCGGATAGTCATGTCGGCGATCTGCTGGCGCGCGAGCTCAACCTCGGACTTTCGCTGCAAGACCAGCGCCTGGCGGTTGCGAACCTCTTCAACGGCATCCTGGTAACGGCTCTCCGCGACCTTTAACCCAGCCTCTACCGTGTCCAGCTCGGCGCGCGAGATGACGCCCTGCTCGAATAACTTGGCCGCACGGTCACGCTTCGATCTCGCTTCTTCGAGTATCGCGCGCGCCTGCGCGACCGTGCCCGTCTGTTCTAGGTTTACCTTCTCGTCCGCGCCGTCGGGCGACAGGCCCACCCTGGCGCGCGCCTGCGCGAGCGCGGCTTCGGCCTGTTGCAGCCTTAGCTGCGCGTCGCGCGGCTCAAGCTCGACTACTACCTGTCCCCTGCGGACGACGCTCCCCAGATCGACGGTGATCGACCGCACGCGGCCGGGGACCTTCGCGCTGACCGTGGCTTCCTCCTGGGCCGCGAGCGTGCCCGTCACGCTGACCGTCTGCTCCATCGGAACCTCTGACACGAGGAGCGTGTGGACCTCTCTCGGCCCGGCATTGTCGGACGGGCCGTTCCTGGTCGAGGCCGTAGGGTAGCCGCTTTTGCACGCCGTCGAAAACAAAATCCCTGCCAGGGCCATAAAAGCCGCGAGCGTAAGGGAAGCTTTTTTTATCGATGATTTCAGAAATAACTTCGAACACATCATGATTAATTAGTAGAACGAGAACCTTGGGTGATTACTCGGAAATCTCCTTTCTAGCATAGCGTGGCAGGGAAGAAATAGAAATGGTGGAGGGAGAGTTAAGAGGATTCACCGCAGAGACGCAAAGGGCACAGAGTTCACGCAGAGCAGAATAAAACCCTGCGCCGCCGACGCGCGCGAAGCACATCATCGGCCATCCTGTGTTCTCTGCGTCTCTGCGGTGAGATGTCTTAAAGTCCATATGCTTAAATACCCTATCAGTCGGCGCCAACCGGCTCCAGCGAATCCGGCGCCGCGCCCCTCTGTTCGTCCTCATCCGTCACGCGCTTGCGATACATGCCGCGCTCTTCGATTATCGTGTAGATCGTCGGTATGAACAGCAGCGTGATCAGCGTCGAGGTCAATAGCCCGCCTATCACGACCCGCGCCATCGGCGACTGCACCTCCGCGCCCTCGCCGAACCCGAGCGCCATCGGTAGCAGCCCCAGTATCGCCGTCAGCGTCGTCATCAAAATGGGCCTCAGCCTCCTGCGCCCCGCGAGCTCTACGGCGTGCCTCAGCGGGAGCTGGTCGCGGTGTCTAAGAAGATTAGTGTAGTCGATCAACACGATCGCGTTGTTGACGACTATGCCGACGAGCATGATCGTCCCTATGAACGCCTGTATGTTGAAAGTCGTGTTTGTCAAAACCAGCATCAGCGCGATGCCGATCGCCGCAAGCGGGATCGAGAAGAGAATTATCAGCGGGTCGCGCAGGGATTCGAACTGCGCCGCCATCACCATGTAGACCAGCACGATCGCGAGCCCCAGCACGAGCAACAGCTCGTTGAACGCCTTCTGCTGCTCTTCGAACTCGCCGCCGTAATTGAACGAGAAGCCCAGCGGCACGCTGAGCGCGCCGAGCCGCTCGTCTATGTCCTCCATGATAGAGCCGAGGTCGCGGTTGGCGTAGCTCGCGTTGACCGTGACGATGCGTTCTTGATCTTGACGGTCGATCGACACAGGCCCTTCGCGACGCTGCATCGTGACGAGGCTTCCTATCGGCACCGTCTGCCCGCCCGGCGTCACGACCGGCACCTGCCCTATCAGCGCGATGTTCGACCGCTCGGCTTCGTTGAGCCGGACCAGTATGTTGTACTCGTCGCCCTCCTGGCGGAACTGGCTGGCGCGGCTCCCGCCGATCACGGCTTCGAGCGTGTCGGCGACATCCGCGGCGTTTATCCCGAGCGTGCCGGCCTTCGCCCGGTCGACCGTGATGATCATCTCGGGCATGCCCTCGCGGCGGCTGATGGTCGAGTCTGTGACGCCGGGGATCGATTCGACAACGTCCTTGACGGTCTTCGCCAGGTCGCTCGCTACAGCCATGTCATGGCCGCGTATCTCTACGGAGACGCGGTCGCCCGCCTGCGAGCCCGGCGTCAAGCGCGCCATGAAATTGTTACTGCCCGCGCGCGACCGGACTATCATACCCGGCTGTATGTTTATCTTCGACCGCAGCGCGCTGGCTATCTCCTGGCTTGAGCGCGCGCGCTTCGATTTATCGACCAGCTTCAGTCGTATGTCCGACGTGTGCGTAGACGAAGACATCCAGCCGCCGCCGCCGACCTCGCTCAAGATGTGCTCAGTCTCCGGGACCTCGCGCATCAATATTCCTTCGATCCTTCTCGAAAGCTCGTCCGTGACGTCGATCTTCGTGCCCGCGGGAAGCTCAAGGCTGACGCGGACCTCGCTCTCGTCGGTCTCGGGCATCATCTCGAAGCCGATCAGCGGGACCAGCGCCATGCTCGCGGCGAACAGCGCGACCGCGCCGAGGAATACGGTCTTGCGGTGCCCGAGCGACCAGTGGATCGCCTGTTGATAACGCTCGTCGAGCCGGTCGAGCATCCCCCCGCTCACCCTTATGACCTTATTCATAAGCGGGTGCGTCTTTTCGTCGGGCGGCTTGACGCGCAAGTATTTCGCGCTCAGCACCGGAACGAGCGTGAGCCCGACGAGCAGCGAGAAGACCTGCGAAAAAGCTACGACGTAAGCAAGCTGCTGAAACATTATGCCGCTCACGCCGCTCAGGAAGACCAGCGGCACGAAGACCGCGACCGAAGTGAGCGTCGAGGCGATGATCGCCGAAGATACCTCTTTGGTGCCGAAGATGGCGGCCTCTTCATGAGAGAGCCCGCCTTCGCGGTGCCGGAATATGTTCTCGATGATTACTATCGCGTTGTCTACGATCATCCCGACGCCGAGCGCGAGCGCGCCGAACGACATCGTGTTGAGCGTGAAGCCGTAGTAGTACATCAGCAGGAAGGTGCCGATGATCGTTATAGGGATCGAGATCGAGACGATGAGCGTCGAGCGGATGTTGCGCAAGAACAGCAGCAGGATAAATATGGCGAGAATGCCGCCCGAGACGGCTGACTCCTGGACGTTATCGATGGCCTGCACGATGAACTTCGAATTATCGATGATCGGCCAGATCGAAATGTCGGGGTACGTCTTGTGAATCTTCTCGATCTCTTCGCGGACCTTCTCGGCGACGGCCACTGTGTTGGCGCCCGACTGCTTGCGGATCGCGAGCCGCACGCCGGGCTTGTCGTCGATGCGGACCACCTGGCGCACCTCTTCCGAAGCGTCTTTGACGTCGGCCACGTCCCTCAGGTAGATGGGCACCCCATCGCGCGAGGCGACCACGACGTTGCGGACCTGCTCGACGTTCCTGAACTCGCCTTGAGTCCTGAGCAGCACTTCATACTTCCCTTCGTCGACGGGGCCGACGGGGCGGTTCTGGTTCTCGCGCCGCAAGACGTTTGTGATCTGCGAGACAGACAGGTTGTAGGAGCGGAGCTTGTCGGTCGAGAGGTTGACGTGTATCTCGCGCCGTATGCCGCCGCGTATGTCGACGGCCGCGACGCCCGGCACGCGCTCAAGGCGCGGCTGTATGTCGTCTTCGATGAAGGTGCGCATCTCGCGCGGCTCGCGGTCGCCCGAGATTGCGAGGAAGAGGATAGGGAACTGCGACACGTCGAACTTGAATATCGTCGGGGGCTCGACCTCGTCGGGCAGCGTGCCGCGCACGCGGTCGACGCGCGTGCGGACTTCGTTGGCCGCCTCGTCCAGGTTCACGCCCCAGTCGAAAGTCACGCGCACGTTGCTCGAACCCTCGGAGGATGTCGAGTTGAGGCGGTAGACGCCGGGCGCTGAGCTCAGCGCCGCCTCCATGGGACGCGTCACGAGGTTTTCGACCTCTTCCGGGGCCACGCCTGGGTAAGCCGTCCTCACCGTGATCGTCGGGTTCTGGATGTCCGGCATCAAGTCTATCGGCAGCTTCGTGAAGGCGATCACACCCAGCAGCACGAACACCAGTATCATCATGTAGATCGTTATCGGGTGGCGTACTGAAATCTCCGGAAGATTCATCTAGGACTCCGCTTTATCTCTTATGATCCCTGCCTGCCCGCGCCGGGCTGCGCGCCCATCACCCTGACTTTGTCGCCATCTTTGAGCAGGTTCGCCCCGCGCGTGACGATCGTCTCGCCCTCTTTTAACCCGCCCGTGACCTCGACCTTCTCGCCCTCGGTCAGCCCCGTCTCGACGTTGCGAAAACGGGCTACGTCGTTATCTATCGTGTAGACGCCCGGCTGCTCGCCGCGGTATACGAGCCCGTCGCGCGGGATCAGAATCGTCTCGCGCGTGCTGGTCAGATTAAGCTCGGCGCGGGCGAACATCTCGCCTTTCAGCTCTCCGCCGCGGTTGTCGATCTCGATCTCGACTATCCCGTTGCGCGTCGCCGGGTCGAGCAGCGGCGATATCCTCATCACTCGCCCCTGGTACTGCTGCCCCGGCAGGCTGTCGAGCGTAACGGTCGCCGTCACTCCGGGGCGTATGCGCGCCACGTCGCGCTCCGAAGCGTTCGCTTGAATGATCATCGTGCCCAGGCTCACGACCGTGACGACCGGGACCGAAGGGTTGACCATAGCCCCGACGTCGACGTGCCGCTTGGCGACCGCGCCGGCCATCGGCGCATAGACTCTGGTCTGGCCGTGTTGAATCTTCAGCTCGCGGTGCTCGGCTTCCGATTGCTTCCGCTGCGCTACGGCCAGTTCGAGTTGAGACTTGGTGACCTCGTAACGCGTCTGCGCCGCTTCAAACTGTTGGCGCGAGATCAGCCCCGAATCTAACAATCGCTGGTTGCGATCGAGGTCGGCCTGCGCGTTCCTAAGCTCGGCCTCGCGTTGCGCCACGGAGGCGGCGCCCACGGCGATGGACGCGCCCGCGCGCGCGACCTGCTGTTGAATCTCGGCGTCTTCGATGACGGCCAGAAGCGCGCCCCGCGCCACGTTATGTCCCGTGTCGACTTTTATCTGCGTCACGCGCCCCGACGCTTTAGGAGTCACATCGACCTGATCTTTGGCCTTGAGCGCGCCGGTCAGGACGATCTTCTCGCCTATGACGCCGCGCTCGGCCGCCGCAGTCTGCACGGTCTGGACGCGCTCGCCCGTCCCTCTGGTCGCAGGCTGCGCTTCGCCCTTCACCGCCTGAAATATCCTGAAACCCAACACGACTCCCAGCAGGGTGAGGACCGCTATGATGACCAGGTGTTTGGTTCTCAGTTTCTTGAGCATCGTCTCTACCTTATAAGCGTCTCGAATCAGTCCTCACCGCGCCCTCTTTTAGGTTCGTCAATGGCATAAAAAATCGAGAAATGCCGTAATAAATAGAATACACCAGACGCCGTCAAGCATGAAGCCGGCGACACAAGGCTACTACGCTGAAGGTATACGAGCAGTTACATTTATAGCGATTTACGATTGGGATTGTAGGGGCAGGGCTTGTCCCTGCCCGGATCGCCGAAGGCGATGATGATTATTCCTTACTGACGGTTTAGCTTGTTTCGTAACTCTTCATCGCGCTGACGCGCGATCCGGGCAGGGACAAGCCCGCGCCGCGCGAAGCGCATCATGCGCCATGGCCCCTACAAGTATTGCAAAGCGCAATTCAAAAAATTGAATCGGGGGCTGAAGCGCGAATAGCCAGGGGCGCGCGTGCGCTCCTGGCTATTGGTTTCGCCTATGATGAAATATATCTTACTGCGAGGAGGCGGCCGTGCTGCCATCGCCGACCACGATCAGGCGGTTATCGCCGCCGAAAGTGATGCTGCGCAGGTGCTGAGCATTGTCCTTCTGGCTCGAATTCACTTCGGTTCTGGAGGCCTTGCCCTCGCGCTTCTCTGTGCGGGCCTTCGTCTTCGCGACAGTATTCTTGTCCTTCGCGATGATGCTCAACTCGCCCGTCTGATCGTCGAACATAATCTTGTAGGTGCCCTTCTTGACCACCGTTCCATTGACCGTCACGTCCTCAGAAAAAGTTACCTTGTCGCTCTTCACTTCAGCGAACGCCATGATACCTGTTAACGCGCAGACTGCTAGCGCAACACCGATGCGTCTTACAAAACTCTTCATCGCATGCTCCTTAGAATAAATTGTAATGGAAACCGTTACCTCTATTCTAAACGCACGACACCGCGCCCGAGTTTCAATGAATATACTTTTTTCTCACGACTTGTGCGCCGCGCCGTTCAATTATCTGTCGATCGACGCGAGGTAAAATCGATGTAAACCGCGGACGCGCGCGTTAGCTTTGCTCTACCTGCAACTCAGACGTGCAATTCGGGCACCTCGTAGCCTGAACGGGAATGCTTGAGATGCAGAACGGGCAGGCTTTCACCGTCTCGGGCAGCTCTTCGGGCTGACGGCGCATGCGGTTAACGGCTTTGACGATCAGAAAGATCACAAAGGCGATGATGAGGAACTCCAGCAGCGTATTGATGAAGAGGCCGTAGCTTATCGTCGGCGCGCCGGCCGCCTTGGCGTCGGCAAGCTTGGTGAAAGGTCTGTCCGAGAGGTTGATGAAAAAGTTTGAGAAGTCTATGCCCCCGAGCAGCAGCCCTATTGGCGGCATGACTACGTCGTTGACGAGCGACGTGACGATCTTGCCAAAGGCCGCCCCGATGATAACGCCTACGGCCAGGTCCATGACGTTTCCGCGCGCGATGAACTCCTTAAACTCTTTGAGCATTCGGCCCTCCTTAGGACTACAAATGATGAGTTCTTATATCACGCTCGAAGACTTCCGCAAAACGTCGGGCGACGCTGCGCGCGACATCCCTCAAGTCGAGCGGCCGGCCCGCGAGGCGCTCCAACGAAGTCACGCCCTTGTCGGTGATGCCGCAGGGGACTATCAACCGGAAATAATCGAGGTCGGTGTTTACGTTGAGCGCGAATCCGTGGCTCGTTATCCAGCGGGCTATCCTGACGCCTATCGCAGCGATCTTCTCATTGCCGACCCAGACGCCCGTGAGCCCTGCGATGCGGCCGCCCGTGATGCCGAAGTCGGCTATCGAACGAATCAACACCTCTTCGACGTCGCGCACGTAGCGATGAACGTCGCAGCGGTCGGGCTTGAGGTTGATTATGGGGTAGCCGACGAGCTGGCCCGGCCCGTGGTAGGTCACGTCGCCGCCGCGCCCCGTCTCGTGGACTTCGATCGAGAGTGATTCTAGCTGATCGGCGCGGGCGAGTATGTTATTGCCGTCGGCCCCGCGACCGAGCGTGAAGACATGCGGGTGCTCAAGCAGGAGCAACTGCTCTTCGCCTTCGTCCGACCTGAGCGAGCCGACGGCGCTCTCCTGCATGGCAAGCGCCTCGGAATACCCGACCCTGCCCAACCATCTCGCTTCACATACTCGCATATTCGAAATCTCAAATTTGAGATTTGAAATGTCAGGAGGTGTATTCCGCCTCTTCGATCACGTCGCGCACGACGGCCATGAACTGGTCGGCCACCGCGCCGTCTATAACGCGGTGGTCGAAGCTCAGGCTGAGCACCCCTATCTGCCGTATCGCGATCGCGTCGTCGATGACGACGGGGCGCTTCTTTATCACGCCGACGCCGAGGATGGCGACCTGAGGCTGATTGATTATCGGGGTCCCGGTCAGGCTGCCGAAGCCTCCGGGGTTCGTGATCGTAAACGTGCCGCCCTGCACCTCGTCGGGCTTGAGCTGCTTCAACCGCGCCCGCTCGCCAAGGTCGTTGACCGCCCGCGCGAGCCCTAACAGAGATTTCTCGTCGGCGTTGCGGATGACAGGGACGATCAGCCCCCAGTCGAGCGCGACCGCCACGCCTACGTTTATATCCTTCTTGTAGACGATCTGGTCGCCCCACACGGCCGAGTTGATGATCGGCCACCTCTTTATCCCTTCGATCACGGCCTTGATGATGAAAGGCATGAAAGTCAGCTTCACGCCGTCGCGCTTGAGGTATTCGCCTTTGAGCTCGTCGCGCAATTTAGCCGTCTCGGTGAAGTCGACTTCCATGAACGAAGTGACGTGCGCAGAGATGCGGCGGCTTTCGACCATTCGCTCGGCGATGCGGCGGCGCATCATCGACATAGGCTCTATCTCGTAGCGGTCGCCTTCGGCGAAAGGCGGAGGCCCGACCTCTGTTTCGGAGGGCGCGGGCGCGCGCAACGGCTGAGGCGCGCGAGCAGGCGGCGCGGCTGCCGCCTGCTGAGCCGTTGCCGCCTTCTCGGCGGGAGCTTTTTCCGCAGCGGCTTTTTCCGCCACGCCGCGATTCTCTATAAAGCTGAGTATGTCGTTCTTCGTGACGCGGCCGCTGATGCCTGTGCCTTCGATCTGAGAGATGTCTATGCCATGCTCTTTGGCGATCTTGCGGACGAGCGGAGAAGACCTGGTCCGGCGCAACTCCTCCTTAGACTCGGCCGCCGCGGGGGCAGAGCTTTGCTCGGCCGCAGGTTGTTGGCTCGTTGGCGCGGGCGGGCTTTCGGGCGCGAGCGCCTCTTTGGTGACCTGATCTGTCGGCTGCGCGCCGGTCGGGGCGGCCTGCTGTGGCTGTTCGGCGGGCGGAGGCGGAGCCTCGGCGGGCGCTTGCGCAGCGGCGGCGGGCTGACCGCCCGCGCCGTTTATCACGGCGACGACCGTGTTGACGGGCACGGTCTCGCCCTCGTTGACTTTTATCTCCGTCAGCACGCCCGACGCCGGCGCGGGGATCTCCGCGTCTACCTTGTCCGTAGATATTTCAAAGAGCGGCTCGTCGCGTTTTACACTCTCTCCGACCTTCTTGAGCCAGCGGACAATAGTCCCTTCGGCGATGGACTCTCCCATCTGCGGCATCTTCACTTCTTCGCTCATATCTCTCCTTTAGTGCTGAGTCCTGAGTGCTGAGTCCTGAGTAACCATCTTTCACTCAGGACTCAGCACTCAGGACTCAGCACTTAATAAGCTGCCAGCGAGCGGGCGGCTTTCAGCACGTCGTCGACCTGCGGCAAAAAGAACTCTTCAAGCGGAGGCGAGTAAGGGACCGGCGTGTCTATCGCGGTCACTCGCATGACTGGCCCATCGAGGTGCTCGAACGCGTCTTCGTTTATCGCCGCCGTCAGCTCGCCCGCCATCCCGCCCGTCCGCGTGGCTTCGTGAAGAATGATGACCTTATTCGTCTTCTTCACAGACTCGGCTATCGCCTCGCGGTCGAACGGCAATAGCGTGCGCAGGTCTATGACCTCGGCGCTTATGCCTTCCTGCTCCAACCGCTCCGCCGCGTCGAGCGCCGTGTAGACCATCGCGCCATAAGTGATGATAGAAAGGTCCGTGCCTTCGCGGCGGACGGCGGCCTTGCCTATCGGCACTATGTAATCGTCCGCGGGCACTTCCTGTTTTATGCGCGGGTTGCGGTACAAAAATTTGTGCTCGAAAAAGAGCACGGGGTCGTCGTCGCGTATCGCGGCTTTGATCAGCCCCTTTGCGTCGTAAGGCGTCGAAGGCTCGACCATCTTCAGACCGGGCGTGTTCAAAAAGAACGACTCGACGTTCTGAGAGTGGAAAGGGCCGCCGTGAACGCCGCCGCCGCACGGGCCGCGCACGACCATAGGGATGCCTATGCCCTGGCGGTAGCGGCTCTTCGCGGCGTAGTTAGTCAGAACGTCGAAGCAGCACGAGATGAAATCGATGAACTGCATCTCGGCCACGGGCCGCAGCCCCATCATCGCCGCGCCGCACGCGGCCCCGACGATCGCGCTCTCGGATATAGGCGTGTCGATGACGCGCTCTTCGCCGAAGCGCTGGAGAAAACCGTCCGTCACTTTGAACGCCCCGCCATAAGCGCCTATGTCTTCGCCCAGCAGGAAGACGCGCGGGTCGCGCTCCATCTCTTCCCACAGCCCCTGTTTTATCGCTTCGAGTAAAGTTATCGCAGCCATAAATCTATTTCAGATTCGAGATTTCAGATCTCAGATCGCGGTCCTCCGCGTAGACATCGCCGAGCGCGTCTTCGGGCGCGGGCAGCGGCTGGCTCTCGGCCCATTCAAGCTCTTCGTCAAGCAGCCGGTCGACTCTCGCTTTCACCGCACTGACCTCGTCGGCCGTCGCAATCCCCTTATCCGACAGCCCTCTTTCGAAATAGTCCAGCGGGTCGCGCTTCCGCCATTGCTCAAGCAGCTCCTTGGCTACGTAAGATTGATTGTCGTGCGCCGCGTGGCCCCGCATGCGAAAAGTCTTTGCTTCGATCATCGTCGGCCCTTCGCCCGCGCGCGCGCGATCGACGGCCCGCTTCGCCGAATGATAAACCGCCATCACGTCGTTGCCGTCGACTATCTCGCTTGGCATCCCGTAAGCCTTCGCGCGGTCGGCGAGGTTGAGCGCCCTCATCTGCTTGGCGACCGGAGTCGAATAGGCGTAACCGTTGTTCTCCGCGACTATCACGAGCGGAAGGAGTTGGACCGAGGCGAAGTTCGCCGCTTCGTGAAACGCGCCGGTGCTCGTCGCGCCGTCGCCGATGTAGACCATGCCGACAGTCTTTTTTCCCTGCATGCGCGTCGCCAGCACGACGCCGTTCATCACTGATACGAGCGTGCCGAGCGGGCTTATCGTCCCTATGAAGCCGCGCTCAAGGTCGGTCAGGTGGATGTTCTGGTCGCGCCCACGGTTTAGCGAAGCGGCGCGCGCAAGGTAAGAGGCGAAGACTTCGCGCGGGCGCGCGCCCATGACGAGCATCGCGCCCAGGTCGCGCGTGAGCGGCGAGAGGATGTCGCCGTGGCCCTTATCCAGCGCGTAGGCGCTCCCGACGGCTGTCGCCTCCTGGCCCAGGCTGCGGAAGAGCCCACCCACGATCTTGCCCTGCTTCAGGAGGTTGTCGAGCCTCTCTTCCAGCGACCGCGTCAGCCGCATGAAGTAGAGCAGTTCGAGCTGTTGGCTTTTTTCGAGTTCCATTTACTAGAAATGAATCATCATTCCGTGAACGTCTTCGACGGCTTCGTGGATCGTCTCGGAGACGGTCGGGTGCGCGTGCATAGTGTGGATGAGCTCTTCGACCGTCGACTCCATCTGCAACGCGACGCAGCCTTCGACGATCAACTCCGTGGCGTGCGGCCCTATGATGTGAACGCCGAGCACCTCATCATATTTCTTATCGCTGACGATCTTGACTATGCCTTCGGCCGCGCCGAGTATCTGCGCCTTGGCGATGACGGGCACGGGGAAGCGGCCCACCTTCACGTCATGGCCGCGCTCGCGCGCCTTCGCTTCCGTCAAGCCCACGCTCGCCACTTCAGGCTGGCAGTAAGTACAGTTAGGCACTCGGTCATAATTGATCGGGCGCGCGTCTTTACCCGCTATGTGCTCGACGGCGAGAATCCCTTCGGCGCTCGCGACGTGCGCCAGCCACGGCGTCGGCACTACGTCGCCAATGGCGTAGATGCCAGCCTCCGCGGTCCGCATGAACTCGTCTATTTTGATGTAGCCGCGCTCAAGCTCTACTTTCGTATTCTCAAGCCCAAGCCCGTCTGTGTAAGCGCGCCGGCCGACGGCGACGAGGAGTTTTTCGGCCGTGAACTCGCGGTCCTGGTCGCCTATGCGGGCGGTGGCGCGGACCGTCCCGTCTTCGACCGTGGCCGATTGAAAGTTCGCGCCCGTGAACGATTTGATGCCCTGCTTCTTAAAAGACTTTAGAAGCTCGTCGCTGATCTCTTCGTCTTCGATGGGCAGGAGCCGCGGCAGCAGCTCAAGTATGACTACGTCGGAGCCGAACCGCGCGTACATCGAAGCGAACTCGACGCCGACCGCGCCCGCGCCCAGAACGATCAGCGATTTCGGGATCTCTGAGAGCTCAAGTATCTCGTCGCTCGTGATTATATGCTGGCCGTCTATGGGGAGCGTCGGGAGCGAGCGGGGCACGGAGCCCGTGGCGATGATGATGTTCTTCGTTTCGACCGAGTCGGACGTGCCGTCTTCACGGGTGACGGTGATCTGGCCCGGTTTTTCTATGCGCGCGGCCCCCTTGAAGACCTGAACCTTGTTCTTCTTCATGAGGAACTCGACGCCCTTGGCGAGCTTGAGCACGACCTTGTTCTTGCGCTTCTGCGCCTGCGGGAAGTCGAGCGAAACCGAGTCGGCGACTACGCCAATGTCGCGCGCGTGCTTGAACTCTTCGAACACGTCGGCCGTGTGCAGCAGCGCCTTCGTAGGTATGCAGCCTCTCAGCAGACAGGTGCCGCCGAGGTTCTTGTCCTTTTCAATGATCGCGGTCTTTAGTCCCAACTGCCCCGCGCGGATCGCGGCAACATAACCTCCCGGCCCGGCCCCGATCACGACAACGTCGAACGCTCCGTTATTTGAACTCAATATAAGCCCTAGCCTCCTTTACCCTCGCGCCGCGCTAGCCGACGGCCACTTTGACCTCTTCGCCTTCCACCTTGACTTCGAACTTTTCGACCTTGGCAATCGGGTTCACAGGCGAGACGCCGTCCGTAAGGCTGAATACCCAGCCGTGCCAGGGGCACTGGACGGTCATGTTATTCGGGTCGACGTAGCCTTCGCCGAGCGGCCCGCCCCTGTGAACGCAGGTGTTGTCCAGGGCGAAGAACTCGCCGTTGACGTTGAACAGAGCTATAGGTCTGCCGTTAACTTCGACTACCATCCCCTGGCCCGAGGGCAGGTCCGATTTATTCGCCACTTTTATGAATTCCGCCATTGTTTCCCCTGTCCGGACGTGATCGAGCGCCCACGGTCATATTAATGTTCTAGCGAGCGACTGACCATCTTAGCAACTGGTCAGGGGCCTTTCAAGCGCGGCGGCGAGAAACAATTGTTCGATCATTAGTCCAGCGGTCGAATAGTTTTTTGAAATCAGAATTCTGGAATGACGATGAATATAAAGAGAATAGAATTGCGTCTATTGAAGTATGAGCACAGTCTTCGGGGCCGATTAACCATCACCGGAAATGGAGCCGATTATGGCTGCGATATTTGCTAGTAACGAGATCGCGCCGGATAATTTAAAGTTCATGCTTTTGGCCTACGGTATGGGGAACGCCTTCCGTGTGGTCAGCCTGGAAGACATCGCGCATTCGATGCCTCACATCGGCAAAGAGTTGATAAGAAAAGGGCTTGATTGCCTGGCCGACGAATCGCTCGTCACAAAGTTTTCCGGCCGCTACTGCTTTAACCGCCCCGTGCCTAACGAAGTGCGCCGCGCCGTAGAGCGCGCCATCTCGCCGAGCGGGACTGTCAGGTACCGCAGAGAGGCTTGAAATAATCACCCTCCTGGAAAAGTTCACCCCCGTTTGCTAATCTGGATTTTGCTCACAAGAACGACCAGTGGAGATTGCCTCAGAAGATTTAAGGAGGGACCGCAAGTGCGCGAAGATTTGACCAGATTGACCCCCAAGACCGATTTCACCCGCAGGGAGTTCGTAGTGACGAGCCTGGCGACAGGCTTTGCCCTGGCCGTCCGGCCCGTCTCGGCGCAGACGATAACGACAGACACTAACGGGCTCGTCGCAGGCGAAGTCAAGATCCCCGTTAAAGATGGCGAGATACCCGCTTACCGCGCCATGCCCGCCACGGGCAAGAACTTTCCGACGGTCCTCGTGGTTCAGGAGATATTCGGCGTCCACGAGCACATAAAAGACATCTGCCGCCGCTTTGCAAAGCTCGGCCACATGGCCGTCGCGCCCGAACTCTACGCGCGGCAGGGGAACGTCGCCGAGATGACCAATATCAACGAGATCATCTCGAAAGTCGTCTCGAAAGTCCCCGACGCGCAGGTAATGAGCGACCTCGACTCGGCGGTCGAGTGGGCCGGGAAGACGGGCAAGGCCAACACGAACAAGCTCGGCATCACGGGCTTCTGCTGGGGCGGGCGTATAGTCTGGTTGTACGCCGCGCATAGTCCGCGGCTCAAGGCCGGCGCGGCCTGGTACGGCCGGCTCGTAGGCCAGCCGGACGAGCTGCACCCGAAACACCCTATCGACATCGCCGCGTCGTTGAAGGCCCCTGTGCTTGGGCTTTATGGCGCGAAAGACCGGGGCATCCCGCTCGATACGGTCGAGCGCATGCGCGCGGCGCTCAAGGCCGCCAACTCCAAGTCCGAGATCATCGTCTACCCGGAGGCAGACCACGGCTTCTACGCCGATTACCGGCCCTCCTATCACAAAGAGTCTGCCGCAGACGCCTGTAACAGGCTCCGTGAGTGGTTCAAAAAGCACGGCGCGGCTTAAACCGACGATCGGGGGTTTGAGATTTCAGATCTCAGATTTGAGATTTCAAACCCCCGCGCAGGTTTGAGACATTTTTACTGCTTTGCTCGCAATTCAGTCATCACTCTCTTTTAAGCTATAATAATAATGTTACACAGCACCCGCGGTATGCGCGTTGCTGCGCGTATCTTGCGTCCCGCTTTGTCATTACGGAGTTACAAGAATGGACCGCTACATCACAATTCATGGACATTTTTATCAACCGCCCAGAGAGAACCCCTGGCTAGAAGAGGTGGAGCTGCAAGATTCGGCTTACCCTTACCACGACTGGAACGAGAGGATCACCGCCGAGTGCTACGCCGCCAACGCCGCCGCGCGCATGCTCGGCCCCGACAAGAAGATAATCGCCATAGTCAACAACTATTCGAAGATTAGCTTTAACTTCGGCCCTACGCTGCTCTCCTGGATGCAGCGACACAGGCCCGACGTGCACCAGGCTTTAATCGAGGCGGACCGCAAGAGCATGAAAAACTTCTCCGGGCACGGGTCGGCGCTCGCCCAGGTCTACAACCACATGATAATGCCGCTGGCCAACACGCGGGATAAGCGCACGCAGGTCATCTGGGCTATGAGAGATTTCGAGCACCGTTTCGGCCGAAGGCCCGAAGGGATGTGGCTGGCCGAAACCGCCGTCGATTACGAGACGCTCGAAATACTCGCCGAGCACGAGATACTCTTCACCATACTCGCCCCGCACCAAGCCAGGCGCGTGCGAAAGCGCGGCAGGCGCTGGAAGGAGGCGACCAACGCGAGAATAGACCCTCGCATGCCTTACCTCTGCCGCCTGCCGTCGGGCAGGGAGATAAACCTCTTTTTTTACGACGGGCCGATTTCGCAAGACGTAGCCTTCGGCGACCTGCTGAAAAGCGGCGAAGGCTTTGCCAGCCGCCTGCTCGGCGTCTTCACCGAAGACGAGCGCCCCGCGCAGCTCGTACACATAGCGACCGACGGCGAGACTTACGGCCACCACCACCGCTTCGGCGACATGGCGCTGGCCTACTGCCTGCATCACATCGAGTCGAACGGGCTGGCGAAGATAACGATCTACGGCGAGCAGCTTGAGAAGTTTCCGCCGACGCACGAGGTAGAGATCCTGGAGAACACTTCTTGGAGCTGCGGCCACGGCGTCGAGCGGTGGAGGAGCCACTGCGGCTGTAACACAGGCCGCGACGGGTGGAGGCAGGAGTGGCGCACGCCGCTCAGGGACTCGCTCGACTGGCTGCGCGACAATCTCGCGCCGATATACGAAAGGGAGGCGGGCCGGTACTTGCGCGACCCCTGGCGAGCGCGCGACGATTACATCGACATCATTCTCGACCGCGGGCTGGAGAACGTCGCCGATTTCTTTTCGAGACACGCCGCCGGAGAGCTTACGAAGCGAGAGGAGGTGCAGGTATTCCGGCTCCTCGAGATGCAGCGCCACGCCATGTTGATGTACACGAGCTGCGGCTGGTTCTTCGACGAGATTTCGGGGATAGAGACGACGCAGGTGCTGGCCTACGCCGCGCGGGCCATCCAGCTTGCCGAAAAGACGGCCGGCGCGCTCCTTGAGCCGGAGTTCATAGAGCGGATCGGCCGCGCACAAAGCAACGTCCCGGACCACCCGACCGGCGCTCACGTTTACGAGCAGTTGGTCAAGCCGGCCATGGTCGACCTGCTCAGGGTCGGCGCCCACTTCGCCGTGTCGTCGCTGTTTGAAGACTACCATGACCAGACGACCATCTACGCTTACAAAGCGACCAAAGAGAAGTACGAGCTGTCGGAAGCCGGCCGCCAGCGCCTCGCCGTAGGCAAAGCGCACCTCCGCTCTAACGTGACTTCGGCCGAGAGCACCATAAGCTTCGCGGTCCTCCACCTCGGGGATCACAACCTACTGGGCGGCGTCCGCGAGCACATCGACGACGACACGTTCAACGAGATGCACCGCGAGATAAAAGAGGCTTTTAACAGAAGCGACCTGCCCGAGATCGTGAGGCTGATGGACAAGCACTTCGAGACGCACAACTATTCGCTCTGGCACCTGTTCCGAGACGAGCAGCGCAAGGTCTGGGCGAAGATACTTCAGACGACCCTCGAAGAGGTGGAAGGCTCGTTCCGCCGCATCTACGACCACCACTACCCGATCATGCAGGCGATGAAGGAGGCGCGCGCGCCCATACCGAAGCCGCTCGCGACCGCCGCGGAATTCACCATCAACGCCGACCTGCGCGAGGAGGTCGAAAGCGCTCAGCCCGACCTCGCGCACCTGCGCAACCTCGTAGAAGACGTGCGAAGGTGGCGCTACGAAGTCGACAAGACAACGCTCGGCTTCGTCGCGAGCCGGCGGCTCCGCGCCCTGATGGAAGGCTTCGCCGCATCGCCCGAAGACTCCGCGCCGCTTGAGACGGTCGACGCGATGCTCCGCACGCTCGAACGACTCTCCCTGCCGCTCGACCTTCATTACGTGCAGAACATTCACCTCTCGGTCGGCAAGGAGCTGGGGCGCGAGATGCGCGAGCGGGCGGCGCGCGGCGACCAGGAGGCGGCCGAGTGGCTCGCGCGGTTCGAGCGGCTGGGCGATTACCTTCAAGTCAGGAGCGCGTGATGCTTGTCCCCGCCTCGACCTACAGAATCCAGCTCAACTCCTCGTTCACGTTCAAGGAGGCGGAGGCGGTCGCCGAGTACCTTGCCGACCTGGGGATCACGTCGGTCTACGCGTCGCCCATCTTCAAGGCGCGGCGCGGCAGCCCGCACGGCTACGACGTGACGGACCCTAACCAGATCAACCCTGAAGTAGGGACGAGGGAGGATTTCGATTCGCTCATCGCGGCATTGCACGCGCGCGGCATGAGCTGGCTGCAAGATTTCGTCCCCAACCACATGGCTTACGATGGCGGCAACCACATGCTGATGGATGTCTTCGAGAGAGGCCGGGCTTCGCCGTACTTCGATTTCTTCGACATCACGTGGGACCACCTGAGAGAGAACCTGCGCGGCAAACTCATCGCGCCGTTCCTCGGCGGCCCCTATGGCGAGACGCTCGAAAAGGGCGAGCTTTCGCTCGAATACACGGACGCCGGTTTTCAGGTCAGGTATTACGAAACCGTCTACCCCATCAAAGTGGAATCCTACGCGGCGGTCATAAGCCACAGGCTTGAGCTGCTGAAGCTGCGGCTGGGGGAAGAACACCCGGATTACGTCAAGGTCGTGGGGATAATCTACACGCTGGAAAACCTCGCCGACGGGACCGATTCGGCCGAGGCGCACAACGCGCAGGCGGCCATCGCAAAGGAGTTGCTCTGGAACCTCTTTCAAACAAACGAAGAGGTCCGAGAGTTCATAAGCGAGAACGTCTCGATCTTCAACGAAGACCGCGAGCTGCTGGACCGGCTGCTGCTTGACCAGCGGTTCCGGCTCAGCTACTGGCGCGTCGCGACCAAGGAGATCAACTACCAGCGCTTCTTCAACATCAACGAGCTTATATCTCTGAGGATGGAAGACGAGGCGGTCTTTAATCACATACACGGCCTGACCTTCGAGCTGTTGCGCGAGGGAAAGATCAGCGGCCTGCGCATAGACCACGTAGACGGCCTGTATAATCCTACGGAGTATCTGTTGAGATTGAGGGAGCGCGCCACGGACGCGTTCATCGTCGTCGAAAAGATCCTGGAGCTTAACGAGTCGCTCCCCTTAGACTGGCCGGTGCAGGGAACTACCGGCTACGACTTTATGAGCTACGCCAACGGCCTGTTCGTAGACAGTGAAAACGAAGAGGCGTTCACGCGCATTTACGCGGGCTTCACCGGAGAGTCGTTAGATTACGAAGACCTTTTATACGAGAAGAAGAAGCTGTTGATCGACCGCCACCTGACGGGCGACCTCGACAACCTCACCTACGTCCTGAAGAAGATTTCGATAACGACGCGCGCCGGCATAGACCTGACGTGGATAGGGCTCAAGCGCGCGCTCGCGGAGATGGCCGCGCTCTTCCCCGTCTATCGAACTTACACGGACGGGGAGCAAGTGTCGGAGCAGGATCGAAGCTACATCGAGGAGGCCATCGAAAAGGCTAAGGGCAGAAACGCGGAGCTTGCGCGCGAGCTCGATTTTATAGAGCGGGTGCTCTGGATGGACTGCCCCGCGCACCTCTCTGAAGATGAGAAGGGTTTATGGCTTTCGTTCGCGATGAGGTTTCAGCAGTTCACGAGTCCTTTGATGGCGAAGGGGATGGAGGACACAACTTTTTACATCTTCAACCGCCTCGTGTCGTTGAACGAAGTCGGCGGCAGCCCCGCGCGCTTCGGCATCTCGGTCGAAGAGTTTCACGCTTTCAACAGGGCGCGCGCGGCCCGGTCGTATCGCGGATTGAACGCCACGGCTACGCACGACACCAAGCGAGGCGAAGACACGAGGGCGCGAATCGATATGCTGTCGGAGATGCCGGACGAGTGGGGGCGGCTCGTAGGCCAATGGAGCGAGCTGAACCGGAAACACAAGCGGGAGATCGCGGGCGAAGAGGTGCCTGATAAGAACCGCGAGTACTTTCTCTATCAAACGCTGGTCGGGGCCTTCCCATTCTCGCGGCGCGTCGACGCAGAATTCCTGAACAGGATCAAGAGCTATATGCTAAAGGCCGCGCGCGAATCGAAAGTCCACACGTTCTGGCTCGACCCGAATCACGAATACGAAGAGGCCCTGCTTGAATTCACCGAAGCGATTCTGGACCCCGCGCGATCCGGCGAGTTCCTGAGCGGCTTCGCGGAGTTTCAATCGACAGTCGCGCACCGGGCGGTCTTCAACGGCCTCGCGCAATCGCTCATAAAGATCACGTCGCCGGGCGTGCCTGATTTTTATCAGGGGAGCGAGCTGTGGGATTTGAGCCTCGTCGACCCGGACAATCGCCGCCCGGTAGATTTCGCCAGACGCGCCGCGTATCTGCGACAGTTAAGAGAGCGCCAGTCCGAGCCGCTCGCGCTGATTGAAGAGCTGCTCGCGGAAAAAGAGGACGGCCGGATAAAGCTCTTTACGATCTATAAAGCGCTAGGCGCGCGGAGCAGTAACCGCCAGGTCTTCGACGAAGGCGATTACTTGCCTCTGAAAGTCACGGGCTCTCGTAGCCGTCACGTGATCGCGTTTGCCAGATGTCGCGCGAAGAGCTGGGCCGTAATTATCGCGCCGCGGCTCGTGTCTTCGCTGGTAACGGCGCGCGAGCTTCCGCTTGGCGAGAGGGTGTGGGAAGACACGAGCGTAGGGCTGCCCGACAACGCGCCCGACTCCTGGCGACACGTCTTTACCGATCAGGGCTTAAAAGGCAAAACGTCGCTCGCGCTCAGTGAAGTCTTCCGCCATTTCCCTCTCGGTCTGCTCATCGGCTGAAACAGTCCTGAGTGCTGAGTGCTGAGTGCTGAGAAAGGGTCTGAAAAGCCCCTGCGGGGCTCTATGTCTGTAGAATGCCGCCGCAGTGTCGGCCAACCCTGTAGGGGTTGTATGTTTGATATTCAACTCCTACGGAGTTGGGGCGTATTTACGCTATTGTTCTACAAACATCGGGCTCCTACGGAGCCGAGTAACTTGCTGTTACTCAGGACTCAGGACTCAGGACTCAGGACTCAGGACTCAGCACTCAGGACTTTCCCTGCTGTACAACCATCACGCAGATCATCACATCTAACCCGCCTGATCAGACAGCCCGTGCTCGATCTAAAAAACGCGCCGAGCAATCAGGCAAGAGTTCTTTCGATCTTCATTCTCGAATAAGGAACTAATCCTGCCGTAAAGCGTCTATTGCTCTGGGCGTCGCATTCTTGGAGGTTATTATGCCCGCTACCCGCAGCCCCCTCGACCGCATAAAAATTGCTTCTCCCTGCACAGCCGACTGGCGCTTCATGCTCGGCAACGACCTGGTCCGTTTCTGCGGCCAGTGCAACAAGAATGTTTACAACCTCTCGGCGATGAAGCGGCGAGACGCGGAGGACCTGATACGCAGAATGGAAGGGCAATTGTGCGCGCGGTATTACAGGCGCGGCGACGGGACAATCTTGACTTCGGATTGCCCGGTCGGGCTTCGCGCGTTCAAGCAGCGCGTCTCCCGAATCAGAACCGCGATAGTCGCAGTCTTAATAAGCTTCTTCGCAAACATCGGCCTGATGTCGCTGATCGGTAAAGGAAGGGTGATACGGTGCAGCGTTATTACATGTGATGCTCCTGATTATCCTATTGGTATGATCTCCTACCAGCCGGTCGTCGGCAAAATGATGCCTGCGGAGACTGTGGGTGAGATTGTTGAACCTAGAACCGTGTACAGGAGCGAAAGCTTCCTCCGTAAACAGGCGATCCGTCGCGTCGTGGCAGACTTCTCGTCCAACGACGTTAACTACGCAGGCGCCCACGCGACCGTTAAAGTTAGAATCTCGGAGATGGGCGACGTAATCGACGTGAATTATCTTTCAGGTCCGCGCGACATCGAGTCGATCGTCGGAGAGACGGCCAGGCAGTGGAGGTTCAAACCCGTCAAGGTTGAAGGGCTGCCGGTGTGGGTCGAAGGCAC
Source organism: Blastocatellia bacterium (assembly GCA_035249305.1). GTDB lineage: Bacteria > Acidobacteriota > Blastocatellia > UBA7656 > UBA7656 > DASUNP01. The sequence continues at coordinate 21,485 of DATFGQ010000094.1, read as the reverse complement.
GCTTACATTCCGCGTCAATAGAGATTAAGATATGGGGCCATGAAAAAGCCCCTTCAGCTTGTCGCGCTGGCCCTGCTATCGACAATTCTCTTCCGCGCGTCGACGGCGGGCGGAGAACCTGCCCCAAAAGAAAAGCCGCTGCTGGTCGCGCATCGCGGCGCTTCCGCCTACGCGCCCGAACACACGCTGGCGGCTTATCGGCTCGCGATCGAACAGGGGGCCGATTTCGTCGAGCAGGATTTGCAGATGACCAGAGACGGCCGTTTGATCTGCGCCCACGACGCGGAACTCTCGCGCACGACCGACGCGGCAGAGGTGTTTCCCGATCGCGCCACTTCGCGCGACCCCGACGGCAGCGGCACTCCCCGCCGCGGGTGGTACGCGATAGATTTCACGCTCGAAGAGATCAAACGGCTCGACGCGGGCTCGTGGTTTAACCGCGCAAACGCGTTCGCGGCTCGCGACGCTTACAAAGGCCAGCGCGTGCCCACGCTCGAAGAGGCGATAAAAGCGATAGCCAACCGCGCGGGGCTTTACATCGAAATAAAGCATTACGAGTTCTATAAATCACACGGCAAGGACATGGTCGCCGCGCTCGCCGCCGCGCTCAAAGCGGCGGGCTATGACGAAGCTGATCGCCGCGAAAAAGTCTTCATACAATCTTTCTCGAAGGCATGCTTGCTCAGGATGCGCGAGGTCGCGCCCGGCTATGCGCGCGTGCAACTCCTGCCCATGGACGACGCGGGGCGGAGAGAGGAGACCAGTCGAGTGACGCCCGCGCTTGCGCGCGAGGTGGCCGGTTACGCCCGCGGCGCGGGGCCGAGCAAGCAGATGATAACGGGGCGAGAATCGATCGAGACGTTTCACTCGGCGGGGCTGGTAGTTCATCCCTATACTTTCCGAGGCTCGACTACCGCGGTCTTGCGTCGCCCGCTCGACGAGCGGCAACCGAACGGCTCCACGCTTCGTGAAAGCATCATCACCGACATCAATCGCTTCATCGATTACGGCGTCGACGGCGGCTTCACCGATTACCCTGACTTGTGGCGTGAAGCGCTCAAAAGAAGATCGAACTGATTCTTACGAGATTTGATTTCGACCTCCCATCACTCTGAGCCCCGCCCAGTAGAAAGGGTGCCTGTGTTGCTCATTCTGTATCAATGTGAGAGTCGCCTGTCGCAACGCTTCGGCGGCCGGCGCGCTCTTTAGCCGTTGATGAAAGCTCAGCATCAAGTCTGATGTTGATTTTAATTCCGCGCGCCAATCGCTCGTCACAAACACTTGTGAGCCTGCGACGAAGAAGGCCCATGCCATGGCGGTCAAACCTTCCCCCGCCCCTCGTTGCGCTCGCGATGCTTCGGTTGTCGATGCGACTACAACGCCGGCTTTCAAATCGAGCTTCACAATCTCCCAGGCGTGCAACAAGCCATCCCCCATAATCAGGTGAGAGTACATCGGGCTCGCGTCGTTGAATACGCCTCCGGTTGAAATGTGCAGCACTCGCGCTCGCGAGCCTTCGGCCTTGAACCGTTCTTTAGTCGCTTGAGCGCCGGAAAGAATTCGGCTACGGCGCTCGCCGTATAACTGCGTCAGGGCCGGCGCTTCGCTTTCGGCATTGCCGAAAGCGATCAAGTCATAAACGGCCGCGCCACGGACGCGAACCCTTCCGCGCGGCTTTATCATCTCGCGCAGCGCACTGAGCGACGGAGCATAAGAGACAGAGTAATCTTCCACAAGGTAGCGACCGTCGGCAGGTGCGAGCGCGTGGAAAGGAACTTGCCACAGCGCCGCGTCGGGTACGACTACGAGTGCGGCTTTGCCCGCGAGCTGCTCTTTCGCGGGGCTCAAAAGCAGGTCGTGCATCTCGCGCGCGGGCTGCTGAAAACTGGCGTCGCGCGCTTCTATCGTCTCGCGGAGTCGCGAGGCTCTTTCAGCCAGTTGTTTTCTTCCGACGCCGAGAACGTAAACCCTCAAATCCGCCCTCGCCGTCAAATGCCGAGCCGCTGCCACCCGCGAGGGGCCGCCTTCTGCTTTAGTCAGCACGAACAGATAGGTGCGGGCTTCAGTCACTACGAACTCAATCATTGCCGTCTGCGAGTCGGTGAATAGGCTTCCCGCCTCTTCAAACTTCAACGTGGGAGCCTCGCCCCGTTGCGCCCTCAACCGCGGGTGCGCGGCGTAAAGCCTCTTCTTGAAGCCGCCGTATTCGTAAAGCGCTTTCTCGAACGCGCCGTTGAGCTTAGTCAGTCGCCGCTGATCCGCACGCGGGCGGTTGCGCTCGCGCGCGACCTGTGCGTTGAGAGAAATCACATTGTTTATCAACATTCGCTCGCGGCTCTGCTCCCGCGCGGTCATCGACGAAGTTATTCTGACCCGCCCGCTTTCAATCACGTCCAGCAGCGCGTGAGATTTGATTCGCTCGGCGTAGTTGAGCGCTTCTTCGGGCCGGTTCTCGGCTACGAGCAGATCGATCATCGCCGTGTAAGGCGACGATTTGTCTTGAAAGAATCTTTGAGGCTCCTGATCGTGGCCGACCTGCCGAGCGCGCATTCTCTCGATAGCGGCGATTGCGATCTCCAATTCCGCGCGCGCGCCTTCGATCTCGTTCAGATTACGGAGAGCAGCGCCTTTAGTCGCGCGCGCGCGCCAGAGCGTATCCTGATCGTCGATCTCTTTCGCCTGGTCAGCGGCGCGGCCGGCCGTCTCGACCGCTTCGTGGTAGCGCCCTTCCGAGTAAGCGACGCTCGCGATCCTCGCCACCACGCCCGCCGCGCCCGCCGCGCCCGCCCTGTCGCCCAGAGCCTCGTATTGCTTCAGACTCTTCCGGTAATGGTCGAGCGCCGCGGAGTGGTCGCTTTGCGAGTAATAAAGATTGCCCAGGCTCGCCAGCACGCCAGCCGCGCCCGCGCCGTCATTGATTGCCTCAAACCCGGCGAGAGCCTTTTGATAATGGTCGCGGGCGGCGTCGAAAAAGCCCTGAGTAAAATAGATGCCCGCGATGCTGTTCAGCACGACGGCCGCGTCCGCACTCTTACCCATCTGCTCGTAAAGCTTGAGGCTCTTTTGATAGCTTTCGAGCGCGGCCGCGTAGTCGTTCTGCCTGTAGTGAACGAGCCCGAGGTTGCGCTCAACGGTCGCGATGCCGGCCTTATCGTTCAGGGCTTCCCGCAGCGCCAGGCTTTTTTTGTAGTAATCTATCGCACGCGCGTAATCGCCGCGCGCGTAGTGGACTAACGCGATGCCGAATAGGGCGGCGGCCGCGCCGTCCGTATTGCCGAGCCTCTCTTCGATGATGAAACTCTTTTCGTAGCTCTCGATCGCCTGTTCGTACTCGCCTTGCGAGTAGTGAGCGCCGCCGATGTTATTGAGCGTCGAGGCGATCGCGCGCTCGTTAGAGAGCGCTTCAAACCCGGCGAGCGCTTTGCGGTAGTGCTCCAGGGCAAGAACGAAATCGCCCTGGGCGTAGTAAGCGCTCCCTATGTTGTTGAGCGTTCCCGCGACATCGAGCGCCGATTTGAGTCTCTGATACAGCTTCAAGCTCTTCGCGTAAGCTTCGACGGCCGAAGCGTAATCGCCCCTGTCGTAATGAACTGTCCCGATGTTTTCCAGTGAGTTCGCGCGGCCCGGTTCATCTCTCGCGGCTTCGTATTGCGCCAGCGCCTTGCCGTAGCTCTCGACAGATTCCGAGAGCTTGCCCGCGGAGTGTTGAACAAAGCCTATGTATTCCAGCACGCCCGCCACCTGGTCGCGGCTTCCGAGCGCTTCGAACTCCGCGAGCGCTTTGCGGTATTGCTCCTCGGCCATCGCGTATTCGCGCCGCGCGCGGTGAATGTTCCCCATCCCGACGAGTGAGGCCGCGACGCCCTCCTTATCGTTTGCGCGCTCCGCTACGACTTTCGCCAGCGCGTAGGCGTTGAGCGCTTCGGCGTGCTGCTGCCGGACGAAAAAGGCGGTCGCTTCTTCGAGCATCTCCTGCCTGAGGTCTATCGTGATAAGGCTGCTCTCTTTCTCTAAGAGCGCGGCGCGGTCGGAATCGGTCTTCGCCTCGACAAGGGCGAGCGCAAGGTCTTCGATGGCCGACGCGTCGCGCGCGAGCTTCCACTGGCCGGACTCTTTTACGAAAGTGAGGTTGCGCGTCACGCGCTCGGTCTGCGCCCTCGGACTGGGTGAAGACCGGTCGAGTATCATCGTGCGCTTCGACGTGCGATCGAACGCGACGCGCAGGCCCGCGCGGTCGGCCGAGGTCTTGACCTCTGAAATCCCCAGGTTGGAATAAGCGTAATCGTCCAGCGCGAAAAGTTGCTCAAGCTCGCTCGCCCGCGCGGCTGAAACCGCGTTCGCGCTCCAGAGCCTCTTGAAAGCCGCGATGTCTTCTTTCGCGAGTACGTCGAAGTAGAGGTCGACCACAGCGCGCAACGCGGGGTCTTCCGACTGAGCGGAGGCTGATGCGGCGTGATTTGCTTCGCGTTGAACGAATGCGAAAAGCGTCAGGCAGACGGCGACGGTCGCGGGCCACGACCAGCGTTTTGTGCGCGCCATGAGAGCAGTCCTCCTGTCCGGCGGCGGGCTAGCTTGTGAACTGCAATGACAAGTAACGACAAGTGAGGCAGAGCTTTCTCCAATGGGCTTAGACACCGGCGGTTCAAATTTTGTTCCAGCAGGCCCGGTTGTTAGGTCGATAATCTTCAGCTATGCTTTTTATTCTCTTAATAGAGGTCTTTGCATAAATCAGAAATGATTCGCCGCGTAGCGGCGGGGTGATTTTAGCCGTGCGTTTCAACGCACGGTAAAAGGTGCAACCAATTCACGTCGCGTCAGCGACGGGTGAATTCAGGCGTCGCTAACGCGACGCGGTGGTTTGACGACCCGTGATCCGTGCGCTAAAGCACACGGCTAAATTCAATCCGCCGCTACGCGGCGTTCATGGCTAAATTCAATCCGCCGCTACGCGGCGATTTATGCATGCGATTCAACTAAACAATTTTGAGCTAGCGAAATTCTATCGAACCGGGTAAAGGAGATACTGATGAGGAACTGCTTTGTGCGAATAACCTTCGCCATAATAATCTCGCTCGGCGCGGCCGTGGCCGCGTTCGGCGACATAAAGATAAAGACCAAGACCAGCTTTGCCGGGCAGGCGGCCGAAGGCACCACCTACATCAAAGGCGCGCGCCAGCGAACGAGCCAAAGCTACGGCGGGGCCATCAGCTTCGACACGCTGTACCAGTGCGACCTCAAGCGGATGATTCAACTGAACGACCGCGCGAAAAAATACATGATCTCACAGCTCGGCGGGGAAGACTCTTCGACCAGCGCAGCCAAGCCGCAGCCGGGCGAGGGGCAACCGGGCGCCACCCGGCGCGGGGGCGTCGTCACGTACACGACTACCATCACCGATACCGGCGAGCGTAAGAACTTTTTCGGGTACACCGCCCGCCATCTCAAGAGCATAATGACGGCCGACTCGTCGCCTGACGCGTGCAGCCCCGTCAAGATGCGTATCGAAACCGACGGGTGGTACATAGATTTTGACGCCGATGTTAACTGCGCTAACGACGGGCAAGCCGCCCCACAGTTCGGCGTCGGACGCCCTGCTTGCCGTGATGAGGTTCGCTTCAAGAGAGTTGGCACGGCTAAGCTCGGCTACCCGGTCCTCGTGACGACGACTGTCTATGACGAGAATGGCCGCGTGACCACCACATCGACGAGCGAAGTCGTAGAGATTTCAAAAGCGACGCTCGACGCGTCCTTGTTCGACTTGCCCGCGGGTTACACGGAGGCGAAAGATTATCAAGAGCTCATGGGCATCCCCTCGGTCGGCTCGATGACCGACCCGAGCAGTATGCCTTCAGTGCGCGGCGCAGACAGCGCGACGGACACGACGGGCGCGATGAGCGCGGCGCAGGCCAAGCGGCCGGGGGCGGTTCGCGTCGGCGTAGTCGCGGTAAACAACAAGACAGATCGCAGCCCGTCGACGGATTCCGTGCGCGCGGCGCTCATCAGCAGCATCAGCTCGGGGAACATAGAGGCCGTCCCGATAGACTCAACTTCCGCGTCTGCTATTGAAGCTGAAGCGAAGCAGAAGGGGTGCGACTACGTCCTCTACACGGACATCGCGCAGCTCAAGAAATCGGGCAGTAAGGTCGGCGGTCTGCTCGGCCGAGCGAGCGGCGTCGGCGTCGGCGGCGAGAAGTACGAGGCACGGCTCGATTTCAAGCTCTTTGCGGTCGGCAGCTCGTCGTCGCAATTGACCTCTTCGAGCACGGCGAAAGAAGAGGGCGCGGAAGATGTAAGCCTTATGGCTGCGGCCGACAAAGAAGCGAAGACCGTGATCGCCGAGATACAGAAGAACAGATGAGCGGAGAATAAAAATGGAGGAGGGTTAACCCTCCTCCAATGACGCTTGCTAGCATCGGAAGACACTCTTACTTGACGATTATCGATCCTTCTCTGTGCCCAGCCTGTCGAGCACCTTATCGGCCTCCTGCGGGTCGAGCTTTCTGAGAAGCAGCAGGGTGTCGAGCACCATCTGGTTGTTCCAGTTGCGGCCGTGCTGCGACGTGATTATCTCTTTGCACTTTTCGACGAGGCGGATTTTCAGCGCGGGGTCTTGAAGGTTCACAAGCCCTTTGACTGCTTCGTACTGGACCAGCACCGAGCGGTCGTCGAGATAGCCTATGAATAACTCTCTCAGCTCGGGCCTGCTCTTGATCTTCGCGCCGAGCCCATCGAGCGCGTGCGCGCGCACCACTTCGTTGCGATCATTCTTCGCGCGGTCGAGCAGCAGGTCGTAGACTTCTGGCAGGTCTACCTTCGAGGCCAGGTCGCGCGATGTTTTCATCCTCACAACGTCGTTGTGGTCCGTGCGGAGCGCCTCGACCCATGCCTTCAATACGCGCGGGTCGTCGATGTGCGCGCCGAGCGAGCGAGAGATCGTCATGCGCACGACATCGTTTCTGTCGGCTTCAAACGCCTTCAAGAAGGCCTCTTTGATCTCAGGCTCGCGCACGTAAGGCTCCAGCGCCTTCGCCGTCGACATCTGCACCAGGTCGCCGCGGTCGTTGACAAAAGCTTCAAGCAGCATGCGACGGACCGCCGGGTCCGAGGCGTCGTCGACGAGGGACTTGACTATGGTCGACTTAACCACTTCGTTCCTTTCGTTCTTGAAGACCTTAATGAAGACTTCGCGCGTCTCCCTGTCGCCCGCGAAGTTGTGCGCGAGCGCTTTCGCCGCGCTCATTCGGACAACGTCGTTGTCGTTGCTTTCGAGCGATTTCAGAAACGCCTCTTTGATCTGCGGCTCGTTGACGTATGGGGCGAGCGCCTTTGCGGCGGTCATCTGAATCACATCCTGGTCGTCGCTCAACAGCGTCTCCGTAAGAGCTCGTCGCGCCGCTTCGTTTGAAGCGTGGCGGGCGAGCTCTCTGGCCGCCTCCATCCGAACGTGTGATCTGCCGGACGTTTTTAGAGTGTTAATAAGGTTATCGATCGTTTCTCCCTGAGCCAAAGCGTCGCCTGCCAGGGAAATGAGGCACAATACGGCCATAAGAGCTAAGTTTTTGAAAAGGTGTTTCATTGTTTAATCTCCCGCCGGGTAAGTGGCGCGGGGTCAAAAAAGGTTTCAACAAATTTGAGATTTCAAATCCGTTGTGATAGATGAGAAGCGTCCCTACTCTAACGCGAGGAGCACCTGATGAAACCGCTATTGCTCTCCCTGATCCTAGGACTTTCGTTGCTGGCCCCGGCCGGGGTGGGCCAGGAGCGCGATAAAGCGCCCGACCTGATACTTCACAACGGCGTCATCTGGACCGTCGACGCCAAGAGCTCTACGGCCCAGGCCGTCGCCATCAAGGACGGGAAGTTCCTGGCCGTAGGCGGGAACGGCGAAGTGATGAAGCTGCGCGGGGGGCGCACGCAGGTCATAGACCTCGAAGGGCGCTTCGTTGTGCCGGGCTTTAACGATAACCATGTCCATTTCGCCTCGGCGGCGCAGTTCCTCGAATTCAACATCATGGCCGTCTCCACACAGGAAGAGTTCGTCCGCCGGATGAAGGAGGTCGTTTCGGGCTTGAGCAAGGGCGAATGGGTCGTCGGCGGCTACTGGGGCGCTTACGACCAGTGGGCCGCCGGGAGCGCGGGCGGCCAGCGGCGCGAGCCGTTCGCGCCCGACATGAAGCTTGTCGAAGAGATGACGGCGGACTACCCCGTCTTCATACGCAAGTTCGACGACAGCCAGTTCGCCGCCAACGCGGCCGCCCTCAAGGCGGTGGGCCTCGATCCGTCTAGCGCCGCTCCAGCCGACGTCGAGTTCATAAAAGACAAAGCCGGGCGGCCGACGGGCCATCTGAGAGGGCGTGGCGTGAGCGCTCTTTTCGCGAAGGTGATCCCGCGACGGTTCTCGCGCGGGCGGCGGGTGCGGCAGACAAAAAACGCGCTGGCCGAGATACGCAAGTATGGCGTCACGAACGTCAGCGACATGTCGGACGACGAGCAGCTTGAGATATACCACGAGCTTCACACGGATGGTGACCTGACGGTGAGGGTTCATTTCCGACCGGGGCTCGACCGCTGGAAAGAGATGGCCGACCACGAAGTCAAAGTGGGCGCAGGCAACGCGTGGATACGGCTGGGCGCGCTCAAAGGCCACATCGACGGCATAATGGGGAACTCTACGGCGCGATTCTCCGCGCCCTACTCGAACGACCCTAACAACCGAGGCCGCTGGCGGCCTCTGATGGTCGACGCCGATGGGAATTTCGTCGAAGGCAAGTTCCTCAAATACATGCTCGACGCCGACCGCGCGGGGCTCCAGCTCACCGTACACGCGATAGGCGACGAGGCCAATCACCTTCTGCTCGACTACCTGGAAGAGCTGAACAAGCAGAACGGCAAGCGCGACCGCCGCTTTCGCCTCGTGCACGCGCAGGTCATCGCGCCGGGCGATTTCGAGCGGCTTGGCCGCCTGGGCGTTGTGGCGGAGGTCCAGCCTTTCCATCTGAGCGACGACATGCGCTGGATGGAAGAGCGCATAGGGCGCGAGCGCTGCCGCGGGGCCTACGCCTTCAAATCGATACAAGAGGGCGGCGCGGTCTTGAGCTTCGGCACGGACTGGCCCGGCACGTCCGCCTCCGAATACCCGATCAACCCCATGCTCGGGCTTTACGCCGCCGTCACCCGACAGACCGTCAAAGGGGAGCCCGCGGGCGGCTGGTTCCCGGAGCAGAGGATCAGCATTCAAGACGCGATCCGCGCCTACACTTACAACACCGCCTACGCGAATTTCGAAGAGAAGATAAAGGGCTCGATCGAGCCGGGCAAGCTCGCGGACCTCGCGGTGCTGTCTAAGAACCTGTTGCGCGTCGACGCGCGTGAGATTCTTAACACCGAAGTTGTCTACACGATAGTCGGCGGCCGCATCGTATACCGCCGCCAATGACGATCGGGTCCAAGGGGTACGAATGAGGTTTGAACGATCGAGTGGCATCTTGCTACACCCCACGTCGCTGCCGGGACCTTTCGGCGTCGGCGACCTGGGGAGCGAGGCTCACAAGTTCATCGATTTTCTCGAATCGAGCGGGCAGAAGCTCTGGCAGATAATGCCGCTCGGCCCTACGGGGTTCGGTAACTCTCCTTACTCGTCTTTCTCCGCGTTCGCCGGCAACACGCTTCTAGTCAGCCCCGACCTGTTGATAAAGGATAAACTGCTCACTAAAGAGGATCTCAAAGGCGCCCCGCGATTCCACCGCGACCGGGTCGATTTCGGGCGTGTGATCGAGTTCAAAAACCGCCTGCTCGCCCGCGCGTTTGAAAACTACAAACGGGCGAACGACGCAGGCATGGCCGAAGACGTAAAGAACTTCAGCCAGTTTGCCGGCGACTGGCTCGACGATTACGCGCTCTTTCGCGCGATTCAAGAGCAGGCCGGGGGCGCGTCGTGGGACGTATGGAAGCCGGAGCTTCGGCGGCGCGAGCGGCGGGCGATCGAATCGGCGCGCCGTGATCTGAGCGAAAAGATCGAAGCCCAGAAGTTTTTTCAATACCTCTTCTTCAAACAGTGGTTCCTGCTGAAGGCTTATAGCGACGAGAAGGGGATTAAGATCATCGGCGACATGCCGATCTTCGTCGCGTATGATTCGGCCGACGTGTGGGCTTACCCCGAGCTGTTCAAGCTCGACGAAGAGGGTCGGCCCACCGTAGTCGCGGGCGTCCCGCCCGACGCCTTCAGCAAGACCGGACAGCTATGGGGCAACCCGATTTATAACTGGGACCGCATGCGCGAGACGGGCTTTAGCTGGTGGATCAAACGAATGCGCGCGGCGTTACAGATAGTCGACATAGTGAGGGTCGATCATTTTCGCGGGTTCGCCGCGACCTACGAGATACCCGCGAAGGACGAGACGGCCGAGCACGGCCGGTGGGTGAAGGCGCCGGGCCGAGAGCTTTTCGCCGCGCTCAAACATTACTTCCACAACCTGCCGATCATCGCCGAAGATTTAGGGACCATCACGCCCGACGTTCACCATCTGCGCGACGTGTTAGGGCTCCCCGGAATGCGCGTCCTTCAATTCGCATTCGGCGGCGACCCGCGCGACACGCACCTGCCGCATAACTACAACCAGAACACTGTCGTCTACACAGGGACGCATGACAACGACACGGTCGTCGGCTGGTTCGAGAGTAAGCCGCAGAGTGAGGCGGCCGAAGTGGAGGCCGAAGAGTCGGAAGAGAAAGAGAGCGACGCCGACCGCGCGTTGAGGTACTTGAACACGGATGGCCGCGAGATTCACTGGGACTTCATCCGCGCGGCCCTGGCTTCGGTCGCCGACATCGCGATCATCCCGCTGCAAGATTTGTTGGGGCTGGGGTCGGACGCGCGCATGAATCTGCCCGCGAGCCAGAAAGACAACTGGGCGTGGCGGTTCAGGGCGGGCGCGCTCGGCGACGAGCTGAGCCAGAGGCTCAAAGAAATGACGGAGCTTTACGGGCGAGGATAAATAGTGCCGAGAGGGCGTCTGAAAAATGTAAGGGAAGCCCTGAAAGGGCTAGATTCAATAGCCAGGGGCACCGCCCCTGGAAAAGCGTGTTATTTAATACAAGCCCTGAAAGGGCGCGATACTTATATCGCCCTTTCAGGGCTCCGTGTTGTATGACGCATGACCCGGCGCGGTGCGCCGGGCTATTGAATATCGCTCCTTCGGAGCTTGTACTCAGGACTCAGCACTCAGGACTCAGGACTTAATCAATGACTGTCGACCAGATTCGTTTGAAACTTCAAGAGCTGAAAGACGATCAAAGGGCGCGGGGGCTACAGCGATTCTTCAAGACGGGGCCGGGGCAGTACGGCGAAGGGGACCTCTTTCTGGGCATTCGCGTCCCCGATTTGAGGCGCCTTGCCCGCGAGCACCGCGCGGCCCGGTTGAGCGAGATCAAACAATTGCTGAAATCGAAGTTTCACGAAGAGCGAGTGCTTGCGCTCATGATGCTCGTCCACGCTTACTCGAAGGGTCACGAGAAAGCGAAAAAAGAGATCTATGATCTTTACCTGAAAAGCACCCGCTTTATAAACAACTGGGACCTCGTAGATCTTTCTGCGCACCACATCGTCGGCCACTACTTGAGCGACAAGCCGAAGGAGCCGCTCTACCGTCTTGCGAAGTCGGACAGCCTGTGGGAGCGGCGGATCGCGATAATCGCCACGGCCTATTTCATAAGGCGCGGCGGGTTTGCCGAGACGCTCAAGATTTCGAAGATGTTGCTGGCCGACAGGGAAGACCTGATTCACAAAGCAGTCGGCTGGATGCTGCGCGAAGTCGGCAACCGCGACCTCGCGGCCGAAGAGCGATTCTTGATCGCGCATTACAAACGGATGCCGCGGACGATGCTCAGGTACGCGATCGAGAAATTCCCCGAGCCGCGAAGGCAGATGTATTTGAGAGGAATTATATGATGGCAAGGATCGCTTACTTTCAGCTATCATTACTAATTCAAGTTGCTAGTTAAACGATCGCTCCTCCGGGACCCCTCAGGAACAGCGACTTAGATTACTTTAATCGGGACAGGCTATGACAATCATTAACAGAAGTGCGCTCTTATCAATCATCTTATTAACTTCGCTTTTGAACGCCACGGCTTTCGGTCAGCAGTCGGACGCGAAGGTGTGGAAGCTTAATAAGATCGAGTTCTCCGGTCTTCAAAGATTCAACGAGAGCCAGGTAACGCCTATCACAGGGTTGCAACAGGGTGCGAGCGTCGACATGGCCGGTTTGAACGCGGCGATGCAGCGGCTCGAAGATACGGGCTTCTTCAAGAAGGTAGGCTACAACTACCGCTACCGAGGCGACCAGTTGGACGTGACCTTTTCGGTCGAAGAGATGAAATGGGATCTGCCGGTCGTCTTTGACAACTTCGTATGGTTCACCGAAGAAGAGATTCACACTGCCGTCCGTAAGCTTGTCCCGAATTTCGGCGGCTACGCGCCCAGGACGGGCAACGTGACGACGTTGATAACCAGGGCGCTCGCACAGCTTCTCCGCGAACGAAACATCGCCGGGGAGGTCGAGTACGTGCCGACCTACGACGAGTACGGGAGGTCGGAGAAGGACCACAACTTCAGTGTGAAGGGTCAGAAGTTTCAGATCTGCAAGCTGAAGTTCCCCGGCGCGGCCTCGGTCAAGGAGAGCGATCTGGTCAGAGTCTCGAAGCCGCTGATGAGCATGGATTATTCGCGCGGCTATTTGAACGAGTTCATTCACGGCAACCTGGTCGCTGTCTACCGCGAGCGGGGCCATCTCCGCGCGAGGTTCGGCGCTCCGCAGGTCAAGCTCGACCAGAGTCCCGATTGTAATAACGGTCTGGACGTCACGATCGAGGTCGAAGAGGGCCAGGCGTATACGTTGGACAAGGCGGAGTGGCAAGGCAACGAGGCCCTTTCCGTAAACGAGCTTGAAGCGATGCTCGGCATGAAATCGGGCGATGTCGCTAACGGCCTGAAAGTCGGCAGCGCCCTGAAGACGATCCGCGCGGCTTATGGGAAGAGAGGGTACATAATGGCCAAGGCCGTGGCCGCCGAGAGCTTTGACGATGCGAAGCGGAGCGCGACATTTCAGATCTCGATCACCGAGGGACCTCAATATCGCATGGGCGATCTCACCTTCATGGGCGTGTCGGAATCGGACGGCAACAAGCTGAAAGAGAAGTGGAAGCTCAAACCGGGCGACGTGTTCGATGATACTTACCCCGAAGACTATATGAAGAACGTCCTTCCTAAGGCGGCCAGGGCGAGAGAGTATGGCATCGTCCCGAAGCTGGACCGCGAGAATAAGACGATCAGCTTTACGATCACGATCAAACAGAAACCTTAAGGCTCATCGATTGCGCTGGACGATCTTAGCGATCTCGGCGTTGGCCTGGCGCATGGCGTCTTCGGCCGAGAGCTGGCCGCTGTTGGCCTTCGACAAGAAGATGCCGAAGGCGTTTTCGATTTCAGTCCACGCGGGCGTGCGGGGGCGCGGCCTGGACGTTTCGAGCGAGCGGAGCTGGACGGGGTAGGAAGGGAACTTTGCCACCAGCTCCGCATCATTGAAGACCGACCTGCGCGTGGGCGGGTTGCCGCGGAGGGCGGACTTTTTCATCTGCTCGGCGCTCGTCGCCCAGAGCAGGAAGTCGAACGCGGCCTCGCTGTTGCGAGCGCCTTTCGGGATCGCGATCAGCCAGTTGCCTATCTCCGCGCGGCCGGCGTTGCCAGCGCCGGGCATCGTCGTGATCTGGACCAGCCCTATCACCTTAGATTTTTGAGGGTCGTTGAACGCGCTGATCCACGCGGGCCAGTTTATAGACATCGCGGCCGTGCCTTGAAGCAAGTGCGCCGAGACTTCGTCCGCGTTGAAGCTCGCGTAACCGGGCGGCGCGTATTTGCCGAGTTCAAGCATGAACTTCAGCGCGGCTATCCCTTCCGCGCTGTCGACGGTCGGGTTGCCGTCGGCGTCGAACATCTCCGCGCCGAAGGCCCAGAAGATCGGCATGAAATCCGCGACCACGGCGTTGCCCTGCGCGGCCCTCATCACGTACCCGTGAACGCGGCCCCCACCGGGCGCGCCGGTCTGCTCGCGCTCACCTATCACGCCCGCCGCGGCCAGTACGTCTTCCCATGTCGCGGGCGCTTTGAGGCCGTGTTTGTCGAAGAGGTCTTTGCGGTAGAAGAACAGTTGCGAGTTGCCGACGTAGGGCAGGGCGTAGGGCGCGCCCGTGTCGTAAGGGTGTTTACAGAGCGCGATCGATGCCGGGACGAAATCCGTGTCTGGCCCCGTCTGATTGCGCTTCTGATAGAGCGAGGCGAAGTCGGTCAATAGCCCTTCGGTCGCGAATCGCGGGAACCACGGGTCGTCGAGCATGATGAGGTCGTAGGCCCCCGTCGAGTTCTTTAGGTCGACGAACTCTTTCTCGAAAAGATTCGCGTAAGGGAACTCTGCTATCTGAACGCGGACGCCGGTCTGTGCCTCGTAGTCGCGCGCGGCCTGTTTTAGCGCGTCGCCTTCGACGCCGGAGTTGACCGCCAGGCTCAACTGCTTCCTGTCGCCGCCTCCCGCGCCGCCCCCGCCGCAACCCGCGAGGGGCAGAAACGCGAGCGCGTTGATTAGCAGAACGAGCGCAGAGGCTCGCAGGGCGCGAGAACATTTATTCATTAGCCTACCTGAGTAAGAGAAAACCGCGAATATGAATAAACTGTAGGGGCAGCCCTCGTGGCTGCCCGGATCGTCCGTAAGGACGATGATGTCATCGCGCTTACGCGCGATCCGGGCAGGGACAAGCCCTGCCCCTACAGGTAATCTCAAATCCGCTCTACGGCCGGTTAGCGTTGCCGTTTACGTTGCCAGCAGGCGGTGGCGGCGGAGGCGGCGTGCCTGTTTGTTGCCTCATCATCTGGACCAGTAGCTGAACGGTGCTGATGAAGTTCTGGACCTGCTGTTTCAATTCCGCGGTCTCAACCTTTTTCATCCCGGTCGGGACCTCGAACAGCGTAAGGTCAGGGTTCATCTGAATGTTCTCGGTCATTATCGTCCCCGTCGCCACTGCGCCGCTTGTCGAGCTGAAGTTCAAGTCGGCGCGAAGCGGAAGACCCGTCTCCTGGTCCATGTAGACGAAGCTGTCGCTCTGCACCGTGCCCGCCTGCGTCTTAGTGTCGGCCGCCCCGACGAACCTGTACTTGACGGCCGGCCGCCCGTTGATGGCCTCCGTGCCCACCTGTTCGTACTGGGCGCGCGGCTTGAGCCGCTCGACCATTGCGGACGGCGTCAGCACGCTGCCGAGCTGGAATCCCAGCTCTTCCGGTTTCAGCTCGACGTACTGGTTGCGGCCGGGCAGTATGAGGTACTTGAGGCCGGACTTTTCTAGGTAGACGATCTGCCCCACGGGGGCCGGCAGGTTGAGCTGCCACCGGCGGTCCGCGGCGTTGCGGGCGAACTGAATCTGCTGAGGCGGCAGCGTAGCCTGCCGCTGGTTAGCCTGGCCCTGGCCGCTTATCGTCATGGTCACGCTGTAGCGGTCAGGCTCTTTGACCGAGGCCGCCCAGTCTGCGGCCGCCGCAGGCGTGACGCTGGTGTTGGAGTTGGCCGCCGTCGTGTTAGCGTTCGTCGTCGAGTTCGAGTTCGTAGGCGCGCTCGTACAGCCTGACCACGGGGCGAGCATCACAGCCAGCGCGAGCGCCATCAACAATCGGTTTGGTGTATCAGTTCTAGGTCTTTCTATCATCCAACCCTCCTTGGATTTTGAGATCTAAAATATCCTTGATACGTCCACCTGAACCTGCGGATTGCGCGCGTCGCCCGTGATGTTGACGGGAACGGAAACGCGGTTGTTGTTCTCAAGTATAGTAGCAACCAGCCCTATGATCGGGCTCGACTTCTTAACCTCGGATGTCGCGTTGGGGCTCAGGACTACGGTGGCGACGTAGTTGAGCGTCAGCGCCGACTCGATCTTGAACCACCCCTGATCGGCCATCGCGTCGCCCAGCCCGTCGAGCTGTTGTATGCGGAGATTCTGCGTGTTGATTACGTTCTCGCCGAGCCGGAAGTCTGTCTCCAGGCTGCCCAGCACCGTGCCCTGGTTCATGTCGCCGATCTGGTTTATGCGGAGCGCGCCCGCAACCTGCTCGCTCAGGTTCACGCCGGGTATGAACATCTCGCTCGTCGAGATCTGCCCGCTGCCCGTCATGGCCGAGGGGGTCTGGCTGGAGTTGATCTCCCCGGCCAGCTCGAACCGCCCCGCCGTGAAGCTCTTAGTCTCAAGCGGGCCTGGCCCGACGGTGCCTTTGACGGACATGCCCGCCGCGGCCGCCCTGTCTATCTTGAGGTCGAACGGCATAAGCGCCTTCAAAAGCTCGACGCCATCGGCCGCCTCCGACCGCGCGTCGACCTCGCCCGTGACGTGGCTGGTCGTGGCGGTCGCGTCCGAGGCCGGCGCGACCGAAGCGTGCAGGGCAATGTTTTTGTAAAGGCTCTCGGGCTGGCCGCCGCTCTTATCGATCAGCTTTACGGAGCCGTCATCGACCTGGATGCTTTTGAAAGTCGCGCTCGAATCTCCTTCGGCCAACAGAAGCGCCGGCGCGAAGAGGGTCGGCGAAGATCGAAAGGCAGGACTGTAATCGAGCTTTGCGGCGGTGGCCGCGCGCTGACCGAGCGTGGTCCAGCTCCACGCGCCGCTCGGGTTCTTTATGAACGTGAACTGAGGCGATTTAATTGTGAGCCCGTCGATGACGACCTGACGGTTCAGCAGGTATTGTGTCAGGGCGAAATCGGCCCGCACCTCGTCTGCTTTAAGGAACTCGCCCTCGCCGAACGCGGGGTCCTCTCTCACGGTCATCCCGTTTATCGTCAGGTAAGGGCCGCCCAGCACGTTGAGGCGGAGCGAAGAGACGCGGACCTCGCGGCCCAGCATGCGTGACAATCTTGCTTCGACGGGGGGCTTGAGCGGCTCCAAAGGGATCAGCGGAGCCAGCAGAACGGCTGCGACTACGAGGACGATTACAAACAGCAGGAGACGCGAAAGCCAACGTAATGGTCTTGCCATCTATTCTCTCACAGAGCTAGAAAGCGCCGCACAAAGATATGCTACTTCGGCAGAAGCCACACGCGCAAGCCCCTCCTAGTGCTGAGTGCTGAGTGCTGAGTGCTGAGTGCTGAGTGAACGACAATTACTCAGCACTCAGCACTCAGCACTACTCATCGCTGTCTGTTGCCGTTCTCGGGCGACTTGATCTGGTTGAGCAGCTCGCGCACGGCCGCGTCGAGCTGGCTGTCGCGGTCGGTGTAGCTTTCTCCTATTGGCCGCGTGACTGGAACATCGACCGGGCGGGGATTCAACTCCATGTTGGTGCCGTCGTTCGCCGTTACTTTCATTCGCGGCAGGCGAAGAGTTGAACCGTCGATCAATGGGACGTTCCATGTGTAGATGATCCATCCGGCGGTCGGCTCGCCGACGACTTTGCCCAGCTTCAACGTGCGGTAGCCTTCGGTGAAGTCTTCGGCGTCGGAGAGCGAGTGCTGGTTGGTCACGAGTATGGTAGGCAACTGAAGCGCGCGCTGCCCGAGCACCGTGCGCGCGGGGGCCGCCGGGTATCCGCGCGGGGTCATGGTCAGATAGCCGCGCCGGGCCATCACGTCGATGGCGTAGACGTTGACGAAGCCGCCGCTGTTGTTCCGCACGTCTATGACGACGCCTTCGCGGGAGTGGTTCTCGGCGTCTAGGTCTACGTGAAGCTGCGCGAGCGACGACGAAGACATGTCGAACATGTGGACGTACCCGAGCCGGCCGTTGCTCACGCGGGCCACGTACTGTCGCTTCTCTTCGACCCACTTGCGGTAGAGCAGCCCTTTTTCGGCGAACGAGTTTATGGGGCGCACGACCACCTCGCGCGGGCTCGCGCCGTCGGCCGTCGCCGCGACGGTGAGCGAGACGCGGCGGTTGATCTTGTAAGCGAGCAGTTCGTCCAGGTTCGTCCGCGAATCGATACGGACGTTGTCTACCGCGATCAGGTAATCGCCCGGCTTGATGTTGCCCGCAAGCGCCGCCGGTCCTAGCGGGATCAGCTCCGTTACGCGGAGTCGCCCCGCGCTCTCGTACTCCGCGCGGTCGAAACGCAGCCCCAGCCTTCCGGTCGAAGACTGCGTCTGGTTGAAAGGCGCGCTGATGCCGAGGTGCGAAGCGTTCAGCTCGCCCACCATCAGTTGAATAAGGCGACGCATCTCGTCGGGCGTGCTCGCCGGCTCTACGCGCGGCAGGTAAGTCTCGCGGACGCGCTGCCAGTCTACGCCATGAAAGTTCGGGTCGTAAAAATGATCGTTGAGGTAGCCCCACGCCTGGTTAAACATTTCAAGCTTCTCGCGCGCGAAATCGACATCCATCTCGGCCGTCACGGCGAGCTGGCGCGGCTGGCGCGTTTCGAGCGAGACCACGTTTATGCGCCCCTGGTCGAGGTAGAAGACCTCTTTGCCGTCGGGCGTAAACTGCGCGTCGTCCTTAAAGCCGGGGGTCGAAGTCAACTGGCGCGCGACGGCGGGCTCGCGCGACAACTCGTCGAGCGAGTAGATGTAGATATTCTGCTGGCCCGCAGCCGACGCCGTCATAAGGACCCATTTCCCATCCGGGCTTATCGCGTGGTAATCGACGTCGACGCCTACGGGGAGCAGACTCAGCCGGCGGCGTATCTCTTCGAAGACTATGTTGACCTGCTTAACAGGAGGCTTCTTCTGCTCTTCGGCGGCAGGCGGTTGAGCGGCGCTAGGTTGTTGCGCTGGCGTCTGCGTCTCGGTGGGCCGGGTTTCGGCAGGCCGCGTCATGGGTCTGGGCGTCTCTTCTTTGAAGAGGTCACGGAACTGGTCTTCGCGGAATCGCGGGGCGCGCGGGATCAGGTCGATGCGCGCGAGGCTGAATGGTTCGGTCCGCTGCCCCGTGTCGAAGAGTATGAAAGTGCCGTCCGGGCTCCAGGATACGGAGTTGCTGAAAAGGTTTGCGAGAAAGCTTACAGGCGCGGCCGCACCGCCCGCGGTAGGGACGACGTGGACGTTTCTAAAGAGCTTGTCGCCGATCGGCATGAACGCGACGAAGCGGCTGTCGGGCGAGAAGGTGAACGAGCGCTCGTTAGTGAGCGGCGGCCGATCGAGGTAGGCGGTCGCTAGCAGTCGCTCCTGTTTCGACTCAAGGTCGAACAATCGAAGCTCGCGCGCGCCTCGCTCGAAGGCTAACAGCCGCCCGTCGGGCGAGAACTTAGGCGACGCGTCGCTGCGGGCGTCATTGGTGACCTGAGTCTCTGTGTTGTTGGCGAAGTCGTACATGAATATGTGCGACGCGCCTTTGCGGTCAGAGACGTAAGCGAGCCGGCGGCTGTCGGGCGACCATGCGACTTGCGACTCATTGGCGGCGCTCGTTGTGACGCGCGCGGCGTCGCCGCCGTCTTTAGCCGAGGCGGCAAAGACCTCGCCGCGGACTACGAAGGCGATCTTCTTGCCGTCGGGCGAGAGGGCCAGCTCTTGAATCTGGTCGGTGAGTCTTACGTGTTCGATCATAGGCCCGGCTGGCGCCCCGCGCCGGGTGATGGGGACTTCGGCCGCCTGTCCCGTCGCCGTGTCGAGTTTCCAGATCGCGAAGTTGCGCTCGAAGACTATGGCTTTGCCGTCGTAGGAGACGTTGGGCCAGACGACGCGTCCGTCTTTGAACTGCGTCACCGGCCGCGCCTGGCCCGTGGTCGGGTGCGACCAGATGTTCTGCGCGCCGCCACGGTCTGAGACATAAAATACCGTTCGCCCGTCCGCGCCCCACATCGGCCACACCTGTTTCGCGCCGCCGTCAGTCAAGCGGTCGTAGACGGCGGGCGAGGCGTCGCGCCTTATCCAGATTTCGGACTGGTCGATGTGGCTGCTGCCCTTGCGCCACCACTGCCCGAGGGCGACGCCGCGTGCGGTGAAGGCCAGGCTGCGCCCATCCGGCGACGGGGCAGAGAGGTATTCGCTCACGTAGCGGTCGGCGCTCACTTCAAGGGGCGTGCCGCCCGCGGCGCTCACGCGGAATATGTCGTTCATGCCCGATATGTCGCGGCTCGTCGATGAAAAATAGATCCAGCGCCCGTCGCGAGACCAGCCGTCAAGCTGATCGAGCGTGTCGTCGAAGGTCAACCGCTTCAGCTCGCCCGTCGCGAAGGTTATCGTGTAGATGTCGCCGTTTCCGGTGCGTGACGAGATGAAGGCCAGTTGGCGACCGTCGGGCGAGTAAAGGGGTCGCGACTCGTTTGCGGGATGAGAGACGAGCAGCCTGGCTTCGCCGCCCGTCGAGGCAACGCTCCAGATGTCCCCGCCCGACACGAAAACGATCTCCGAGCGGTCGGGCGAGATAGCGGGTTCGGTGAAATAAGGCAGAGCGTCTTTGGTTTGGGCGAGCGCGCCGGCTTGCCAGAAGGCAGCCACCAGCAAGAGTAACTGAGCGGCAATAAAATTCTTTTTAAGCGTAGTCATGGGAGCCTCCATAGAGGCTTTTTAGACTCATTAGAAGATTATGTCAAACTTGACAATGAAATAAGGAGGCCGATATATTTTTTAAGGCCAATGGGAGGTCGTTCAATGGTAGGACCGCAGACTCTGGATCTGCTTATCGGGGTTCGAATCCCTGCCTCCCAGCCAATTCCCTTCAATCGTTTACAGACTTTGCTAATTGAATAGAATCAGGCTGGTGTGCCAACGGTGTGCCAAATTTCCCGGACAGCAAACTCTCTAACTTCTCAGATGCTGCCCTCTGCATCGAAGGCAAAACGTGCGAATAGGTGTCCAGCGTGATAACGACGCTTGAATGCCCTAGCCGCTCGCTAACTATCTTTGGGTTTACTCCAGCTATGAGCAACAGAGTCGCGCACGTATGCCGTAGGTCATAGAGCCTTAGCGCAAAACACCAAATCAAGGCTTTTGTATCTTGGGGCTTTGCGGTCATCTGATGATGCCTTAGTGCGCGCCATAATTCTCAGAGTTCTATGTGTTCATTGTGAATCAAGTAATACCTCTGGATGCTTCTCTGCTATAGCCAAAAGTTTAAGGGCCGCATCGCTTGGCTTTCGTGTGCCTTGCTCCCATGCCTGCACAGTCTTAACGCTGACATTCAGCATTCGGGCGAAGGTCGATTGCGAGCATTTGATGTTGCGGCGCATTGCGACAATCTGTCGGCCAGTTCGCAATTTGGGCGGCGCAGGAACTCGAATAGTTGTAACACGCGCTCCAACATCTTCGCCCTTTGCTTGAGCTACAGCTTGCTCGAATCCTTGCACAACTCGATTGAATGTTTCATCGTTCATATACTTGCCTTTTGGCTTTTTCATTGTTCCAGTACGCTAGTCGAAACTATGCACTTTTAGTGCAAGACTTTCAGTTGCTACACACCTCTACCGCGTGGTAGAAGTCGTCCCCTATGCGAGATGATCGCCATAGCGGGCACAGTATTACTCGCCTTCA
>DATFGQ010000093.1:0-44939 GCA_035249305.1 Blastocatellia bacterium | reverse complement strand
CCGACGTGTAGATGATCGTCACCGCGTCTTTGTCGGCGAGCGCGGCCGGAGCTTCATCGACGTCGACTGAATCGGAGCCTTGCGCGAGCACCTCGTCAAAAAGTTTTGCCGGGGGCGCGTCCGGCCAGTTTTCCGCTATGGCCTGTCGGAGCGCTTCATCGCCGCAGCAGATCAGAGAGACGCCCGCGTCTTTCATCATCCCGACAAGCTCAGTTGGGGCCTGCCGCGCGTAGAGCGGGACTACGATCAAGCCTTCGGCCATCAGCGCGATATCGATGGCGGCCCAGTCGACGCTGTTGTTGGCAAGCAGCGCGACGCGGTCCCCGCGCTTTGCGCCCGCCGCGCGCAAGAAAGCCCGCGCCGCTTGGACGCGCGCGAGTATCTCGGCCGAGGTCGCGCCGACGATCTTGCCGTCACGGACTTCCTGCAAGACCGCGCGGTCAGGCGTCTGTTTCAGCCGATGAAAAATCTTTTCGACGAAGTTCATACTCAATTCTTTTACAAGCCACAGAGGCACAGAGGCACAGAGATTAAACAAAACAATTATAAAACAAATCTTTTGATCCCGGCTTTCAACAGCCGCGCATTGAAGTTAATCAATAGCCCTACTTTCTTTCCTGTCACTCTTAAATAGGTCAGAACTTGAGCATCAAAAACAGGGTCTGCGCGCGACACACTCTTAATCTCTACTACAACTGCATCTTCAACAAGAAGGTCGAGTCGGTATTCCCCAATCTCTTTGCCTTTATAGATCACAGGGAATATAACTTGGCGCTTATACTTTAATTGAGCAGATTCGAGTTCTATGCAAAGCGCCGATTCATAAGTCCCTTCCAACAAGCCAGGTCCTAATTGACGGTGCACTTCAATAGCGCACCCAATAATGCGCTCGGTTGACTTGTTAATGTCACCCATTCTTTCTGCCATGAACACAAGCCCAAGAATCAACCTGTGCAGGTAAGCAAGAATTGATCTTTATTAATCTCTGTGCCTCTGTGTCTCTGTGGCTATTTCGATCAACTAAATTCCTCAACAAGCTTCGTAAGTCGCGGGCTGAGCGGCGGCAGGTAATCTTCCCACATTCGTATCCCGCCCCGGACCGGGAACTCCGGGTAGCGCCGCTGAAGGTGCTCTTCGAAATAGACCCCCATGCGCGCCATCACTTTCAAGTTCTTTGCCACCGTCCGCCCTATGCCATCGCGTATCGCCTCGTGCTCGCGTTCGAGCGTGTCCATCACGCCTAACAGCTTCTCTTCAAGGTCGGGGTCGTCTACGGTCAACAGCAGATGCTCGTGGCCGCGCTCGCGCATCAGGTTCCGTATGCGCTCGTCCATAGTCACGCCCGCGCTCGCCACCATCGCCGGCATGCAGGTGACTATGCCGTGGTAGCGCGACGAGACCATCATGTGCGAGCAGCGCAGTATGCTCACCAACTGGTACATGTCGTAATCGAGCGACGTGAAGATGGGCAGCACGCCCAGCATCTCCGACATCTTCTGGCAGGCCCGCGTGTCCAGAGCTTCCATCGCCACCAGTACCGGGAAGACGCGGCGGCTTTTGCGAAACGCGTCGACGGCCTTTGAAAGCGCGGTCAGGTACCGGTTGTATGCTTCTACGACCTTTCGCCCCGAGTTGTGAAAATAGACCGAGCGGTAGTGGCTCTCTTTGTACGCGCCCGTGACGGCGCGCGCGGCCGCTTTGACGATCGACGCTTTGACGGGCCACCAGAACGGGTTGATCGGGCAGACCGCGAGCACGGGCGTAGAGCCGTCCCAGCCGGACTGGCGCAAGACTTTTTCTCCGTACTCGTTCGGGTGCGGCTCGAACGTCCAGGCCGTGTCGGTCCCGAGCTCCGTCGAGACCCCGAGCTTGCCCAGCACGACGGCGGACTCTTCGTTGCGAGTGATGACGAACGAGTCGCCGCAGTAGCGGCGGCACATGTTCTGAAGCGACGGGTCCATGTGGCCCGCCTCCGCGCCGTAGCCGACGCTCAGCTTGTTCTGCGAAGAGGCGATGGCCAGCGAGCCTATCATCATCGTCGTCAAGGCGTTTGCGAACTTGCTCTTGAACATCGAGCCTTCGCACGCGACCACGCCGTCGTACTTCCGCACTTCGCGGTAGAGGAAGGGCGGGAAGATGTCGGGCAGCTTGACCTGACGTGTGCCCTCGAAATAGCCGCGCGTCAGATCGAGGTTGTGCGATATGACGCTGAGCTCGGCATTCTCGTCGCCGAGTATGTGGCGGACCTGGCGCAGCATCTCTTCGACGCGCACGTCCGCGCCCGTGTTGCGCGTGCCGTTGTAGCCCGTAAACAACAGCTTGAGCCGCTCGCCCGGCGTCCAGCGCTTCCCCGTGCCCATCATCCACCCGAACTTCGTCAGCTCTATGAGGCCGCTGACCCAGAGCTGCAATGCCAGGTCCATGCTCATCGCGCAACCTCCTCGGCATGGGCGGGCCACTCCTGGTATTTGTAAGTGAAGCGCCCTTCCTTGGCGAACTTCAGCAGAGGGTAAGAGTACTCCGAGAACTTCGCGGGCGCGCGATTCATCTCGCGGACCGCGCGCGTGTTGTCGAAGACCGTGTTCCAGACCAGGTAAGGGATGAAGACTTTCAGCAGCGACGCGCCGTATCCGATGGCCGTCCCGCGCCGCTCGGCCAGGCGGTTGACCATCCGCGTGAAGGCGCGTTCCAGGCCGGGCGTAAAGATTGGCCCGCGCTTGCCCTGCACGCGGGCGAGCGTGTCCGTAAGCTCGCGGAAGGTCTGCGACTCTACGCCCGAAGAGAGGTGATAGATGTCGTGGTCGGTCTTCTCTTTCTGATGGAGCGCGGCGATAGTGTCGGCGACGAAATCTACGTTGACGATGTCGATCTTGTCGTCGGGCCGGAAAGGGAGGATGGGCAACCCGGCCAGGAATACGAAAGAGCGCACCATGTCGAACTGTGTGGTCTCGGCGTGGCGGCTGTCGCCGAGGATTATGCTCGGCCTGAAGACCACGTGCGAAACGTCCGGCAGAAGCTCCGAGACCATGTGCTCGCAGAATTTCTTCGTGCGCGCGTAAGGGTCGTAATCACTCCGCTCCCAATCTATCGCGTCGTCTTCGAGAACGACTTCGTCCTTGCGGTGGCCGGCCACGGCCACTGTGCTGACGTGGCTGAAGCGACGGAGCCCGTGCGAGTCGCGCGCGGCGGCGGCGAACTTGATGACTTCCAGCGTCCCGCGCAGGTTCACGTTGAGGCAGCTCTTTTCGCTCTTTCGGTTGAGCGACGCGGCGCAGTGTATGACCGAATCCGTAGTCGCGATCATACGGCGGTAGTCGTCATCCTCTAGCCCGAAGTGCGGGTCGGTCAGGTCGCCTCGAAAGACGTTCAAGCGCGATTTCAACAGCGAGTAGAAGCGCGGGAAGTCCATGTGCAGTTGTAACGCGCGCCACAGGCGGTTTTCGGCCTCGCCCTCTGTCTTAGCGCGGACCAGAAGGTTGAGCTGTTCGGTAGTGTCGGCCAGCAGGTTTGAAGCTACGTGAGCGCCGAGGTAGCCCGTGGAGCCGGTTAAGAAGACCGCCATTTTACTTCAGCTCCTATCTTTTCGTCGGCGCGGCGGGCGGCGTTTTCGAGCGTCTCGCCGTTGTTTGAAAGCAGCGGAGAGCCGAGCGCGCGCCGGGGCGTTGTCTCGACCGGCCGCCCTTCGATCAGCGGGTAAGACCATCGGCGCAGCGCGGGGATGTGTATGTTGATCCAGTACTCCCACCAGTCGATCGCCAGCGCGTCGTAGCCGAATGCCGCGCGCTCTTCGTCCGGGAGCGCCTCGCTCAGCATCTCGACGTTTTCGGCCTCGAAGACCTGCTCGTTGTGGAGGATGAATGGCTCGTACAACTCTATCAGCTTTTCGACGCGGTCGAGCCCCCTCTCGATCTGGACCAGCGGCGGGCGCTTGAGCGGCAGCGGCGCGCTCATCCGCTGGATGGCCTGGACCACGGCTTTCTGTCGCGGCGCGGAGAGTTTTTGATAACGCTCTTTCGACACGGTGATCGAATCGAACCTCGCGCGCAGTCTCGGCTCAAGCGAATCCTGCGCGCGGTAATGCTTGCGGTGCGCAAGCCCCGTCAGCTCGACCGACCGTCGCATGTCGCAAGGGTTCACCGCCGATGTAGCCAGTTGATAGACGCGCCCGTGCGCGCGCTCGACGAGCGCGGCCGAGATCAACGTCATGCCCCGGCAGACCAGATCGACCGGGACGATGTCGAGGCACTTGCGCCCGTTCGACGGCAACTGCCGGAAGTACGTTCCGAGCAGGTAAGAGATCGGGGCCGACGTGTTGACGCCTTCGTTCCACCCGCAGAAGGGGTATTCGATGCTCGTCTCGACTATCGAAGGCCGCACGACGGCTATCGGCAGGCCGTCGCCGTAGCGCGCGATGAGCGATTCGGCGAGGCTCTTTGTGAAGGTGTAGGTGTTTGGCCAGCCGAGCTCTTTAGCCCGCTTTACGCCGACGGCGACCATCTCGTTACGGACCCAGCGGCTGCGGTACTTGCGCGCGCGCGCGTCAAGCTCCGCTTCAGAAAGCTGTTTCGTCCCGTTAGCCTTCGCGCGGGCTTGCTCGCGAAGAGTCTCCATCACTTCGGCGCTATGGCTGCGCCGATCCACGTCTTTGACCAGCTCGTGAAGCGCGTCACGCTCCCGCGACGCGTCAAAATCCGGGACGCCTTTCGGAGTGTAATCGGCCTGAAGCTCTTCTTTGATCCTGCCGTCGCGCGAGCCGACGACGTAGCAGGTCGAAAGGTGCAATAGGGCCGCGTGGTCGGACTCTCGGACGAAGTCTAGGAGGCGAACGGTCGCGTCTACGTTTATCGTCAGCGCTTCGCGCAGGTCGGGGTTGAAATCGGTCAGCCCCGAGCTGTTGATGACGAGGTCGAGCTTTGCGGATAAACGGGAGAGGGCTTCGGGCGCGATGCCGAGGCCGGGCCGGCAAACGTCGCCTTCGACCACTTCGACGCGGTCGGCTATGAACTCGGCGAACCCGTCGCCGTAGCGCTGGTGCAGCGTCTCGAATACGGGAGACTGCTCCAGTATCTTCTCGAACCTGCGTTCGGCGCTGGTCGAGCGCCCGCGACGTATCAGCAGGTAGACCTTGGCGATCTCGGGCACGTCGCCCAGCAGTTTTGCGAGCCACACTTTACCGATGAAACCCGTGGAGCCGATCAGCAGGACGTGCTTGCCCGCGAGCCGTTCGCGCACGCTCATGCGCGCGACTTTCTTGTGCGGCTCGAACAACACGAGCGGGCGGGCTTTTCGAGGCGCGGCGCGGCGCGTGGAGATGATAGCGCGGTTGAGCACGTCCGGTTCTCCGGGGAAGCCCAGGTCGCGGGCGAGTTTCTCTTTCTTGACGCGGCCGTCGACCTTCAGCGGGACCAACCGCGCGTAGCCTCCGCGAGGTCGTATGACGGGGTCGAGCAGGCGGCCGGTGGCGAGGCCGTCTCTGAACTCCAGCCGGTTTGCGACCAGCCGCTCGACTCCGAGGTGCTCGGCCAGCGGCCGCATGACGTGGTCCAGGCCCTGGCTTACGAGGACGACGCGGCGGCCTTCGTCGATCAGCTCTTTGAGGCGATCGGCGCTAGGCTGGTAGACGAGCGGCTTGAGGAAGTAGTGAAAATACTCTTCGCCTAAAAGGTCTAGGCGGTCCTGGCTCACGCCCCTGAGCAGCGTGTGAAGAAAGCGCGTC
The DNA here is from genome assembly GCA_035249305.1 of Blastocatellia bacterium. Taxonomy (GTDB): domain Bacteria; phylum Acidobacteriota; class Blastocatellia; order UBA7656; family UBA7656; genus DASUNP01. The sequence goes on along the minus strand of DATFGQ010000093.1, from coordinate 39,223 downwards.
GCGAAGACTCGGTTAGTCGCGTAGAGGATCGGGCGGACCAGGGCAGAGAGCGCCAGCCCGCCGCGCCGCGCCCACCGCTCCGAGAAACGCTGGGCGTTCCAGGTGAAGAAGCCCACGGGCCGGACCGCGCTGAGGTTAACGAGACTCCCCTCGACGCGCCAGAATATCTCGGACGCCTGTGGTGCTTCAGTTTTCGTTTCGCTGATTGATTTAGACAATGCTCATTCCGCGCGCCCAACGATGCAAGCGTAGCACTATATAATGATAAGCAAGCATGAAACATTAAATTCTCATTCTAGTCAAATAAAAGAGGCGGTCGACGGCCCGTAGGCGCGGCGGGGGCGCGAAAGATTTTAGTGGAAATTAAATGTTGCAAATGATACTCTCCGGCTGCTCATAGAGCGTGCTCGGTCAAGAAGTAAGCTGGTATCGATCAAAGCTTGGCCTCGCCGGCGCGGGGCCGTAAACGATAGAACGGGTCGGCCTGGTGGGGGATGATGGATCTCGGCTTACAGATAATCCGGCTTTTTATCTTAGCCATTCCCATCGCCTGCGTCGCCTGGACAGTAACTCATGAAGAGGTGTTCCGCGAGCCCAGAGAGTATTGCCAGGACCGGAGCCGCTCGTCCGGTAGGTGGTACACGCGCAAGTTTTTCTACCTCTTCACGTGCGAGTACTGCTTCAGCCATTACGTGACGATCTTTTTTCTCGTCGTCACGCGCTACACGCTCTTGTACGACGGCTGGCGCGGGTACCTCATCTCAGGCTTTTCGCTCGTCTGGATCGCGAACCAGTACATGAGCATCTACGGGCGTCTGCGGCTGGACATCAAACGCGAGCGCGTCGAGATAAACGAGATCGAAGAAGAGAAGCAATAATGGATTTAGAGCTAATAAATTCTCAACTCTGCATGCTTAGCGGGCCGCGCGTGCGGCTAAACTTCCTCACTTGATAAAGGAGAGAATATGGCAAAAAAAATCGCGACGTTGCTCGGTGTTGTGTTCATACTGGTTGGGATCGTAGGGTTCTTAAAGCACGACCTTCTCGGCGCGCATTTGAGCACGCTTCACAACGTTGTTCACCTGGTCTCCGGCGCGCTCGCGCTCTACTTCGGACTTAAGGGGACGCTGGCGCAGGCGAAGATGTTCTGCATAATCTTCGGGATCGTTTACGGCCTGCTGGGGGTGGTGGGCTACCTGATGGGCGGGGAGCCAGACCGTACGTGGAGAGTGATAGAAGGGCTCACACTGGGCAGGATGGACCACATCATACACATACTGCTCGGCGTGCTCTTCCTGATCGGCGGGTTTCTGACGAAGGCCGATGTCTCCCACGCGACCGATTAGCGGCGGAGCGGTATTATCGCCGGAAGATAGTGTCGGACGGCGGGGGCTAACGCCGCGCTGCGGCTGCGGCCTTCGCCGTCTCGGCCCCTTTCCCGTTCTTAGGCTTCACGGCGCCGCGCTCGGCGCTGAACAGCTTTAACAGGGCCTGCTCTTCTACCTCGTACTCGGGCTGGAGGCGGCGTATGCGGCGCTCGGCCTTCAGACGAAACTCTTCAAGCGTCACCCCCGAAAGGTAAAGGTCAAAGACCGCCGGGTGAATGTAGCAGTTGCGGCAGACGGCCGGCGTGTTGCCGAGGTGCTCGGCCACGCGCTTGACCACGTGCACGATGTTGCGGCGCGCGGCCTTTTCGTCTTCGGCCCTGCCGGCTTCGGCCAGGTGCGTCGCGGCCAGAAGCGTCCCGCCCCAGGTGCGAAAATCCTTCGCTGAAAACTCCTCGCCCGCCGCCGCCTTGATGTAGTCGTTCACGTCGCGCGGCGTGACCGGCCTTATGCGGCCATCGTCGCCTATGTACTCGAAGAGCTTCGCGCCGCCTAAAGCCTTCAGGTCCCGCATCACGCCGGCCAGGTCTTCATCGACTATCACGCGGCGGTGGCGTATGTGGTGCTTGCCCACGAAAGAGAAGACCAACTGGCCCGTGCGCGTGATCTCCAGATGTCGATTGCGCAGCGTCGTGACCCCGTAGGTGCGGTAGCGCCTGACGCTCGACTCTGAGCCCACGCGCAGGTAGAGGTCGTTGATCAGCCTTATGACTATGGCGAGCACGCGCTCGCGCGGGAATCCGTCCATGGCTATGTGCTCGTTGGTAAGGCGGCGAAGCGCGGGCAGGTGCTTGCCGAAACGGAGCAGCTTGTCGTACTTCTTCTGCTGCTGTCTGGCGACGAAGGCCGCGTGGTACTTGTACTGCACGCGCCCGGAAGTGTCTACGCCTACGACTTGCAGCCGCGAGCGCGCGGACGGGCAGATGCGGACGTGCGACCAGGCGGGGGGGATGACGAGTGAACGTATACGCTCCAGCGCCGCCTCGTCTGTGATGGGTTTCCCTTCAACGTCTTCGTAGCGGAAGCCGCTCCGCTTCGACCCGCTCCTGCGCCACCAGCGCGCGCGCGGGCCGCGCTCGACTATCTCAAGGACTGTTTTCGCAGGCTTTTCTTCGGTAGCTCCGTTATTGCTCGACATTGCCTTCACCCATGCCCAATAGTCCGAAGCCTATCTATCGAGCAACGTGTGTGCCACTCTTAAATCGATTATCTTATGAGCGCTCGCTAGAATAGGATCGGAGGGGAACAGACGGATGAAGATATTGATAACGGGGGCGACGGGGCTGATCGGCCGCCCGCTGTGCCGGAGGCTTACCGAAGAAGGGCACGCGGTCATAGCGCTCTCTCGCGACCCGGATAAGGTGGGCGACCTTGCGGCCGCGAAAGTCTTTCGGTGGCAGGCGCAAGCGGGGCCGCCGCCTGCCGAAGCCTTCGACTCGGTCGAGGCAGTCGTTCATCTGGCGGGCGAGCCGATCGCCGCGCGCCGCTGGAGCGAAGAGCAGAAGCAGCGCATACGCGACTCGCGCGTGATAAGCACGCGCCACCTTGTCAACGGCATGCGCGCGGCCGCGCCGCGCCCGGCCGCCCTCATCAGCAGCTCCGCCGTCGGATTTTATGGCGACCGCGGGGACGAGCTTGTTGACGAAGACTCGCCGCCGGGCGCGGGCTTCATGCCCGACATCTGCCGCGAGTGGGAGACGGAGGCCGAGCGCGCCAGCGAAGCCCGCATTCGCGTCGTCGTCGTGCGGACGGGCGTTGTGCTTGCGCAGAAAGGTGGCGCTCTAGAAAAGATGCTCCCGCCGTTCAAGCTTGGGGTCGGCGGCCGCATAGGCGACGGCCGCCAGTGGTTCCCCTGGATTCACCTCTCGGACATCGTAGAGATCTTCCGCCACGCCATCTTCTCGTCGGCTCTGGGCGGGGTCATAAACGGCGTAGCTCCTGCGGTCGTCACTAACAGCGAGTTCGCGCGCGCGCTCGCCCGCGCGCTCGGGAGGCCCGCCATCTTCCCCGTGCCCCAGTTCGCGCTGCGGCTGATGTTCGGCGAGATGGCCGACGTGCTGTTGGGCAGCCAGCGGGTCGCGCCCAAACGGCTGTTAGCTTCCGGCTACGAGTTTCGATACGCGGAGCTTCAACCGGCGCTCGCGGATCTGGTCGGCGGACGGTGAGCGAACGATGAAGGTCTACGTCCTTGAGCGCGAGCAGTTGATAGACCTTCCGCGCCGCGAGGTCTTCGCTTTCTTCAGCGACGCCTTCAACCTGGAGCGCATAACGCCGCGCTTCCTGAAATTTCGCATACTGACCGAGCGGCCCGTCCGAATGGAGCCGGGCACGCTGCTCGAATACAGGCTCTCTTTATTCGGGGTCAGATTCTACTGGCGGACACGCATAGAGGAGTGGCGGCCTGAAGACTATTTCGTCGACGTGCAGCTCAAGGGGCCATACGCGCTCTGGCGGCACACGCACAGCTTTGAAGAGCTGGCCGAAGGGCGAACGCTGATGCGCGACCGCGTCGAATACGCCATACCTTTCGGGCCGCTAGGCCGCCTCGCTCACTGGCTCCTTGTCCGCAGGTCGTTAAAGAGAATCTTCGACTACCGCGCGGAGATGACCGCCAGGCTGCTCGGCAGCGTGAACAGTAAACCGTGACAAGTGACAAGATGAGAGTTTCTTGTCACTTGTCACGGTTTACTGTTCACGGATAAAGTAAACGCCTGATGCATGAAAGAGACCTCACAAACCTGAAGCGTTATGGCGTAGCACTCTTAAGCACGGCGCTGGCGACGGTCCTGCGCGTGGGGCTCAACCCGTTGCTAGGCGGGCGCACGACGTTTATAACCTACTTCCTCGCGCTGGTCATAACGGCGTGGTATGGCGGGCTGTGGCCCGCGCTGCTCGTCGTCGCGCTCTCCTCGGTCCTCAGCGCATATCTCTTCCTCCCGCCCGAAGGCTCGCTCGCCGTGACCGACCACGGCGCGCTGTTATCGCTGGCCCTGTTCATCATCTCGGGCGCGTCTGTGGCCTTTTTTAGCGGGGCGTTGCACAGGTCCGTGAGGAAGGCGAGGGAATCGGCCCGCGCCGTTCAGGTCTGGCGGCAGGTCATGGAGCATGCGCGCTGGGGCATCGTCATAGCCAACCCCGGCGAAGGCACGCTCGAAGCCGTCAACCCCGCTTACGCCCAGATGCACGGGTACACGGTCGAGGAGATGGCCGGCATGCCGCTCATCGACACGATCGCCCCCGAGGCGCGCAAGGATTGGGACGCCAACGTGCGCATAACTCACGAGAAGGGGCACAACATCTACGAGTCCGTCCACATCCGCAAAGATGGCACGCGCTTTCCGGTGCTGATGGACATCGCCGTCATCAAAGACGAAGCAGGCAGGGTCATCTACCGCACCGCCAACGTGCAGGACATGACCGAGCGCAAGCTCGCAGAAGACGCGCTCCGCGATAGCGAGGAGCGTTACCGCGAGCTGTTCGAGAACGCCAACGACATCATCTACACGCTCGACCTTCAGGGAAATCTCACTTCGGTCAATAGAGCCGGCGAGCGCATAACCGGCTTCGGCCGCGAAGAGCTTCTGGGCAGACCCATATCCTCGATCGTCGCGCCCGAGTATATAGAGAAGATGGTCGAGATGCTTACTCGCAAGGTCGAAGGCGAGAGCCTTACGGCCTACGACCTGGTGATAGTCGCCAAAGACGGGCGGCGGCTGACGCTTGAGGTTGGCAGCCGGCTGATGCTCAACGATGGGGAGCCCGTAGGCATACAGGGCATGGCGCGCGACATCACAGACCGCAAGCGCGCCGAGGAGGCGCGCGAAGAAGCGCTCACGCGCGAGCAAGCGGCCAGGGCCGACGCCGAGGCGGCCAACCGCGCGAAAGACGAGTTCCTAGCCACCGTCTCTCACGAGCTGCGAACGCCGCTCAACGCCATCCTCGGCTGGTCCCACATGCTGCGCACAAGCAGGCTCGACCAGCAGACGGCCGGCCGCGCGCTTGAGACTATAGAGCGCAACGCGAGGGCGCAGGCGCAGCTCGTAGAAGACATACTCGACGTGTCGCGGATAATCACGGGCAAGCTGCGGATCGACGTGCGGCCCGTCGAGCTTCCGGCGGTCATCGAGTCGGCCATAGACTCTGTCCGCCCGGCGATAGACGCCAAGGGGCTGCGGCTTGAGACCATGCTCGACCCGCGGGCCGGGCCGGTGCCGGGCGACCCCGCGCGCCTGCAACAGATCGTGTGGAACCTGCTGTCGAACGCCGCCAAGTTCACCGACAGGGGCGGGCGCGTGCAGGTAAGGCTTGAGCGCGCGGACTCGCACGTAGAGATAACCGTGAGCGACACGGGCAGCGGCATAAGAGCAGACTTCTTGCCTCACGTCTTCGACCGCTTCCGCCAGGCCGACAGCACCACGACGCGCCCGCACGGCGGGCTCGGGTTGGGGCTCGCCATAGTGCGCCACCTCGTAGAGATGCACGGCGGCTCTGTCGAAGCCTCAAGCCCAGGAGAAGGGCTCGGCGCGAGCTTCGTAGTGAGGCTGCCGCTTGTGATAGCTCACAAAGCGGTCCGCACGGACCGGCGCGAGTCAGTGACGGCGGTGGCCGGCGCGAGATTAGAACGGCCGGCGGTGTTGAAGGGCCTGCGCCTGCTCGTAGTCGATGACGAGCGCGACACGCTCGACCTGCTCGTGTTGATACTCGCGGGGTTCGGTGCGGAGGTTAAGACCAGCGGGTCGGCTTCGGAAGCGATCAGAATGCTCGCCGAGTGGAGGCCCGACGTGGTCGTGTCGGACATAGAGATGCCGGGCGAGGACGGTTACACGTTCATACGGCAGGTGCGCTCGCTCGACTCGCCGTCGGCGCGCGCCACGCCCGCCGTCGCGCTGACGGCCTACGCCAGGGTCGAAGACAGAATGCGCGCTTTGGCCGCGGGCTTCCAGATGCATGTCGCGAAGCCCGTCGAGCCGGCGGAGCTGGCCGTGGTGATCGCCAGCGTCGCGGATCGAACTAGCAGGGAACAGTCCTGAGTGCTGAGTCCTGAGTGCTGAGTGCTGAGAGAGTGTCTGAACAGCCCCGTAGGGGCTCAATGTTTGTAGAAGGGTCGCATAACCATTATTCAACTCCGTAGGAGTTGTATGTGCTGTCTGGCGATCATCTACAAACATCAGGCTCCTACGGAGCCTAGTAGCTTGCTATCACTCAGGACTCAGGACTCAGCACTCAGGACTGGAGGAAAGATGAGCAATAAAACGACCGAGGCTGCCAATCGCGCCGGAGATGCTCGACGAGCTTCCGAGGAGCTCTTTAAGAAAGTCTTCAGCGCGAGCCCGCATGCGATGACCATCTCGACGCTCGACGAAGGGCGTTACATCGACGTCAACGACGCCACGCTGCGCATAACCGGTTACGCGCGCGAGGAGATGGTGGGCCACACCGCGCGCGAGCTGAACGTCTGGGTCGAAGGCGAGGACCGCAACAGCGTGTTGCGGCAGCTCGAAGAGCAGGGGGAAGTGAGGGAGTTTGAAGTCCGCCTCAGGTCAAAAACCGGTGAGCTGCGCACCGTGCTTATGGCCGCCGAGGCGATCGAGATCGACGGCCGCAGGTGCCTGCTGACGGCCTCAAGCGACATCACCGACCGCAAGCGCGCCGAGGAGGCGCAGAGCTTTCTGGCCGAAGCCAGCAGCCTGTTGGCCGCGTCGCTCGATTACGAAACGACGCTTGCGAGCCTCGCGCGATTGGCGATCCCCAGGCTCGCGACCTACTGCGCCATCGACCTGGTGGACGAAGACAACAAGCTCCGCCAGGTGGCGGTCGCGCATGAAGACCCCGCGAAGGAAGAGATGGTCCGAGAGCTACGCCGGCGCAGCCCGTATAACTACTCTCTCCCTTACGGCGTAGCCAAGGTCTTGCGGACGGGCAAGTCCGAGTTCTCACCCGAGATCACTGACTCGCTGATAACCTCGTACGGCGCCGACGACGATTACCTTAAGCTCATCGACGGGCTCAGCCCGAAGTCTTACATGATCGTGCCGCTCATCGCCCGAGGCCGCGCGCTCGGCACTATCTCGTTCGTGCGAGACGAGTCGGGCGAGCGCTATGACTCACGCAGCCTTGGGCTGGCCGAAGCCCTCGCGCACCGCGCCGCTCTCGCGATCGATAACGCGCGGCTGTACGGCGAGGTCCAGCGGGCCAACCGCGCGAAAGACGAATTCTTAGCCACCGTCTCTCACGAGCTGCGAACGCCGCTCAACGCCATCCTCGGCTGGTCCCACATACTGCGCTCAAGCAAGCTCGACGAGGCCGCGACCGCAAACGCGCACGCGATCATCGAGCGCAACGCGAGGGCGCAGGCCCGGCTGATCGAAGACATACTCGACATATCGAGGATCATAACGGGCAAGATCAGGCTCGACCTGCGCCCGACTGGACTCGACGCGGTCGTGCGCGCGGCCGTCGAGGCGATGCGCCCGGCCGCCGACGTTAAGAAGATCGACATAGACATGCAGATGGGCTCGGATGCCTGCGCGGTCTCGGGCGACCCGAGCCGCCTGCAACAGGTGGTCTGGAACCTGATCTCGAACGCCATAAAATTCACGCCGAACGGCGGGCGCGTCGCCGTAAGGCTCGACCGTTACGGCAAGAGAGCGCGGCTGGTGGTCCGCGACACGGGGCAGGGAATAAGCAAGACGTTTCTGCCATACGTCTTCGACCGCTTCCGCCAGGCCGACGCGACGACGACGCGCAAGCACAGCGGGTTGGGCCTGGGGCTCGCCATTGTCCGCCATCTTGTGGAGCTGCATGGAGGCATCGTACATGCCGAAAGCGGCGGCGAAGGCCAGGGCGCGACCTTCACCATCCTGCTCCCGCTCGCGGGCGTCGCGCGCGCCGAGGGTGACGCGGCGGCCGAGCGAGAGGCGAAGGGCTACGAGCGACGGCCGGCTATGCTCGAAGGGTTGCGACTCGTCATAGTCGACGACCAGCATGACACGCTTGAGATGTTGAAAGCCTCGCTCGCCGACTGGGGTGCGAGCGTAGCCTGCGCCGCCACGGCGCGCGACGCGTTAAAGATGGTGATAGAGACTCTCCCGCATGTGCTCGTGAGCGACCTTGGGCTGCCAGAGGAGGACGGCTACGAGCTGATAAGGAAAGTGCGCGAGCTTGCGCCGGAGCTTGGGGGGTTGGTGCCGGCCATCGCGCTCACGGCTTACGCGAGGGCGGAAGACCGCAGGCAGGCGCTTGAGGCGGGATTCCAGATTCACATGACGAAGCCCGTCGAGCCGGTCGAGCTCGCCGTGGTCATCGCGGGGCTCGCCGGCAGGACCGTCAAGGGGTTTGTCGCTTAGCGTCCGCCAGGTGGAAGTCCGCGACAAGCGGCAGGTGGTCGGAAGCTATTAGGGCCGTGCGGCTCTTGTGCAGCGTCAAACAGTGCAGGTCGAGCTGCGTGTCGAAATAGACGTGATCCAGGTGAAGAAACGGCAGAAGGCCGGGGTAAGTCTTTGACCGCTGGAGGTGCTCTTTGATGTCGGCGCTCTTGAGGTGCGAGGCTAAGAGCCGGGTCGTGAGCCCGCGCGTCCACTCGTTGAAGTCCCCGAGCATTATCCGCGGGCCGGTCAGCTCTTCGTTGTTGAGTATGGCCGAGTCTATGAGCTTGCGCGCCTGGTAGCGCCGCTCAAGGAACGCCGTGCCGAGGTGGACGTTGAAGACATGGATCAGGCGCGCGGGCGCGACCTCTATGTCCGCGCGGAGGCACCCGCGCTGCTCGCGCCCCCGCACGCTGACGTCGTAATTGCGCGACTGCTGGACCGGCAGTCGCGTCAGCAAGGCGTTGCCGTAGGACCCGCCTTTATGCTTCCGGTTCTCGCCGAGGTAAAGGTTCATCTCAAGCTCTTCGGCTATGAAGCGCGCCTGGTTCTGCTCGCGCGACTCGCCCTCGCGGCTCCAGACCTCCTGGAGCGCCACCACGTCCGCCTCGACCTCGCGCAGGACCTCGACGATGCGCTCGGGGCGCACGCGCCGGTCCATCCCGCGACACCTGTGAATGTTATAAGTGACCAGCTTTAAGCTTTTCATGAAAGAGTGTCGATTGGATCAAGTGACGTTGCGGAATCCTGACCGTTTTGTATGGCGGGGCGGGCCCGAAAAGCGCCTCGAAGAGCACCGAGCTCAAGAAGGTGATAGCAACAAGGGCAACGACCGTAAACACCATGGAACTCTTAAGAGAGCATTCGACTCTCAATCCCTGCCGGCGAACTCTGTAAAGCGATTCTATTGATCGGGCTTCTCCTTTATATCACCGATGAGCCCTTCCGCCTCTTCATATGCATTAATGAGGTCCGGCACTTCAATGACCCCTTCCTGATATCTGATCACAGAGGCGTTCAGTTTACGCCACGCGCGTCTCATCTTGTTGGCCTGCAATCCGAGATCGAATGCGGATAATAAAGCGACCGACATGGCGGCCCCGGCCGAAAGCCATTCTATGAGAGTCTTATCGAAGGAATTGATCTTTGCAGCCACAATTATGGAACATATGGTCGCCGACGTTACGAGCGCGCCGTGAGTGATCCTCAACATCCGCGTCTGTGTTCCCCACCTGTTTAGTTGTTTTGTAATCTCTTTCGGGGTCTTTCTTTCCATACGGTTAATATAAGAGTGAGAGGCCCAAGAGTAGCTGACGGAGATCTGATACGCCCGGCAGGACTCGAACCTGCGACCCCCTGCTTAGAAGGCAGGTGCTCTATCCGGCTGAGCTACGGGCGCATCTTTATAAAAGATTCAAGCGTTCAAAAAACTAAAGCACAAAATACGAACAGGTCCGACAATCACAGATTCTATCAACAAAATCGCGATTACTCAATTTATCGATGATCCGCCGGGAGCGTTCTAAAACCCGACAGGGCGTCTGGATAAATTTTACAACGTCTCAAACGGCCCGCCGCGTAAACGCCTCAAACATTTCGCTTACCTTTCTCTCATCGGAATGGCACGGGGTTTGACTGTTGAAGTGGCGCTTTTAGGGGTTGACTCTTGATAGAGGATGCGAAGCGATATGTTAAAGACGGCTTTAGCAGTTCTACTCCTGATCTGTTGTCTCGGCGCGCCGCGCGCCAATAACGCCGGGGCAAGCGCGGCCGTTGCGCAAAGCGGCCCGATGGAAGGGGTGCTGCCGGCCCCGCCGCCCGGCTCATGCGTACTGGGCCAGACTCAGCAGACCATCGAAGTCGGCGCGCAGCGCCCGTGTGACACCACCTTCACAGAGATCGCCGTCGCCGCCACGCCCGGCGTCAAGCTCTACGTGCGATACGGTCAGCCCGTCACGATGGAAGCGGGCAACATAGTCGCCGATTACAAAGCCGAATCATCAGAGCCGTTCAAGCTTATAGTGCTTGAGCCTCCGCATCCGGGAGGGACCTACTACGTGGCGCTCACGAACTGCGGCCCTGGCCCCGCCAATTACTCTCTGCGCTTCGGCGCGTTCGTAGTCGATTACTTCGGCCCGGTCATAAAGTCGGCTTCGTCCAAAGGGAAGAAGCTCTTCGTTTCCGGTTGCGGATTCAGCGCGGACGAGTCGGTAATACTGCTCGACGGCGTGGAGCTTGCGACAGAAGAGGTCGCCCTGCGTGAGATGCCGACGCTGCTCAACCGGAAGGCGGCCAAGAAGGCGGCCCGAAAGGAGAGCGTCTCGCTTGAGGTGCGCGATTCGCTTGGCAGAGTGTCGCCGCCATTCACCTTCGTCCACCCCGATAGATAAATATGATTATGACGGCTTGCTTCTCGCGGTGAGTAATAAGTCGGGGCGAAAGGATTCGAACCTTCGACCCCTCGGTCCCAAACCGAGTGCTCTACCTGGCTGAGCTACGCCCCGACAATACGCACTTCATTCTACACGGCCGCTCAGGTTTAGTCACGCAATCTCTCGATCCGGTCGCCGGTCGTTTGCGCCCCCTCTTCGCGTCGTGCTAGCATCGGCTTTCGGGTGCAATATGATCGAACAAGCCAGTCCTATAGAGAAGACAGTCCTCGATAACGGTCTCACCATCATCACCGAGCAGATGAGCCATGTACGCTCCGCCTCGATAGGCATCTGGGTGCGGTCGGGCTCGCGCCACGAGCCTGCGGAGCTGAATGGAATCTCTCACTTCATCGAGCACACGCTCTTTAAGGGCACTCGCAACCGCACGTCGCGCGAGATCGCCGTCGAGAGCGACGCCATCGGCGGCCACGTCGACGCCTTCACCAGCCGCGAGGTGGCCAGCTATTACGTGAAGGTCTTGGACCAGCACATGTCGCGCGCCTTCGACCTGCTTGCCGACCTCGTGACCTCGCCGCTGTTTGCCAACGACGAGCTCGACCGCGAGCGCAACGTCGTGCTCGAAGAGATCAAGATGGTCGAGGACACACCCGACGACCTCGTCCATGAAGTCTTCGTCTCGAATTTCTGGCCGGACCACCCGCTGGGCCGCTCGATCCTCGGGACGGCCGTCACGCTCTCTACGTTCGATCACGATCGCGTCGTAGATTTTTTCACGAACGTCTACACCCCGCGCAATCTCGTAGTCGCGGCCGCGGGCAACGTCGATCACAGTGGCTTCGTCCAGATGGTGGCCTCGCACCTGGGCGATCTTACGGACCGCCCCGCCCGGCTCACCGTCTCTGCCCCGCGCCCCGCCGCCCGGCGGATAATCCTGAACAAGGAGCTGGAGCAGGCTCACCTCGTCTTGGGGACGCGCTGCCCTTCGATGGTCTCGGAAGACCGCTACGCCGTGCACCTGCTCAACGTGATCTTAGGCGGGGGGATGAGCTCGCGGCTCTTTCAGACGATCAGGGAAGAGCACGGGCTGGCTTACGCCGTCTACTCGGGTGTAAGCGCCTACACGGACGCGGGCTACCTGTCTATGTACGCCGCGACCTCCCCCGAACAGATCGCCGAAGTCATAGGCCTGAGCACGGACGAGTTCGACAAGGTGAAGAACGAGCCGGTCACGGACGCGGAGCTACAGCGCGCGAAAGACCAGTTGAAGGTCTCGATCATGCTGAGCCTGGAATCGACCTCGGCCCGCATGAGCAACGTAGCGCGGCAAGAGATATTCTTCGGCCGCCAGTTCACCCTCGACGAAATACTCGTCCGCATAGAGCGCGTGACGGCCGACGACGTGCAGCGCATAGCGGGCGAGATCTTCGGCGCGGGCGAGCTGGCCATCACGGCCGTCGGCCAGCTCGATGGCCTGAAGCTCGATAACGTCCGCCTCGCGGTCTGAGATTTCAAATTTGAAATTGCGGCGCGCGTAAGCGCATCATCCGCCATGCAAATTTCAGATAGATGAGATTGATCGTCTTAGGAAGCGGCAGCTCCGGCAACGCGCTTTACATAGAGTCGGGCGCGACCAGCGTGCTCGTCGACGTGGGCCTCTCGGCCAAAGAGACCGCGCGCCGTCTGTCAGAAGCCGGCATCGATGCCGCGAAGCTGGCCGCCATAGTCGTCACACACGAACACGCCGATCACGTAAAAGGCGTGCGCGTCATGTCGAAGACGGCCGAAGTGCCCGTCTTCATCTCCGACGCCACGCGCGACGAGTGCCACTTCGCCTCGGGCGGCACGGGGATGCGCTGGGGCGAGGTCATCTCCTCAAGCCGGCCGTTTCAGATAGGCTCGCTCGACTTTCACCCCTTCACCATACCTCACGACGGGATAGACACGTTCGCCTTCACGGTCGAAAGCAATGGTGTGAAGGTCGGCATAGTCACGGACCTCGGCTACATAACGCAGCTAGTGGCCGAGCACCTCAAGGGGTGCAGCCTGGTCGTCATCGAGTCCAACCACGACCGCGACATGCTGAAGGTGGGGCCTTACCCCTGGCCGCTCAAACAGCGGATCGCGAGCAACATGGGCCACCTGTCGAACGACGAGACGGCGCGCTGGCTGCGCGAAGATTTCGACGGGCGCGCCCAGTACCTTGTGCTGGCTCACCTCTCCAGGCAGTGCAACCACCCGGAGCTCGCTCGGTTGTCTGCATTACAAGCCCTGGCTACGCACGGGAGCCTGTTTTTCCCCGACGCCGAGCGCCGCCTGAAGGTCGCTCACCAGGACCGCCCGACCCAGTGGTTCGAATTTTGAAATATGATTGAACGGTACACGCTGCCCGAGATGGGCGCGATCTGGACGGAAGAGAATAAGTTTCAGAAGTGGCTCGACGTGGAGATCGCCGTCTGCGAAGTCCACGCGGAGATGGGCACGATCCCGCGCGAGGCCGTCGAGAAGATCAAACGCGCGGCGCGCTTCTCAGTCGAGCGCATCAACGAGATCGAGCGCACTACGCGCCATGACGTGATCGCCTTTACGACCGCGCTGGCCGAGCAGATCGGCCCCGAATCTCGCTTCGTCCACTTCGGCCTCACCTCTTCCGACGTCGTGGATACCGCCAACGCGCTTTTGATGCGCGACGCGGCCGCCTTGATACTCGAAGACCTTGAGCGGTTGGGCCGCGTGCTGCGTCGCCGCGCCGCGGAGTTCAAACACGCGCAGATGATAGGGCGCACGCACGGCGTCCATGCCGAGCCGACCACGTTCGGGCTGGTGCTCGCGCTCTACTACGCCGACAACGAGCGGAACAAAGAACGACTCAAAGCTGCGCTCGACCGAGTGAGCTACGGCAAGATCTCCGGCGCGGTCGGCACGTTCGCGCACCTGGACCCGGAAGTCGAACATCGCGTCTGCGAAAGACTCGGATTAAAGCCCGCGCCGATCTCGACTCAAGTAATCCAGCGCGACCGCCACGCTGAGATGCTTTCGGTGCTCGCGATCATCGCCGCTTCGATGGAGAAGATCGCGCTCGAAGTGCGCCACCTGCAACGCACGGAGGTGCGCGAGGCCGAGGAGCCTTTCTCGGCGGGTCAGAAGGGATCGAGCGCGATGCCGCACAAGCGCAACCCCGTCACCAGCGAGCAGATCTGCGGGCTGGCGCGTGTCGTGAGGTCGAACGCCCAGGCGGGCTTTGAGAACATCGCCCTGTGGCACGAGCGCGACATATCACATTCGTCGGTCGAGCGGGTCATCATCCCTGACTCTTTCGTACTGACCGATTACCTTTTGAGAAAGACCGAGTGGCTGATCGACGGGCTCGCCGTCTACCCCGCGCGCATGAAGGCGAACCTCGACTCTCTAGGCGGCGTGACCGTGAGCGGGCAGCTTCTGTTAGAGCTGACGCGCAAAGGGGTGACGCGCGAGGACGCCTACCAGATGGTGCAGCCGTTAGCGATGCGCGTCTGGGACGAGGGGGCGAGTTTTCGCGATCTCGTCTTTAGCGACGAGCGGATCGGCGAGCATCTTTCGCGCGCCGAGCTTGACGCGCTGTTCGACGTGAATAATCAGCTCCGCAACGTAGATAAGATATTTGAGAGAGTCTTTGGAGAAGAGTAGCCAGTAGCCAGCATATGTGCTACTGGCTACTGGCTACTGGCTACTGGCTACTGGCTACTGGCTACTGAATATGAAAGCAAGAATATACGTGACGCTGAAACCTTCGGTGCTCGACCCGCAGGGCAAGGCCATACACCACGCGCTTGAGACGATCGGCTATAACGACATCCTGGACGTGCGCCAGGGAAAGTATTTTGAGATCGCGCTTGCGGACGGTCTATCTTCTGACGATGCCCGCGCCACGGTCGAGCGCATAGCCAGGGACGTGCTGGCCAATCCCGTCATCGAAGACTACTTGATAGAACTAGATTCCGACACGGAACCGTGAGATAATACCGCTTACTGATTACCGAAGCCCCTTGAGTGGCAACCCAGACCCGTACCGAGAAAGGAATAGGGATGAAATTCGGAGTAGTGGTGTTTCCGGGTTCTAACTGCGACCATGACACCTACCACGTGGTCAGCAAAGTCATAGGCCAGCCCGTAGATTTTCTCTGGCACCGCGACGCGACGGTCGGCGACTGTGACGCGGTGATACTGCCGGGAGGTTTCTCTTATGGCGATTATCTGAGGACCGGCGCGATCGCGCGATTCAGCCCCGTCATGAGGGCGGTCAAAGAGTTCGCCTCTCGCGGCGGCATCGTGCTCGGTATCTGCAACGGGTTCCAGATACTTTGCGAAGCGGGGCTGCTGCCCGGCGCGTTGATGCGCAACAGCAACCTGAAGTTCATCTGCGGCCACGTCAACATGCGCGTAGAGGCTACGGACACGCCTTTCACGGTCCGGTGCCAGCGCGGGCAGGTCCTTTCGGTGCCGGTTGCGCACGGCGACGGCAACTACTTTTGCGACGCGGCCACGCTCGCGGAGCTTCAGCGCGAGAACCGGATCATATTCCGTTACTCGGATGCGAACGGCGTGGTGAGCGCGGAAGCGAACCCGAACGGCTCGTTAGATAACATCGCCGGCATTTGCAACCGCGAGCGAAACGTCGTCGGGTTGATGCCCCACCCCGAGCGCGCGAGCGAAGAGCTGCTGGGCAGCAACGACGGGCGCATAATATTCCGCTCCCTGGCCGACACCCTGGCCGAGCTAGCCAAGGCATCGTAGAGGTTCAAATGTCGCGATTGAGGTTAGAACCAAAATACATTACCGATTCAAACGGCGTTAAGAAAGCAGTCGTGCTGGATATAAAACAGTATGAGAAGCTGCTCGCCCGCCTTGAAGAAGCAGAAGATATCGAATACGTAAAATCGGTCCAAAATGAGCCTACCGAAGATTATCACGAATATCGGAAGCGTAGGTTAAAAAGAAATCATAAGTAGTCTTTTTCAGTTTGGCCTTGACAGAATTGCTCCCCCAAAGCTACACCAGCCACCGTTATAGATTCCAAGCGGAGGCTGCAAATGTATTCGCTTACAATCACTAAATCCGCCAGGAAACAACTAGATGATTTAGAAGATAGTTTATTTCATCGCATAGATTCTGCCCTTACAAAACTTTCTGCTAACCCTCGGCCCTCCGGTTGCAAGAAGCTGAGAGGGTTCAGGGATGTCTGGCGCATTCGTATTGGAACCTATCGAGTCATTTACCAGATTGATGAGTCACGGAAGCAAGTGACAGTGCTCGGCGTTCTACATCGTAAGGAAGCGTATAGGTAGTAGTGCAACGATCCAACCCGATTCTGATATCCTCGAATCGATCTTGAATCACAAACTCATCGCCAGGCGAAATCCGTAATCACTGTATCTGTACTCGGGCGGGATGCTGCTGCGCGCGGCCACGCGGGTGATCTTTATCTGGTGACGCCACGACCCGCCGCGCGACGCTCTGCGCGTTCCCGTCTCTGGCCCACGCGGGTTGCGCGCGGGCGAGCGCTCGTAATAATGCTCGTCATACCAGTCCGAGCACCACTCGTGCACGTTCTCCGATATGTCGTATAGAGCGAAACCGTTCGGCGGGCGCTGGCCGACACGCTCCGGCCCTGTTAGCCAGAGCTCATGATAATGCGGTTGAGCTTCGGGCGGTGAGTCGCCCCAGGTGTAGAGCTTCCCTTCGACCCCGCCGCGCGCGGCCCGCTCCCATTCCGCTTCGGTGGGCAGCCGGTAAGCCTTGCCCGTGCGCGCGGCAAGCCACGCGCAATACTCTGTCGCGTCAAACCAGCTAACGCCCGTCACGGGCTGGTCGGGATGATTAAAGCGTTCATCGTCCCATGTCGGCGGGACCGCGCGCTCCACCTCTTCGACGAACCGGCCGTAGAGTCGATTGGTGACGGCGTGGCGGGCGATGGCGAAACGATCTACGAAGACGCGATGCGCGGGTCGTTCGTTTGCAGCTCCGCCCGCGCAACCCATCAAGAATTCGCCTTCCGCGATTGCGACCATTTCGATGCGCGTGTCCATCTTGATAAAGGTGTAATCGTCGGTTAGCATGTCTGTCAATCTTTTCCGTCCGCATGACAGGACGAGCATTCCAAATATGAGCGAACCTGCGATCACCCCCGAGCTGATTCAAAGTCACGGACTCACCCCTGAAGAATACGACCGCATAATCGAGCTGCTCGGCCGCGAGCCGACCTTCACGGAGCTCGGAATATTCTCCGTGATGTGGTCCGAGCACTGCTCATACAAATCGTCGAAAGTGCATCTGCGGAGGCTGCCTACGAAAGGCGACTCCGTGCTGCAAGGGCCGGGCGAGAATGCCGGCGTCGTCGACATAGGCGGAGGGCTCGCCGCCGCCTTTAAGATCGAATCGCACAACCACCCGTCGTTCATAGAGCCGTACCAGGGCGCGGCCACGGGCGTCGGCGGAATACTGCGCGACGTATTCACGATGGGCGCGCGGCCGCTGGCGGCCATGAACTCGCTTCACTTCGGTCCGCTCGCTTCGCCCGATACTGCCTCGCCGGAAGAGCGCCAGACCATAGCCCGCAACCGATCGATCATGGCGGGCGTCGTCAAAGGCATAGGAGATTACGGCAACGCTTTCGGCGTGCCCACCATAGGCGGCGAAGTCAGGTTCGCGGATCGTTATTCGCGCAACCCGCTGGTCAACGCCTTCACGCTCGGCATCATGCGCCAGGACCATATCTTTTATGGCCGCGCGGCGGGCGTCGGCAACCCCGTGATCTACGTCGGCGCAAAGACGGGCCGCGACGGAATACACGGCGCGACCATGGCCTCGGAAGAGTTCGGCGAAGAGGCTCAGTCGAAGAGGCCGACCGTGCAGGTCGGCGACCCGTTTCTTGAAAAGCTTCTGCTCGAAGCCTGCCTCGAAGCCATGCGCGCGGGCGCGATCGTCGGCATACAGGACATGGGCGCGGCCGGGCTTACGAGCTCGACGAGCGAGATGGGCGCGCGCGCGGGCAACGGCGTCGAGATAGACGTCGATCTGGTCCCGCAGCGCGAGACGGGCATGACGCCTTACGAGATAATGCTGTCGGAATCCCAAGAGCGTATGCTGATAGTCGCCGACGCGGGCCGCGCGCGCCAGGTCGTAGACATCTTTAAGAAGTGGGAGCTCGACGTAGTAGCCATAGGCCGCGTGACCGACGACGGCCGGCTGCGCGTCAAGCGCGGCGGCGAGGTCGTAGCCGATATTCCGAACACCGCGCTCACCGATGCCGCGCCCGTTTATAACCGCCCGGTCAAGAAGCCGGACCCGATTGATTCGACGACTCAAGTCTCACAGGTCGAGGCTTCCGCGGCCGAGCTTGATTCAATTTTCATGCGGTTGATAGCCGGGCCTACGATCGCGTCGAAAGATTGGGTCTACCGCCAGTACGATCATATGGTGCGCACGAACACGGTCGTGCTGCCGGGGTCTGACGCCGCCGTGATAAGGATAAAAGAGACGCGGCGGGCGCTTGCGATGACTCTGGATTCCAACGCGCGCTACTGCCAGGCGGACCCGCGCGCGGGAGCGCGGCTCGTCGTGGCCGAAGCATGCCGCAACCTTGTGGCGAGCGGCGCGCGCCCGCTCGCGCTGACGAACTGTCTCAACTTCGGCTCGCCCGAGCGGCCCGAAGTCATGTGGCAGTTCAGCGAAGTCATCGACGGGATGAGCGAAGCCTGCGCGGTCTTTCAAACTCCCGTGACGGGCGGCAACGTCAGCTTCTACAACGAGACAGACGGCCGGGGCATACACCCCACGCCCGTCATAGGGATGGTCGGGATCATCGAAGACCTGCGCCACGCGACCACTCAATGGTTCAAGCGCGAGGGCTGCGCCATCATACTGCTCGGCGCGACCCGCGACGACTTGGGCGCGAGCGAATACGCGCTCGCGACGCGGGGCCGGATCGAAGGGCGCGTGCCCGATCTCGATTTGGAGCTTGAGCGGCGCGTGCATGAGGTCTGCTTGAAGATAATTCAGGCGGGGCTTGTCGAGTCCGCTCACGACCTGTCGGATGGCGGGCTGGCCGTGGCAATAGCCGAGAGTTGCTTTTCGAGCTACCGCCGCGCGGGGGTAGGCTGCGAAGTCGATCTCACAGGCACCCTCTCTGAGGCCGCGCTGCTGTTTGCCGAAACGCCGTCTCGCATACTGCTGTCGGCCGCCGACGACAAAGTCGAGCAGATATTGAAGGCCGCCGCCGAGGCGAACGTCGAGGCGACGGTGATCGGGAGGGCCGCGGGCGACAGGTTGCGGATAAGCGTGAACGGCGAGCCGGTCATTGACCGTTCAGTGGCTGAGGTGGAATCGCGGTGGCTGGGCGCGCTGCCCGGCATGCTCGAAGTGGCCTCGCTGATCGCGGCCGAAGAAAAGTAAGGAGAAGGCAATGGGCAAAGCTAATGGCGCTACGGCGGAAGGGACCAGGAGGTATGCCGAACGGATGGGCGCGGTCACGGACCAAGGCCATTTCCGCAAACAACAAGAGCTCTGCATTTCTACGATAGGGCTGGGCACGTATCTCGGCCACTGGGACGACCGCACGGATAGGATGTACCAGGAGGCCGTCCGCCGCGCGATAGAGCTCGGGTCGAACCTCTTAGATTCGGCCATCAACTACCGCTTCCAGCGCAGCGAGCGGGCCATAGGCGCGGCGCTCAAACAGGTCTTTGACGCGGGCCGCGCGTCGCGCGACGAGATCATCGTCGCCACGAAGGGCGGCTTTTTCCCGTTCGATGGGCAGCCGCCGCGCGACGCGCGCGGGTGGGTGATGGAAAACCTCATCAACACGGGCGTGGCCGACCCGCGCGACATGGTCGACAGCCACTGCATGTCGCCCACATACCTCGAAGACCAGCTCGCGCGCAGCCTGAAAAACCTCGGGCTCGAAACGATAGACATCTATTACATACACAACCCCGAGACGCAGCTTGAAGGCGTCACGCGCGACGAGTTCATGGCGCGCGTCCGCCGCGCGTTCGAGTTCCTTGAGAGCGCGGCCGCCGACGGGCGGATACAGTTTTACGGGACGGCCACGTGGAACGGCTACCGCCAAGCGCCTCGCTCGCGCGATTACCTTTCGCTGGCGGAGATGGTCGAGGCGGCGCGCGAAGTAGGCGGCGACGAGCACCGCTTCCGTGTGATCCAGTTGCCTTTCAACCTCGCCATGCCTGAAGCGTTGACGGCGGCGAATCAGACGGTCGAAGGCGAGCGGCTATCGACGCTTGAGGCGGCCGAGCGGCTCGACATGACAGTGATGTGCAGCGCGTCTATTTATCAGGCGAAGCTCGCGCAAAACCTGCCCCCGTTCGTCGCCGAAGCGCTCAAGGGGATGAGCACGGACGCGCAGCGCGCGATCCAGTTCGTGCGCTCTGCGCCTGGGGTGACGGCGGCGCTCGTCGGCATGAGCCAGCGGTCGCACGTCGAAGAGAACATGATGGTCGCGAAGATACCGCCCGCCCCTATCGAAGAGTTCTTGCAGATGTTCTCGAACCCAGAATAGTGCTGAGTGCTGAGTGCTGAGTGCTGAGTAACAGTTCTCACTCAGGACTCAGCACTCAGCACTCAGGACTGCTTTGTGGAATCCCCGCGCCCGAACTGGTAAAATTATTGTGGGCGGTCTTATACAACCGGCCGCCCAAAAGTCGCGTCTAAGCAGGCGAGCAAAAGGTTATGGGTAAACGGAAAAAGATCGTAGCAATCACTACATCGCTGCTGCTGCACGCGTCGATACTTGCGGCGCTCGCCTTTCACGACGCGTTCAAGATGTACCGCTCCGTCGAGGGCCTTCAAGTGGGCAACTACGGCGGGCAGACGACCGTTCGCATAATCAACCCGGCCGATTACGGCTACGGCAGAAAGCCTCAGCAGATAGCCGCGCCGCCGCGCCGCGTCGCAAAGCTCGACGAGCTGAAGCGCAAGCCGAAGCCGGAGAAGAAGGCCGACCAGGATCGGGCGGCCGAAGAGAAGAAACAATCCGACGAAACGTCGGAGCGGGCCGCCGAACAGAAACCGGCCGAGCCCGATCAGACGGAGCTGAAGTTCGGCCGCCTCGACACCAACCCGATACGCCAGCACGTCTCCGTCTTGTGGCAGGCTCACGAGGCCGGGCGGTTAAACGTCCCCGACCCGTTCAGCATCACCGCCGCCTGCAAGGTGAGCCCGGACGGCTCGTTTTCAAACGTCCGCATAGTCGAGTCTTCAGGCTCGGAAGAGTTAGACCGCACAGCCCTTGCGATCCTATTCGAGATCAGCAGCCAGCGGGCCTTCGCGCCGCTCTCCCGGCTGGCCTCCGTCAGCGTGAAGCTTGAAGTAGGCGCGGGCGCGGCCAGCTTTTCGTTAGTCGGTTTCGCGCCTAACTCGGCCGTCGCCTCAGAGATGGCAGGCCAGTACCAGACTATGATTGCAGCCGCCAGAATGTTCGTCTCGAACGCCCAGACTAAACATCTGCTCGCGAACACTTCCATCCGCAGCGACCTGACCCGCGTTACGGCGCGCGTCACGCTGCCCCGCTCGGTCGCCTCAAAGATGATGCACGACGGTTTTTCCGGGGCCGAGTGACACTCCCAACAAACTTTTTTGCGCTTTTCTATTCCGGCCGTGCGTAATGTACAATAGAGATGTTGCGCGCACCGACCTGCATTCGATGACGTAGAGCTAGACATCGGTCAGTGCCGGGCATGCTCAGGGGAGCGCAAATTAAACATGGCGGCGGAAGGCCACTCACCACAGTACAAAGTTACTCTGACAAGCGATAGCACACTCGGCCACCGCCTCGCGCGCGCGGTGAGCGCCGCGCGGCGCGAGTTTGCGGCCGGGCCCGCGGGCTATCTGAGCGCCGCCTTTTCGCTCGACCGTTTCAAACACTGGCTGCCGGTCAGGTTCTTCCGCGAAACTTTCGCGGCGCTCCCCGCGGCCATCCTTCATCCAAGAAAGTTCTTCAAGTTTTCGGGCGCGGTCGAACCGCTAGGCGCGCTGCCGCGCCCGTACTTTCGGCCGATACTCGCCGCCATCGCGCTGGTCTACTTCGGCAGTCTCTCTTACATGGCTTACCGCGGGATACTCGCGCCATTTTTCGGGATCAGCGTGGTCAGCAGGGAGTACGGCAAGATTGACACGACGACGATACTCGCCAAGCTGAAGTACCCCGCGCAGCGTCCACAGATGGCCGTCCCCAGGCCAGAGCTCACGCCCGAGCAGATACGCGAGCGCGAGGAGCGCCGCCGCGAGCGCGAGCGGCTTGAGCGCGAAAGGGAAGAGCGCGAGCGCGAGGAGCGCGAGAAGGCAGAGCGTGAGGCCGCCGAGCGCGCCAAGCAAGAGGCCGAGAAGGAAGAGGAGAAGACCGCCGACAGCTCGAAGTTCGGCGAGATCAACGAGAAGCCGATACAAGATATAGTCGGCAAAGTCTACGCTCTCTACCAGGCGGGCGGGCTCGCTCTGAAAGGCGATAAGCTTGAGTTCTCCGTCATGTTGGGGTTCACCATCGCCAAAGACGGCTCGATACCGAAAAAGAGCATAAAGGTATTGCAGACTTCCGAATCGAAGATCATCGACGAGAAGGCCATAGAGATCCTCTGGAACATCGGCGAGTCGCACGCGCTCGGCCCGATCTCGATGCTCTCTTCAAACTCGATAAAGCTCGAACTGACAGACAAGTTCGCGAAGCTCACGATAACCGGGTTCGCGCCTAGCTCGGAGATAGCGAAGAAAAAGGCCCAACAGTTAGAAGACATGTTCTTCTTATTGCGCCTGGCCAAGCGTGGCACCGAAACCGGAGAACTGCTGTCAGGCGTAAGGATCAAACCACCCGCCGGTAACCGCCTCGACGCCGAGCTGACCGTCTCGCGCGCCCGCGCCAGCGAGATGATGCGCGCACGCTTCGGCAACAACCAGTGACCGAAGATTTGAAATTTCAAATTTGAAATTTCAAATACCTGTTGTACGATGGCTTCCCTAGAATGAGGCTGTGTTCATCTTGCAAAAGGCCTATGCGCGGCCAGATGCGCTTCTGCCCGTTCGATGGGGCGGCCGTAATCGATGAAGACCCGTTTATCGGCGCGCTCGTCGGCGGCAGGTACCGGCTGGAAGAGAGGATCGGCGGGTCGGCGACCGCCAGCGAGTACAGGGCGACCGACACGCGACTGGCCCGCGTGGTCGCCGTCAAGCTCTTCGGCCTCGACCCGGCCTTCGACCAGGACGCCTTCAGCCGGCTTTCGATGAAGCTGAGCGCGACCTCTTCGTTTTATCACCCGAACGTAATAACGATCTTCGATTTCGGAGTCGTCGAAGAGAGCCCCACGGCTTACATCGTCTTAGAGTTTATCGAAGGCGTCTCGCTCAAAGAGAGGATCGATCGCGCGCCTCTCAGTTACGACGACACCCTCGTCGTCGTCGAACAGGTCTGCTCGGCTCTAGAGTCGCTTCACGCAAAGGGGATCGTTCACGGCAACCTCAACTCTGAAGACATTCGCCTCTACGGCGACAACATCAAACAGCTTGAGCTGCAACTCGTCGACATAGACAGCCTCGGCGAGTTGAAAGGTAACCCGGAAGGCGCGACGGGTTACATGTCGCCCGAGCGGGTTCAGCGCGCGAGCCTGGACGCGCGGGCCGACGTTTACAGCCTCGGCATGATCGTCTATGAAGCATTGATGGGGCGGCTGCCGTTCAAGACTACTTCGCCGGCCGACTCCGTTGGCAAGCGGCCTGACCTGCTCAAACCTGTCGAAGCTGTGGTGATGCGCGCGATCAGCATCAAGCGAGAAGACCGGCAGGCGTCGGCGGCCGAGTTTTATAAAGAGCTGCAAGAGGCGATCACAAGAAAGCCGGTCGAAGTGAGAAACGAGCCGACCGTCGGGCTGGCGGGCAAAGAAAGAGATAATCCCATCTACCTTGACGACAACGTTCAGTTCACTGTCTACAGACCGAGCCGCGTGCGGCCGCGGGAGTGGTACACGATGCTGGCCTTCGCGCATCTTTCAGAGCGCCCGCCCGACGCGCCGCCCGGGTTCGACCCCGTCGAAGAGGTGAGAAAGCAGGCCGCGCGAATCCTCGGAGACGCGTCGAAGGATTACCGCACGGTCGGGGGCGACAGCCGGCTCGCGGTGCCGCGCCAGGGCGAGCTGACGATGGCGCCGCGCATGCCCGGCGTCGAATTCAACCCACCTTTTGCGACCTTCGTGTGGGAAGAGCCCGTCCACCGCCAGGAGTTTCGCTTGCGCGCGTCCGCCGAGATGAACGGGCAGACGGTCTGGGGGCGGTTGAGCGTCTACCTGGGCAGCATACTGCTGGCCGAGGTGGGGTTGAGCATCAGAGTCGACGTCAATTACGACCCGCAGTCTAAGACGCCGCCGCAGGACGTGGCGCAGGCCCGCGCCTTCAGAAAGATCTTCGCCTCTTACTCGCACAAAGACATAAGCATCGTCGAGCAGTTCGAGCGCATAGCGCTGGCTTCGGGCGACGACTTCATACGCGATTGGACGCACCTCAGAGCGGGCGAAGTCTGGGGCGACCGCTTGATGCAGATGATTAAAGAGGCGAGCATCTTTCAGCTCTTCTGGTCGTCGAACTCCATGAAGTCACCGTTCGTGCGGCGTGAGTGGGAATACGCTCTCTCTTTGAACCGCGCGAACTTCATCCGCCCGGTCTACTGGGAGGAGCCTTTCCCGGAGTCGCGCGAGCAAGAGCTTCCGCCCGACGCGCTCCGACGACTGCAATTTCACAGGCTGATCGAAGGGGTCGGCTCTCACCCGCAGTTGTCGCCGGATGAAGCCGATACTACGCCGATCAAACAGACCACGTCGGCGGCCCCGCCGACTCGCCCGACTACGGAACAGAGAGCATGCGCCAACTGCGGGAAGTCGAAACCTGCCACGACACGTTTCTGCCCTTACTGCGGCGCTCAGGCTTCGCCGGCAGTAACGTCAACATCTCGGCCACAACTCGCCCGGCCTAACAATCCGACGGTTGACGCCCCGGCATTCGAGCCCCCGCCTGCGATGGAGGCTCCGTCTGCGCCGCCGACTTACTCGCCGCCGACCTACTCGCCCCCGCCACCATACGGTCAGCAAGGCTACGGTCAACAGCCTTACCCGCAGCCTCATCAGCAAGAGCCTTACCAGCAGGGCTATCAACAGAGTTATCCCGGCGCGGCTCCTTACACGCCTCCGCCGCAGGCCGGTGAGCGCGCGGGCATATCCAAGACGATTGCTATAGTGATCGGGCTTTTAATTCTCGTCGTCCTCATCATATTGTTCGCCCGGTTGTTACTCTAGCGCGTTAGATTTATTGCAAGGGGCGTGGCCTCCGACGATTCAATTAATAGGATTGCTACTTGTCCCGACAGGATGTAGGGTTGTGCCTGAATCGAGAACTGAGTGAGGATGTGAAATCGTGCCTGATAAAAAAAAGCTCTCCGCTATACTTATCTTTATACATCTGCTCGGCGTATGGCCGTTGCTGGTCGCCGGGCAACCCGCGCGCGGCCAGACCAGAAGGCGTCCAAGGCCGGCGCCTGTCGCAACGAATGACATGACAAAAGGTTTGCAGATCAGATTGAGCGAAGGGGCGGAATCGGCCGGCGCACAGCCGCAGCTCACTCCGGCCAACGCCGCGCGACTTTCGGACCAGCAGGCCGAGAGCATCTTGAAGCGCCTCGAACCGATAAAGCAGGGCGCGGACGACGAGAAAGATTTTCAGGTCCGCGACCGTTCGCTCCCCGCGCCGCGCACGGGCAAGACCGTCACGTCGGCCTTCCCGCCTGCCGAATCCTCACAGGCTCCCGACAACGCGCCTTCAGGCCCGCTCGAAGTGCTGAGGTATTCGCCCGAAGGCGACGTGCCGCTCGCGCCGCACTTGAGCATGACTTTCTCTCAGCCGATGGTCGCCATCACTTCGCACGCCGACGCCACGGCCGCAAACCTTCCCGTGCGCCTGACGCCCGAGCCCGAGGGGCGCTGGCGGTGGGTGGGGACGAAGACGCTCTTGTTTGAACCTGCGGGGCGATTCCCCATGGCTACGGACTACCGCGTGGAAGTGCCCGCCGCCACGAAATCGGCTACAGGAGCCGCTCTCGCGTCGCCTAAGAGGTGGAGCTTTAAGACGCCGCCGCCCACCGTGCAGTCGTCCTACCCGAACGGCGGGCCGTTCAGGCGCGACCCGTTGTTCTTCGTCGAGTTCGACCAGGCGATAGACCCGGCGGCCGTGCTAAAGACCGTCCGCGTGCGCGCGGCGAGTAGAGAGTGGCCGACGAGGCTTGCGACCGGCGAGGAGGTCGCGGCCGATATGGAAGTCAGCCGCATGGCTTCGGCCGCCGAGCGCGGTCGCTGGCTCGCGTTCCGCGTAGTCGATTCAAGAGACTCGAATTCAGTGGGAGAACTTCCCGCAGACGCAAGCGTCAGCGTCACGATAGGCCCCGGCACGCCGTCGGCCGAAGGCCCGCTCAGGACCACCGAGCCCGCGAGTTTTTCGTTCAAGACCTTCGGGCCGCTCCGCGTCGTCCGTCACGAGTGCGGGTATAACTTCTCCTGCTCCCCGTTCGACCAGTGGTCCGTCCAGTTCACAAACTCGCTCGACGCCCAGACCTTCGACCAGTCGCAGGTGAGAGTCGAGCCCGAGATCGCCGGGATGAAGACGGCCATTTACGGCGAGACGCTTATCATCAGCGGAGTCAAGAAGGGGCGCACCACTTATCGCTTGACGCTCGACCGCGCGATACGCGACGTGTTCGGGCAGAGCCTCGGCGAGAGTGTCAGCCTCGTCTTCAACGTCAAATCCGCGCCCGCGGCGCTCAACTCGTCGGGCGACCACTTCGTCGTGCTCGACCCGGCGGCCCCGCCGCGCCTCTCCGTCTTCAGCATCAACCACGCGAGCCTCAAAGCTCGCATCTACCGCGTGGGGCCTGAGAACTGGAATCAGTTTCTCGCCTTCATGCGCTCGAACGTTCAGAACGCCGAGCGCACGCCGCCCGGTCGGCTCGTCTCTTCGACCACGATCGCCGTCGAGGCTCAGGCGGACGAGATGGCCGAAACGCGCATCGATCTTGCGCCCGCGCTCGAAGGCGGGTTCGGCCACGCCTTCGTGATCGTAGAGCCCGCGGTCCAGCCGCCGAACCGCAACGAGCGCAGGCAGGTGATTGCCTGGGTGCAGGTGACTGCGATCGGGCTCGACGCTTTCGTAGACGGATCGGAATTGATCGGGTGGGCGACTTCTCTGAAAGACGGCCGGCCGATCGACGGCGTGCAGATGACGATCGCCGCGGCGCAATCGGCGGGACTGCGCCAAGGGACCAGCGGCGTGACCCACGCCGACGGGCTGGCGCACATCGCGCTCCCGGCCAACGAGCCCGCGGGGCAGAACATCCTGGTCGCGCGCAAAGGCAACGACGTAGCCATCCTTCCAGAGAACCCGTACTGGTGGAACGACCGCGGCGGCTGGTACAGACGCGAAGCCGTCGATTCGCTCCGCTGGTACGTCTTCGACGACCGCAAGATGTATCGCCCAGGCGAAGAGGTCCACATAAAAGGGTGGATTCGCTTGATAGGCGGCGGCAAAGAAGGCGATGTAAGGCCGCTCGCGGGCGCGGCTTCGAGCGTGGCTTACCTGCTTAGAGATTCGCGCGGCAACGAGATTCTAAAAGGCAGCGCGCCGCTCAACGCGCTCGGCGGATTCGACACGTCGTTCAAGCTTCCGCCCACGATGAATCTCGGCGGCGCTTATCTGGAATTCTCCGCAGTGGGCGCGGCCGGCGTGATTGCTCAGCAGCAGCAAGGCCACTCGATCCAAGTGCAGGAGTTCCGCCGGCCTGAGTTCGAAGTCACCGCGCAATCGAGCGAAGGGCCGCACTTCGTCGGCTCCAGCGCCGACGCTACGGTGACGGCTTCGTATTACGCGGGCGGCGGGCTGGCCAACGCCTCGGTGGCGTGGCAGGTGGTTTCGACGCCCGCATATTTCACCCCGCCCAATCGCGGCGATTTCACTTTCGGCAAGTGGGCGCCGTGGTGGATTCCCTACAACGAGTACCGCGAAGGCCGGAGAGAAGTCTTTGCCGGGCGGACCGACGCTTCGGGCAAACACAGACTGCGCATGGACTTCGTCTCGGTCGACCCGCCGCGGCCTATGACGGTGACGGCCGAAGCGAGCGTGATGGACGTGAACCGCCAGGCGTGGAACGCCACGACGACGCTCCTTGTTCACCCGGCCGACCTTTACGTAGGCATACGGAGCCCGCGGACCTTCGTTCAAAAAGGCGAGCCGCTCACGGTCCAGGCGATAGTCACGGACCTGGACGGCAAGGCGATCGTCGGCCGCGAGATTCGCGTGCGCGCGGTGCTGATGGACTGGGTCTTCGAGCGCGGCGAGTGGCGGCAGAAGGAAGTGAACCCTCAAGAGTGCGTCATCAAATCGGCGGCCGACGCGGTCGAGTGTAAGTTCGAGACTAAAGAGGGCGGCGCGTACAAGGTCACGGCCACGATCTACGACGACCGCGAGCGGCGGAACGAAAGCGAGCTGACGCTGTGGGTGGCGGGCGGCAAAACGGTCCCGAAACGGAATGTCGAGCAGGAAGACGCGGGGCTGATCCCCGACCGCAAAGAGTACCAGCCGGGCGACACGGCTGAGATACTTGTTCAAGCGCCTTTTTACCCGGCCGAAGGCGTGATGACCTTGCGCCGGTCTGGAATACTCGCGACCGAGCGGTTCAAGATGGAAGGCCCTTCGCACACGCTCAGGGTGCCGATCAAAGAGTTCTACACACCGAACCTCTACGTGCAGGTCGATCTCGTCGGCGCGGCGGCGCGAACCGACGACAGCGGGAACGTCAACGCGAGCCTGCCGAAGCGGCCCGCGTTCGCTTCGGGCTCTCTGAACCTGATCATCCCGCCGCACTCGCGAAGGCTGACCGTTCAGGCGACGCCGCGCGACAAGGCGCTTGAGCCGGGCGGCGAGACTACTGTCGCCGTCGAGGTGCGCGATTCGGCGGGCCGCGCCGTGTCGGGGAGCGAGGTCGCCGTCGTAGTCGTAGACGAAGCGATACTCGGCTTGACGGGCTACAGGCTCGGCGATCCTATGGCGACTTTCTATTCGCACAGAGGCCCTGAGACGAGCGACTTTCACCTGCGCAGGGACGTGTTGCTTTCTAATCCTGAATTTCTGCTAAGTGGTGGCGGCGGCGGAGGCGGGGTCGACAATCTGGCGATGCTTGCGCCGGGGGTTGTGGCGGCGCCTGCGCCCATGGCGGAGGCTGGGACCGCGGCAAGACAAAGGTCGAACGCTTTCGCCCTGAAAGAAGAATCGGCAGCGCCGATTCAGTTGCGCGAGAACTTCAACGCGCTTGCGACCTTCGCGCCCGCTGTGCCTACGGATTCAGACGGCCGCGCCATCGTCAAAGTCAAGCTGCCCGACAACCTGACGCGCTACCGCGTGATGGCCGTGGCAGTAGCAAACGGGCGTCAGTTCGGCTTGAACGAATCCGCCATCACCGCGCGATTGCCTTTGATGGTGCGCCCCTCGCCTCCACGCTTCTTGAACTTCGGCGACAAGTTTGAGCTACCAGTGGTCGTGCAGAACCAGACCGATCTGCCTATGGAGGTCAACGTCGCCGTTCGCGCCACGAACGCGGAGATCACCGAAGGCGCGGGCCGACGCGTGACTGTCCCCGCCAACGACCGCGTCGAAGTCCGCTTCCCGACTTCGGCGGTTCGCGCCGGCATGGCGCGGTTTCAGATCGCGGCCACGTCGGGCGAGTGGGCCGACGCGGCGGAGGTCAGCTTGCCCGTCTGGACTCCCGCCACTACCGAGGCGTTCGCCGTCTACGGCGAGGTGGACCAGGGGGCGATCGTGCAGCCCGTGAGCGCGCCGTCGGACGCCGTCAAACAATTCGGCGGGCTTGAGATCACGACCTCGTCGACGCAGCTTCAAGCGCTGACCGACGCGGTGCTTTATCTGGTAGCTTACCCGTTCGAATGCGCCGAGCAGTTGTCGTCGAGAGTGCTGGCGGTCGCCGCGCTCCGCGACGTGCTCGTGGCCTTCGAGGCCAAGGGGCTGCCGAATCCTGAAGAGTTGGTGGCGGCCGTCGAGCGAGACATCAAGCGGCTCCAGAGCTTGCAGAACGAAGACGGCGGCTTCGGCTTCTGGCGTCGCGACGACGAGTCGTGGCCTTACGTGAGCATACACGTCGCGCACGCGCTCGTGCGCGCGCGAGAGAAGGGGCTAGAAGTTCCTTCGGTCATGCTCGACCGGTCGAAGGCTTATCTCGTCAACATCGAGTCGCACATTCCGGGCTATTACAGTCTTGAAGCCCGCCGCGCGCTGATCGCTTACGCGCTCTACGTCCGCAACCGCATGGGCCATAAAGATGCCGCGAGAGCGCGCCAACTCATAGCCGAAGCCGGGCTCGACAAGCTGTCGCTTGAGACGGTCGGCTGGCTGCTGGCGGTCTTGGCGGGCGACGCGGGGTCGCAGGCGGAGCTTGCGGCGATTCGCAGGCACCTCAACAACCGCGCCACGGAGACGGCGGCGACGGCCCATTTCGTGACTAATTATTCGGACGGCGAGCACCTGTTGTTGCACTCTTCGCGCCGCGCCGACGGGGTGATATTAGAGGCGCTGATTCAGGACCAGCCGTCAAGCGACCTGATACCGAAGGTGGTCCGAGGTCTTCTCGCGCACCGCAAGGCCGGGCGCTGGGAGAACACTCAGGAGAACGCCTTCGTGCTGCTTGCGCTCGACAAGTACTTCGCCGTTTACGAGAAGGCGACGCCCGACTTCGTGGCGCGCGCGTGGCTCGGCGACGCATACGCGGGCGGCCACGAGTTTCGCGGCCGCACGACCGAGCGTCATCATGTGAATGTGCCTATGCGATACCTCGCCGACCGGCAGGGCGCGCAGAATCTGATTCTGAGCAAAGAAGGTCCGGGCCGCATGTACTACCGCGTCGGTATGCAGTACGCGCCCGCGAGCCTGAGGCTTGCGCCCTCGGATCACGGCTTTACCGTCGAGCGCGTCTACGAAGCGGTCGACAAGGCCGACGACGTGCGCCGCGACGCGGACGGCGCGTGGCGCATAAAAGCGGGCGCGAAGGTGAGAGTGAAGCTGACTATGATCGCACAGTCGCGCCGTTATCACGTGGCGCTCGTGGACCCGATGCCCGCGGGCCTTGAAGCGCTCAACCCCGCGCTCGCGGTGACGGGCAGCATCCCGCAAGACCCGAATGATTTGACGAAGGAACCCTGGTGGTGGTGGCGCAGGCCGTGGTTCGAGCACCAGAACATGCGCGACGAGCGCGTGGAGGCTTTCACCTCTCTGTTGTGGGAAGGCGTTTACACTTACTCTTACGTAGCGCGGGCGACGACGCCGGGCGCGTTCGTCGTCCCTCCGGCTAAGGCCGAAGAGATGTACCACCCGGAGACGTTCGGGCGCACGGCGACCGACCGCGTAGTGGTAGAGTAGAATCCAGAGCCTTTTTAGCAAGCCTCGAAGAGGCGATATTCAATAGCCCGGCGCAACGCGGGATGAGCTAATCTTTACAAAGCCCTGTAGGGGCGTAATTCAATAGCCCGGCGCAACGCGCCGGGTGGCGCACGTATACGAGACGAAGCCCTGAAAGGGCGATATACCTATCACGCCCTTTCAGGGCTTAGCCAATTTGCGCTGACGTTCACAGGGCGCTGCCCTGTGCTATTGAATTGCGCCTCTTCGAGGCTTGCCGACTACGCAATAGCTGTCGACCGCTAGCCGTGGGTGCGCTCGAACTCTTTCATGAACGAGACGAGCGCTTCGACGCCCTCGCGCGGGAAGGCGTTATAGATCGAAGCGCGGCACCCGCCTACCGAACGGTGGCCTTTCAACCCGTCGAGGCCCGCCTTCGTCGCTTCGCCGACGAACCGCTTTTCGAGCTCTTCGCTCGGCAGCCGGAAGGTGATGTTCATCAGCGAGCGGCTGTCGGGCGCGGCGTGCGCGCGGTAAAAGTCCGTCGCATCGATCGCGTCGTACAACAGCGCGGCCTTCTCTTTGTTGCGCCGCTCCACCTCTTCGAGCCCGCCCCGATCGAGCAGCCATGTCAACACCAGCCGCATGACGTAGATCGCAAATACCGGCGGCGTGTTAAAGAGCGACCTCTCCTTGGCGTGCGTGTTGTAGTTGAGCATCGTCGGCAGGCTCTCGGGGCTGCGGGCGAGCAAGTCGTCGCGTATGATGACCAGCGTCACGCCGGCCGGCGCGAGGTTCTTCTGCGCGCCAGCGTAGATCAGCCCGTACTTCGACACGTCGATCGTGTGGCTGAAGATGTCCGACGAAGCGTCGGCCACCAGCGGCACGTCCCCCACCTGCGGCTCCTGTTGCCACTCGGTCCCATAGATAGTGTTGTTCGTAGTGAAGTGGACGTAAGCCGCTTCGGGGTCGAGCGTAATCTCGTCCTGGCGGGGTATGCGCGCGAAGTTCTCCGACTCGGTCGTGGCGGCGACGTTCGCCTGGCCGACGCGCTTCGCTTCCTTGATCGCTTTCTTCGACCACACGCCGGTCAGGATGTAGTCTGCGCGGCCGCCCTCGGGCAGCAGGTTCATCGGGACCATCGAGAATTGCAGCGACGCCCCGCCCTGAAGGAAGAGCACGCGGTAGTTGTCGGGGATCGAAGCGAGCTTTCGCATGTCGGCTTCGGCGCCGAGGATGATCTCGTCGAACGCCTTCGAGCGGTGGCTGATCTCAAGCACCGACATGCCTACGCCGGGCAGCGAGATCAGATTTCTTTGAGCCTCTTCGAGCACCTCAAGCGGCAGCACCGCCGGCCCGGCTGAGAAGTTGAATATTCTTTCGGTCATAAATCTCCTGAGTGCTGAGTGCTGAGTGCTGAGTCCTGAGTTAATATCCGTACTCAGCACTCAGCACTCAGCACTCAGCACTTTCTCTTTAGATTTTCAGCAGGTTCAATTCGATTATGTCGGGCGAGTTCGACTTGATCGATTCGAGCGTAGCTTCCGGCGGGGCCTGGTCCAGGTGGATGCGGGCCACGGCGGCGCGCGCGCCCTCGAAGACTATGTTTTCGGTCTCCTGAACGTTGATGCCCGCGCCTTTTATCGCGTCGAAGACCGCGGCCAGCACGCCCACGCGGTCCAGGTGGCGGACGACCAGGAGGTGAGTCGCGGGCGACTTCTTAGCCAGGTTCACCACGTTGGGCGCGCGGCCATTCTCTTTGTACTCGCGAATGATTCGCACCGTCTCGTCGGCGATGGCCTGCTGCGCCTGGTCCGTCGACGCGCCGATGTGGTGCGTGCCTATGACGCCGTCGAGCTTGAATATGGAGTCCTCGACCGCGCCAGTCCCGCCCGAAGGCTCGCCCGCGAATACGTCCAGCGCGGCGCGCAGGCCGCGCTCGACGACGGCGCGCTCCAGCGCCTGCTGGTCTATCACTTCGGCGCGCGACGTGTTGATGAAAAACGACCCCGGCCGCATGGCTTGAAAGAACTTCTCGTCGATCAGGTTGCGCGTGTCGTCTTTGAGCGCGACGTGAACGCTCACGATGTCGGCCGACGCGGCTACTTCCAGCGGCGATTGCTTCATCTCAATGCCGAGCTCGGCCGCGCGCTCTACCGTGAGCGAGCGGCTCCAGGCGGCGACGGGCATGCCGAAGGCTTGCGCCCGCACGATCATCTCCTGCCCGATACGGCCGACGCCTATCAGCCCCAGCGTGCGGCCGAACAGCCCGCGCGCCTTGCTGTATTCTTTTTTATTCCAGCGGCCCTGCTTCAAGTCGTTCACGTTTTCGGTTATGCGACGGTCGAGCGCCAGCATCAGGCCGAAGGCTAGCTCGGCGACGGCGATGGAGTTTTTGCCGGGGCAGTTGGCGACGTAGATGCCGCGCTCGGAGGCGGTCTTCACGTCGATGGTGTTGTATCCCGCACCCGCGCGCACGACCAGGCTAAGGCGGCCCGCCTCTAACATCGCAGCGGTCACTTTTGTGCTCTTGACTACCAGCACGTCGGCCGCCGTAGAGCTTATGGCCTCGGCGAGCGGGTCCTCTTTCAGCTCGGGGTCGTAAGCGACCTCGCAGCCCAGTTGTCTCAGCCCGTCGAGGCCCGTCTCGGGGAACTTATCGGCGATCAGCACCTTCATCGTTATTGCTCCTGTAAGTTGAAAAGCCGAAGAGTGAAGGATTATATCGCTTCCGTTAATACCTTTGCCAGACGCCGCGCACGCAGCGGACCGTGTCGCGGGCTATCAACAGCTCTTCGTCCGTGGGAATGACGTAAGCGGCCAGACGCGACTGGTCCGTGCTTATCAGCCCCTCGCGCCCGGCCGTGTGCGCGAGGTTGCGCTCCGGGTCGAGCTCAAGCCCCATCCATCCGAGGCCGCTCGCGATCATCTCGCGCACCTCGGGTGAGTTCTCGCCTATGCCGCCCGTGAAGATGATTGCGTCGGCCCCGTTCATCGCCGCCAGGTAAGCGCCTATGTACTTTCGCGCGCGGTAACAGAATATCTCGATGGCCAGCCCGGCGCGGCGGTCGTTGTTCTCGCGCCGCTCCTCTAACAGCTCGCGCATGTCGTTAGTCAATCCCGATATTCCGATCAGACCCGACTGCTTGTTCAACATCGTCTCCACCTCGCTGGCCGACAGCCCTTCTTTAGTCGAAAGGTAATCTATGATCGCGGGGTCGAGGTCGCCCGAGCGCGTTCCCATGACCAGACCTTCGAGCGGCGTCATGCCCATCGAAGTGTCTACGGAATCTCCCGCGCGAATGGCCGCGGCCGAGCAGCCGTTTCCCAGGTGCAGCGTGATGACGTTGGTCTGGTCGCGCCGGATGGCGCGGATCTGGCGGTAGCGGTAAGCGACGTAGCGGTGTGACGTGCCGTGAAAGCCGTAGCGGCGCACCTTGTAGCGGCGATAGAACTGGTAAGGCAGCGCGTAGAGGTAGGCGTGGTCGGGCAGCGTCTGGTGGAAGGCCGTGTCGAAGACGGCCGCCTGCGGGAGCGCGGGGCCGAACAGCTCGCGCGCGGCCTGTATGCCGCGGATGTTGGCGGGGTTGTGCAGCGGCGCGAGCTCTATGCAATCCTCTATGCCTTTGAGCACCTCGTCTGTGATCAGGACGGAGTGGGTGAAGCGCTCGCCGCCGTGGACGACGCGGTGGCCGACGGCGTGAACGTCGGCGATGGAGCCGATGTTTCTGACGCCCGACTGCTCGGAGCAAGCCCACCGCACTATGAAATCGACGGCCGCGCGCGTGTCGCGGATCTGCGCGGTCATACGCTGCTGCTCGCGCCCTTCGGTCTGGAGCGTGATTATGCTCTCGCCGCCTATTCGCTCGATCGCGCCGCGCGCAAGGCGCTGGTCGGCGTTCTGCTCAATCAGGTCGATCTCCGTGGTAATAAGCTGGAACTTGATCGTAGAGCTTCCGCTGTTGAGGACCAGAACATTCATAAGGAGGATCGTGACAAGTGAACCGTGACGAGTGACAAGAGAAAAACTATTCTTCTTGTCACTTGTCACTCGTCACGGTTCACGGCTTTAAATCACGTGGCTGAGCAGCCCGTCGCGCAGCTTCGGCTCGAACCAGGTCGACTTGGGAGGCATGATTTCTTTGGCGTCGGAAACCGCCATCAGATCGCCGACCGTCACCGGGTACATAGAGAAAGCGACCTGGGCGCGGCCTTCGTCGACGGCCTGTTCCAAAGCCGCAGCGCCGCGCACGCCGCCGACGAAATCTATACGCTTGTCCGTGCGAACGTCTTTGATGCCGAGCAGCGGGTCGAGCAGGCGCTCTTCGAGCACGCGCACGTCCAGTGACGCGATCGGGTCCAGGGGGTTGGTCGTGCCTTCGGGCAGCTTCAACAATCGCCACCGGCCGCCCAGATACATGCATATCTCGCCTTTGCTTTGTGGCGCGGGCGAATCGGTCTCGCTCACCTCGAAATGTTTTGAAAGCTCGTTGACGAACTCTTCAGCCGAGCGCCCGTTCAGGTCTTTCACTACGCGGTTGTAGGCCAGTATCCGAAGCTGGTCGGCGGGGAAGAGGACGGCGAGGAAAAAGTTGTACTCCTCTTCGCCCGTGTGATGAGGGTTCTTGGCTTTAAGCTGGGCTCGCGCGCGGCTCGCGCTCGCGGCGCGGTGGTGGCCGTCGGCTATGTAGAGCAGCGGCACGCGTCGGAACTCTCCTTCTAGATGTCGCGCGACGGTTTCGTCTATGCGCCAGAGGGTGTGGCGGACGCCGTCTTCGGCCTGGAAATCGTAAAGCGGTTCTTCCTTCTGGGCCGCGGCGACGATCTCGTCTATCTCGTCCAGCCCGCGGTAGGTCAGAAAGACCGGGCCGGTCTGCGCGCGTATCGTAACCATGTGGCGCGTGCGGTCGTCCTCTTTATCCTTGCGCGTGCGCTCGTGCTTGCGGATCACGTCGGCGTCGTACTCGTCTACGGAGCAGCACCCGGCGATGCCCGTCTGCGAGTGCTCTCCCATCTGGAGGCGGTAGGCGTAGAGGCTGAGGTCAGCCTCTAAAGCCATGGGCGCATCGGCCTTGAGTTTGTCAAAATTCTCTTTAGCCTTTTCGTAAACCTGATCCGAGTAGATGTCCGTGCCGTCTGGCAGGTCTATCTCGGGCCGCGACACGTGCAGAAAGCTGAGCGGGTTTCCGGCTGAAAGCCTGCGGGCCTCGTCCGTGTTGACCACGTCGTAAGGCACGGCCGCCACCTTGTCGGCATTTTCTTTCGGCGGGCGCAGCGCCCGGAACGCGCGTATGGTTGCCATGTTCAATCTCCGATCTCTTTATCTTTGACAGACGAGAATGCTAGGCCGCTACGGGCATGAGTGTCAACTTGTCGTGCGGTCGGGCGGCTCCAGCTCATAAGTCGTGTGCTCGGTGACTGAGGCGGCGCTCGCCTGTGGCAGAGAGGTGGGGGCGGTGATGGGCGACGCGGGCAGACTTACTTTCGCGCGATCCGGTAATTGGTCGGCGCGCTTCTTTTGATCTTCGGCTTCGAGTATCTTTCGCGCGCGCTCCAGCCGAACGATCCCGCGTATGGCCAGCGGCAGCCCGATCGCCAGACCTATGATGATATTGATCGTCGCCCACGGTTCGGCTTCAAAGGCCGTGACGAACAGGGAGACGAGCGACATCACGCATGCGATCGAAGAGAAGACGGCCAGGTTGATGGCGCCGGAGGCGAGCGAGTCCTCGCCCTTTCGAAGTTTCTCCAGCGCCTCGTCGACGCGGCCGTCTATAGCCAGCCGCACGGCCGTCAGCGCCTGGCCGCACTGGCGGCAAAACTTTTGATCGCGGTCGTTGTTTGCGCCGCATTGCGGACAGAACATCGTCTTCCTCCGCTCGCCAATCGTTCTTTTACGGTTTAGCATATATCCGTTCGATCGCCATAACAAGGAGAGCGCGGATGACTGTTAGTCAAGCGGAGCCTATGCTGCTCAAAGAGCGCGACGGCGCGATATTGAAGCTTACGCTCAACCGGCCGGAGAAGAGCAACTCGCTGCACCCGGAGATGGTCGGCCAGCTCGGCGAAGCTCTGAAAGAGGCCGAAGCCGACGCGGAGTTGAGCGTAGTCATTTTAACCGGCGCGGGCCGAAGCTTCTCGGCGGGGTTGGACCTGAGCCTGATGGTGAGCTGGACCGCCGACGAGAAGCTCGCGTACCTCGGCACCGTGACGCCGCTCTTTATGAGCCTGTGGCGATTGCCGCAGCCCGTCATCGGCGCCATCAACGGGCCGGCGATCGCGGGCGGGTTCGACCTGGCTGCGTTTTGCGACATACGGCTCGCCGCGCGCGAAGCCCTATTCGGCCAGGCCGAGATCAACATAGGTCTGACTCAGATCATTCATCCTCTCTATAAATCGATAGGGCTCGCGCGGGCTAAAGAGCTCGCGATGACCGGAACGAACATCACCGCTGAAGAAGCCTACCGCATAGGGCTGGTCAACCACGTCTACGCGCGCGAAGAGCTAGACGAGCGGGCGACGGAGCTGGCCCGCCTGCTTGCGAGCAAACCGCGACAGGCGTTGTTTGAGACCAAGCGGCTGACGCGCGAGCTGATAGACCTCGACACGGCGGCGGCGCTCGAACAGATGGGCGAGACTTTTCGAAGATGCATTAACTCCGAAGAGCACCGCGAGCGCGTCCGTGAGGTTTATGCGCGGCTGAGTAAGAAGAGTTAATTGCGGCGCGCGAAAGCGCATCATCCGCCATGGAAATCTCAAATTTGAGATTTGAGATTTCAAATCTGCTATACCAATTAAGCGCGTCGCACACGAAATCGGTGAATCGCGATTAGCTGCGATCCGCAATACAAACATCTATCTGTCGGATTTTTACTGCACCCCTAAATCTTAGTGCCGAAGCGACTTCGCCGTTTTTCGCCATTTTTTGAAGATTCTTCGAGCCTCCGTCTCTGGCACTGGCCTTGCAATTGCCTAAGTGGGATCGAATAAGTGCCCGGTCGAGAGGTTCGTTATGTTAGGCGTAGACGCACAATTGGCAGAGACGGTGGCCGTAAAAGCATGCAGCGCGTGCGGCGGCGGGCTGCTGGAGAGAGACAAGTTCTGCCGCTGGTGCGGGTCGCCACAGACTCACTCGTTGAAGCCGCCGAGCCTTTCGCTTTCACCCTACACGACATCCGCTCTCAATCGCGCGGCCGTCGCCAGCCGCCCTTACGGCAAAGTGTCGGGGCCGCTCGTCGAGGCGCTCGTGGCCGGCGTGTCGGGCGGGCATGCGGCCGAGCCCGGCGGTCGCGTCGTGCGCAGCCTGGTCCAGGCGCTCGTCTCCGTTCCCATCTGGTTGATGATCGTGTTGCTGTCTCCCATAGACGCATACGTCGCCGCAAAATCTATTTCGAGGCAATTCTAACGGCTCGCCAGGCTAAGGTAATCGGTGAATAAAACGGGTCAGCTATTGCAACGCTGGGCAAAGTTCTCGGCCGTCGGCGCTACGGGCATCTGTGTGCAGACGGTCGCGCTCTTTTTGCTCCTTCACGTAGCCGGATTGCACTACCTTGCGGCGACGGCGCTTGCCGTCGAAGCGAGCGTGCTTCACAACTTCATCTGGCACAGG
>DATFGQ010000092.1:0-21905 GCA_035249305.1 Blastocatellia bacterium | reverse complement strand
AAAAGAATAATAAGAAAACTCTGTGCCTCCGTGTCTCTGTGGCAAATGATTTATCTTTCCCAGAAGAATTTACCCCTCGCCCGCTTTTCGGGGTAGACCTCGTCCATGTTCGACGTGTCATACAACACGCCGTTGATCATCACAAAACGGATCGTCTCTGTGTTGCGGATGTTCTCAAGCGGGCTCTTGTCCATTATCATCAGGTCCGCGAGCTTGCCCGCTTCGATCGAGCCGATCTCTTTATCGAGCCCTAAATACCACGCGCCGCCGATCGTCGCCGCGCGTATCGCTTCCATCGGAGTCATCCCGCCTTGCGCGAGCATCCACAGCTCCCAGTGCGCGCCCAGACCTTGCAACTGGCCGTGCGCGCCAAGCTGCGCGCGCCCGCCCGCGCGGACCACGTCTTTGACCGACCTGGAAAGCTCCACATGAAAATAGTCGTCTTCCGGCCCCATCAGACGCCACCGCGAGCGTGAGTCGATGACAGAGCGCGGCACGAACTTCAGGAGCCGCTCGTTCTCCCACACGTTCGTCATCTGGTACCAGTAGTTCTCGCCCATCACCCCGCCAAAGGCCACTATCAGCGTAGGCGTGTAACCCGTCTGGCTCTTCGCAAGCAGCGTGAGCGCGTCTTTATAAAGCGGGGCTATCGGTATCGAATGCTCTATCCCCGTGTGGCCGTCGAGTATGTGCGTCATGTTGTAGTAGTAGGTCGAGCCGCCTTCGGGCACGACCATCATCTGAAGGTCGCGCGCTGCCTTTATTATCTGCTGGCGCGAGCTGCGGCGTAGCTGGTTGTAGCTCTTGACGCTGAACGCCCCGACCGCCTTCAGCCTAGCGACGTGCGCGCGAGCGTCTTCGTAGCTGTTGACTACGGCCTTCTCGGTGTTCTCCGCGCCGTAGAGAATGTAGCCCGTCGAGAAGACGCGCGGCCCGACCATCGCGCCCGCCTTGACCATCTCCGACTGCGCGAAGACCGATTGAGTGGACGCCGACGGGTCGTGCGTCGTCGTCACGCCGTAGGCGAGGTTCGCGTGATAGCCCCACTGCTTTTCGGGGATGATGTCGAGCGTGTTGTAACCCATGTGCGCATGAACGTCTACGATGCCGGGCATTATGGTCTTCCCGCTCATATCGATCCTGCGCGCCGCGGCGGGTATCTCTACGCCAGCGCCCACGGCTCTTATGCGGTTGTCTTCGATCAGAATCGCGCCGCGCTCTATGACCTCATCGCCCTTCATCGTGATGATGCGCGCGTTCGTGAGCGCGACCATCCCGCGCGGGCGGGCGGTGTCGAACTCGAAGCCGATCTTTGTCGCGCGAGGCTCGGGCGGGCGCTGGTCTTTCGCCAACGGCTTTAAGACGTTCTCAAGCGTCTGCTCGTAGAAGTTCTCGCCCAGCGTCCACTGCACGCTCTTGCTGTCCGGGGACCACGCGAGCCAGTCGCCTGAAGACTGCGAGACGCTCTTTACGGGCACGATGGTTTCCGTCGCGCCGACCTTCAGCATCTTGCCAGTCTTCGGGAACGGCGCGACGTAGAGCTTGTGCAAGTCCTTGAATAAGAGCCACTGGTTGTCGGGCGAAGGCATTATCTCGGCCGCGTACTTCGATTCGATGTGCTGCTTGTAATCGTCGCCCGAAAGCTTGACGCTGCTCAGGTAGGTGTAGATGTGCGTCGAGCCGGAGGCGGTGACGAGCTTCGACTCCATAAAGAGTATCCGCTCGCCCGCCGGGTCGAACGAGAGCGTCGGCATGCGCGCGTTCGACCCTCGGCTAGACAGGTCCATTACGAAGTGGTGCTCGCGGCCGTCCCAGTAATGAATCTCGAAGCTCGACTCGCTGGCCAGGTCCTCTTCGTGGTAGACGCTGCCGCGCCCTTTCAGGTAAGCGATCTTCGTCCCGTCGGGCGAGAAGGCGGGGTTGGCGTATTGATCGCCCTGCGCGGTGATCTTCCTCGCGTCGGTCCCGTCGGCGTCCGCGACCCAGACCGCGCCTTTCTCCGCGTCCGACCACGTGACGTAGGTGATGCGCGAGCCGTCGCGGCTGAAGGCGGGCGCGTACTCAAGGTAGTTCGTCTTGAGCAGACGCGCGGGGGCCGCGTCGCCGCGCTTGAAGTAGAGCTTCCCGAGCGCGCTGTAGATTACGCGGTCGCGGTTGCGCCGCGCCCACCGGAGCAGCCGCGCCGTGTCGCGGTCGGGTGCCACTCTCTGCTCGAAGCGCAGGGCCTCGGTCACTCGCTGCGAGACGTGCGCGGTAAACGGGATCGGCGTCGCCTGCTTGGCGGCAAGGTTGATGCGTATGAACTTGCCGTTCGACGTGGCGACGATGCTCTTCGAATCGGGCGCCCAGCCGTAGCCGGGGTAAGTGCCGAAGACTGCCCACGCCTCCTGCTGGTCGCGCGTGAGGTTGTCGTAGACGGGCCACTCGCGGCCGGTTTCTATCTCGCGAAGGTAGAGCACGGTCTTCAGCCGGTCGCGGCGCACGAACGAGAGCAGCTTGCCGTCGGGCGAGACCTGCGGCCGTATGGACCCGCCCGCGCCTCGCACGAAGACCGACCGGCGGCCTGTCGTCATGTCGTAGCGCTCGATCCAGTAGATGCTGTCGTAGACGTTCTTGTTGTAGTCGAACGCAGTGCTGTTGACGAAGTAGACGAACTTGCCTTTAGGGTCTACGGCGGGCTCGCCGCTGTTGGCGGTCCAATTAGGCTTTTCGGTCAACTGAACCCCGCTGCCCCCGCCGTTCACGTGATACATCCATATCTCGCCCGCGCCCAGCGAGCGCGTGTCTACGAAGTGCTTCCGGGCCAGGATGTATTGCCCGTCAGGCGTCCAGGCAGGAGTGTTGACGAGCCGCTGCGTCTCTTTAGTTATCTGGCGGCGGTTCTTGCCGTCCGCATCCATCACCCAGATGTTATCGCCGCCGTCGCGGTCCGACGTGAAGGCCACGAGCCGTCCGTCCGGGCTAAAGCGCGGCTGCGCCTCCCACGCCGCCCCGCCCGCAATCAATTCTGCTCGCCCGCCCGCGATCGGCATGAGGTAAATGTCGCCGAGCAGATCGAAGACGATCGTGCGCCCGTCGGGCGAGACGTCGCAGCTCATCCACGTCCCTTCGTCCGTGTCGAACTCCACGGTTTTCTCAGGCCCGTGCGCCGCTTCGACATCCCAGGCTTCGGGCTTATTGGACGCGTCTTGAACGGGGGCGGCCGCGGCTGCGAGAGCGCAGGAGGTCACGATTAAACAGACCAACATTTTCTTGAACACAGTTCACCTCATTAAAATCCCATCTCTTGTTTGCGGCAAAGCTTAGTATAGCCAAACCCATCGGCGAACGACCAGCGACCGAGCCGCTGACGGCCGCTCTGGCGGGGCGACAGATGCCCTCCCGCTGGTCTAGAATAATGACAACCCCGATCTAACAAAAGGTCCTTTTAATTTATCCAGAGCTATGGAAGACAAGCACGTAGAACAATCAGCCGAAACGTCTCTGATGCCGATCGAGCACGAGTCTTTTATGCCGGCTCTGTCGGTAAGACAAGCCGTCGACCGTTTTAATCATGTGGTCGAGTTCGTCCGCACCGTGATGCGCGAGGGCGTCGATTATGGCGTCATACCGGGGACCGATAAGCCTACGCTGTTAAAGCCGGGGGCGGAAAAACTCTGCACGCTCTTCGGGCTGACGAGCCGCTTCGAGATCGTTCGCGCGGTCGAAGACTGGACGGGTGCCGAGCATAACGGCGAGCCATTCTTCTTTTACCTCTACCGCTGCCGCTTGCAGCGCGGCGACATGATAATCGCCGAAGGCGACGGCTCGGCGAACAGTTGGGAGCAGAAATACCGCTACCGCGAGGCGCACCGCCGTTGCCCGCAGTGCGGCGAGGCGGCCATCATCCGTGGCAAGCAGGAATACGGCGGCGGCTGGGTCTGTTTTCGCAAGCGCGGCGGGTGCGGCGCGAAGTTCGACATCGAAGCCCCCGCAATAACCGACCAGCCGACGGGCCGCGTGCTGAACGAGAACATCGCCGACCAGGTGAACACGATTCAGAAGATGAGCCAGAAACGCGCCCTCATAGCCGCGACGCTGCTCGCCGTCAACGGCAGCGAGTTCTTCACACAGGATGGCGAGGAGTTCGTCGTCAACAGGACCGAAATCGTAGATGACGTGAAACAGGCTCCCGGAGCCTCTTTCACGGAGCGCGTGAAGCGGGAAGAGTGGCTATGCGCGCCCGCGCAAAAGCAGATGATCTTGAGCCTGCTGGACCAGGTCATGGCGAGCGGCGGCGCCGAAAGCGAAATAATGAACACACTTCTAACCGAACACGGCGTCGAAAGTCCTTCGCAGTTGACGCCGAGCGCCGCGCCCCGCTACATCAATCGGTTAAAGCAGACAATATCGAGGCTGAAAGCTTAGCAGTCGAGTCCGTGACAGATGATCCTGCAACAATCGAACTGTTCCCGGCACTCGTCTAGGCAAAGGGGATCACCCCCGCAAGAGCTTTTGCAGGCCTGGTAGTTGTTCCAGCAAGTGGCTGCGCAATTGACGGCCGGGGTTTCACCTCTGCCGGAGTTCGCCGTCGAGCTGATGCTGCTGGCAAACAGAACCATCACCGCCAGGACGATGAGAATGAGCGGACTCTTTCTTTTCATCTTTTTGCTCCTTTATCAGTAGTAGACGTGCGGGTCCGGGAAAGCCCTCCTCTGATGTAGGCAATATTACATCTCCCGGATTATCTATTCAACGTGATTAGGCGGGCTCTCAGTAGGCGAGGAGTCTCCTGGCCGCGTGGGCGATCTTGTCTACGGATGGCAGCATGGCCATCTCTAGCGGCGGGCTGAAAGGAACGGGCACGTCTAGCGAGGCGACGCGCGCTACGGGCGCGTCGAGATGATCGAACGCCTCTTCGGCGATGATCGCGGCCACCTCCGCGCCGAACCCGGCCGTCAGGTTGGCCTCGTGGACTACGAGCGCGCGGCTGGTCTTGCGCACGCTCTCAAGCATAGTCTCGCGGTCGAGCGGCGCGAGCGAGCGCAGATCTACGACCTCGACCGAAGCCCCTTCGCGGTCGAGCGTGCGCGCCACCTCGACGCACAGGTGGACCGCGGCGCCGTAGCTGATGATCGAAAGGTCCGTGCCGATCGTGCGCAGCGCCGCCACGCCTATCGGGACTACGTGCTCGCCGTCGGGCACCTCTTCGCGGTAGTGGCGATAAAGAAACTTGTTTTCGAGATAGACCACGGGGTTGTTGTCGCGGATCGCGGCCGTAAGCAATCCCTTGGCGTCACGCGCGGTCGAAGGCAGCACGACTTTAAGCCCCGGCGTGTGCGCGAACCACGCCTCGGGGTTCTGCGAATGATAAGGCCCCGCGTGTATCCCGCCCCCCGTTGGCCCGCGAAAGACTACCGGCACCGGCACGCCCCAGCGGTAATAACATTTCGCGGCGTAGTTGACGATCTGGTCGAAGGCGCACGCGATAAAATCTATGAACTGGAACTCGACGACGGGGCGGAACCCGGCCGTGGCGGCGGCGC
The DNA here is from genome assembly GCA_035249305.1 of Blastocatellia bacterium. Classification (GTDB taxonomy): domain Bacteria; phylum Acidobacteriota; class Blastocatellia; order UBA7656; family UBA7656; genus DASUNP01. The sequence goes on along the minus strand of DATFGQ010000092.1, from coordinate 16,380 downwards.
ACGCCGCGCCCACGAAGCCCGACTCGGAGATCGGCGTGTCGATGACGCGCGCGGGGCCGAACTCGTCGAGGAAGCCTTGAGTGATCTTGAACGCGCCGCCGAAGACGGCTATGTCTTCGCCGAGGATGAAGACGCTCGGGTCACGCCGCATCTCCTCGCGCAACGCCGAGCTTATCGCTTGAAGGTAGGTCATCTGGGACATAACGGTAATCTCAAATTAGAAGTGGCCTCCGCTCGATCTGTCTTGCGCCGCGGTCAGCGCCGGGATAGCAGGGTTATCGATCGGCTCAAAGATGCTGGCCCGGTCTTCTGGTTTAGGGTCGTGCGGAGACGGGGCGAATAACCGCTCGGTGACGGTCTCGGGCTTCGGGAAGGGCAGACCCTCCGCGTACTCGACCCCGGCTTCGACGCGAGCGACGGCCATCTCTTCGATCAGCTCTGTGTCCGACGCAGGAATACCGGCGCGCTCGACTAGCCACCTGCGGTACATCACAAGCGGGTCGCGCTGCTCCCAGAAAGCTCTCAACTCGCCGCTGACGTAACCGCAGTCGTCGTGCTCGCCGTGCCCGCGCTGGCGAAACGTCTTGAACTCTACGAGCGCGGGGCCGCGCCCCGACCGCGCGTGCTCTACGGCGCGGCGCGTGGCCGCCATCACCGTGAAGAGGTCGTTGCCGAAAGCCGTCTCGGCGTAGATGTTGAAAGCCGGCGCGCGGTCCGCGACGTTTTCGACAGGCATCTGCTTATCGCACGGGGTCGAGTAGGCGAACTGGTTCGCCTCGCAGATTATGACGAGCGGCAGTTTGTTTATCGAAGCGAAGTTCAGCCCTTCGTAAAAATCGCCGGGGCTCGTAGCGCCGTCCCCTGTAAAGGCCATGTAGATGTTCGGCTGCCCGCGCATCTTGAAGGCGAGCGCGTAGCCCGCGCCGCTCGGAATCCACGAGGCCATCGAGCCGTTGTGATAGGGCGCGATCCCTACGCCGTCGAGGTCCGCGAGGAACAATCCCAGCTCGCGGCCGTGGCCGGGCGGCTGGTCTTTGCCGAACCAGCGCGCGAAAACGTGACCCGGCTCCACGCCCCTGTAGAACCACGCCGACAGGTTGCGCGAGACCGTCGAAAAAAGATCGCCCTTTTCCAGAAGGCTGATCGAGCCTACGGAAGTCGCCTCCTGACCCATGCCTAAATAGACCGCGCCGAAAATGCGCCCCTGGCGGTAGAGCGCGGCCAGCTTCTCTTCAAAGGTCCTCGCCAGCCGCATCGCGGAGTAGAACCTGAGCAGTTGCTCGCGGTCGAACGGAAGCTCGCGCGGGTCGGCCTCGATCTCGGTCGGGTAATCGGGTAGGACAACTGTTGGTGCGGTCTGCGTCATAGACATTGCTCCCTGTTCGCCCGGTCTTATTTCAAGCTCATAACGTGGATGTTACCTATAATCTCGGCCTGTTCATAGACTATTTGATTGCCCAGAGGCGACCAGTCGGGGAAGCGTATCACTACGCCCATCCTGGTATTGCTGGTCAATTGGGTTTCGGTTTTGTCCGACACGGAAATCCACCTGACGTTCCAAACCCCGTTGCGCGAGCTGGCGAAGGCGATCTTGCTGCCGTCGGGCGACCAGCTATAAGGCCATTTATCGCCGCTGTCGAAAGTCAGTTGTAAGGGCGTTCCTCCGATGCTTGGCATTAACATGAGTTGCATATCGTCCCCACGCTTCATCTGAAACGCGAGACGGCTTCCATCCGGCGACCAGCAGGGGAAGCCCGTGAAGGTCTTCTCGAAGGTCAACTGCCGCAGTCGCTCTCCGTCGGCAGCCATCACTCCTATGTTGAAAAAGTTGTCAGGCGCGTAGATGAACGCGACCTGTTTTGCATCGGGCGATAAACGCAAGGCATCAAGCCCATCAACTTCCGCCAACACGCTCTCTTTTCGGCTGTCAATCGTGATAGCGGAGAGCGTGCTGTGGCCCCCGCGCATGCAATAAAATGCGATTCTGTCGCCCGCGGCAGCAGACCACGAAGGCGAGTAAGCAGCCTGCTGGTCGCTGGTCAATTGCGCCCGGTTCTTTCCGTCCGTGTCCATCAGATGGAGTTGATAACCCGCGCCTCTGCGCATTGAGGTGAATGCGATCTTTTTGCCGTCGGGCGAAAAAGCTGTCAATCCGTTGCGCGAGTTCAGCTCGTTAGTGAGCGCGACGGGCGAGCCTGTCGCTTTGTGCGTGCGCGGCGAAAGTGGAATCGACCACACGTTGCTCTTCATGGTCCATGCGCTGTAAGCGATCTTTTTGCCGTCGGCAGAAATCGCCGGATGCCGGAAAGGCATTGAACCCAGGTCGGCGACCTTAACAGGCGGGCCTATGGGGTCACCCTCGTCCTGTGAAAGACGCTGGTTAAATAGCGTCATCCCCGCCGTGAAAAAAATACTTTCACCGTCGGGCGAATAACTCACATCCGCCTTATCGCCCGTCTCGGCGGTGGTCAATTGCTTTAACCGGCCTTCTGCGACAGTGATCGACCATATCTGCATCGACTCGATGTTGGCATTCAGAAAAGCAATGCGCTTTCCATCCCTGGACCAGCTCGGAAACAGATGCCCGCCCGCGGGACGGCCCGCTTCCGTGATTTGATTGGGCTCGCCCCCCTCGGCCGGTACGATCCAGATGGCGGCCGAGCTGGCGTAGGGTTGAAGCATGTCGTGAAATGATTCCGATTGGAACGCGATCATCGAACCGTCGCGCGACCATGCCGGGTGACAGCCGAACGCGGTCAGTTGTCTTGAGACGCCTCCGAGCGCAGGCATCAGCCAGATGCCGCCGCGTTTTGCAGAGTGATATGCGATGTGATTGCCATCCGGAGACCACGCAGGCTCCATGTTTTGATTGCCATCCGCGGTGAGCTGGATCTCGCGCCCGCCGGCCGCGAGCGGTTTGGCGTAAATCTCAAAGCCGCCGCTTCGGTCCGAACTGTACGCCAGAGAACTGCCGTCAGGCGAAAACGTCGGGTTAAGGCCGAGTTCCGGAGCAGTAGTGATCGGCGTAATCTCTACCACGGTCAGCCCCGCGGTCAAGACAGGCTCTCGAAAGAACTTCAACGCCAAAAGCGCAGCGATTACAGATAAGCAGGCTGCCGCGACCGGCAAAACCGCCCTGCGAAGAATCTTCCCGGCATATAGCGGGCGCTTTTCTGTTTCACGCTTAACCCCGTGACCGCTTTGTTGAAACGAACTCGGCTGAGCCCCGTTTGATGGCGCGGCCTCACCATTCCTGGCTACGCCGTTGCTCACTTCCACCTCGGCTATAAAGCGATAGCCGCGCGTGTGGACGGTCTGAATATATCTTGATTGCTTCGGGTCGTCTCCGAGAACGCGGCGCAGTTTTGCGATCTCGCGCGTCAGGGCATTTTCCGTCACGCTCGTCTCTTTCCACACCGAGTCGAGGATTTCGTCTTTCTCGACCACCCTCCCCCGGTTGTCGATCAAAAAGAGCAGCACCTTGAATGCCTTTGGCTCTACCTGCACGGGTATGCCCGACTTTATAAGCTTTAGCGAGCGCGGCTCTACCTGAATGTCGTCGAAGATGAATACCTGGGATTTATCGTCCATCATAATTCCGTCATAAAACGCGCAAAAAAATCAGCTTTACGTCAATACGCCGGATGCCCGTCTGATTTATGGTGGAGTAAGGATAAAGTTCAAGGGTGTTCTCTGTAAAGACGAACCAGCCTCGTGCAAATTCAAGCTCTCATTCGGGAAGAAACCACTTATGCGAAAACCAATTCTCGTAATCTTCTTTATCGTTTGCTCCGCCCTGTTCCCCCTTTTCGTCCTTTCCGCTCAAGACAGGCAGGCGACTCTTCATGGTCGTGTGGTTGACGCCGTAACAGGCGAGCCTGTTGCTAAGGTTAAGATCATCGTCAGCGGGACGCAGCAGAACACCAGCACGGACGAAAGGGGCGGCTTCACGCTCGGCGGCCTACAGCCGGGCGAGGTCGAGCTATACATAACCGCGGTCGGCTACGGGTTCGTCAAAAAGAGTCTTATTCTAAAAGAGGGAGAGAATACCGAAAAAGAGATCGCTCTTAATCAGGAGGCCGCCACCCTGACCGAACAGATCACGGTCACGGCCGACCCCTACGAGAAGACCGAAACCAACGCAGCCTCCGAGCAGAACATGAGCAAGCTTGAGCTTCAAACGCTCACTATGGTCATCGTGGGCGATCCGTTGCGAGCCGCTCAAGCCTTGCCGGGGGTCGTTGCCAATAATGATTTGCGGAGCGATTTCGCGGTGCGCGGCGCGGGGTTTGACCGCATTGCAGTCTACATCGACGGCATTATCTCCGACAGCTTCGTTCACAGGCTGACTGAAAGCAGCACTACGGATGAGTTATCGCTTTCGATAATTAATCAAGAGACCGTAAGCGAGCTGTCTCTGTTTGGCGGAGCGTACCCGGTCAAGTACGGCGCTAGCAGCGCCGGGGCGCTGAAGCTTGAGACGAGAGCAGGCAATCGCGTCAGACCTTCGGGGCGCATTGCCACGGGAGTGCTTACGACATCGGCGGTAGTTGATGGCCCGCTTCAGGCCGGGCGCGGCTCATGGCTTGTGGCCGCCCGCACGAGCTACATCGATTATCTGCAACGGCTCGTGGAGCGTGTGACAGGCACGGGTCGCAGCCAAACGGATCAGGATGAGGATGGGAATCTCGATTTCAGCGACATGCAAGGCAAAGCGATTTACGACCTGTCGCCTCACCACAGGTTAGGCGTCTCCGCCATATTCGGCATCTTTCGCGGCGGTCAAGGTGACGAAAACCGCGCTGTTAATCAAGGTGATTTGAACGTCATCGATAAGACTGATTCGCGCAACCTGTTTGTCAATGCTCACTGGAATTATAACGCCGGTTCTCGTCTCCTGGCCGACGCGAGAGCCTTCCTATTACGGACAGACTACAAGACTACGAACGTCGATGATCTGACGCTCGACGAGCGAGAGCGGACCCAGTTTGGCCTGCGCGGTGATGCAAGCTTTCTAGCATTCGGCTCTCAAAACATCGAAGCGGGATTATACGTGCGATCAATCCATGCGCGTAAGCTGACTAACTTTCTCCGAGCCTCTCAGCCGCTCGCGCCTCTTTCACTTGAGGCTTTCAACCGCAGCGCGACAGAGCAAGCCTACTACGCCCAGGACACGCTCGGTATCGAGCGGGCGCGGCTCACATTAACAGCAGGCGTCCGCCTCGACCATAGCGGGCTTACGGGAGAGACGCTCTTTTCCCCGCGCGCCTCGCTCTCCCTGGCGGCGGGCGAAAACTTGAGGATTCGCGCGGGCGTGGGCAGGTATTACCAGTTTGCAGATTTCGATAAGCTCTTCGGTTTCTCGGGCAACCCCACTCTCGGGGCTGAGAGCGCCACGCATTACAACGTGAGCCTCGAACGGTCGCTCGGAAGCAGGACGCGCCTGCTGGCTGAAGTTTACGACAGGGAAGACCGAGATTTGATATTCAGCCTCTCCGAGCCGCGAGTCGAAGCGGGCCGGATCACAATAGAGGCGGAGCCGTTCAGCAATTCGCTGCGAGGTTACGCGCGAGGCATCGAGTTATCGTTGCAAAGGCGCAGCGCCAACGGGCTGACGGGGTGGCTTTCTTACGCATACTCGAAGACGCTGCTCACGGACCGGCTGAGCAATCTCAGTTTTGTGAGCGACTTCGACCAGCGACACACGGTTAATCTATTTGGGAGCTACCGTTTCACAGAGACTCTCAACCTCATGGGCCAGTGGCGTTACGGCAGCGGTCTGCCCTGGATCGGTTTTTTGCGAGAGGAAGGGTCGCTTATTCTTCTCGGGAGCGAGCGCAACCGGGTCCGCGCGCCGGCTTATAGCCGCGTCGATGTGCGAGCCAACAAGGCGTTCCTGTTTAAGAAGTGGAAGCTGACTCTTTCGGGCGAAGTCTTGAATCTTCTTCATCACATGAACGAGTATAATGTCGAATCCAACCTGATAAGATTCAGAGCGAGCGGGATATTCATAACGGGTCTGCGGGAATCGTTTCGCATTCTGCCCTCGGTTGGCGTGGCGATTGAATTCTGATAATTCTAATCATCTTGCGCGCCTTCCCAACGCGGCGGCAGCAACCGGCGGCGGCCATCTTCGCTCATACGAAGGCCCGGCTCGTCGAGCGCGACGCGGTCCCAGAGCTTGCAAGTGACTTGCTTATGCATCTGGTCAAGCCCCTCGCAATAGTTCGTAAACACGCAGCGGCGGACCTCACTCCCGCGACCCATGCGAATCTTTAAGAACCAGTCCGGGTCGGCGAGCGATTGGCGGGCCGCGCCTATGATGTCGGCTTCGCCCCTTTGCAAAATCTCTTCCGCCTGGTCGAAGGTTGCGATCCCGCCCGACGTTACGACGGGCGTGCGGCAGCCGGCCTCGATCACGGCCCGCTTGATCGCCGCCGCCAGCGGCACGTTGCGGCCGAAAGGGCCTCGCTCGTCCGACAGGACCGTCGGCATGCACTCGTAGCCGCTCGGACCCGTGTAAGGGTAGACGGCGTGGCCGACCTTCGGCTGTTTCGCGTCGTCGAACTTCCCGCCCTTCGACACCGAAAGGTAATCGAACCCCGCGCGCGCGAACTCGACGCCGTAGTAGACCGCGTCTTCGAGGTGGCTGCCGCCTTCGATCGCCTCGTCGCCGAGGAAGCGGACGCCCACGGTGTAATCCGCGCCAACGCGCTCGCGCACTGCGCGGTAGATTTCAAGCGGGAGTCTTACGCGGTTCTCGCGCGAGCCGCCGTAGCCGTCGGGGCGGTCGTTTTTCGCGCTCAGAAAAGAGGCCATCGTGTAGGCGTGGGCGTAATGAAGCTCCACGCCGTCGAACCCCGCTTCGCGCGCGCGCAGGGCGGCGGCCGCGAATATCTCCGGCAGCGCTTCGGGCAGCTCGCGCACGTGCGGCAGGTGCATGTCGGTCACGCGCTCGCGGTATCCGTAGCGGAGAGATTCGAGCTCGCGCGCCTCCATCACCTGATCTAGAAAATCTTCGGGCGCGGACTTCAGGAGCGCGATCACTTCCCGCTCGTCGGCCTCGATCCAGCGCGCCTTTTCGGTAGCCTCGGCTATCTTTCGGCGGTGGCTCTCCTTGAGCGTAAAGAACCGGTCGAAGTATTTCGACTTTTCCGGCCGCCGCTTGACTGTAAGAAAATCGATTATCTGGATGAAGAAGCGTGTGCGGCCGCCGCTCTCGCGCCTGACGACCTCTACAAGCTCGCGCAGTCCTGGGATGAACCGGTCGTGGCCTATGCGCAACAGCGGCCCGCTCGGTATGTCGCGAACGCCCGTGGCTTCGACGACTATCGCGCCGGGACGCCCCGCCGCGAACCGCCCATACCAGTCGAGGTTGTCGCGCGTGACGAACCCGTCTTCGGTGGCTCGCCAAGGGACCATGGCCGGGACCCATGTGCGGCTTTCGAGTCGAGTGGGGCCGACCGCTATGGGGCTGAACAGCAGCGAGCGAGCCGCCTCTTCTTCGGTCGGCCAGCGCGCTTCGATCAATGGATGACGTAAATGAAATTTCAAATCTTCTTTCGCCATTCGTCGTAGGCGGCGATGAAGGCGGGGTCGCGCCTCTTGAGTTTTTCGTAATCGATCTTCTTGCTCCGGGTCATCATCTTGTAAGCGAAAGGAATCGCTTCGAGATGCATATCCTCTTCGGCGTTTTCAAACATCAGCAGGCTCGAATAGGCGGCCTCCTGATACGCGTCTACGACGGGCTTTCTCACGCGCTCGAACTCTTCGAGAGCTGCTCGGACGCCGGGGTTGGCTTCAAAGCACTCGGCCAGCGCTATCGAATCTTCGAGCGCGAGCTTCGTCCCGGAGCCTATCGAGAAGTGCGCGGTGTGCAGCGCGTCGCCCAGCAGCACGACGTTTTCATGATGCCACTTTCGGTTTTTGACGAGCGGGAAGTTGAGCCAGCGGACAAAGTTGTTCGACAGGAGGCGGTGGCCTTCGAGGTCTTTCTTGAAGACCTCGGCCAGGTGCCGGCAGGTCTCTTCGTCGCTCATGTGGTCGAGGCCGGCGTCGGCCCATGTCTGCTCGCCGCATTCGACTATGAACGTGCTCGTACTCTTATTGAACTTGTAAGAGTGAGCGATGAACAGCCCCGCTTCGCTTTCGCGGAACGTGAGCGTCAGGCCGTGGAAGAGCTTGTGAGTGCCGAGCCAGATGTATTTATTCTTACGCATCTCTACCGAGGGCTGAAAGAAGTCGCCATACGTTCGCCGCACGACGGAGTTCGCGCCATCGGCCCCGACAAGCAGGTCACAGCTTTTAAGCTCGGCCGGGTCGGCCACATTCATATGAAACTTGATTTCGACATCTAACTCGCGGCATCGCGCCTGGAGGATGTTTAAGAAGGCCAGCCGGCCTATCCCTGAAAACCTGTTGCCGCGGACGGTGACCTTCTGGTCGCGGTGCACTACGTCGACGTTATCCCAGATTTCGCAGTTGCCGCTGATCGCGGCGTATGAAGGCTCGTCGTTATCTTTCAAGTAAGAGAATGTCTGGTCTGAAAAGACTATCCCCCAGCCGAGGGTGTCGTCGGGGCCGTCGCGTTCGATGAGGGTGACCTCGTGCGCGGGGTCGAGCTTCTTCATAAGGATCGCGAAGTACAACCCAGAAGGCCCGCCGCCGACAATCGTAATCTTCATACGACCTATTCTAATCTCACCGGGGGATTATCGCGAACGCGTTGGCGGCCGCTCCCGTAGCGCCCCTCAAGCGCGGCGGGTTCAGCACCAGCACGAACTCGTAGACCCTTTCTTGCGCGAGCTGCGAGGCGAGCTCTTCGAGGTTGAGGTTCTCGACTATGTAAATCCCATTCTCGGCGATCAATATCCTATGGGCGGGAAAGATCGTGCCTTTCTGCGGCACTACCTCGTAACTCATCTGGTCGTCGCCGGTCAGAAAGATTTTTTTGGCGGCGAGCCAACGGGCCGCCGATTCGCCTGGGCCGGGGCGCAAGCCCGAGTATTTCGCGCGGTCGGCTTCGAAGAATTTGCCGAAGCCCGTCCGTATCAACACCGAGTCGCCCGCGCGTATCTCGACGCCTTGCGCTTTAGCCGTCGCTTCAAGGTCTTCGGCGGTGATCTCTTCGCCGGGCGCGAGCGCGTCTACGCGCTTGAACCGCGCGATGTCTAACAGCACTCCGCGGTTTACGAAACGATCTTTCGGATAATTCTCGATGCCGAGCGCCGTGAGCCCTGACGCACCTTCGCTCGACGCGGCGTCGGCGCCTCCGAACAGCTTCATGTTGTTCGATATGTGCCCGAGCGCGTCGAGGTTGGGCGCGCCGTGCTGTCCGCTGAAGAACATCATGTCGGCGGCGAAAGCGATGCCTCCCGGAATCATCCCGGCGGTCTGTTTGTGGCTGGTGTGGAGGCCGAGCGAGAAAGGCGGGTTTAATCCGAGGAGCGGCGAGTTGCGGTCCCAGATGAAATTGAGCTCTATCACGCGGGCCGATTTGATCGTGCTGATGAAGCTCTCTACGGTCTTCTTTCTGTCTTGTATTGCAAGACTGGATTCGGGCAACAGCGCGGCCAGAAAGATCGCGGCGGCGATAAAGACGCGTGCCGGCTTCTTCATTTTCATGTGCTCACCTCGTTGATTGCTATTGTTCAAGTCAGGCGACGCCCGCGAGTTTCGCGCGCGAATACGAGAAGAAACAGTCCGAGTATGTAGACGAGGCTCACGGCGCTGGCGGCTTTCGCGTACGAGCCGCCGAACGCGCCTACGAGGTAGCCCGTCAAAAAGACTCCGCCCGCGGTGATGATCCGCCCCGCGTTGTAGCAGAAGCCCACGCCGGTCGTGCGGACGTGCGTGGGGAATAGCTCCGGCAAGTAGATGGGAAAACCGCTCGTGATGCCAAGCGTGAAAAAACCTACGAGCGGGAGCAGAACAAATACTTGTGTCGCGTTTGTCGTAAGCAAGAAAGTCAAGGGAAAGAGAATTACGCCGCCTATGAAATAGAAGGCGAACGCCGCGCGGCGGCCGAAGCGGTCGGCCATCGGGCCGAACCAGAGATAACCGAATAGCGCGCCGCCGTTCAACAGCATTATGGCGTAGCTGGCCTGCGCGTTGAGATATTCTCTGACCCCTCGTTCGTCGAGCCCCGCGGGCGGGATGGCAATCTCGCGCACCACGGCCGGTATCCACATCGTCGCGCCCCAAAGCGCGAGCAGCACTACGAAGGAGAGCAGCGAAGCGACCACGGTGTCGCGGCGGAGGCGCGGGCCGAACAGTTGCTTGAGCGTGAAGGCGCGAAGCTCGTCGGCATGATCGCTACTCGCTTGCTCGGCTCGCGCGAGCCTGCGGCGGTCGCGGACTTCGAGCCAGGCTTCGGGCTCTTTGACGATCATGCGAATGAAGAGGACGAAGACGGCCGGCAGCGCGCCTACGAGGTAAACGTACCGCCACGAGAGATCGCCCACTGAGAGATTTATTACAGCGGCGAAGAAGTACCCGAAGGCGGCCGCGGATTGGAGTATCGCGCCGGCCTTAGCGCGCAGACGGTCGGGCCAGACCTCGGCGACGAGGGCGGCCCCGGCGGCCCATTCGCCGCCTAGCCCGAGGCCCGTGATGAAACGAAAGATCGCAAGCTGCCACCACGTATCGGCCGCGGCCGACAGCCCTGTGAAAAGCGAGTAGATCAATATTGTCGCGACCAGGGCTTTCGTGCGGCCGATGTAATCGGCGATGACGCCGAATATCACACCCCCGAGCGCCCAGCCGACGAGGGTGGCGGAAAAGACGGCGCTGCTGTAGAAGCTGATCGTTGCTTCCGACGCGCCGGGTCCCATGAGTTCAGTCATCGAAGGCTTCTGGACGAGCGAATAGAGCGTCCCGTCCATGCTGTCGAAGACCCAACCGAGCCAGGCGACGGCGAGGACTAGCCACTGATAGCGGCTGACCTCACCCATCCAAGAGCGCCGGGCGGTTTGCGCGATGTCGGCCGTAGCAGTATCGGCGCTGTGGTCGGCTTTCTTCTGAGTGCTTTTCATAGGAGAGTAGGCGCATTATAAAGTTCGCCTACCGCAAGGTCAAAACAAAGACCGTAGTTGAGTTTTTCAGTATATCTTCTTACAAAAATTTTACTTGACAATTTTCGGTTTTTTTCGTATATATTCGGTAGATTTTCTGAGCCTCCGTAAATGCAGGGGATTTGAATTTGAAAGGTGCTTTCGTTGTATGACACTACTCCAAGCTTTACAGGCAGGCGTTCAAATACAACCCGGTCCCAGGATAAAGACCTTCGGCGGATGGTGCCGCCGCGACCTCGTAACTCTCAAAGGCTACGTCATAGGCACGGTTCAGACTCGGCGCGGGCGCAACCGCACTGAGGTCATAACCGCCGCCGGAAACCTCTACGTGCTCGGCCACGACATAGAGTGGCTCGTCCGCCGCCACACCGCGGCAGACTGGCGTCTACGTCCGACAGGAGTCGAATATGGTCTTAACGCCGCGTCAGCGTGAAGTCTACGATTATCTCTGCCGCTTCATTGATGCGCACGGCCACGCGCCGACGATCGCCGAGATCCGCTCGCATTTCGGCCTCAGCTCGCCGGCAACGGTCCACCAACTGCTCTCGACGCTCGAGCGCGAGCAGTTGATAAAGCGCATACCTCATGCCTCGCGCGGGATAGAGATAGTCCGCCAGGAGCCGGCCGAGCAGGCTTGCGAGATACCCCTGCTCGGAAACGTCGCCGCGGGCCAGCCGATCGAAGCCATCCTGAGTCAGGACATGGTCGCGATCCCGCCCGACATGCTCGGCCGCGGCCGGACGTTCGCGCTCCGCGTGCGCGGCGACTCGATGATCGACGAGCACATAAGGGACGGCGATTTCGTCATCGTCGATTCGCGCCAGACGGCCGAGAACGGCCAGACCGTCGTCGCGCTCGTCGACGGGTCGGACGCGACGGTCAAGCGCTTTTACCAGGCGCGCGACCACGTGCGGCTCGAACCCGCTAACCCGCTTTATAAACCCATCATAGTCAAACCGCCCGAGCGCGTGAGCATTCAGGGCGTCGTCATAGGTGTCATTCGTAAGTATCTTCATTAACTAAGACCGCAACAGGGATTGCGGAGGTTAACACCTGCGGCCTCAGGTCTAATAAGGACGGCCTCGTCGCGCCGTGCGCGCGCGGGCTTCACATTTCCAGTCTATAAAGGAGAAACATCTATGTCTTCAGTTAAACCCATTCCCGATGGTTACCACACCATCACCCCCGCGATCGTTGTCGATAACGGAGCCGAGGCTCTGGAATTCTACAAGCGCGCGCTCGGGGCCGAAGTGCTTTTCCGCATGGACATGCCCGACGGACGGCTGGGACATGCCGAGATCAAGATCGGCGACTCGGTCATCTTCGTCAGCGACGAGTATCCGGAGATGGGCTTTCGCTCGCCCAAATCGCTGGGCGGCACTCACGGGGGGCTGAACATCTACCTCCAAGACGCCGACGCCGCGTTCGAAAAGGCCGTGGCCGAGGGCGCGACCGCCCTTGCGCCGATGATGGACGCGTTCTGGGGCGACCGTTACGGCAAGGTGGCGGACCCCTACGGGCACGTCTGGTCTTTGATGACTCATGTGAAGGACCTGACGGCCGAAGAGATCGCCGAAGCCTCGAACGCATACTTCAGCCAGAGCCAGGCGGCGAACTCTTAAAGCTCGGCGGATAGGCGAATGCATTCGACCCTGTAAACTCATTGCCTCGGCATCAGCAGGATGAAAGGATAGGATATATGAGACTGCGACTATCATTATGCGTGATTGCGCTGATCACGCTGTTGGCGGCTATGGCCGGGCAGGCGTTGGCGCAAGGCAAGCAGGCTACGGGGAAGGACGAGAGCACGGCCAACCCCGAGATGCAGGAGATGATGAAGAAATGGATGGACGCCGCGACCCCCGGCTCGCACCACAAGGCGCTGGAGCACTTCATAGGGAAGTGGGACACGACTTGTAAGGTGTGGATGGAAGGGCCGGGCAAGCCGCCATCCGAGACTAAAGGCACGTCCGAGGTCAGGTGGATATTGGGAGGCCGTTATACGGTCGAAGAGCTCAAGAGCCAGATGCTGGGGATGCCGCACAGCGGCATGGGCATCACGGGCTACGACAACTTCAAGAAGCAGTACGTAGGCTTCTGGATAGACAACATGAGCACGGCGATGTTCACCACCCTCGGCGAGTTCGACTCGTCGGGGAAAGTGCTGACCTCCACCGGGAAGATGGACGAGCCGATGACCGGCGAGAAAGATAAGCTCGTCAAGTACGTCATTCAGATCATCGACAAGGATAAACACGTCTTCAGCGTTTACGATCTGGCTGGGACCTCCAACGAATTCAAAGTCGTCGAGATAACCTACACGCGCAAGAAGTAGGATCACGAAAAAGTTTTTAGCCCCCGCTAACTACCGAAGGGATGGACTCCGAGGCCCGTCCCTTCATTTTTTTTGCTTCTCGCTTGAAAAGGAATAGAATTAAAGCGTCGAGGCATTTATCAATCATGTTGATCAAAAGACCGGAAGAGATAAAAACGAGCGAGATCACGGACGAAAGCCTTTACCTGAACCGCCGCACCTTCATCCGCGGCGGCATACTTGCCGCGAGCGCGCTCGGGACCGGCTACCTTTATCGCGCGCTGACGGCGAGCAGCATCAGGCCGCAGAGCGCGACAGACGCTCCTAACGTCGAGGGCGAGAGCGAAGGCTTGAGGGGCGGCGAAAGCCTTACCTCTTACGATGACATCACGAACTATAATAACTTTTACGAGTTCTCGACCAACAAACAGGCCGTCGCCCACAAGGCGAAAGGGTTCATCACGCGCCCCTGGACCGTCGAGGTCGAAGGCTACGTCAACAAGCCAAGGACTTATGACCTCGACGAGCTGTTGAAGCTCAACCCCGTCGAGGAGCGCGTCTACCGATTGCGCTGCGTCGAAGGCTGGTCGATGGTGATCCCCTGGCTCGGCTTTCCGCTCGCGCGGTTGATAAGCCAGGTCGAGCCGACTTCGCAAGCGAAGTACGTTCATTTCATCACGCTTTATGACACGGCCCGCATGCCGAATCAAAGCTCGGGCGTGCTCGACTGGCCTTACGTCGAAGGGCTGCGGCTCGACGAGGCTATGCACCCGCTCACGATCCTCGCGACGGGGCTTTACGGCAAGACGCTCCCGGCCCAAAACGGGGCGCCGCTGCGTCTCGTGGTCCCGTGGAAGTACGGGTTCAAGAGCATCAAATCGATCGTCAAGATTCGCTTCGTCGAATCGCAACCCGCGACCACCTGGAACCTGTACGCGCCTGACGAATATGGCTTCTACTCTAACGTCAACCCGGAGGTGAGCCACCCGCGCTGGAGCCAGGCGAGTGAACGCCGCATAGGCGAGTTCGGCCTGAGAGACACGGTCATCTTTAACGGGTACGGCGACCAGGTCGCGCATCTTTATGATGGCATGGATTTGAGGCGGTATTACTGAGCGGAGCAGCGAGGCGTGAAAGAGATCAAGTTCGCCAAGGCAGTCGTCTTTATAAACAGCCTGGTGCCGCTCGCGCTGCTCGCGTGGGACGCCTACCACCACCGCCTGGGCGCGAACCCTTTAGAGTTCGTAACACACACCACAGGCACGCTCGCGCTCGTGTTCCTTCTCATATCGCTCGCCGTCACGCCGCTCCGCCGCTTGCTCGGTCTGGGGTGGCTCGTAAAGCTGCGGCGCATGCTCGGCCTCTACGCATTCTTTTACGCGTCGCTCCACCTGATAACCTACTTCTGGTTCGACAAGTTCTTCAACCTGCGCGCCGCCGCGGCCGACATCGCGAAGCGGCCCTTCATCGCCGTAGGCATGCTCGCCTTTTTCCTCCTGGTCCCGCTCGCCGTGACTTCGACAAACACGATGGTCAAGCGGTTAGGCGGGAAGCGCTGGCGAAGGCTGCACAAAATCGTCTACATCGCCGCCGCATTAGGTATTCTTCACTACTATCTTCTGGTCAAAGCCGACACGCGCACGCCGCTCTGGTTCGCCGCCGCGCTCGGCGTGCTTTTAGCATACAGACTCTTCTACGCCTACCTGCCGGTGAGCCTGAAAATGTCAAGAAAACCTACAGCCGATAACACCTCAAGTGATCTCTAAAGGTTTTCGGTTCTAAAGGTTACGAATTATCGGCCACGTGTTTGCAGCACTTACGGCTACGCCGGTTTCGCAATAAAATTGCAAGAAGTGGGGATAAGCTATTGCGAGCCCAAAAGTAAGGTTGCCGCGCGGGGTGACGAGGGCTGCGACGACGCGATCAAGCGTGGTAGAAGGGTTGACCCCGCATGGTATACTGGCGCTCCTTTGACGGAAGGCGCCGTCCGGTGTTTTGAAGCAATACAGCGACGAGCAAGGTGGGATTCCTGGCTTTGTTGACACCGGGCGGGGCAAGTTATTAACCAATAAAGCAGGAGGCAGGATGAATCGATTCCCTAGAAGTAGATTCACAAATGGCCTCACCTCAGGATTAACAATCTTCGCGATCTTTACAATAGGGTTTTCAGTATCGGGGCTCGCGAAAGCAGCCGAAAACCCTCCCGCCGACAAATCATCTCAGGTTGAATCGATGGAGTTACCAGGCACATTCAAGGAATTGTCTGGCAAGGCAGATGCGATCACTTCAAAGAGAATTATCGACGACGCGAAGTTAGCTACAGCGGCAATTCCCGCGACAGCAACTCTGCCGGCGATAGATGCTACCAAAGGCATCTCAAGCAGCTTCTCAAGAGAGATTTTGAAAGAGAGCGTCAGTCTCGACGCGGCAGATTTCCATGCAACCGCTTATTGCCTCAAAGGCCGCACCGCTTCGGGCGAGTTAACAAGGCCCGGCGTGATAGCAGCCGACCCCCGCGTGTTGCCTCTGGGTACGGTAGTCCACATACGAGCAGGAAGGTATACGGGTAAATACACTGTACTGGACACCGGCGCAAGAATTAAGGGCCGCATAATCGATATCTACTTCCCGACCTACAGGGAGGCGGTATCGTTCGGACGTCAACGCGTAAAGGTTCAAGTGCTCGGTCGTCCGGCGCGCAGCGCCCCGCGTAAGTCTGCGCGCAACACGGACCCCGCACAGAAGAATTCGATGATCGCAACTCTGTAAGGTGATGCGCCGAAGCAAGGCGCTGATGATCGGAAGCCCGCAATTGCTAAGACAGCGATTGCGGGCTTCCGTGTTTTGTAGTTTTGTAGGGGCAGGGCTTGTCCCCATAGGCTTTAAGCTAAGAAGGAGCTTGCCCCGCCATCTCTAATCGAATCCCTGAAAAAGCAGGCCGGGCTGATAGCCTGGCCTTTGCTTCGTTTTCTCAGGTACTCTATCGGCTTTATC
>DATFGQ010000091.1:0-25839 GCA_035249305.1 Blastocatellia bacterium | reverse complement strand
TCGAGCGGTTGTTTGCGTGGCTGCAAAACTTCCGACGGATTTTGGTGCGTTATGAGTATCATGATGCGAACTACTTGGGCTTCGTCCATCTCGGTTGCATCCTGATCTTACTCAGAGCGTATTTTTGAGATAGCTTCTAGTTTTATTCTTCTTATTTTAGAAGGTATTTTCAAAGAGAACAAAGCTGAGAGGAGCGGCCGTCAACTCCTGCGCGATCATCACACTGGCGGGCAGTGGCGAACCCGGCCCGCCCCAAACAGCTTCAGCAGAGTCGATCATTTTTCTCCACTCGCGCTCTTTCGCATCGATGCGGAAGGTCGTCTGGGCCTTGTTAAAATTCATGACGCAAAGTACATGATTCGCCTCTCGCCAGCGGCGCAAGAGCAGCAAGCCAGGCTCCGCTTCGACAACGGCGAGGTTATCCTTGCTTGGGTGTGAAAGCGCGGGCAAAGTTCTGCGCAGCTCGATGAGCCGTTTATAGAAGCTGAGCATGACCTTGTGCCTCCCCTCGCTCCTCGCCTCCCACTTGAGCTTCGACCTCAGAAAGCTCTCCGGCGCCTGCGGGTCGGGCGGCTCGCCTTGCCAGTTGAAGGAAGCGAACTCGGCCTTGCGCCCATTGCGGACCGAAGCAATCAGGTCTTCGTCCTCGTGGCTGACGAAGTAAAGGAACGGCGAACCCTCGGCGTACTCTTCGCCCATAAACAGCATGGGGACGTAGGGCGAGACGAGGACCGCCCCGGCCGCCAGCTTCAAAGCCTCGAAAGAGACCTGCTCCGACAGCCTCTCGCCGAGCATGCGGTTGCCGACCTGATCGTGGTTCTGCGAAAAGACTATAAGCTGATGGCCCGGCACCTCTTTCGAGCTGGTCCCATAGCGACGCCCTCTGAATTCACTGTACTCTCCCGAATAGACGAAACCTTCTCTGTAGGCTTTCACCAGATGTTCGACGCGCCCGAAGTCTTTGAAGTAGCCCCCGTCTTCGCCAGTCAGCAATGCGCGGAGCGAGTGGTGGAAGTCGTCGCACCATTGCGCGCTGATCCCGTACCCGCCCACCGCCGCCGGTCGCGTCACCCGCGCGTCATTCAAATCGTTTTCCGCCATCAAGTAGAACTGCCTGCCCTGCTGTTTGGAATAACGCCCGACCTCGCGCGCAAGCTCCTGAAGGATGTGCGGGTCGCCGTCGTCATGCATCGCATGCGTGGCGTCGAGGCGCAGCGCGTCGACGTGGTAATTGCCAAACCAGTGGATCGCGTTCTCTATGAAATAGTTCCTGACATCAGCGCAGTGCGCGTCGTCGAAGTTGATCGCGTTGCCCCAGGGCGTCTTATGCCTGTCGGTGAAGTAAGGTCCGAAGCAGGCGAGGTAGTTCCCTTCCGGCCCCAGGTGGTTGTAGACAACGTCGAGTATGACCGAAAGCCCAGCGCTGTGGCAGGCGTCTACGAGCCGCTTCATCGCATCCGGCCCGCCATAACTGTTCTGCGCCGCGAAGGGGTGAGCGCCGTCGTAACCCCAATTGCGCCCGCCGGGGAATTGTGCGACGGGCATGATTTCGATTGCGTTTACGCCGATGTCTCGGATCTCGCCGAGCCTCGCGATCAAACCGTCGAACGTGCCTTCGGGCGTGAACGTCCCGACGTGCGCCTCGTAAATGATCATCTCTTCCAGCGCGACGCCGCGCCAATCTTTGTCCGTCCAACTGAATGCCGAGTGATCTATGACCTGCGACGGGCCGTGCACCCCGAGCGGCTGGTAATTAGAGGCCGGGTCAGGTCTGAGGTCCGAGCCGTCCGGTTGATAGAAGTACAACGCGCCGGGGTAGAGCCCCTCAATCGCAGCGCGCCAGTATCCCCGATCGTCTCTGCTCATGATGACTGATCGCTCTTCGGGGTGGATGATGCGCAGCTTTACGGTCTGTAACAAGGGAGCCCATACGGCGAACTCGCATCTCCCTTCGCCTGAGTAATGCGCGCCGATTCTCGTTATCGTTCTCTCGTCTCTCTGTAACAGGTTTGCTGTCATCAGCCGCTCCTGGCGCTCGCCATAAGGCGCATCTCCTCGATCGGTAATGCGGACATCGATCTCCGCGCGTTGACGTACCGCGACAGCGCGTCTTCGAGCGAAGGCATCAACCAGGCGCGCTCGGTCGCAAGGGCGCTGTAGGCCGGGCGTTTCGCCGTAAGGCCCAGAGCCCGCAACGGGCGCGCGTCGACGAGGCTTGCGTCACACCCCGCCAGTTCGGCCGCGCGCCGCGCAAGGGCCGACCACGTTATCGCCCCCGCGTTCGACAGGTGCCATATCCCGCGCTCTCCATCGACCAACAGATCGAGGCTCGCGTGAACCAGGTCAGGGACGTAAGTGGGCGACACCGTGGCGTCACAGGCTGCGATGAATCTTTGACCCGACATCAACGCGCCGAGCGCTATCGTGACGAAGTTGTGCTCGTCCCATGGGCCGAAAAACGCGCTCGTGCGGATCACGAGCGAAGAGGGCAGGATAGCTAAAACCTGCGCCTCCGCCTCGGCCTTGCTGCGGCCATACACCGCGAGAGGGTTGACCTCGTCGCTCTCCACGTATGGCGCATCTTTAGCCCCGTCGAATACCAGATCGGATGAGAACGTGACGAGCGACACGTTCTGTTCGGCACAGCACGCGGCCAGCGTGGCGGCCCCGACAGTGTTCTCTCGGAAACACGTTTCAGATTCGATCTCCGCGTCATCCACGCGGACGTACCCGGCGGTGTTGATGACGGCCCACGGCTTGAGTTCATCCAGCGCGGCAGCCACCGATGACGCGACCGATATATCCATGTCGCGGCGCGACAGCAAGCGGTAAGATATGCCACGCTCCTCGCATAGGCGGGCGAAGCCGTTTCCGAGCGTCCCCGTCGCGCCCGTGATCAAAAGCGGTCGCGGCGATCTCGATTTCATCCACGGGGCTTTCGCCCGAGAAGCTTCCTTACACACGTTTCGGCGTTCCGCCGTGTATGTCAGCCTCTCCGGTCTGCGCCACCATCCGGGCGTGTCGAGAACAGGGTGATCATGATCTCCAGCTTCGACGAGGTCGCGCACCATGCGGGCAAGGGCCGTGGCGCGCGGGCGCAAGGCGCGCAGATCGAAGACGCCCGGTTCGTAATAACCGTCCTGGCGAGTCAATAGCGCGTTCCAATCGAATGCGCCGAGAAGCGCCCACGCCGTTATTGCGCGCACATCGACTCCGTCTTGGCCGAGCGCGCGGGCCGCATCCCACATCTCCATCAGCCACCGCATCTGCTCTTCGCGCGTGCAGCCAAGGTGCGCCTCTGTCACCGCGACGGGCAAGTTGTATCGATCCCATGCCTCTTTGAGAAGGCGACGCGGCCCGGCGACGCCTTCGGCCAGTACGCGGACCGCTTCTACGTCCGCGTACTCGTGCCGCCCGTTCCCGCCGCGCAAACAAGCGGGGTAGAGATCAACGCGCTCATCTAGAAAACGCTCGCTCGTCAGATAGTGATTGATCCCGACGATGTCAGGCTCACATCTGTTTTCGAGAAACCAGTCGACCTCGCGCTCCTCGACGCCGGCCCACAGCAGGTAGCTTCGCATCGGGTGAAACCGGTCGACGCGCCCGCATAACAGGTCGAATGTCAGCCAGCGCCGCTCGTTCTCGAAGTCGGCTTGATAGGCGAGCGAGCGCGCGCCGCATGTCTTCCCCAGGTCTTCTGTCTGCACCAGACGGGCCGCGGGATTTATCTCGCGTATGGCGCGCATGGAGAGCACGACCCCGCGACACTCGCTTAGCATCGCGCGGGCGAATGTGAGGGCGTCTCGGCCATGCGGATACCAGTGGCCGTACAGCCCGCTGAAGCGCGCCGTCGTGAGCGGCTCGTTGACGGGCGTGTAGCTTTCGACCCAGGGGAAACGCTCGGCGAACGCGCGGGCGTAGTCGGCCAGTTTATCGGCGAAGGCAGGATCGGTCAGGCTCGTGTAGCGCGGGCCGCTCCCGTGATGAAGAAAGCCGACTATGGGAGTGACCCCTAAGTCTCGCAACCGCGCAAGGCGCTCGCGCGGCCAGGACCAGTCGGCCGATTCCAACCCGGCGGGGGCCGTGCGCTCCCACAAGACGGGGTAACGCAAGGCGCTGACGCCGAGCGCGGCGAACAGGTCGAGGTCGTCCGCGCGTATGTCGTGGCCGCTCCGTTCGAGCTGATCGAAGAAACGATCGCCGACGCGGTTGACGGTGCATTCGACCCCGCCCCACAACTCGGGGGCGGTTCTGGAAGGTTCGCTCTGAGCCATATGATCTTTCCGGGATTAAGAGTCTCCGTTGGGCAGAATCGATGCGCTCATGTCCAGCCCATAGCTCTCTATAGGGAGAGTGCTGCGCCATTGCGCGACGAGCTGTTGATAGGCTTCGCCCACAGGACGGATCTTTCTATCAAGATCAAAGAGCCCGACGGGGTTTACGTTGCCGTTGTCTTCGCGCAGCAGCGTATCCCAATCGACCTGGTCGGTCAGGCTGTACCAGGTGAACCCTATGATCGGCACGCCGTCCTGCTTCAGACGCGCCAGGTTCGCCCACTGCTTCCACAGCCATGCGGGGGCGCGCTCGGCGTCTTTAAGGTTGGTCTCCGTGTGCATCACGGGCAGGTGGTAGCGGTCGAAGTACTGCTTGGTGATGACGTAGTAGCCGAATATCTCTCCCGCAGGCGTGAGCGGCCCATCGCCCGCCGGGACGAGGTGCTCGTTCGTGTCGTAGTAATCGTTACCCATTATGCAGTAAGTCTTGAGCGATTGACCCGTCTCAAGAAACCAGTGGTACTCGTCGCGCGTCATCCCGTTGTCGATCAGGTATTCGTACATCACCCCGCGAACGTCCCTGCCGTAGCAGAGGTCGAGCGACAGGAACCGCTTCTGGTTATAAAAGTCCGCGCGCTTCTGCGCGGCGGGGTCCTTGGCATGAAAATACTCTGACGACTCGCTCTGAATGAAGAGCGCGAACGGCTGGACGCGGAGGATGGCCTCTTTCGCCAACAGGTTCGCGCGCGCAAGGTGTTTAAGCGCGGTGACGAACGCGCGCGTGCTCGTCAGCCGCTCGTTCCACCAGCCGTACCTCGCGGAGAAGAGCGCGGCGATGAAAATCTCGTTGATCGGAGTGTAAAGCATCACCCAGGGGAACCGCTCAGCGAAAGCGCCCGCGTATTCGGCGAACAGCTCGGGCCACTCTGGGTTTTGAAAACTGCCCACCCAGTCGGGCACCCCGAAATGGCAGAGGTCTACGATCGGCGTGATCTCCATCTCCTTAAGCGCGTTGAACGTCTCGTCTGCGAAAGCCCAGAAATATTGGCCGCGCCCCGTGTGCGTCATGTAGTAGGGCGGGCCGTACCTCAGGTACTCCAGGCCGATCTCTTTGACGAGGCGAAAATCTTCGCGCCAGTAAGAGTAGTGGCCGCACCTCTCCATCTCATCTACTCGCTTGGTGGTCCCGTCCGGCAGCTCAATCGTCGGGTAGCTGCACTCTATCCCCGTGGCGAACATCAATCCCGGCATCAGGGCTGTCTCCTCAAGTTCTCCTCTCGCGCTACGCGGCGGAAGGCCGATTGACCTCGGCGTCGATCTTGGCCTCAACACGGTTCGCGGCGAGGCGCGAGCCGCTGAGCTTCGCAAATACCGTCAGGGCCTGCGCGACGACCTGGTCCATGTTGTAATACTTGTAAGTCGCGAGGCGGCCCACGAAATGGACCCCCGCCGTGGCGGCCGCGAGCCGCTGATACTTCTTGTAAAGCTCCGCGTTCTCCGGCCGCGGCACGGGATAGTAAGCGTCGCCCTCGGCGCGCGGGAACTCGTAAACTACGCTCGTCTTCGCGTGCTCCTGCCCGGTCAGGTATTTGAACTCCGTCACGCGCGTGTAAAGGTGCTCGTTCGGGTAGTTCACGACGGGCGCGGGTTGATAGACGGCGCTGTTGAGAGTCTCGTGCTTGAACTCAAGCGAGCGGTAAGGCAGCTTACCATAGCGGTAATCGAAGTACTCGTCTACGGGGCCAGTGTAGATCATCTCGCGGTAAGGGACTATCCTCTCGACCTCGCGGTAATCGGCGTTGAGCAGGATCTTTATGTTCGGGTGGTCGAGCATGTTCTCGAACAGCCGCGTGAACCCGTGAAGCGGCATCGCCTGGTAGGTGTCGCTGAAGTAGCGGTCGTCGCGGTTGGTGCGCGTCGGCACGCGCGCGGTCACCGCGGCGTCGAGCTCCGAAGGGTCGAGCCCCCACTGCTTGCGCGTGTAGTTGCGAAAGAACTTCTCGTAGAGCTCGCGGCCCACCTTGCTGACGATCACGTCTTCTGAAGTGCGGATCACGGGGCGCGGCTCGGCAACGGAGGCGAAGAACTCTTCGAGCTGGAACGATGTGAGGTTCAACCCGTAGAGCCTGTTCACGGTGTCGAGGTTGATCGGGATCGGGACGAGCTGACCGTCTACGCTCGCGAGTACGCGGTGCTCGTAGGCGCGCCATTCGGTGAACTGCGACAGGTACTCGAAGACCTCGCGCGAGTTGGTGTGGAAGATGTGCGGGCCGTATTTGTGAACCAGAATGCCTGCGTCGTTGTAATGGTCGTAAGCATTCCCCCCGATGTGCGGGCGGCGGTCGCAGATCAACACCTTTTTATCTGAGACTCTGGCCAGCCTCTCGGCCAGGGTGCTTCCGGCGAAGCCCGCCCCTACTATCAAATAATCAAACATCTAATAAATCCCCTTCTAATTCGTTAATCCCCCGCTGACACGGTGGCGCGCTTCGACTGAGTCGTGGTCGCTGCCGTGAGCGCGGACTGGCGGGCGCGGATGGCCGCGTCTATGAGATGGCACATGCGTGACCAGGACTGGTCCCACGAGGTCTCCGACAAAAACGAGTCGACGCGCTTGAGCCACGGCGCATCATCGCGCATGTTCTTGAGGCTCTCTTCTATCGCCTCGATGAACTCCGCGGGCGAGTCGGCGACGCGCACCAGTTTCATCTCGCCGTAAGGCCGCACGACATCGCGTATGGAGGTCGAAACCACTGGCTTCCCCGCGGCAAGGTATTCAGGCGTCTTGGTAGGACTGATAAACCTTGTCGCCTCGTTGCGCGCGAACGGCATCAAGGCCACGTCCCATCCCGCGATGTATGACGGCAAGTCTTCATAACTCTTCCCGCCGAGGTAGTGAATGTTCGGCCGTCGCGGCAGGTCCGCCGGGTCGATCTTGACGACGGGGCCTATCATAACCAAATGCCAATCTGGCCGCGCGCGGGCCACTTCGTCGAGCAGCTCAAGGTCCATCCGCTCGTCTATCACGCCGAAAAAGCCTAGGCGCGGGTGCGGGATGACTAGTTGATCAGCGGGATCGATTTGAATGGCGCGGGCGCTGGCAAAGTGATCCACGTCTATGCTGCTGGGGATCGGGTGGATGTTGACATGCCGGTCGCGCTTGGCTTCGTATAAGCTGTGGCCGCCCGTAAAGACTACGTCGGCGCGATCGAACAACTGAGCCTCGCGCTCCCTCATCACCAGAGGCGCCCCGCGGAAAGCCGACAGCTCGTCCATGCAATCGTAGATTACGGCCGAAGGGCTGAGGTGATGCGTGAAGGCAAGCGCCATCGGCGTGTAGTACCACAGAATGTAATCTTCGATTGCGCGCTCGGCCATCAGCTCGTCGAGTAACGACCGCTGGGCGAGATTCATTTCCGCCTCGCTCAACCCCTTCGGCACACGCGGCGTTATGACGAAGAGGTTGTCGCCGCGCCTGCCTATGTCGAGCTGCGCCACGTTGTCGTTTACGAAGATGGGCTCCTCGACGAAAAAGACTCGGCCCGCGCGCGCGAATCGGCTCAACAGGTGCTGCGGCCGCTGGTATACGAAATCCCATCGCAGGTGCGACAGACAGATCACGTCGACGGTTTGTGATAATGGCCCCTGGTTAAGTTCACTTACACGGCTGCTATAGACTCTTGTTTTGTTTTCTTGCATACATTCCCCTGGCTCGACAGTTGGTGTTTGAGCGACCGCAGGTCGGGCGCAACTATACCCCGTCATTGGTTACGACTCAGAAACTTTATTCAGATGATGCGCCCAATACGTGGCAATCTCGGCCCATCTCGGCAGAAAAAAAAAGATGGTTAGACAACCTCCAGTATGCTATCAGGCTGCGCTTTCGGTCGTCTGTACGTTAGCGTACCTAAACGGATTTACTCAGCAGCGTCGATCTCTTCAACCCCGCCGACGGCCGTCGAAGAGTAGATATCGGGCGCGATTCCGGTCGCCCGCTCGTAGCCGGTCGCTATCACGCGCTTGAAGTCGTCGACTTTGTCGGCCTTCACAATGTTGATGGTGCAGCCGCCGAACCCGCCGCCCGTCATACGCGCGCCGTAAACGCCATCGGCCTGGCCGGCGAGCCTCACCATCGTGTCGAGCTCGGGCGAGCTGACTTCGTAATCTTCGCGGAGGCTGAGGTGGGACTTATACATCAGCCGGCCGAACTCCATCAGGTCGCCTTCCGACAGCGCCGCCGCGGCGGCGATCACGCGCGCGTTTTCGGTGATAACGTGGCGGCACCGTTTGTAAACCACCCTGGGCAGGTGGTCGCCGTAGCGGTTTAAATCAGCCTGCGTCACGTCGCGCAAGGCGGTTATGCCAGGGAGCTTTCTTGATAAATAACGGACCCCTTCTTCGCATTCGGCGCGGCGCGTGTTGTACTCGCCGCGCGCAATCTCGTGCTTGACCATCGTATTGCATATTACCAGCCTCGCATGGTCGGGGATCGGCGCAGAGCGGTGGTCGAGCGAGCGGCAGTCCAGGAGAAGCGCGCGGCCCGGCTCGCCATGAGTGACGATGAATTGATCCATTATGCCGCAGCGCGCGCCTACGAATTCGTTTTCCGCGCGTTGAGCGAGCTTCGCCAGCTCTGACGGATCGACCTCAAGCCCTGAGTTTTTCATCAGCGCATAACCTACCGCGACTTCGAGAGAGGCCGAAGAGCTGAGGCCCGCGCCCGCAGGGATCTCGCCGCGAATAAGCAGGTTTGCGCCTCTCAACCTGTGGCCGGCGCGGTCTATTGTCACCGCGACCCCTCGCACGTAATCGCCCCAGTGGCCTGTGGCGCGCGGGTCCGGGTCGTCCAGATCGAACTCTACGGTCTCGGAGAAGTTTTCCGAGTGGGCGTGAATCGCGCGGTCGCCGCGCGGCGCGATTGCGACCCGCGTGTAAAGGTCTATGGCGGCAGGCATAACGAAGCCTTCGTTATAATCCGTGTGCTCGCCTATCAAGTTGACGCGGCCCGGCGCGCGGTACACCCGCGCGTCGCTTCGGTAAAGGCTGTTGAATCTCTCTTTCACCAGGATTTTAATTTAAAGATATGCGGATAATGACATAAGAGGGGGAATAAAGTTCGTACGCTAGCGTACATATTGATGGCTTTGATTATTGAGATGCTTCGTAACTGAAATCACAGAGCACAGTAACTGATTTACTAGCCTGTCTGTCCATCCTTGTTTAGCTTTGTCGCAAGTTTGCTCATTGCCCGTCCGGCCTAAGGCCACGTATGTCTCTGATCCGCGCCCTTGCGCCTGTTCGCGCAGGTGGAACGGTGCTTGCCTCGGCTGATGAGACGACCGATTCAATCAAGGTTCACGGAGATTGATTATCATGAAAGTTCTGAAACCTCTGCCGCATTCTATACTCGACTACGCCTGGGCCGGGACCATGATGGCCGCGCCCTGGCTGTTCGGGTTCAGCAAGAACAAGAAGGCGACGATCAACTGTGTCAGCGCGGGCGCGGGCATAATGGGCCTGAGCCTGATGACAAAGTACCCGCTCGGCGCTCTGAAGCTCATACCGTTCCCGACCCATGGCGTGATCGAGGCGATAGCGGGCGGGCTTACGGCCGCCGACCCGTGGATACTGGGCTTTTCGGGGAACAAGCGGGCCAAGTGGACGCACGTCGTCGCGGGGCTGAGCACGCTTGCCGTAGTGGCGATTACAGACTACCGCGCCGCCGAGCGAGGCAAGAGACAACTGCCGTCAGGCAGGGGCGCAGGGCTGGCCGAACAGGTTAAGAACCTGCCCGAGCCTCGGCATGAAGTGGTAGACCTCGGCCCGCCGACTCACATACCGGAAGGGGTTCTGGAGTAGATGCCCCGCCTTCAGTGTGTCTGTACGCTCGCGTACTGATGGCTTTAACTCCGCGCGGTTATTTTAACAGGGGAGGCAATCGGCGGCCACGAGGACAAGGTCGGCTCCAAAGTCATACTCAAATGAAGCGCTCGCCGAGTACGACGCCGCGCCGGCGGCTACGATCGAGGGGCTCGCGCTCAGGCAGGCGTATCGCGAAGCCATCTGAATAGGCTTTCGTATCGATCACTTCGATTATTTATCGCTGTTTGCGATTGCGACCGTTCCTTCGGAGTGCGCAGACCCCGCGGCGCTTTCGAGTTAGCCATCGCCGTTTCGCCTAACTCAAAAGCGGTGACAAGTCACCGCACTCCGAAAGAGGCGCTGCTTTTTCATTCCGCATTATTGAGGTAATTATGAAGCGTTTTTACATGAAGGATCACACACAAGCCAGCCGCGTCAGGTGGGAGGGCCTGGCGGCGGCGGGCGGAATGGGCGCAGCTTCCCTGCTCCTGTTCTTTATCGGCTTACCACTCTGGGCCGTCGTGATAGCTCAAATAATCGGCTCCTACCTTTTATACCTTTTCCTCAAGGTCGCCTTTGCCCGGGGCCGCGACACGAGTTAGCGGCCCCGGGCCGTGAGGATCACTCGGACGCGGTTTGAACGCGACTCCTCGGTATCTCGAATTCATAAGTCTCGCCGTGCGCAAGGTACTTCACGCGCGCGTTGAGCCCCGCGGCTTCGACCGCGCGCTTGAAATCCTCCAGAGGCGACTTGAAGACTTCGTAATCGTTGTAGTGGATCGGTATCACCTCGCGCGGGTTGATAATCTTTATCGCCTCGACCCCCTGCTCCGCGTCCATTGTGAGCAATATTCCCATGATCTGCGTCCCCCCGAGGTGAAACAGGGCCAGGTCTATCTCGGGATACCTTCGCGGAATCTCATTCAGGTCGTCGAAGACC
The DNA here is from genome assembly GCA_035249305.1 of Blastocatellia bacterium. Classification (GTDB taxonomy): domain Bacteria; phylum Acidobacteriota; class Blastocatellia; order UBA7656; family UBA7656; genus DASUNP01. The sequence continues at coordinate 14,763 of DATFGQ010000091.1, read as the reverse complement.
AGGGTATCGCCCGTGATGTAAAGCCGCAGCCCTGTCCGGTCCGCCTCGTTTGTGAATTCGAGCATGCTGCCCATCACCGGCGGCAGGAACTTCTCGACCACGGGCGGCCCGTGCCTTCCGGGCATGGAAGTCACGCGGACCCTCGCGCCGCCCTTCTCCATGATCACCGAGCCCCACGTGTCGAGCGCGATGGGCGCTGTGAAGCCTTTATCTTTCAGCTCCCCGGCGGCGTGCTCCGTTGTCACGATCGGCAAATCCTTTTGAAGCCTCTCCTCAGCTATGCGGTCGAAGTGGTCCCCGTGATAATGCGAGAGCACGCAGAAATCGAGCGGCGGGAGTTGCTCTATCTCTATAGCCGGGTTCGTCAGCCTCTCGGCCGTGAGCCCGTACCCGAGGTGTACGTGGTCGCCCGCGTGAAGGAAGTTGGGGTCGGTCAGAATTGTAAAGCCCGCGTATCTTAGAATGACTGTCGCGGTCCCCACGAAGAAGATCGATCCCCTCGTGAAGTCCGGCTCGGCCGTTCCCGAGCTAGAAAGATTGATTACATTAATGCCTGGCATAACGCCTCCGTCCTGAGAGGGCGTCTAGGAAGTGGCAACTTACTCGGCCGCGTAGGAGCTTGCCCGGCTCCGTAAGAGCCAGATGTTTGTAGAAGGGTCGCATAACCATTCTCCAACCCCGTAGGGGTTGAATGTCTGTATGCAACTCCTACGGAGTTGGGGCGCATTTACGCTATTGTTCTACAAACATTGAGCCCCTGCGGGGCTTTTCAGACGCCCTCTGAGTATTGCCTCACAAGCTCCTGACTCACCGGCTGATCACGATGCCCCACGGGCCGTCGCCAGCCTTGACGGTCTTTATCACTCGATTAGTAGCCGTGTCTATCACGGCCACGTCGTTCGACAGCCCGTTAGCCGTGTAGACCTTCCTGCCGTCGCGCGTGATCGCGATCCCCCACGGGCGCGCGGCCACGGGGATTAAAGTCTCAACTTTATTTGTGCGCGCGTCGATCACTGCGACGTTGTTGCCGCGCCCGTTGGCGACATAGACCCGCCGCCCGTCCGGCGACACTACGACGCCCATCGGCTTGACCTGATCGCGAGGCAACTGGATCGTGTTCGTCACCTTATGGTCGCGCGTGCTGACGACCGCGACCGTGCCGCCGTTTTCGGCCGTGACGTAAGCCCGCAGCCCGTCGGGCGTAAAGGCTGCGGCCCTCGGCCGAGCCCCTACGGGGAATGTGGCCTTTATCTTGTTCGTGCGTGTGTCGATTACAGAGACGTTGCTGCTGCTCTCCGAAGTGACATAGACCCAGCGCCCGTCAGGGCTGATCGCGACGCCTTCCGGCTCAATCCCTACGACGAGCGTGGCGATCACGCGGTTCGTGCGCAAGTCGGTGATCGAAGCCGTGCCCGCGTCTTCGTTCGACGCGTAGAGCCGCGCGCCGTCGCGGCTGATCGCGAACTGCTCGGGGTCGCTCCCCGCGTCGTAGCTCGCGACGACCCGTTTTGTCGCCGCATCAATCGCTACGATCTTATCGGTCGCGCTTTCTCGCTGGTCCGATCGATAAGTCAAAGCTACGTAGAGCGTCTTCCCGTCGGCGCTCAGGTGAATGCCGCGGAGTCTGCCCCCGACCTGAATCGACGAGACGACCTCGTCGGTCGCCGTGTTGATTACCGTGATCGTCCCATCCCGCTCGTTGCTGACGTAAGCAAGCTGAGCGCGCCCTCGATTCGCCTGAGCCGCTTCGAGCGCGAAGGCCAGGATTGCCGTTGCGGTTATGACGCCAAGAATCTTATTGATCGTTATCATCTGATCCCCTGCCCCCGACCGCCGGCATGTTTCAACTGCATCCTGCGCTCGGCTTCTCGCATCCACCCGGCGAACAGAGCGAGCCCGGCCACGATGTAGACGAGGCCGGCCGGTATCCACATTATCAACCCTCCGAGCTGCTGGTCTTCCAGCGGCGTCAGCCCCCAGGAAGAAGTCGTCTCCGCATACGCCGGATACCAGACCGAAGATGAAAAAGTTATCAAGGCTCCCAGCAGCCCGCTGTGTATCGAAGTCGTGAACGTATAAAGGACCGCCGCGCCGTAACTCATCAGCCCCCTGTTGCTATGAATGATCGCCCACCAGAAGATCAGCGCCGAGCCTAGAAAGCTGACGTGTTGCATCGTGTGAATCAACTCGTCGTCGATCGTCGCTTGAAACAGGTCAGGCGCATGCCACACCCAGAGCGCCACCGCATGGATCGCCCACGCGAAGAGCGGGTTGGTCATCATGCGCCAGCCCTTTTCGAACCATTTCGCTTTCCCCAACGCCCCCACCTTCGGCCGCAGCCCTGACGGGAGCGACCAGATGAACGGGATCAGAGGTCTTCCCAATACTAGAAGAGGGGCGGCCACGAGCATCAAGACTTCGTGCTGCGTCATGTGCGCGGAGAATAAGACTCTGCCCATCGGATGAAGCGGTGAGACAAGCCCTACAAAGAGAGCCATCCAGCCCGCCGCGTATGCAGCGGCCTCCCACTTGCGAACCCCCAGCCCCGGCGCGGACGCCCGCCACAGTCTCAGCACGCCGCGCAAGTAGAGCCAGGCCGATAGCGCAAGACAAGCGATGACCACAGGCTCCCAGCCCCACGTCTTCCACAGATCGGCGGGGCTATGCGGCTTGCCTTCGTGCGCGAATACGGGACGCGCCGCCACAATCGCCAGCAGCGCGGTAAACGCCAGGCGGCGCACGCGGGAGAGTTTGATCTTTGTTATCAGAATTGACACGGGTCGATTATGAAATCTGCTATCCACTGCGCGAGAATCACCAGGCTGAACAGGCCGCTCATCAGCAGCCCGAGCATCGCCATAAACCGGCTCCTGGCTCTCGGGTCGCCGCCTTCGACTTTCGACTCGCGCCCGGCCTTTTGCCAGTTGCGCCAGGCCGTGAACAGGCCGAGCAGAGACAAGAGCAACGACCCGCACGAAGCGACGTGCAGCCAGAACGGCTGGCCCGCCGAACAGGCCCACGGCACGAGCGCATAACTGATCTGAAGGTTCAACAGGAAAGCGAATGGCGCGAGCAGAACTCCTGCCCACAATGCCAACAGCACGCCTGATCGACGGAACTCGTTTTCCGCCCGTTCGCTCATTCGATCTCCTTCAGAGCAGGTAAGGGCCGAAGTAGATGACTACGTATATCGGTATCCAGGCCGCCACGACGAAGTACCAGTACAATGCGTTCTCGCTGACATCGACGAACCGCCTGCCGCTGATCCGGCTGGTGAACATAAGCGCGATCAGGACGACCGTGTCGATAAAGTCAGTAATCAGGTGCGCCGTGTGCGCGCCTAACAGCGTCCAGACCACGGACCCGTAAGCGTTCGTGTCCCAACTGCAATTCAACGAGCCGAATTCGAGTGCGCGGATGACGATGAAAGCGACGGCGAAGACCGCGGCCACGACTAGCCAGATTCGCACCTTGCGCAAGTCTTCACGCTCCGCCGCGCGCTTGTAGATGATGTTGGGGACAACGCTCGCCAGCAGCACGACTGTATTGATCGTTCCGTAGGTGATGTCGGGCGGGGGCACGCTCGGGGGCCACTGGTCGAAGTACTGTCGCATGTAAAAATAGGCCGCGATCAGGACGACGAAGAACATCCCTTCGAGCGCCATCATCGCCAGCAGCCCCCAGAAGAGCATGCTGCGGTGGCCGAAGGCGTAAGCCGGCAGGCCCGACACGTCGATGACCGGCCTCTCCTTCATGACTTTTCCTCCAGCGGCGAGGCGTTCGATTGCTTTTCGGATGAAAGCTGCTCCTTGTGCTCCTTTCTCGACGGCCAGAACCAGCCGATCAGCGCGACCGTTACGGGCGCCGCGCCGATAGGCACCGCCCACGGCGTAAACATCGACCCGATGAAGAGGGCGGTAGTCGTGACCGCTGTTAAGAAGGGCCAGATCGTAGGGCTCGGCAGCTTGGTCCTGTGGTCCGGCTCCGCGTCGAGCACATGCGTGACAAGCGTCTCCCTGATGTCAGAGCGCAGCCCCGTGACCGCTGGCTGGTCTTCGGCCTGATCCCATAGCGCGTTGCGCCCCGCGACCGTAGGGAGATGCATAAAGTTGTATGCCGGCGGCGGCGAGCTCGTAGCCCATTCCAGAGTGTCCGCGCCCCACGGGTTCGCGCCCGCGGCCTCGCCGCGCCTCAGGCTTCTAAAGACGTTTATCATAAAGACGAGCACGCCTATCGTGAGCAGCACGCCGCCCGCGCTCGCAAGAAGATTCAAGCCGCCCCAGCCCGTCTCGGGCAGATAGGTGTAGACGCGGCGCGGCATCCCTTTGAGCCCAAGCTGGTGCATAGGGAAGAACGTCAAGTTGAACCCGGCGAACATCAGCCAGAAGTTCCACTTGCCCATCCGCTCGTCAAGCAGCCGGCCGGTGATCTTCGGGAACCAGTAGTAGAACGCGCCGAACAGCGGGAAGACCGCCCCGCCGATCAGCACGTAATGAAAGTGCGCGACCACGAAATAGGTGTCGTGCGCCTGTATGTTGAACGGCACGGCAGCGAGCATTACTCCGGTCAGCCCTCCCATGACGAAGACGAAGACGAAGCCGAGCACAAAAAGCAGCGGCGTTTTGAAGACGGGCCGCCCGCCCCACAGCGTCGCTATCCAGCAGAAGATCTGCACCCCGTTCGGGATCGCTATCATCATGCTGGCGGCGGTGAAGAAGCTCTGCCCCAACTGCGGCGTGTCGGTCGCGAACATGTGATGGACCCAAAGCCCGAACCCTATGAACGCCGCCGACACCAACGACAGCACTAGCGCGACGTAGCCGAACGCGGGGCGGCGCGAAAAGACCGCCACTATGGTCGAGACGAAGCCGGTCGCGGGCAGGAAGATGATGTAGACTTCCGGGTGGCCGAAGAACCAGAAGAGGTGCTGCCACAACAGCGGGTCGCCGCCTTCGGCCGGGTTGAAGAAATGCGTGCCGACCAGCCTATCAAGAATCAGACACCCGCTAGCGGTCGCCACAGTCGGCATGGCGAACAAGATCATGAAAGACGTGACGACGATCGACCAGACGTAAATAGGAATGCGGTTGAGCGACATCCCCGGCGCGCGCATCTTGAAGACCGTTACGATCAGCTCTACGGCGACGACGAGCGCCGACACTTCGGTGAAGGTTATCAACTGCGCCCACACGTCGGCGCGCTTGCCGGGGGCGTACTCAGGCCCCGACAGCGGCACGTAGCTGAACCAGCCGTTGTCCGGGCCGACGTTGAATATGAAAAACGCGTAAAGAAATATCCCGCCCAACAAGTAGATGTAGTACCCGAACGCGTTGAGGCGCGGGTACGCGATGTTGCGCGTGCCGACCATCAGCGGGATCAGGTAGACGGCCATCGCTTCCATGACGGGGACGGCGAACAGGAACATCATCGTGCTGCCATGAATGGTGAAGACCTGGTCGTACAGGTCCGGGCCTAAGAACCGGCTCTCGGGCCGAGCGAGCTGCACGCGCATCAGGATCGCGAGTATGCCTCCGAGCAGGAAGAAGACGAACGCCGTGACGATGAATCGCCTGCCGATCGACTTGTGGTTGACGTTGGAGAACCACCCGATGAGCCCAGGCGGCTCCCGCCACGTCTCTTCGAGCGCGCGCCGCTCGTCCGCCTCCGGCGCGGATGACAGGCTCGATCGATCGGTTGTGGTCACGCTCGTATCCACGCTCATTTGAGGCTCTCCAGGTAAGTGAGCAATGATTCGAGGTCTTGCGGAGCAAGGTTATGGGGCGGCATCTTGTTGCCGGGTTTGACGGCTTGCGAATCCGTGACCCAGCGCGTCAGGTTGTCGCGCGTGAAAGTGAGGGTCCCGGCGGCGATCGTCTGCCGGCTCGCGACGTGTGTAAGGTCTGGGCCAACGCCGCTGCTGGCGGGAGTGCCTCTCACCGTATGACACATCACGCAGGTTTTCGTAAGAAAGACCTCCCGGCCGTGCGCCTGCTCGGCGTCTGAAGGTTGACCGGCGGGCTTCCGCTGAGCGTCGAGCCAGGCGTAGAACTTGTCGCGGGGCTCCGCGATTACTACAAAAGCCATGTGTGCATGCTGGTGGCCGCAGAACTCCGCGCACTGCCCGCGGTAGGAGCCCTCTTCGTCCGCCTGTAGCCAAATGGTCGCTTCGTGGCCGGGGATGAGGTCGCGTTTGCCGTGGAGGTTCGGCGCCCAGAAGCTGTGTATCACGTCGCGCGAAGTGAGCTTGAAGGCGACCGGCTGTCCGACGGGGATGTGAATCTCGTTCGCGGTTATGACCGTGTTGCTCGGCAGCGGGTCTTCGTACTCGACTTTCCACCACCACTGATAGCCGGTCACTTTGATCGTCAGCGGTTCCGGGTCCGGGGACGATGAGACTGCGCGGCCCGTAAGAAAACTTACTATCAGGAATACAAAGAGGATGACGACCGTAGCGGCCACGCCGCCTATGACTGCGCGCGTCAAGTTGCGCTCGGTCTTCTCCGAGCTTGCGGCTTCGTTTTGAGGACGCCTGCGGAAGGCGGCAGCGATCGTAACGAGAATCACTATTATAAAGATGGCCGAGCAGACCCAGAACATCAGCCACCACAAGGCGCTTATGCGGCCGGCCTGCGGGCCTGCCGGGTCGAGCGACGACTGCGAACCGCGACACCCTTGAACGTACATCAATGAGAGAAGATTCACCGCACAGACGCAGAGAACGCGGGATGGCCGATGATGTGCTTCGCACGCGGCGGCGGCGCGGAGCGAATTAAGCCTCGAAGAGGCGCGATTCAATAGCCCGGCGCAACGCGCCGGGTGACGCAAGCGTAAAAGACGAAGCCCTGAAAGGGCGCGATAAGAGTATCGCCCTTTCAGGGCTTGTCGTTTATGACGACCCTTTTCCAGGGGCGCTGCCCCTGGCTGTTGAATTTCGCCTCTTCGAGGCTTAATTCTGCTCTGCATGAACTCTGTGTCCTCTGCGTCTGTGTGGTGAGGTGTTTTGAATCTCGGTACTCTCATCCTTCACCGATCTCATTCGGGATGTTTAGCGCGTTCGGATTTCGGCATCTCTCTTTCTTTAGACTGCTCGGATTTCTTGCCGCTCATGTCGTCGTTCCGGCCGGGCGAGGCGTCCTTCGACAACTGCCCGCTCATCGAGCGCACGTAGGCGACTATTTGCGGCAACTGAGAATCGGGTATCTTGCCGCCGAATGATGGCATGCCGTTGGGACGACCTTCGACAATCGTCGCGTAGATGTTTTGAGGGCCTGACCCATAGATCCATTTGTCATCCATCAAAGGCGGCCCGATAGAGCCGCCGCCCTGCGCGTGACACCCTGCACAGTTGTACTGCTCGTAGAGCCGCTTGCCTTCCGACAGCGCGTAGGCGTTCTGCTCCTCGGGCAGCTTCACGTCCGCCGCAGGCACCGGCTGGCCGGGTTGCAGCTCGCTTTGCCTTACCTGCGAAGGCGTGGAGCCGGGCGGAACGTCTCGGAAGTTACGCTTCTCCCTGTCACACGACGCGAAGGCCGCCGCAAAGGCGACTACCAACATCACGATGGCATTTCGAGTAACCTTCATTGCTTTAGAGTCTCGGCACCCCGTACTCGTCGAGTATTCTCTCTATCTCGGAGCGCCTCCGCGCGAGCACCTCTTCGATCTCTTCTTTGAAAGAGTCTTCCCCGCGCCTCACGCCCATCGAGATGTCGTAGACGAAAGGCAGGAACGGCTGGTCGATCTGCGGGGATACCGGGACGACTTCGAGCGCGACCGACTGGCGCTTTGCAAAGTAGCCGGCCATCGGCCCCCACGCTATCGCCACGTCAATCTCGCCCGCGACCACCGAATCAATTATCGCGGCGGGCGGATTCGGCTTCGAATAATCGCCGTACACGGTGTACCCCTTCACGTTCCCGACGACGCCGCGTTTCGCCAGCGCGTGCGCGGGCGGCGAATTGGCGTAATCGTCGCCGATCAATTGAACTCCCACGCGGAGCTTGCCGAGCGCCGGGTCGTCAAACGAAGTGACGTGCAGTCCTTTGTCCTTTCTATAGACGAAGACGTAAGAGGAGCGATAGTAAGGGCTGGTCGTCAGCGCAAGCTCGAAGCTCATAGGCACCCCGATGACCAGGTCGCACCCGCCCGCCCTCAGCGTGTTGCGTATGAAGCCGCGCCGCTGCGCCCACCAGGTATAATCGACCTCTGCTTCGAGATCGCCGGCCACCAGCTCCGCGATCTTATTCTCAAAACCCTCAAGGCGGTCGTTCGAGAACGGAAGGTTATTCGGGTCTGCGCAGACGCGGAGCCGCCGAACGGTCTTTGCCTCCCCCTGTTTGAGGGCGACCGAACACGACGCGAGAGACGGCGCGAGAAACACGAGCAGGGCGATGACGCCGACAGCCTTCGCCGGACTATTCTGATTTGCAGACGTGCTAGGCATGATCTATGGCAGTGAGAATGAGTAGAGCATCCCGCCCGTGGTCGTGTATTGCGGAAGGTCTGTCATCGCGTTGACAAAGCCGAGCGCCGCGGTCGGGTCGCGCGCGTCAAGCTCGTTCGAGACGATCGCGCCGCTCCAACCGCCGACGCCCGATAATATCGCTACGTACTGTTTGCCGTCCGGCCCCATATAAGTTACTGGCTGGCCTATGATGCCCGATCCTACTTTGAACTCCCAGAGCGGCTCGCCCGTCACCGCGTTGACGGCTTTAAACCAGCCGTCCATCGTGCCGTAGAACGCGACGTCGCCCGCCGTCACGCAGACGCCGCTCCAGACGGGAAAGTTCTCCTTGATGCCCCAAACCTTCCTCCGGTTCACAGGGTCCCAGCCTATGAATTCACCGCGATTGCCCCCCGGACCGGCGTACATCTTTGTATTCATCCCTACGTAAGGAGTGCCCGCGATGTAGTTGGCTTCGACGCCCTCGGCGTCCTCGCAGCCGTTGCTCGCGGGGATGTAGAGCAGGCCGGTCTTCGGCGAAAAGGCCGACGGCTGCCAGTCCTTAGCGCCGGGTGAAAAAGGGCAGATCTCGCGGACGACCTTCCCGACCTGCGGCTCCTTATCGGGGTTGTAGATCAACCGCCCCGTCTTCAGATCGACGCCCTTGCTCGTCGTGATGTAAGCGAAAGGCGTAGCCGAGAGCACTTCGCCCGTGGCGCGGTCCAGCACGTAGACGTAGCCGTTGCGCTCCGGGCGGACGAGGACCTTTCTCGTCTGTCCGTTGACCGGCAGGTCAAGGAGGATGTTCTCATTGATGCCGTCGTAATCGTGCAGGTCGTGTGGGCTCCATTGATAAAACCAGATGGCCTCTCCCGTGTCGGGGTTGCGCGCGAAGACGCCCGAAGTCCACTTGTTATCGCCGGGCCGCTGGTCGGGGTTCCATGGGCCGGGGTTGGCCGTGCCGTAATAAATCAGGTTCATCTCCGGGTCGTAAGAGATCCACCCCCAGACGCCGCCGCCGCCTATCTGCCATCCGTCGGGCGGCCACGACGTTACGCCAAGGTCATGGCCTTGATCCATCTCATAAAACGGGCGGAAGTTTGCGCCTATCAAACAATCGACGTCGGGTCCTGTGTTGAAGGCCTTCCACGCGACCTGCCCGCTGTTCGAATCAAGCGCGGTGATCCACCCTCGCACGCCGAATTCGCCGCCGCTATTACCCACCAGCACTTTGCCCTTAACGACGACCGGAGCCATCGTAATGGTCTCGCCGATGTTGATGTCGCCGACCTTCGTCTTCCAGACCTCCTGCCCCGACGCGGCGTCGACGGCGACCGTGTAGCAGTCGAGCGTGTTGTAATAAATCTTGCCGTCGTAAAAGGCCGCGCCGCGGTTGACCACGTCACAGCAGGCGACGCCCTGCGCCGCAGACTGCGGCTTCGGGTCATACTTCCATTTCATAGGCGCGCCCGGCTTCGTCAGGTCGAGCGCGTAAAGGTAATTCGGGAAAGGCGTGACGACATACATCGTGTTATTGACTACGAGCGGCGCGGCCTCGTGTCCTTGCACAAGCCCCGTCGAGAAGGTCCATGCTACTTTCAAATCTTTTACGTTCGAGGCGTTGATCTGGTCGAGCCCGCTGAATCGAGTGTTGGCGTAGTCTTTGGCGGCCATCAACCACTGGCCGTCTTCAGCGCCCGGCGCGAACGGGATGGGCACGGGCCGGGCGGCTTGCTGCTCGGCACTGAGGCCGCTCGCTTTGCGTTCGCATCCAACCGGCAATAAGGCCAGCGCAAAGAGTCCTAGAATTGTAAGACTGTAAACGGCCGGTGACGCTTTGATGGGTCGAAGCATAACGCGAACCACGCGAGAACTGAAATTGAGTCTTCCTTGTGATAAGCAACAAACATTCCAGCGTTTTCGGGCTTTTTTTAGGCAGTTTTTGTCGCATCATTGCCCACTGCGGCGCAAAACCGTCCCCACCATCGGTGGAGCCTCTCGACGGTCCGCGCTCGTGGGCGGTTTTCGTCGTGTTAGACATCTTACAACTGCCATTGGTATAATTCTCGCACCTCGATTGCTCACCATTTACAAAACAACGATCAGCGTGATGGGGAATCATCTTTATGTTCACTACTGTCTATGGCGTCGATTTCAGCGGGGCGAGGCTCGCGGGCCGCAACACATGGGTGGCAAAGCTGGACCGCTCCGCGCGCGGACGGCGAGCGGCCTACAGTCTCACAGCGCTTTCACGGCTCGAAGAGCTTTGCGGCACCGCGGAGCGAAGAGACGCTTTGGCCCATCTGGTGAGCCTTGTGCGGGAGAGCGATGGCGCGCTATGGGCGCTCGACTTCCCTTTCGGGCTACCTGTGGAGGTGATGGGAGAACGGGCGAGGTGGCGCGATCAGCTTCGTTTCATACGCGCCTGGGGTGACGACGACTACGGCGTGGGGCTGGAATGTCTGCGCCGCGCCCGAGAGCTCGGCGGGCCTAATCACATACGCAGGCTGACCGACATTGAGGCGAAAGCGCCTTTCGACCCTTACCATTACCGAATCATCTACCAGACGTTTTATGGGATGCGCGACGTGCTGGGGCGACTCTGGCGAATGAAGCAGACGGCCATCTTGCCGTTCCAGTACCGCCGGCTCGCTTCGGCCCGACGCGTGCTCGTAGAGGCATGCCCGGCCTCGACGTTGAAGCGACTCGGCTTGCCTCATCAGAATTACAAGCAGCCCGAAGGGGGGCCGCTGACGCCTAAGCGAAGAAGAACCCGCCGCGTCATAGTGCAAGGGCTGACCGAGTACGTTTCGATCTCCGAGTCTCAGCGTAGAGTCATCATGCGCAATGGCGGCGGCGACGCGCTCGACGCCGTCATTGCCGGGATAGGCGCGGCGAGGGCCTGGAGCATGTGCGACCATCAACAGATCTCAAGACACGACAGATACCCGCGCGAAGGCCACCTGTACGTTTGAAAAAGCGACTGCCGGGATCTTTGGGGCCTTTGCTTCGCGGCCTCGCTCAGGTTGCCCGTCGCTGTTGGATGTGTCAGATTCTTTATAGAGGGTGGGCGCTTGTTCAACGAGGCATCAATAAGATGAACAGGAACCACGAAAGCAACCTTTGGAAGGGCCTGGCGGCGGGCGCCGCGGCGGGGCTGGTCGCCTCATGGACTATGAATCAGTTTCAGGCGCTGTGGACTAAGCTGGCGGAAGGGTTTGAAAAGCCTCACGGCGCGCAGTCGATGCAGCAAGGCTCGCCTCCTCAAACGCCTAACAGAAATGACGAAGAAGACGACAACGCGACCGAGAGAGTCGCTTCGGCCATCTCGGAGACAGTGCTCGACCGGGAGCTGACGGAAAGCGAAAAGGAGAAGGCTGGCGCGGTTGTCCATTACGGGTTCGGCGCTTCGACGGGGGCAGTCTACGGCGCGCTGGCCGAAGTCGCGCCCGGCGTGACGGCCTGCGCCGGGCTGGTGTTCGGGACGGCGGTGTGGGCCATCGCCGACGAGGCCGTAGTCCCCGCGCTCCGATTGTCGAAGCCGCCGACGGAGTACCCGCTCTCCGTCCACGCCTACGCGCTCTCGTCTCATCTCGTCTACGGGCTGACGGCGGAGGTCGTGCGGCGCGCGGCGCGGCGCATTATGTAAGATGGCGTACAGGGCTATGAGCTCCGGTTTAATCACGACTGAAGCGCGCCGGGTTGTGATAAAGCTCGGCACGGCCGTCGTCCTGCACGAAGAGGGCGGGGTCGCGCTCGACCGGTTCAACTCGTTCGTCGAGGCTATCGCGGGCCTCAGGCGCGAAAGGCGCGAGGTGCTGATCGTCTCGTCGGGAGCGGTCGGGCTCGGGGCCGAGCGGCTGGGGATTACGAAGCGCCCGCAACTGCTCCCGCTCAAGCAGGCATGCGCGGCGGTCGGCCAGGGGCGGCTGATGTCGCTCTACTCCGAGGCGTTCGACAGGCTCGGCGTGAACACGGCGCAGGTGCTCCTGACCGAAGAGGACTTCTCGAACCGCCGCCGCTACCTGAACCTCCGAAGCACGATCACTCGCCTGCTCGACCTGGGCGTGGTCCCGATCATCAACGAGAACGACACGGTCTCGACGGCCGAGATAGAAACCGTGGGCGCGCCGTCGCACGTGAAGATAAACTTCGGCGACAACGACAAGCTGTCGGCGCTCGTCGCGAGCAAGATCGAGGCCGACCTCCTCATCATACTGACGGACGTTGAAGGGCTCTACACGGCTGACCCCGGCGGCGCAGCCGACGCGAAACTGATCGCCGTCGTCGAAGAGGTCACGCCGGAGATCGAAGCCCTGGCCGAAGGGCGCGCGGGCCGCGTGGGGCGCGGAGGCATGAAGACCAAGATTGAGGCCGCGCGGATCGCCACGCGATCGGGGTGCGCGGTCATCATCGCGGGTGGCAAGATTGACAGCGTGATCGCCCGCATCTTTTCCGGCGAAAGCCTGGGGACAACCTTTCTGCCGAGCGCGGCGATACGAGGTCGCAGGCGTTGGATAGCCTTCGCCACAACGGTTAAGGCGGCCATCGTCGTCAACGACGGCGCGCGGCGCGCGCTGATCGAGCGCAAGGCGAGTCTGCTGGCCGCGGGCGTAAAAGAGGTGCGAGGGAGCTTTGAGCGCGGCGACGCGGTGAGCATACTCGACGAGCAGGGGCGAGAGTTCGCGCGCGGCATAGTGAACTATTCGAGCGAGGAGGCCAGAAAGATCTCGGGGCACCGCTCTGACAAGATCGACGAGGTGATAGAGAATCGTAATTACGACGCGCTGATAACGCGCGACAACATCTCTTTTTATTCGTAGGCGAAATTATGCAAGCAACTATCGATTCCGCAAACCGGGTGATCGAAGCGGCGAAAACGGCTAAGCGCGCCGTGGGCGCTCTCGCGCGGCTGACGACCGAAGAGAAGAACGCCGCGCTCTTGGCAATCGCGCGCGAGATCGGCGAGCAGGCAGGGAAGATTCTCGCGGCAAACAGAGCGGACTTAGAGCGCGGGGCCGCGATGGTCGAAGCGGGCGAGATGACGGAAGCCGCGTACAGCCGTCTAAAGCTGGATGAAGCGAAGGTGCGAGAGATAGCGTCGGGCGTCGAGCAGGTCGCGCGGCTTGAGGACCCTGTCGGGAAGGTGACCATGGCTACGGAGCTTGACGAGGGGCTCCGGCTCTATCGCGTCAACTGCCCGATCGGCGTGATCGGGGTCGTCTTCGAATCGCGCCCCGACGCGCTGACGCAGATAGCGTCGCTCGCCATCAAGAGCGGCAACGCCGTGCTGCTGAAAGGCGGGCGCGAGGCGGAGCATTCGAACCGAGCGCTTTTCGACGCGGTTCAAAACGCGGCCCTGAGAACAGGCATCCCAGCCGGCGCGCTCACGCTGCTGGAAAGCCGCGAAGAGGTGAGCGCCCTGCTCAAGGCCGAAGGGTTCGTCGACCTGATAATCCCTCGCGGGTCAAACGCGCTCGTCCGCTACGTTCAGGAGAACACGGAGATCCCCGTGCTGGGTCATGCCGAAGGCATATGTCACATTTACGTAGACGAGGCGGCGGACCTCGACAAGGCCGAGAGCATAATTATCGACGGTAAGATGCAATACCCCTCGGCGTGCAATTCCGTCGAAACGGTCCTCATTCACAGCCGGGTCGCGGAGAGCTTTTTGCCCCGCATCATGCGCGAGCTTGAACGCGGGGGCGTCGAGGTGCGACTCGACGAAGAGGCGATCAGCCGGTTCGGGATCAGAGGGGTTAAGACGGCTACTGAAGAAGACTGGAAGGCCGAGTACTGCGACTTGATCCTGTCGATCAAGGTGGTTGAGACAATCGAGGATGCCATCGCTCACATAAACACGCACAGCTCTCACCACACGGACGCGATCGTCACGGAGGACGCCGCCGCGTTTGACCGATTCTTTGCGGAAGTCGATTCGGCGGGCGTTTACCTGAACGCCTCGACTCGATTCGCCGACGGATACCGCTACGGGTTCGGGGCCGAGGTCGGCATCAGCACAGGCAAGCTCCACCCGCGCGGCCCGGTCGGGCTGGAGGGGCTGGTGACATACAAATACAAACTCACAGGCGAAGGGCACACCGTCTCGATGTACGCGGGGACTGGGGCGAGGCGGTTCACGCACAAGAAAGTCCTGAGTGCTGAGTCCTGAGTCCTGAGTCCTGAGCTCGACTTTATCCAATCACGCGGCATAGCAGACCGCGTCTGTTAAGCGCTCTAGCAATGAGCGCGGGATTTTTATCATCTCGGACCCTGAATCAGATATTGAAAAATAGCTTTGACTCCACATATGCCTCCGCAAC
>DATFGQ010000090.1:0-37503 GCA_035249305.1 Blastocatellia bacterium | reverse complement strand
CCGTCAACCGCTGGCTGTTATTGATTTCGAGCAGCGTCAGCTTTTCAATCAAGCTATTTGTAAGCTCATTCACCTCAATCAGCTTTTTGAACCCCTCGCGCATCTCGTCAACCGCGCTGTCAACTGCCTCGGTCAGCCGGTTGATGCTCTCTGCCTGTTGCTCCTGCACCTGTTCGAGCCTGCTAAGGCGCTCTTCAAATAGGACTTGGCGCTCTTCGAATTGGACCTGGCGTTCCTCAAATTGCGCCTGGCGGGCGTCGAACCTCGCCTGCTGCTCAAGCATAAACTCGACGTGTCGTTGGAATCGCTTCTCGAATTCGTCTGCGCTCATTTTATTTTGCCTTTCCCAGTTACTTTCGCAGGCCGGTGACTGGGCAGCCCGACTGTTAAGATATTAAACCGTTCCACAGCGCGTCAAGGTGGCGTAACGCCGGTCTTTAGTGATGACGAGGGACATAGTGACTCGACCACGCACTCGTCGCACAACGGCTTTCGCGCTTTGCAGACCTTGCGGCCGTGATAGATCATCAGGTGCGAGAAGTCTATCCAGTCTTTCTTCGGCACCAACTCCACAAGGTCGCGCTCTATCTTCTCGGGCTGGCTCTCGTCGCTCAGGCTCAGCCTCCTCGAAAGCCTCTGCACATGCGTATCGACTGCGACGCCGGAAGCTATGCCGAAGGCGTTCCCCAGCACTACGTTTGCGGTCTTACGCGCGACGCCAGGCAGCAACAACAAGTCTTCAAGCCGGTCGGGCACGCGGCCCGCGTGGTGAGAAATAATACGCTCGCATGCGCCGCGGATCGCCTTCGCTTTGTTTCGGTAAAAACCCGTAGAGCGTACGTCCTGCTCTAGCTCTTCCTGCGACGCCTTCAGGTAGTCTTCAGGCGCGCGGTATTTTCTGAACAGGTCGGCCGTCACGATGTTGACACGCTCGTCCGTGCACTGGGCCGACAGTATCGTCGCGATGAGCAGCTCAAGCGGGTTCGAATAATTCAGGCTGCACCGCGCATCAGGGTATTCCCGCTTGAGAAGGCGAATTATCTCGCGGGTCCTTTGTCTCTCTTCTTGCATATCAACCGAGCGTTAGCTTGATGCCGATCTTGTCGCAATACTTCTTGATCTTGCGCACCCTTTTGCCCGAAGGCAATTCGAGCTTCGGGTTCCTGCCGGCCGCGGTCTTTAAGACCGCAGGGTCGACGCCCGACATCCAGATCACCTCCGACCCTTTAGGCAGCTTGTCGAGCTGCGCTTTCAAACCGCTGTTGCCATTCAAAGCAGTTTTGTCCGATGTAATCTCTTCGTATGTCTTACGCCGGTTCGTCCCCTCGACGATCGAGAATCGCCAATCGCCGTCGCGCTTCCAACTGTAAAGCTCATACCCCTTCATCGCCGGCTTAGGCCCTTGAGCGACCGCCTGAGCCAGCGCCACGGACGCAATTAGAATAATAAAGCTCGCAAGAATCGATCTACGAAGCATATCCACCTCACTCGCCCAGATGGGCGCCCATCATCATGCCTTCTATCTCTTCAACGGTCTTAGGGACGCGCGCCGACAGCACCTCGCAGCCTTCCGGCGTGACGAGCACGTCGTCTTCTATGCGCACGCCGATCCCCCGATAGCGCGGGTCAACATCTTCAAGGTCCTCCGCGATGTAGATGCCCGGCTCTACCGTAAGCACCATCCCCGGCTCAAGCCTGCGCCATTCGTCCGCAACTTTGTACGGCCCCGCGTCGTGCACGTCCATCCCAAGCCAGTGGCTGGTCTTGTGCATATAAAACTTCTTGTACTTCTCTTCTTCGATCAGCTTCTTCAGGTCGCCCTCCAGCAGCCCGAGATCAAGGAGTCCTTCTGTGATCACGCGCACGGCCGCGTCGTGCGGCTCGGCGAAGGTCGCGCCGGGTTTGACAAGAGCGGTGGCTTCGGCGAGCGCGGCCAGGACTATTCGATAGATGGCCGCCTGGTCTTCGGTGAAGCTGCCGCTCGCGGGGAAGGTCCTCGTGATGTCGCCGGTGAAGTAGCCGAACTCCGTGCCCGCGTCTATCAACAGCAGATCGCCCTCTTCGATCTTCCGGTTGTTGGTGATGTAATGGAGGACGGTGGCGTTCGCTCCTGAGGCTACGATCGGCGGGTAGCCGGGCCGCGGGCTGCCGTTCTTGCGAAAGACGTACCTGAGCACGGCTTCGATCTCGTACTCGTAGACGCCGGGCCGCAGCGCGCGGATCGCCGCCAGGTGTCCCTCGCACGAAATGTCGACGGCGCGACGCATCATACGAAGGTCGTCTTCGGTCTTGATCAGCCGCATCTCGTGGAGGATGTCGGCCGGGTCTATGATGGCGCTCGGCCCCGCGCCATTGCGCTGCCGCTCGCGCTGGAAACGGCGCATCCACCCTATGAGCCGCTCGTCGAACGTAGGGTCGCCGCCGAATCGGTAATATATACTGCTCGATTTTTCGGCGAGCTTCGGCAGTTCTTCGTCGAGCTTATCTATCGTGAAGGCGGCGTCGGCGCCGTAATCCCGCTTTGCGCCTTCCTCGCCCGCGCGCCAGCCCGTCCAGACTTCGCGCTCGCGGTCCTTTGGCTGAACGAAGAGCACGAAGCGGTGTTCAGCGTGATCCGGCGCGAGCACGGCGACCGCTCCCGGTTCCTCAAACCCCGTGAGGTAATAAAAGTCGGTGTCCTGGCGGTACTCGTGCTCAACGTCGTTGTTGCGAATAGCCTGGGGCGCGGCGGGGAGTATCGCCACCCCTCCGCGGATGCGCTGCATGAACTGCTCGCGCCGCGCTTTGATCTGGCTCATTGGAGGAGTCTCTATAATCGTCGCCATAACTGCGCAACTCCTTGATTGTCCGCACGCATGGTGCGAGAATCATCAACTATATAGGGCGCGTCAGACTTTCTCAAGACACGCCGGCGGCAGGAAACGAGTGAGCAAGAACGACTACACGCTGGTTACTACGGACGCTGCCCTCGAAGAGGCCGTCCGCCACGTCTCGACCCAAAATGTCATCGGCATAGACACCGAGACGACGGGGCTGGACCCGTTCAGGAGCCGCGTCCGCTTGTTACAGGTCGCGACCCCCGAGCGGGCATTCGTCATCGACCTGTTCCTGATCGACGCGCTCAATCACCCGCAGCTCAGAGAGCTGCTCGCGGCCGCAAGCCCTACGAAGGCGCTCCACAACGCCAAGTTCGATGTCAAGATGCTGCTCCACCACTTCGGGCTTGAGCTCGGCGGGATATTCGACACGCTGCTGGCGAGCCAGATCATCGGCGCGGGGCGAAGCGAGGGCGGGCACGGGTTGGCCGCCGTCGCGGACCGCCACCTGGGCGAGACGATAGACAAGACGATGCAATTGAGCAACTGGGCCGGCGAGCTCACCGAGATCCAGTACCAGTACGCGGCGAAAGACGCCGAGCTGATGCTGCCGCTCAGGGAGAGGCTCGCCGAAAAGCTCGACGAGCTGGGGCTAGCGGGAGTCGCGAAACTGGAGTTCGAATGCGTCCTGCCGGTAGCCGCGATGGAGCTTGCCGGCGTGGCTATCGATCCCGACTGCTGGAAGCGGCTCGTGGCCGACGTAGAGCGCGCACACCAGGCGCTGTCGGTGGAGCTCAAGCGCGAGCTGGCGGCGGGCATCCCGCAGCTCACGCTTTTCGACGAGCCGAACATCAACCTCGACAGCCCGGCCCAGATAGTCGAGACGCTGAATCGTATGGGGATCAAGGTCGAGGGCACGCGGAGCTGGCAGCTCCAGCCGCTTGCGAAAGACCACCCGGCCGTGGCGAAGCTCTTGGAATACCGCAGCGTACAGAAATCGCTTACGAGCTACGGCCTTTCGCTGCTCGAACACATACACACGGCGACGGGGCGGATACACGCGGACTTTCGCCAGATCGGCGCGACCGGCGGGCGCATGAGCTGCTCGGACCCGAACATCCAACAGGTCCCGCACACGGCGGACTACCGCAACTGCTTTCGCGCGCCCGAGGGGAGAAAGCTGTGCATCGCCGACTACTCGCAGATAGAGCTGAGAATACTGGCCGACTGGTCGCAAGACACCGCGCTCGTTAAGGCGCTGCTTTCGGGCGAAGACCTCCATTGCGTGACGGCGAGCCAGATGTTTGCGATCCCGCTCGAACAAGTCTCGCGCGAGCAGCGCGCGGCGGCCAAGCAGCTCAACTACGGGATAATGTACGGGCTGGGGGCTCCGGGCCTTGCCGCGCGCATAGACTGTTCCAACGAGGAGGCCGACCAGTTGATAAGAAAGTATTTCGCGGCCTACAGCGGGGTCGCCGCTTTCCTGCGCGAGGCCGCGGACCGCGCCGTGACCGAAAGAGAGAACCGCACGCGGTCGGGCCGGCTGATAAGCTTCACCTTCGACGCTAACGACCGCTCGCAGGTGGCCGCCACGCAGCGGCTCGGAAAGAACTCCATCATACAAGGCAGCAGCGCCGACATCATCAAACGCGCGCTCGCGCGGCTCTACGACGCGCTCAAGCCGCTCGACGCCGCGATCGTAAACTGCATACACGACGAGATCGTGGTCGAAGTCGCCGCCGCCCAGGCCCAAGAGTGCGCCGCGATAGTCGAGCGCGAGATGGTCGAGGCCGCGCGCGAGTTCATCAGCAGCGTACCCGTCACCGTAGACGTTCACCTCGCCGACGCCTGGATCAAGTAGGCGCGCACGAATAGCACTCACCGCGATGAAATAAAAAGGGCGGCTCAGCGAGAGCCGCCCCGGAAAGGTATGATCGAAATAGTATGCCGGAGCATCCCTGTCCGGCTAGAGTGGAAGGTCGGTTTAGATTCTCACATGCGAGTCTCAGGCCTGTATAAAAGTATTAATATGCCGCCGACACTCCTATTAAGCTCACTTTCAAGCTATATCTTATTCATAAGTCGCTGCGCCTCGCCTTTCCACTTCTCGTCGTCAGAGACTTCGATACACCGCCTAAAATCTTCCTTCGCATTCACCTCATCGCCTAACCCCCGCCGGGCCAGAGCCCTGTTGAAAAAGGCCTCGTCATAAGATGGGGCTTTCTCAAGCGCGAGGTCGAAATAACTGATGGCTTCCGCGTATCGTGAAAGCAGGAGCAAGGCCACACCGATATCATTAAGCGCTTCATGCGAAGGGTTCTCGACCGCTACGAGCTGTTCAAGTATGGCCAGCGCGCGCCGCGTGTAATCGGCCTCGTTGCGCGACAGGTAGACCCTGGCCAGGACCAGCCGGTCTTCGGCCGGGGCCGAGGCGTCTTCGGCGAATTGCAGGAGCGCCTGGGCGCTGCCGAACTGCACTTCGGCCAGCGGGTCTTCACCTTCGGATGATGATGCGGTGCGCGTCACAAAGGAATAAGGCGAATAAGGGAGGTCGCCTGAAAGCCTCGCCTCGGTGAGCCGTTTTTCTTGCGTGGCGAGCGCGAGCGCATCCATCGCGACTTCGCGTTCGGGCTCACCTTTGGTCACATAGTAGACGGTCCCCACGGCCAGCGCAGAGACCATCAGCCCTACGGTTGCGAGCTGGCGCGTTGAAACAAAAAAGCCTTCGCCCAGAGACCTGGCCGGCTGTCGGCCCCCGGCTCTCCGGCTGCTTTTGAACTCGTCTTCTTTAATGTAGGTGAGTATCCTTGCGGCCTGGCTCTTTATATCGCTATCGGCAAGGGGCTTTATCTCGTGTTCGGTCGCGTCGTACGAATTTCGGGCGAAGAGTGCCAGAAAGTCGCGGCAATCATCGCAGCCGAGAAAATGGCTTTCGAGCTGCTCGCGGCGGCGCGCCGGGAGCCGGTCGAGCGAGTAAGCCAGCAGTTCGGCTTCGTGGGGACATTCACAGCCGGTCGTGGGCCGTGGCGTGTGATATCTGCCAAACCCTATCTTACCGGTCAGACCTTTGATTGTTTCGAGTAAACTCATCGTTATAAATACACTCTCCAGGTATTGAAGCGCCACATAATCGCCCGCTTAAGATCCTCGTTAAGCTTTATTTTAAGGGCTTCCACTGATGCTGCTCTGCCGAAACAGCAAGGCTTCTGAAGGCGCTAATTGCTTCCCTTCAATACCAATAGACGGAAAGAATCGGGCTGACGATGCAAATAAATGTTATCCAAGTAACTTTCCTCGGCGCGCGACCGGGAGCCCCTTGCTCAGGCGCGAGAGAGCCTCCGCTGGGCGCACGCCTCCGAGCAGAACCCGCTCCCGCCTACGACCAGGGCGCTCGACTCTGTAACGAAAGTTCCGCAAACCTGACACCTCACCATTCTGGAAGACTGAGCGCGACCGCGCGCCTCGCGCCGTCCGGCCGAGCGGGTCGCGCGCGGCGCGGGCGAAAGCAATCGCCCTATGAACCTTCGGATCATCCTTATGACCAGGAGGAGCAGTATGAAGTAGATTATCAGTTTAAGAGGAGACATTCGGTTGTCCCGTTACTCTGTGGGTATAGTGACCGGCTTACCCGCTTTAAGGTCGGCGACCATGGTCTCGTAATCACGTATCATCTGGTTATTAGGCTCCGCCTCTTTCAGACGCTTGAGAGTATCTTCGGCCCCGCGCGCGTCCTTCTTGAGCGCGAAGGCCGAGATCAGGTGTCCGAGCGCATGCCCGTCATTAGGCTTCGTTTTAAGAGCGGACTGTATGAAAGTGATCGCCTTGCCGGGGTCCGGCGGCGTCTTCTGAATCAAAGTCACCCCGAGGTGGATCAGCACCTCCGTGTTTTCGGGGTCGACTTCCAGGGCGCGGCGAAACCACTTTTCGGCTTCCGCGTAATTCTTCTTATCAAAGTAGTGCTGAGCTATGAAAGGCTGTATGCCCAGCTTGCCCGCCTCGGCAGGGTCGGCGTCATAAGCCTTTTTCATGTACTCGACCGCGTCGTCATATTTGTTTATCTCGTAATACATGCTGGCGACCATAGCCTGGGCTTTGAAGTCATTCGGGTTATCCCTGGCCCTGTCTCTGGCTGCCTGCACTTCGGCCATGACGGCCTGCTGATTTGGCGGGGCGGGAGCCCCGGAGCGGCTCGCGGCAGGGCTGACGCCGGCCGTCACCGCGGGCTCGTTTTCATTGATCGCCTGGGTGATGAAGAACATAGCTATGAAACCGACGGCCAGTCCTATAGCTCCGAACAGGTATTTTCTATTCACACTTAATCTCCGGTGGCCTTACGACAGATAGTTGGATTTGGAGCGGGTCTGTAAGCCGAATCCTGTGCCCGCGTCCCGCCTGCGCGAGATGCGGGTGACGGTCATTCATCTAGGCGGCGGATTGCTCCGCTCGCTCAAGCGACCTACCCGGAGGTCGTCGGCCGCCGAAGCGGCCATCGGACGGGCAGTCCTAGTGACGCCTCCCTATTTGGTCTTGCACCGCGAAGAGTTTGCCTAGCCACGGGATGTCGCCACCCGTGCTGGTGGGCTCTTACATTAAGCTAGCCGCCAGTCCCACCGCTCTATGCTGAATGTGTTCCAACAAGAATATGCTGTTGAATCTGAGGCTCGCTGTTCCCATCGGCTGCTTAACAGGTGCGCCTGCTTTAAGCTTCTTAATCGAAAATGCGCAAGGGATACTTAATCCCAAAGCCTCCTGCCAATACTGTTTTGCTGCATCCTTCAGTTCAGCATCATGCAATGCAATTCTCAGTCTCAGCTTTCTTGATTCAACATGGCATACTTTTTTGAGAAAAGACAACCAAACTCGGAGTATAACAGGATCACAGTTGGTCACCTCTACCCGCTTACCCCGCTTTGTGCCCTCTCCCATCCATATTCCTATAGCCGCCGCTTCCAGCGTTTCTAAGCCTCGTGGGTCATAGGAAAAATAGTTAGGCGGCTGCTTCTGGGATCGCGTCGTAAATCCAAGATATATTAGGTCACGACGTATCAGCTCTGGATGAACCCCACGTGAGGTAGCGATAGCGTTGATCGACAATCTTCGCTTCTCATACAACTCGATAGCTTCATCCTTACTGATTAGCAGCCTTCGCACCATAATCACACTCAAGCATACAGCGGTGGAACCGACAACATCGCCCCACCGTTTCACCCATCACCTGTGCCCTTACGGGCCATCGGCTGGTCTATTCTCTGTTGCACTTGTCGTCGGGTCGCCCCGCCTGGCCGTTAGCCAGTTCGCCGCCCTGCGGTGTTCGGACTTTCCTCTCGCCCTCCTAAGAGGGCCAGCGACCGCCCGACCCACTCCAAAAAACCATGAGAATTATATCATACGCCAAATCGAAGCATGAAATGGCCGACGATTTGAGATCTCAAATCTTTTTCATCATACTAATGTCGTCATATGCGGATACTGGTGGTCGAAGACGAGCAGAAGATGGCCGCGTTCATAAAGCGCGGGCTCGAAGAAGAGGGCATGGCCGTAGACGTGGCCGCCGACGGCGAGGACGGGTTCTTTCAGGCCGCCGTCGGCAATTACGATTTGATAATTCTCGACATCAGCCTGCCGCGACTCGATGGCCTTGAAGTCTGTCGCCGCTTGCGCGGCGAGCGCGTCGCCGCTCCGATACTCCTTTTGACGGCGCGCGACTCGGTCGAGATGAAAGTGAGCGGCCTCGACAGCGGCGCCGACGATTACCTGACAAAGCCATTCGCCTTCGCCGAGCTGTTGGCAAGGCTGCGCGCGCTCAGCCGGCGGAACCGCGCCGAAGTCAACATGCAATTGCAGGTGGGCGATCTGAAGCTCGACCCGCTCACGCGCCGCGTCACGCGCGGAGGCCGATCGATTCAGCTCACCTCAAAGGAGTTCGCGCTGCTGGAATGCTTCATGCGCCACCCGGACCAGGTTCTGTCGCGCACTATTCTCGCCGAAAAGGTCTGGGATGAAGCCTTCGACGCCTTCACCAACGTGATAGACGTTTACGTGAATTATCTTCGCAATAAGATCGACCGCGACTTCTCGCCCAAGCTTATTCATACGGTGCGCGGCGCGGGATACGTGCTGAGGAGGCCGGAATAAAAAAAGGCAAAAGTGAAAACGGTTTGATCCGTCACTCTTGCCTTTCGATTCTTGCCTCTTGGCTTTGCCTTTACTGGCCGGGCTCTTTTGCGTTCGAGCGCACCTCGCCGGGGTTGACCACGAAGACCTGGAATCCGGCCCCGAGCGCGGCGAGCTTCTTCGCGCGGACGGTGACGGCGATCTTGTCGCTCCTCATCCTTGACGCGGCGCGCTGGCGCCCGAAGGTCTGCCCCGCTTTGGCCAGCTCGACCACAGCCCCGTTGCGGAAATTCGCGCCCTTTATCAAGAGCTGCACGTGCAGGTCATCGCCTTCGACGGGCTGGACCTCGACCGTGTCAATCCGCGGCCCGACAACGCCGAGCTCCTTATCGGCCGAAGGCACGCCGTCGGCCCCGTTCGGGTTGACCACCTGGAACTTTAGCTGGCCCGGCTGCTTGATCAATTCGTTAAGCTCGCCCGCGACCGTGACTACGATGCGGGTGCTGGATTTGAATCGCACTCGCTGGCGGTCGACTCTGAAAGCGCGCTGTTCAGGGTCGCTCGTGTTGCGGACGTAGACTCGCGCGTGGCGGCGGAAATTCTCGCCGCGTATGTCGACCTTCGCGTTCCTGATCCCCGCCACCACCTCGCCCGGCGCGAACTCTTTTATCTCCGGCGCGTGAGCCATAAGCTCTTTCGGCTCCGAAGCGTCGCCGCTGGGGTTGCGGACGACGACGGCCAGCGGGCCAGCGTCTTGAACAAGCTTGCCCGACACGCTGACGCGGATCAGGTTGCGCGTGCGACTCAGCACGCGGTTGTCCGGAATCTCCTTGCCGTTGATCTCCACTTTCGCGCCCGCGCGGAAGTTCTCGCCCAGTATGCGGAGGCCGAATTTCCCGCCCCCCGCGACCACGCGCTCGCCCGACGGGTTGAGCTCTTTTATGCGCGGGCCGAAGACCGTGAGGTTGACTTCGTTCGACGCCAGCCCCTCGACCGACAGGTCGACGACCTGAACCGGGACCTGCCCGATCACGCGAACGATCTCGGCGGGCACCTGCGCCTGGAGCTTGCCGTCGGCTAACTGCTCGGTGTTGAAACGCTGGCCCGCGACAAATATCGTCGAGCTCGGACGGAAGTTCTGCCCGAAGACCTTGAGCGTGAAATCGGGGCCGGGCCCGGCGATCTCGGCCGGACGGATCTTCTCGATGAGAGGAGCATTCGGCGTGACGACGCGCAAAGACCTGGGCTGAGAGACAGTGCCGTTTGCGGCCTTCACTTCGATTCGTATATCGCCCGGCTGAGCGAACAGCGACCGCGACAGGCGGGCTTCGAGCGACTTGCCTCCCTTTATGAGGTCGGCCGGGATTTCGTTTCCGTCTACGAGGAGCGACGCGCCTTCGGCGAAGTTCTGCCCTTTGACGACCAGCCGCAGATTCTTTCTGCGCCCTTGATCGACGACCGCGGGCTGGAGCGATTCGATGACCGGGTTAGTCTCTTCCGATTCGGCCGCGTCGGCCTGTTCGAACCCTATGATGACCACTTCATCGCTGCCCGGCGTCGATCGCACGGCGACGACCGCCTGCGCACGCTCGCTCAAAGCGATTCTGCGAAGCTCGCTCCCTATGATCTGGTGCGCCTCAAGCTCGCCCGTCTCGGCGCTGAAGGCGAACAGCACTCCCGTCGTAGAGCCGACGAAAGCGACCGCGCCTTCTTTGTCGAAGACGACGTTGTTAGCGCGCGAAAAAACTATGCCATCGGGCGGGGTGAAGTCGGCTTGCGTCGTGAGGCGACTCTTTTCACCGCGGACGATCGTCACTCCTCCCGCGTCTTCGGTCGAAGGGCGGCGCACGCGAGTCACGCCTATAATGTCGCCGTCCGCGTTGCGCGCGACCGTCACCCGCTGCGGAGATTTGACGGCCAGGCTCGCCGTCTGAGCGCCGCTGTCGGCGTCAACCGCGAAAAGCTGATCGCCTTCCGAAGCGGCTATGTAGAGCGTGCTGCCGTCGGCGCTGAAGGCGGGGTTGTTAGCCTCGTCCAGGCGCGCGCCCGCCGGCGTGAAGCTCGACGCGAGGGTTAGCCGCCCTTCGGCGTCTACATCGATTATAGAAACGCTATTGGCTACGGCGCTGCTGATGGCCAGACGGCGCTTGCCGCCCTCGTCGTGAAACGCAAGTTCGGACGGGCGGCCGACCAGCGAGATCTGAGACGCGAGCTGTCCGGTCTCTACGTCGAATGAAAAGAGATGCGGCTCGCTGAAGCTAGAGGCTATCAGGCAGAAACGGCCATCCCGCGTGAGCACCGCCCGCGTGGAGGTAGTGATCTGAGCGTCGGCGGGCAGGACGAGCAGGGATTTCAATTCGAGCCGGCGTGCGCTCGTAACGTCGACGATGCTGACGGTGGGCGCAACGTCGCGCGAGGCGTCGTTGAGCGCGGGCACGGCCACGAGGCGTCGCCCCGACACTTCGACCATCGAGATCGGGCCTGCGGTTTCGCCTACCACGAGCGTCGAGATGACCTTGCCCGACGTAACGCTAAAGGAGATGAGCGTCCCGCCCGTGACCGAGGAGACGAACCCCACCTTGCCGCTGGAAGCGATCACAGGCTGCGCGTTCTCGTCGAGTATGGCGTAGGAAGGCAACGACACGCTGCGAGTGCGGCCCAGCTTGGCGCGGTTGCTGCTGCCCTGCACCACGGCGAGGCTGAGCACCAGCAAGCATATGACGAGAGACGCAAATCTTCGATTCGATATCACCGATTCAACCTCTAAATCTTCATTATATCACGCGCCTGGGAGGGCGTGCGCCTTGCCGGCCATCTTAATTCTTTCCTGGCCGCAATATCAAGCTAAAAGAAGTATAATTACAGCCTTATGAATTCAACTTTGAGTTTTCCGATTGGTTCCCGAAAAAGCCTATGATAATCGTAAACCGCAACCGCGCGCGCGCGCTCAACACCCCGCACGGGTCCGAGCTGCGCCCCTTGATAGACCGCACGACTTCCGAGATAACTCAATGCAGCCTTGCCGAAGAGGTGCTCCCGCCCGGCGCGGCCGTCGCGCCGCACCACCACCGCGAGCTTGAAGAGATCTATTACATCCTTTCAGGGCGCGGCCGAATGACGGTCGGCGAAGAGACGAGCGAAGTCGCGGAGGGCGATGCCGTTTACGTCCCGCGCGGCCACCGCCACACGCTGGAAAACACCGGCGCGGAGCCGATAAGACTGCTCGTAGTATGCGGCCCGGCATTCTTCTACGAAGACGAGATATTCGAGGGGCGTCCTTAATGGGAGAAACCATTACTATCATGATAGATTAGTCGCGTTATGAAAATGGTGTGGAGAAATAGCCATGTCTTTACAACCTGAGTCCTACTTCACCCCAGAAGAATATTTGGAGATCGAACGCTCCGCCGATTATAAGAGCGAGTACTTCAACGGTCAGATATTCGCTATGGGCGGAGCCAGCCCTAACCATGTCTTGATCGTGACTAATGTTGTTTCCGAGTTCCGCTCCCAACTAAAAACTCGCCCCTGTACCGTCTATTCTACGGACTTACGCGTCAGAGTCAGCCCGACCGGCTTATACACATACCCCGACGTAGTCGTTGTATGCGGCACTCCAGATTTTTCGGACACTCACAGCGACACATTGACAAACCCTACACTCATAGTTGAAGTGCTTTTTAAGTCAACGAAGGACTACGACCGGGGTGAAAAGTTTGAACAATACCGCGCTATAAAAACATTCGTAGAGTACGTGCTGATTGCACAGGATAAACACCACGTCGAGCACTACAACAGACAGCCTGACAATACCTGGATACTTTCCGAGACAAATCGAGTAGAAGATTCTATTGAGCTGACCTCGATTGGATGCAAGCTGGCCGTGAGCGAGATTTACGACAAGGTCGATCTGCGTCAGGCAGGTTAAACATGCTGGACGGCCTGCGCCAGCTTCGCCAACGAGGCTTTCGCGTCGCCATAAAGCATCCCCGTGTTCGGCTTGAAAAACAGCGGGTTCTCGATCCCTGCAAAGCCTTTCCCCTTCCCGCGCTTCAAGACTATGACGGAGTGCGCGCGGTCCACTTCAAGTATCGGCATCCCCGCTATAGGGCTCTTCGGGTTGTCGCGCGCGTCGGGGTTCACCACGTCGTTGGCGCCTATCACTACCGCGACATCCGTAGATGGGAACTCCGGGTTTATCTGCTCAAGCTCGTACAACAACGAATAAGGCACGTTCGATTCGGCCAGAAGCACGTTCATATGCCCTGGCATTCGGCCAGCGACCGGGTGGATCGCGTACTTCACGCTCACGCCCCTGGCTTCGAGCAGGTCGGCAAGCTCGCGGACTATGTGCTGCGCCTGCGCCGTCGCCATGCCGTAGCCGGGCACGAAGACTACCTGCCGTGCGTAGGCGAGCTGGACCGCTACGTCGTCGGCCGTGACTTCGCGCATCACGCCTTGAGCTTCGGTCGCCTGCGCCGCGGACTCCGAGCCGAACGCGCCGAACAGCACGTTGGTTATAGACCTGTTCATCGCCCTGCACATCAGTATCGACAGGATGAAGCCTGAAAAGCCGTCAAGCGTGCCGGCGATGATCAAGACGTTATTCGAGATGGCAAAACCCGTCGCCGCCGCCGCGAGCCCCGCGTATGAATTCATCAAAGACATCACGACGGGCATGTCGGCCGCCCCTATCGGCAGCACGAGCAGGACGCCGAAGACAAAGGCCAGCCCCGCCATCACGTAAAAAAGCGCGCCCGCCGTCGGCACGAATATGAGGTAGATGAATATCCCTACGGTCAACAGGAAGAGCGTTATGTTAAAGATGTTCTGCCCCTTGTAGGTGATCGGCGTGCCGCGTATCAGGTCTTGCAGCTTTACGAAGGCCATCAGGCTTCCGGTGACGGTGATGCCGCCGAACAGGACTTCAAACCCCAAGGCGGTCATCTTAAACGCGCCGAGCTCCCCGCCGTGGCGGTAGTACTCGCTGATCCCTACGAGCGAGGCGGCGAGCGCGCCGAACGCGTGCGACAGCGCCGTCCGCTGCGGCATGGCCGTCATAGGCATCCATATAGACATCGCCGCGCCTATCAACGACCCGATGATCAGCCCCGCGATTATCCACTCGTAGGTCACGATCTCGCGGTGGACGAGCGTGCCGACGATCGCCATCAGCATGCCGGCCTCGGCCATTATCATCCCGCGCCGCGCCGAGTTGGGATGGCTCATCCCCTTCAGACCGAATACGAATAGTATTGAAGCCGCCAGATAAGTAAGCTCGATGAAATAATTCATCAGGGTCGGGGTTGCTCCTTTGTCTCTTTCTTAGAGATTCTTTCCTTAAACATCTTGAGCATGCGGTCAGTAATCATAAATCCGCCGACGACGTTTATCGTGGCGGCCGTCACGGCTATGACGCCCAGGATCGTGCTGACGCGGTTATAGTTCGCGCCCGCCGTGACCAGTGACCCGACCAGCGAGATGCCCGAGATGGCGTTCGTCGCGCTCATCAGCGGCGTGTGCAGCAGCGGCGGGACGCGAGAGATGACTTGATAGCCGAGAAAAGCCGCGAGCGCGAAGATGTAGAGCGCCGCGATGAATGATTCAGAGCTCACAAAAAAGATTCCTCCTGCTACTGACTCCTGCCCGCGAGCGCCTCGGCCACTCGCGGGTGAGTGGCGCGGCCCTCGCGCAAGACCGAAGCCGGCCCTACGATGTCGTCTTCAAAATCGAGAGTCAGGTTTCCGTCCTTTACCAACAGGCTCAAGAACGCCGTGACGTTTCGCGAGTACAACTGGCTGGCGTGGACTGGGACGGTCGCCGCCAGGTTCAACGGAGCCATCACCGTCACGCCGTCTCTTTCAATGATGTCGCCCGCGCTCGACGCGGCGCAGTTCCCGCCCGATGCCGCCGCGAGGTCGACTATGACGGACCCGCGCTTCATCGCCGCCACCGCCTCGTCTGTGACCAGCAGCGGCGCGGGCCGTCCAGGGACCTGCGCCGAAGTGATGATGACGTCGGTCGCGCGGGCCTGTTTTGCAATCAGCGCGCGGCTGCGCTCCATAGCCTCTTCCGTAAGCTCCCTTGCGTACCCGCCCGCGTCTTCCGTCTCAAGCCCCGTGAGGTCGACTTCAAGGAAAGTCGCGCCGAGCGAGCGGACGGCCTCGCCCGCCGCCGCGCGTATGTCGAAGCCTTCGACCACCGCTCCGAGGCGGCGCGCGGTGGCGATCGCCTGGAGGCCCGCGACTCCCGCGCCCAGCACCAGCGCGCGCGCGGGCGGTACAGTCCCCGCCGCGGTCGTCAGCATGGGGAAGAGTCGAGGGAGGCGTTCGGCCGCCATCAGCACGGCTTTGTAGCCTACGATGGTGGCCATCGAAGAGAGCACGTCCATCGCCTGCGCGCGCGTAGTGCGCGGGATCATCTCCATCGCGAAGGCCGTAAGCCCGCGCGCGGCTATGGGCTCAAGCCCCGCCGGGTCGTCAAGCGGGCGGAGCAAGCCTATCAGCACGGCCCCGCCCTTGAGGCGAAGCAGGTCCTCGACCGGGGGGCGGTTGATCGCGACCAGAACGTCGGCCGCGTCGAGCGCGCCCGCTCTTCGTTCAAAGACCGCCGCGCCCGCGTCTTTGTAATCCTCGTCGCTTGCGCCGGACTGCGCGCCCGCGCCGCTTTCGACGGAGACGCCGACGCTCTGGGCGGCGAGCTTACGGACGGCGTCGGGCATCAAGGCTACGCGCGTCTCCGCGGGGTCTGTTTCTTTCAGGACAACGATCTGCATAGCGGGTTTTACTGGAAGATGAAATATAGCATCTTTGATGGCGTTGCGGCAGAGGAGGGCGCGGTTGTTTAAGGCGGTATGTCAGAATATAAGCTCGTGTGACGCCGGCATGGCGGAAGGCTTGCCGAGCGGCCGGGCGGAGAGGGTCTGGCGATCAGCGGATGGACGATATCAACACCCCCGTGTCATGAGCCGCTTGCGAAGTCGGGCGGGACGTAATGGATATACGTGTTGAGCATGCGTATCTCTTCGGCCTTCTCGTCCGCGTCGACGACCAACAAGTCCCTGAGCGAGATCAGCCCGAGCAGCTTGTTGTTCTCCAGTATAGGCAGGTGACGGCACCTGGCGCTATTCATCTTGCTCAAGGCCTGCTCGTAAGTCTCGTCGGGGCTGCCCGTGGTCAGCTCCGTAGACATCACTTCGCCTAC
Organism: Blastocatellia bacterium; assembly: GCA_035249305.1. Lineage (GTDB taxonomy): Bacteria > Acidobacteriota > Blastocatellia > UBA7656 > UBA7656 > DASUNP01. The sequence goes on along the minus strand of DATFGQ010000090.1, from coordinate 21,370 downwards.
GCGCACCGCCCTCGGGTCGCGCCCCTGCGCCACTATGCGCTTCATCAGGTCACGCTCAGAAAAGAGTCCCACCACGCGTTCGCCGTCGACTACAGTCACCGCGCCTATGTTGCGGTCGGTCATGTAGACGGCCGCGTCATGAGCCGTGTCGTCGGCCGAGACGGTGTAAAGCTCCCTGCTGTCCTTCACTATCGAGCCGAGAGTCTTCATGGTTTGCCCTCCTGCCCGGCGGGCGGGCTTTAGAAATTGAATCTTGAATGAACGGGCGACCTGTGCTCCTCGGGTAACGAATCTGCGCTCGCCCTTGTCACTGAACCTTGATTGCCTTGAGTCTACTCGCGCATCCGATTCGTTGTCAAGAAACTCTCCATCCGCCGCCGGTGCTCTATCAAAGCACCTGTAGGGGCAGCCCTTGTGGCTGCCCGGATCGTGCGCAGCACGATGACGGTCCGGCGCTTTCGCGCCGCCGGGCGGGGACAAGCCCCGCCCCTACAACTTTGCTCATTACCGCATCTGCTTGATGGTGACAGTCTTCCCGGCCACCGTGAGGGCGCCTTTTCGCTCGCGGCCCGTCGTATTATTCTCCACGCCGTATGTCACAGTGCTGCGGCCTATGCCTATCAGGTTGCTGTCTTTTATCACTATGAAGCTGCTCGTGTCGCTGCCGACCGCGCGGCCGCTCCCCGCGAAATCGTTGAAGAAGATGTTGTCTTCGACCGTAACGTTTTCAACGCTGTTTATGTCTATGTGCTCGTCGCTGCCCGATACCTGCGACGGTCAACAGTAGGGCGATCAATAATCTCTTCATGGCAATTATCGGGGAGGCGATTAGCAGATTGATCGGGCGGGGGCAATCGATCTCACACTTCGAGTTTACAACGCGTGTCAACAATATCGGCGGCCGGTCGCGCGCCCGCTCACGCGAACGGGTGAGCGGTTCGCGCGCTATGTTAGAATTGTCGCGGTGAACAGAGATCAGATAAAACAACTGCTTGAACAGACACGCTCGGGGCGGATAAGCGTGGACGAGGCGGCAGACCGTCTCGCCCGGCTCCCTTACGAAGACCTGGAGTTCGCGCGCGTCGATCATCACCGCGACCTGCGAATGGGATTTCCCGAAGTCATCCTCGGCCAGGGGAAGACCCTGCGTCAGGTAGTCGAGATAGCCGGGCGGATACTGACCGAAAGCTCGAACCTCTTGATCTCGCGGACCTCGGAAGAGGTCTTTCGAGAGGTCGCGCTGATAGCGCCGGACGCGGAGTTTCATGCGGAAGCCCGCATGATCTCAGTCATCCGCGACCGGACGGAGCGCGGCGCGGGCACGATAGCGATCATATCGGCGGGCACGTCCGACATACCCGTGGCCGAAGAGGCCGCGATCACCGCAACGGCCATGGGCAATAGGGTCAGCCGCGTCTACGACGTAGGGGTCGCAGGGATTCACCGTTTGTTCGGCGCGCGCAAGGATTTCGAATCGGCGAGGGTCATCATCGTGGTCGCGGGGATGGAGGGCGCGCTCCCGTCGGTAGTCGGCGGGCTCGTTTCGGCGCCGGTGATAGCCGTGCCTACCAGCATAGGCTACGGAGCCTCTTTCGGCGGCGTGGCGGCGCTGTTAGGCATGCTCAACTCGTGCGCCTCTAACGTGACGGTGGTCAACATCGACAACGGCTTCGGCGCGGGGTTCGTGGCGAGCCTTATAAACCGCAGTCGTTAGCCGGCGGTGCTACTTCTCCGCGTCCGCGTATAAGACTTCTCGGAGATGCCTTATCTGGTGTACCTTGTCGCGAAGCTCAATAGAATCTCTTCTGATTTGACGGCTATGGGTAAGAAGCTCATTGCTGTCTGTTACGAGTTGCTTAGAGGTCCGGGCGAGTTCTTGAGAATCCTCAATAATCGATTTGCCTAGCATTCTGGCCTCCTGTTGTTGAGTCCGCTATTAGTCACGGTACTAACCCGGCTCAATAACAATCACGAAGGCAGATTGCCTAATTCATCGGGCTGAATCTCTCACAAAGCAAGTTGAGTATAGCAGGTCGGTAATCAGGAACATAATGCAAAAGCGCCCGAAGGCGCTTGTAGAATACTCGGCAACACGCATTACTTAGCTCGACTTTATCCATTTTCGATCTTTGAAAAGTAAACGACAGGCCGTGTAAGCTTTTGACCACTTCGCCAAAAGAGGTCTTCTTGTATGCTCACACTGCCTGTCCAGTTGTTGAACATCATTAGTATGTTTCGCCCCGCTGTTTTCCAACCCTGTTTTCCAACACGCCAAACTCCTTTTGGCCGGCGCCGTCCTCGCACCCGGTAAACGCACCGTCACGGCTGCCTTGCGCGTGATGGGAAAAAGCCACGAGAGGTTGCCGCCGGTCTCGATTCGCCGGGTGCTGATTCGCGATCCGCAAGGCGAGTTCGAGCCTCAAGCATTGCTTTCGACCAACCGCGATCACACGCCGCAGCAAATACTGACGTGGTTTGTGCGAAGAGGGGCGATGGAAGTGACCTTTCAAGAAGCCCGCGCTCATCTCGGGGTTGAGACGCAGCGGCAGTGGAATGACCTTGCTATAGCGCGAACTACGCCGGACTTGATGGCGCTCTACTCGAAAGTCACTTTGACAAGCGGAGCATTGATGAAGGCCGAAAGAAGAGTCATTCGTACGGCTGCTTGGTACGCTAAGACGGAGCCGACGTTTTCTGACGCAATAGCCTTGTTGCGGAGGCAATTGTGGAGTCAAAGCTATTTCTCAATATCTGATTCAGGGTCCGAGATGATAAAAATACCGCGCTCGTTGTTAGAGCGCTTAACAGACGCGGTCTGCTATGCCGCGTGGTTGGATAAAGTCGAGCTTAAAGAGCCACAACGATCAGTGGATACACGCAGATGTTGAGCGCGCGGCTCGCTTGCCATCGGCTTCGCCTTAATCTATATTCCTCCCGCCAGTGAGCTTCTCAGATAAATCGACCGTCGAGGATAGATGAAGAAAAAAGCTGATGCCCGCGAATCTTTTCCGACCAAAGAGCACGAGCGATTACATCAGAAGGGCGAAGGCATACCGCCCTGGCGGCGCTGGGGTCCGTATGTGAGCGAGCGCGCATGGGGGACCGTGCGCGAAGACTATTCCCCACGAGGCGATGCGTGGGACTTCTTCACGCACGACCAGGCGCGCAGTCGCGCTTACCGATGGGGCGAAGACGGGCTGGCGGCGATCTGCGACCGCTACCAGCTTATGGTATTCGCGCTGGCCTTCTGGAACAAGCGCGACCCTATTCTTAAAGAGCGGCTCTTCGGCGTCGTCCCGACCGAGGGCAATCACGGCGAGGACGTGAAAGAGTATTACTTCTACCTCGACTCGACGCCCACGCACAGTTACATGAAGTATCTTTATAAATACCCGCAATCGGAGTTCCCTTACCAGCGCCTGATTGACGAGAACCAGAGGCGCGGCGGGCGCGGGTTCGAGTTCGAGCTTTTAGACACGGGGGTCTTTGACGATGACCGTTATTTCGACATCTTCGTCGAATACGCGAAGAGCACGCACAACGACATATGCGTTCGCATTGAAGCCTTCAACCGCGGCCCGGACCCCGCGCCGCTTCACATAATCCCGCACCTGTGGTTCCGCAACATCTGGTCGTGGACCGACCCTCCTGGGCTGGAGCCTGAGATAAAGATCGGCCCCGAGGGCGAAGGGTATTCAAGTCTCATAGCCGACGACACGATGACGGAGATGCTCAGGGGGCTGTCGATCAAGTACCGCCTCGGGCCTCGATACCTTTACGCGGAATCGGGCGGGCGGCCGATGTTCACATACAACGAGACGAACATGGTGCGGTTCGGCTGGGGCGCGTCGAATCGCAAGCCTTACGTCAAAGACGCTTTTCACCGGGCGATAATAAACGGCGAGCCCGCGGTGAACCCGGCGATGGTCGGCACGAAATCCTGCTTCGATTTTGAAGGCGTGATCGCGCCGGGCGAGTCGCGTGTGATAAGGCTGCGGCTGTCGCCCGACCCCTTGAGCGCGCCGCTCGAAGACGTGGATAAGATCATCGACGAACGTAGGCGCGAGGCCGACGAGTTTTACGCCACGGTCCAACCCCCGAACGCTTCGGAAGACGAGCGCCGCGTCCAGCGCCAGGCCTTCGCGGGGCTGTTGTGGACGAAGCAGAGTTATCTTTTTGACGTCGACGTGTGGCTGGAAGGAGACAGGCCCAACGCCCCGCCGCCCGAGGCGAGGGAGGCGGGACGCAACCGCCACTGGCGCCATCTGAACTCCATGCGGGTGCTCTCGATGCCCGACAAGTGGGAGTACCCGTGGTTCGCGGCGTGGGACCTGGCATTCCACGCCGTAGCGCTCACGTTGATCGACGCGGAGTTTGCCAAAGAGCAGTTGTGGCTGATGCTGTTCGAGCAGTTCCAGCACCCGAACGGGCAGATACCTGCTTACGAGTGGGAGTTTTCGGACCTGAACCCGCCCGTGCACGCGTGGGCCTGCTGGCGCGTCTACAACATGGACCGCATACGAAACGGCAAGGCCGACCGCGACTGGCTCGAAAAGTGTTTTCACAAGCTGCTGATAAACTTCGCGTGGTGGATAAACAAAGTCGACGGCGAGGGGAATAACATTTTCGAGGGCGGCTTTCTCGGCCTCGACAACATCACCGTCATAGACCGCAGCGAGCGGCTGCCCGGCGGCGTGATCCTTGAGCAGTCGGACGCCACGGGATGGATGGGGATGTTCTGCCAGAACCTGATGCGCATAGCGCTTGAGCTAGCGAAAGAGAACAGGGTTTACGAGAACCTCGCGACGAAGTTCTTCGAGCACTACGTCTACGTCGGCGCGGCGATGAAGCACAGGGGCGGGCGCGACTACTCGCTGTGGGACGAGAAGGACGGGTTCTTTTACGACGTGCTGCGCTACCCCAACGGAGAGTTCCACAAGTTCCGCGTCCGCTCGCTGGTGGGCATCATCCCGCTTTACGCCATCGAGCGGCTGGAGCTTGAGTGGATAGAGCCTTTCGAGGTGTTCCGCTCGAACGTCGACTGGTTCGTGCGGAACCGCCAGGACATAGTGCAGCGGTGCGTCCACCTGGTCGAGCACGAGGGGATAAAGGTCTACGTCCTGGCGATAGTCGACGAAGAGCAGATGCGCGGGGTGCTCAACAGGCTATTCGACCCCGCCGAGTTCCTGTCGGATTACGGGATACGCAGCCTGTCGAAATTCCACGAAGAGCACCCATACGTCTTCGGCAACAACGAGGTGCGCTACGAGCCGGCCGAGACAGACAGCAAGCTGAAAGGCGGCAACTCGAACTGGCGCGGGCCGATATGGTTCCCGACCTCTTTCCTGATAATCGAGTCTTTGAGAAAGCTGGGTAAGGCTTACGGGCCGAAGTTCAGCGTCCAGTTGCCCGACGGGTCCGGCCGCGAGGTGACGCTGGCGGAGATGGGCGAGGAGATAGCCAACCGGCTGATCGGCATATTCGTGAGGGACGCCGAAGGCAAGCGCGCGGTATACGGCGGGGCGAAGAAGTTTCAAGACGACCCGCACTGGCGAGATTACATCCTCTTTTACGAGTACTTTCATGGCGACAACGGCGCGGGCGTAGGCGCGTCGCACCAGACGGGCTGGACGGCGCTCGTCGCGTCGCTGATAGACGAGTGGCGGCGGTAGAGGGCTGTTAGGTGGCCTGAATTCTACGTCAGCCCTAACTAGCACCTGAGCCGCGGATGGGACTATACTTCTCGCAGAATCCTTATGGAGGAAGCATGCAGCAATACTTAGATGACGGAGCCGACATTCTAGTACGGTCGCCCGACAACGATATTAAGCTTATCGTGGAAGTAAAGGCTCGCAATCAGAGTTCCCCTGAGTGGGCTGCGAAGTTTCGTCACAATCTAATTGCCAACCATGTATTGCCGAAGAGCAGATTTTTCCTCCTAGCGCTGCCTGATTTTTTGTATTTATGGAGAGATGGCGATAGTTCAGAAGTTGTTCCTCCGGATTATACTGTTAGAACCGTTAATCTACTTCTGAAGTACCTAACTCGTTTGGGAGAAGAGCCGAAGTACATTGGTGAAGAAGGCCTTCAGCTTGCACTCACCTCATGGCTAAGGGATGCAACATTCTCGTCGAAGCGGCCGCCCGTTGGCTCAGATTCGTATCGCTTTTTGGTTGAATCAGGACTCCTCGATGCAATAAGCAAGGCTGAAGTGAGCGCTCAACCCCACCTATGATTGTTTACGTCGAGACAAACTTCGTCTTAGAATTGGCGTTTCTTCAGGAAGAATGTGAGCAGGCTGAGAGAATTGCTAACCTTGCAGAATCTGGAGAGATTCAGCTTGTAATTCCTGCATTCTCGGGAGGAGAGCCTTATGAGCGGATGATTCGCCGATCAAGAGACCGGAAGGCGCTTCATGATCGGCTGGCAGTTGAGATTAAAGAACTCTCACGGTCATCGCCTTACACCAATATTGATGATACGTCACGAGAGTTGACCGCAATTCTTTCCGAAAGCGCTAGCGATGAGAAGGCTCGGCTTGATGCTGTGGTCCTTCGGCTCACAAACCTGTCGAGAATGATTCCGCTGGATAACGATGTGCTTCGAATTTCCATTGGCTACCAAGGGCAGTTTGCACTCGGGATACAGGACGCGATTGTATTCGCATCAGTCGTTAGTCACCTACAGTCACTAGACCTGACAGAAGAAAAGCTTTTCGTTACCAAGAATAGAAATGATTTCTTGAACCCGGACATCTCTGATGTTCTATCGTCGCATAATTGCAAGCTGTTCTTCAGGTTTATGCAAGCCATCGGCTACATTGAAAGTGTACTTCGACAGGCCGGCTAACAAACGGTCCGACCGGAGCGCACGACTCGGTCTTAGATGCTTGTATCGGAAGCGATGGGGTGAGGCTTCGGCTGGTTCATCGAAACTTATCGCGGGTCGAAGACGGTCTGGCATTACGGCAGCACCACGGGGTTCAGGACGGCCATCGAGCGCTTCCCTGACCAGAGATTTACGGTCATCGTTCTCGTAAACCGGAACGAGCCCGACGCGCGTCACGCGCACAAGCTGGCGCGCAAGGTAGTAGACTTATACCTGTTTGATGGCAAATGAACCTATGCAGGTCGTATAACCGGAGCTGTGGAATGAGAATATTCGAAGGAAGGGTCGCGCTAATCACCGGAGGCAACTCGGGGATCGGGCGAGCCGCCGCGCTCGCCTTCGCCAGAGAAAGCGCAAAGGTCGTAATCGCCGGCCGCAGGGTCGCGCAGGGTGAAGAGGTGGCGCACGAAATCACAAGGGCCGGCGCGGAATCGCTCTTCGTCCGCGCGGACATGTCGAAGCCTCAAGACGTGGAGCGATTGATCGCCGAAACGGTTAAGGCATACGGCCGTATCGACTGCGCATTCAATAACGCGGCTACCGAAGGCAATATGAAGCTCATGGCGGCCTTCACGGAGGAGGAGTTCGACGAGATCATCACCACAAATCTGAAGGGCGTATGGCTATGCATGAAGCATGAGCTAAAGCAGATGCTCCGGCAGAAGCCGGCAGGCGGCGCCATCGTCAACACGTCTTCGATCAACGGGCTGGGAGGAGTGGCCCACGGGTCGTTGTATGCGACGACGAAGGCGGGCGTGCTCGCCCTGACTAAATCGGCCGCGCAGGAGTATGCGCAGCGCGGGGTGCGGATCAACGCGCTGGTGGCGGGCGGGTTCCGCACGCCTATGTTAGAGCGCGTCTTCGACCGAGTCTCATGTGGCGACGCGGAGGCGGCGAAGGCGGCCGAGGGGCAGATAGCCGGGGCGATACCGCTCGGCAGGATCGGGCAGCCCGAGGAGGCGGCCGAAGCGGTGTTGTGGCTCTGCTCGGACGCGGCCTCATACGTGACGGGACACTCGATGATAGTCGACGGCGGGTTGACTGCCTGGGCGAGGTAACAATCAACGGAGGTAATCTGATGCCTAAGATCGAGCAGAGACTTCAAGAGCTGGGGCTGGTGCTGCCGGAGCCGCTGCAACTGCCGGCAGGGGTCATACTGCCCTTCCCCTGGGTCCGCGTCGTAGGCGCGAGGGCGCTATTTTCAGGGCACGGGCCGACCAACCAGGATGGGTCGCTCGCCCATCCGCTAGGGAAGGTCGGCCACGACGTTACGCAGGAGCAGGCTTACCTTGCGGCTCGACTTACAGGGTTGGCCATACTCGGCAGCCTACAGCGTGAGCTCGGGAGCCTTGATCGCATACTGGCCTGGACACGCATCTTCGGGATGGTCAACTCTGCGCCGGGCTTCAGGAACCAGCCCGCCGTCATCAATGGCTTCACGGACCTTATCATAGAGGTCTTCGGCCGCGAGGTCGGCTCACACGCCAGGAGCGCCATCGGGATGGCCGAACTCCCGTTCAACATCCCCGTCGAGATCGAAGGCGAAGTCGAGCTTCACCGGTCTGACGCCTGATCGGTATTGATTGAATCCCGCGAGGCTTGCAAAGCCGGGGAGAAAAGATGTAAAGACGGAAGGAATAATCCGTAACGGAGGAAGATTATGTATAGCAGACGGACCCCTCTTTTTGCGCTTGTTATGTTGCTCGCCGCGAGCGTCGCCGTGCGGGCGGACAAAGTTGACGACTACGTCAAAGGTGAGATGGAGAAGCAGCACATCCCAGGTCTTTCGCTGGCCGTCATCAAGGACGGGAAGATCATTAAGGTTGAGGGCTATGGCCTGGCGAATGTCGAGCTCAACGTCCCGGCCAAGGCCGAGACGGTCTACAAGATCGGCTCGGTCAGCAAACAGTTTATCGCATCCGGGATCATGCTCCTCGTCCAGGAGAACAAGATCAGCCTCGACGATAAGATCAGCAAGTTTCTCGAAGGCACACCCGACACATGGAAGGATATCACCGTCCGCCACCTGCTGACGCACACGTCGGGGATCATCCGCGAGGCGCCGGGGTTCGACCCGTACAAGGTCCAAAACGACGCCGACGTGATAAAGACCGCCTACCCGCTGCCGCTCCGCTTCGCGCCGGGCGAGAAGTATGAGTATTGCAACGTAGGTTACTTCTCGCTGGCCGAGATCATTCGCAAAGTCAGCGGCAAGGCGTGGGAGGATTACCTGGGCGAGCGCCTCTTTATGCCGCTGGAAATGAACGCCACGCGCACCACTAACATGACGGCGCTCGTCCCTAATCGCGCCAACGGGTATTTCTGGAAAGCCGGCAAATACGAAAACGCCAGCATCTACTTCGCGCTGCGCCCGAGCGGGGCGTTTCTGTCGACCGTCCTCGACCTGGCGAAGTGGGATGCGGCGCTCTACACAGACAAGGTTCTCAAGCAGTCGACGCTCAGCCAGATGTGGGCGCCGCTCAAGCTTAACAGCGGCGCGACGCACCCTTACGGCTTCGGTTGGGAGCTGAGCAAGGCGGGAGGCCACAACGTAGTGAATCACGGCGGTTCGCTTCCTGGCTTTCGAGCGCAATTCGCGCGGTTCGTCGACGATAAGCTGACGGTCGTCGTGCTGACGAATGGCGACAACGCAAATCCGAGGGGTATCGCATTCGGCGTCGCGGGCCTCTACATACCCGGATTGACAACCGAACGCACCGCCGCAAGGTAAGAGTCTTTAGATCGGGATGAACAGAATCGAAATCATAAGAGCAGACATTACGAAGTTGGAGACGGACGCGATAGTCAACGCCGCAAACAGCTCGCTGTTGGGCGGCGGCGGAGTTGACGGCGCGATCCACAGGGCGGCCGGGCCTGATCTGCTCGCCGAATGTCGCCTGCTCGGCGGCTGCGAAACCGGGCAGGCTAAGATAACAGGCGGCTACAACCTGCCCGCGAAATGGGTCATACACACGGTCGGGCCGGTTTGGAGGGGCGGCGGTCATGGCGAGCCGGAGCTACTGGCGGACTGTTACCGCAACAGCTTGCGACTGGCCGTCGAGCGAGGGATAAAGACAATAGCGTTCCCGGCGATAAGCTGCGGCATATTTGGCTACCCGGTGGAGAAAGCGGCGAGGATAGCGGTTAACGAGACTCTCACTTTCTTGAAGAACAACGATTCGATAGAGAAGGTAATACTCGCCTGCCGGGAAGAAGAGGTTTATCAGGGTTATACCAGGGCGATGGAAGAGCTGGGCGCGCGGCCGGAATAGATATGCCTGACGATTTGACCATACGGCTGGCAACGTCGTCTGACGCCTCGGCTCTAGCTCGGTCGAGGTATTCGTTCCGGGCGAGTCTCGGCGAGCCTTGCGAGGACGAAGAGGGCTTTGTCGCGCGCTGCTCTCTCTGGATGCGAGAGCGGCTCGACCAGCAGAGCCGTTGGTTGTGTTGGGTGGCCGAACAGGACCGCGTAATAGTAGGCCACCTCTGGATGCAGATCATCGAGAAGATACCCAATCCGATAATTGAGCCGGAGTTCCATGCTTATATAACCAACTTCTATGTTCGTGAAGAGCAGCGCGGCGGGGGCGTTGGGTCGAAGCTGTTGGAGGCCGCGCTGGGCTGGGCTAAGGCTCAAGAAGTGGAAGCGGTGATACTGTGGCCGACCGAGCGGAGCCGCCCCCTGTACGAGCGTCATGGGTTTGCGGTCCGCGAAGACCTGTTGGAGCTTATGATTAAGTAGGAGTGATTACGACTTATGGACGTAGGCCCTTCAAAAAAGAGTTCTAACTGGAACGCCTTCTTCGCCGCGCAGCGGTGGGACCCTGACGACTTCGCCCGCCTGGTCGAGGACGACGACATAGGGGCCGCCGCGTTTGAGATAGAGACTCAGATAAACGGCATGTACCGCAGCGCGCTGATGGCCCAGGAGATGGCGAGTAAGTTTAATTTGCAGATCGACCTGGAGCGCCAGCTTGATGAAATGCGATTCAAGGCCGAATGGCTGTCGGCTAATTTCGAGCGGTTCCGCAAGGCTATAGGGCCATCGCAGCGGGAGCTCGATCTTGGGCTGATGCGATGGATGCGACGCGCGGCGTGTCTTTCGATTGTGATCGGCGCGGGCGCCACGATGGCGGCCGGCGGGCCTTCGTGGGCCGAGCTGGTGCGGCAACTGCTGGTGCTTGTGACCGAGCGCGGCCAGGAGATCTCTGAGATGCGTCCCACGGCCGAGAGTACTCCGGATCACATGGAGCTCACGCGCGTCGTGACGGACACAAAACGTCTGACGCCGGAGGATGACCAGCGCGCCCGCGCGATACTTGAAAAGATCGCCTCGGGCGATGCGGACACGGAAACCCTGATGCAGGGCGCGCAGCTCTGCTACGACTTCCTCGGCCAGCACCTCTTCACAGACCTGACGCTGATTCTATACGAGGGCGACCGCAAGCCCTCGGCGATTCACGAGGCGATCGCGGAGCTGGCCGACCCGATCCAGGTTATCGATCGCGGCGGGTGGTTCTCCGGTTGGGACTCGATAATCACTTACAACTTCGACGACCTTATGGGCGAGGCGGTCGACCAGAAGGGGCTCGCCCGCGCGGCGTATGCGATGCGAGGGGCTGAGATGGCAGGCGACCCTAACGAACGCGCGCTCAAGGCGGGCCAGCGCAGCCTGCATCAAGGAATCTACCACCTGCACGGCTACACGCCGCGCCGCCTCTTTCTTATCACCGAGGTGCGATTCGTCTTCTCGACATCGCAGTACGAGGCGACATACGGCAGCAGTCGCCACGGGATAGTCGGCGAGGTCTTTTCCAGATGGCTTGCCAACCCGGTCCACCATGCGCTTTATGTTGGTTGCTCGTTTCAGGATGAATCGATGAACGCGCTGCTGCGAGATGCGTCGAACGTCCTGCCGGGCCGCTATCACTACGCGCTGCTGAAGTGGCCGGGGAGCAGTAAGCTGATGGACTCTTCGCCGGAAGATGTCGCGCTGGAGTCGGTGAATTACCTCGTCATGGGCGTGCGGCCGATCTGGTTCGACGACTTCGACGAGATCCCCGAGTTAATCCGCAGCCTCAAATAGAGCAAGCCGAACGAGGGAACAATGGTTTGGCGCGAATAGTATAGCCGGGTATGGCGACCCCTCAGACTGATGAACCGACTCGCCGAAAGTCGCTCCGGAAAATGATTATGAAAAACAGAGCGCGCATCTTTATTCAAGTAGCTTTGATCTGTCTCTTTGTAATCACGTGGGCGGGCTGTCGAGCGACTCTCTCGAATCAGAATGGCGAGACGCCTCAGGCTAATCAACTTAACGCGAGCCCTCTTCCACCGCCGACAGGTTTTGTGAACGATTACTCAAACGTCCTTGACGGCGACACGAAGAATCGCCTCGAAACGACTCTCGCCCGGCTGAGAGAGCGCTCCAACATCGAGTTCGCAGTTGCGCTGGTCTACACAACCGGAGGGCAGCCGCTTAACGACTACTCGCTGGCCGTAGCCCGCGGGTGGAAGATCGGGCCGAAAGATAGCGGGGGGCTGTTGTTGCTCGTCGTGGTCAAGGACCACCAATGGCGGATCGAAGTTAGCAGAAGCCTCGAAAATGATCTGCCGAATGACGTAGCGCTTGAGCTCGGGCGATTAATGAATGAGCCCTTCCGTCAGCAGCAATTTGGCGAGGGGATAACCAAGTGTGTCGCCGCCATCATCAAGAGACTGGCCGAGCGCCGAGGGTTTGCGGCGTCTCGCGACATGCGCGCGCCAGTATTCTAGGGACGCGGAGCTTGATTTGAATGGAACAAGAAAGCGCGCAGCCTGATACCAAGCCTCGACCCGGCCGATCCCCCTGGCGCAGGACCATAATTATCATCACGTCGGTCCTGATCGCCTGCGCTTTGCTCTTCTTCGTCGCGCCATTCCTGCTGGCTGTATTTGTCGCTCAGCCCGTAAAAGTAGAAGGGGCCGCGATGAGCCCGACCCTCAACGACGGCGACAGGGTCTTCGTCAGTAAAGACGTCGCTGAGCTGAGGCGAGGTGATATAGTCGTTTTCCACTACCCTCAGGATACGACTAAGAGCTTCGTTAAGCGGATAGTCGGCCTGCCCGGCGAGACGATCAAGATCGATAGAGAAGGTAAGCTATACATCAACGGCGTCCTCACAAACGAGCCTTACGTAGCGCCGGAGAGGAACCAGGGACCGAGAACAGTGCCCGAGCAAACTATAAAGGCGGATCATTACTACGTGCTTGGCGATAACCGGGATGCGTCGAACGACAGCCGCACGTTCGGGGCCGTCAGCAAGGACTTGATATACGGGAAAGTCGTTATGCGGTACTGGCCTCTGGGCAAGCCGTTGAAAGGTTGAAAGGAGTTTCAATGAGAAGACCGGTTCTATGTTTCGCGGCAGTCTGTCTCGCTTCGGCGTCCTGGCTGCTTGGCCCGACGAGCGCGAGCGAAGGGAGAAAGGGCGTGACCTTTACTAAAGACGTTGCGCCGATCCTGTTCAAGAACTGCGTCGGTTGCCACCGGCCTGACAGCGCCGCGCCGATGTCGCTGCTCTCCTACAAGGACGCGCGCCCGTGGGCCAGATCGATAAAAGAGAAAGTCGTGACTCGCGCGATGCCGCCCTGGTCGGCCGACCCGCGTCACGGCGAGTTCTCTAACGACGCGAGCCTTTCTCAGCGCGACATAGATACGATCGCGTCGTGGGTCGACCAGGGGGCGAAGCAGGGCGACCCGCGCGACCTCCCGCCCGCGCCTCAGGTCTCCGAGCTGTGGGAGATAAGCAAGCCCGACGTCGTGATCGCGATGCGGCAGGAATGGCAGGGCGAGGCGGCCGGCATAGATGAGAACTTAGAGTTCACCGTGCCGACCGGGTTTACCGAAGACACGTGGGTCCAGGCCGTAGAGTTTCGGCCCGGCAACAGGCGGGCTATTCATCACGCCGTAGTCTTAGTCCAAACTCCCGACATGATGACCGCGGACCAGGCGAGCGCGGCTTCAGGTGAGAGCGCGATATTTCGCACGCAGGGGACCAACCGCCGGGTCCGCGACGATGTCCCGGTCGTCGATGATGCGTGCGCCGCGAAGAGAGAAGGCGGGGGCAACAACGCCCGTTTTGCGCTGACGGTCTACGGCCCAGGGCGTAACGCGGACCTGTGGCCCGAAGGCACGGCGAAGCTCATCCCCAAGGGGTCGAATCTGATCTTCCAGATGCATTATTCGAAGACCGGCAAGCCGGAAAAGGACCGCTCGGGCGTCGCCATCCTGTTCGCCCGCAAGCCCGTCGAAAAGATGGTCGTCTCGCTCGACATCATGAATCTTTACTTCCGCATCCCCGCCGGGGCCGAAAATCATGAGGTGACGGCCTGCACCACTTTCAAAAGGGATGTAGAGGTGGTGAGCTTCATGCCTCACATGCACGTGCGCGGGAAGGATATGAGGTACGAGGCCGTCTACGCGGACGGGCGGCGCGAGACTCTGCTCAACGTGCCGCGCTACAACTTCTACTGGCAGATGCTCTACAAGCTCAAGAAGCCGCTAGCCGTACCGAGAGGGACGCGCATCGCGGTGACGGCTCACTTCGACAACTCGTCTCGCAATAAGTATAACCCCGACGCCTCGCGACCTGTGCGCTTCGGCGACACGACTAACGACGAGATGCTTGCGGGGTTTGTCGATTACGTCGTAGAGAAGCCTCGGGGCGAGCGGGCCGTCGCCAAGATCGCCCCGGCGATCTATGACTCGTACGTGGGGGATTACCTTGTGGGGTCGAGGACCTGCACGGTCGTGCGAGAGGGCGACAAGCTGATGCTCGTGGCGCCCGGTTGGATGAAGGCCGAAGCGTTCCCCGAATCGGAGACGAAGTTCTTCCTGCGCGCGATGGACGCGCAGATGACTTTCGTGCGCAACGAGAAGGGCGAAGTGACCGGCTTCGTCTTCGAGATGGGCAATCGCTCGATGCAGGCGAAAAAGGTCGCGGCGGGCGATCAAAAGCAGCCGAAATAGCTGGCGCAGTCAGGATTCATTGTTAGTCTCGGGCTTGCTTTCAGGGTTCGACCTAAATCATGAAGCCAACAGAGACCGGCAATCTATATAACAGAATCTCCTCCTGGTGGAACGACCAGCAGGACCAAACGACGGCCGGCCTTCATTTCGTCCGCAAGGCTATAGGGCTCTCCGCGAACAGAGGCAACGCCCTCGACGTGGGCTGCGGGAGCGGCGGGAGAATCCTGACGGCGCTGCTGGAGGCAGGGTTCCGAGTCACGGGGATAGATGTCTCTGAAGCTATGCTCAAGCATGCGAAGCAGCGCCACCCGCATTCAGATTTTATACATGCCGACATCTGCGAGTGGGAGCCTCGGGAGCGCTACGACGCGATAATAGCCTGGGACAGCATCTTTCACGTACCTTACTCGGAGCAGCGCCCGGTTACCGCGAAGCTCTGCCGAGCCCTCGCGGCCGGAGGCGTGGTGCTGTTTACCGCGGGCGGCGTGGATGGGGAGATCACCGGACAGATGCGCGGCCAGGATTTCTACTACAGCTCGCTGGCCGAAGGGCAATACCTGGACGTGATGAAAGAGAATGGGTGTAAATGCATTTTGATGGAGCGCGACCAACACCCGGAAGAGCATGTGGTCTTTATCGGCGTGAAGGGCTGACGGCCGACTGCTCCAGGTCGAAAAGAAACTCGCAACAGTTAGCCCCTCTCGCCACACAGACCGGGTGAGCAGTCTTGACCTTTGACACTCCCGATAACTCCAGGGTCCTGCTCCAGAAGCCCGTAAGGCTTTCGCAAATCGCCCTCGTAGGCTTCGCCCCCGGCTCGTACGTGTAACGCACGAGGTATCGCGATTCGCTGATTATGTCGGTCTCCAGCTTTCGCGCTTCTTGGAAGAAAAAGTCCTTGATCCATGAGAACTTCTTTAGCTGTTTGGCGGGGTCTTTCACCAGGAACGAGCGGTAGACTCCTGTAAAGACGTATTCGGCCATGAAGCGGCCGAGCTCGACCGACAGGTTCCGCTCCGCCGGCTTCACCATAGGCTGCATGAGCCTGCGCAGCGCATACAATGTTTCATACTTATACCAGGTGGAAGGGAGAAAGGGAGCCGAAAGAAGGAACCTGTCTTCCGCGCTGAGCCGCTTGAGTGAATCTGTTATTGCCTGGTCGCCGTAGCGCTCCTTCAAGAATACCATCCACGAACTGAGCAGCACTCCTTTGATTTCTGCCATACCCATTCCTCACAGCCTGAAATTCGGGGTCGGGGCGTTGCGCAATAAGGGAGCGTAATCAGGGAGCGTAATCGATGCGATTACTGGCGGCGGGGCTGTGCGAGACTATACTGAACTCCAGCGCGGCATATCAAGAGTAATTATCAGAGGGCAAAATGTGTACAATCAAAGCATGTCCGATAAGTGTCTTCTGAATCCCACGGAGCTGATGCTACGGGTCCAAGAAAAGGTCCGATAAAAGGTTTCGGCCGTTATTTAGCAAGCGGCGATAAACAGCTCCCGCACCGGCTGGTCGAGAAGGCTCAACACCTGTACTCGGACCTCTGCTCGACGCAGCGGGAAGCTCGACTCTTGCACGGCGACCTTCATCACTACAACATTCTCTTTGACCGAAAGCATGGTTGGACGGCCATAGACCCGAAGGGCGTTGTCGGCGAGGTCGAGTACGAGATCGGGGCGAGCCTCCGCAATCCATATGAAAGACCGGAGCTGTTCGCCTCCGCGCAAGCGGTCACTAAGAGGCTGATGATTTATGAACGCCGCCTTAAGCTAGACTCGGGCCGCACGTTAAAGTGGGGATTTGCCCAGGCGGTCCTCTCTGCCATCTGGACGGTTGAAGACGGGTTCTCAGTAAACGAAAGCGCCCCTTCACTCGTTCTAGCGAACGCGATCCGACCGATGCTAGAGAGGTCTAACATTTAATGATCGTTTCAATCAGTTTTACCGCAAGACGGTAGCCTCGGGGAACTCAACGAATCGGAAACAAAAGCCTCTCCTGGAATAACCGGTTTGAACTTGATGAAATTGCAAAAATTGAGGTTAAATATCAAACGCCCTAACATAAGGACGATCCATACAGATATTCTATAGGCAAGATTTTTATTAAGTTTTTTGTCTTGCCACAAGAAAGCAATTATGCCGAGAGCAAAAAACGCAACAAAAGATCAACCAGAGCCTAAAGACACTAACAAATCAGTGCCTATCATACTTGCTATTATAGGGGCTGTAACGTCTATCTTAATCGGGTATTGGCAGTTCGTATACAAGACGCCAGCGCCAAGTCCAACTAGATTTACTTTGAGTGTGATGATTGAAGATAAGAAAACACGGCAGGTATTAAAAAATGCAAAAGTGGTTATTGTCTCTGGACAAAGCCCTTTGATAGAGATAACGAACGATGAGGGATATGCCAGATTCGAATTGGATAATGCGTATTTAGAGAAGCCTGCCAGATTAAAAGCGGAAGCCTCTGGATATAGCGCCTATGAAGGGGCGATTGACTTAAGACCAGACCCTTTGCCCAGAGTGATTCAGCTATCGCCTCTAAACTTGGAATGAGAAATCCTTTAGATAGGAAAGACTTTTATGATTAAGAAGAAAAGAGAGGTTTGGCACACTTACATGGTCAAAATGTCTCTAATATTCCTCCTTATTTCTTGGGGATGCTCATCTCCACAATCGGGACAGCCCTTTACTTATGCCGTTCTTATTCAGGATAAGGACTCGCGCAAATTGTTAGTAAATGCCAAGGTGACAATCTATGTTCAGAACTTAGCACCTCTGATAGATACAACTGATGACCAAGGGTATGCAAGATTTTCTATCGATGCGTCGTACTCAGGGCAGCCAGGTAGATTAAGAGTTGAGGCAGTAGACCATAAAGAAAATGAGACTGTAATCTCTTTAAGACCCGGTTTATTACCTAGCATAATTCAATTGGATACTTCTGGAGGATCAAGGGCCGAGAAGAATAGTAACTCTTCTCAAGATGAAGAGCAAACAACGTCCCAAAATGATCAGAAGCGCGTTCCAGGTGAGGGAGAAAGCGTAATCGATTGGTCGGTCGTGCAAAGGGAAGTCCAGGATAAAACGGAGACCCTCGCTAGAGCACGAAAGGCCAGGGTATTAAGTTCAGGTACCAGTAGCAGTGATACAATCGCGAAAGGCTCGTCTAATGAATACGTTTTCGCGGGCTTTACCAATACTCCTCTACTTTTCACCTTACAACAACAAGGCAGTTTCTGGGCGTACATCGAAATCTTCGACTCGCATGGTATTAGGGTAGCTAGAGAAGATTTCTCAAGAAAAATGGAAAAAATACCTTTCACACCTACGAATAATGCTCCATATATCCTTCGCGTAACAGGTGACAGGAATTTTGGGGATTATGTTATTCAGCTAAGCTATATCAGTGGCTTGCCTAGTGAGCGTAACAAGGCAAGAACTCTCAGCTTAAATCAAAGTCAAAAAGGCACCCTTGCTGATGGCGCGAGGGATCATTACCGATTCTACGGAACTGCCAATACTCCTCTACTTTTCACCTTACAACAACAAGGCAGTTTCTGGGCGTACATCGAAATCTTCGACTCGCATGGTATTAGGGTAGCTAAAGAAGACTTCTCGAGAAAAACGGAAAAAATACCTTTCACACCAAAATCTAGTGACCATTATGTCTTCTGTATAATTGGCGATCGCGGATTTGGAGACTATGTAATGGTTCTTTCATTACTACAGGGGTAAAAGGATTAGGTACTTGATAACCAGGTGGAAGATAGAGCGGCAGTTCGCATGGCTGCAAGACTTCCGCCGCATCGCGATGCAGTTTGAATATCGTGACGAAAACCAACCTGGCTTTATTCATCCTGGCTGCATCCTGATTTTGCTCAAACGCTATTTATGAGCCCGCTTCTAAATGGGGATGACCCAGGGTACTGGATAACCGAGGGTGTGCTTTCACCCAAAGAATGTGACGCGCTCGCGTCACTGCTTTGTCGGCAGAGATTGCCGCGCGGGCGCGCGGGCGGGCGCCACCTGATGAGCAATCAAGACATTGCCGCGGTTGCGGCAGATGAGCGGCTATTGCGGATAGCGAGGCCCGCCTTGGGCGGGCGGGCTGTCGCTTACAGGGCGACGTTGTTCGAAAAGACGGCGAGCGCGAACTGGCTAGTAGCCTGGCACCAGGACACGGCGCTGCCGATCGAGTCGCCGTTTGAGTCTGATGAATGGGGGCCATGGTCTACGAAGGCCGGCATCCACTACGCACACGCCCCTGGCTGGGCGCTGAACCGTATAGTCGCGCTGCGAATTCACATCGACTCATCGACGATCGATAACGGGCCGTTGCGCGTTATACCCGGCTCGCACCGTGAGGGAGTGTTGACCGATGAACAGGTGCGCGAAAGGGCGCGGGCGCGCAAGCCTGTAGAGTGCGAGGTAGGCGTCGGGGGAGTATTGGCGATGAGGCCGCTGCTGATACACTCGTCATCGAAAGGGCATTCAGGCGAAGCGAGGCGTGTGATCCACATAGAGTATGCAGAGTCGCTTGACCTTAGCCCTGGCATCCGCCTGGCCATAGCCTGACAACCGCCCGCGCCGTTTAGTTTAAAGGAGAATGTTCATGAGAATATTGTTTGCGGCGGCCCTGCTCATAATAATGCTTTGCGTCTCCTCGCGCGCTCACTTCGCCCAGGATGCCGACACAAACCTGATTAATCAGTTCATATCCAAACAGGCGGCGGAGGAAGGCGGGGAGGAGTACGAAGATGCGAGAAAGGTCGTACAGGGCGACCTCAACGGCGACGGCTCTCCCGACCTCGCGGTCTTATACACGATCGAAGGTCAGAACGGCTCAAACAACTATGTCCAGTACCTGGCCGTCTTCGTTCGAACCGATGGGCGGCTCCTCGCCGTGACACACACGTCGGTCGGCGGGAAATCTCGCAGGGCGGTCGAGCTGCAATCGATAACGAAGAACGTGATTCACTTAAAGACCATGAGCTATGCGGCGAAGGATGCGGCATGCTGCCCGAGCAAGAAGGGGGCGGCGCGGTACGCGCTCGTCAAGGGCAGGCTCAAGCAGGTATGAGAGAGCCGCTTCAACTGATCGGACGCACGAGGCTGGCGATGACGGCCACCAGCTCGGCCGGCTCAACGGGCTTTGCGACGTGCGCCTGGTAGCCCGCGGAGAGCGCGCGCAGACGGTCCTCCACGCGCGCGTGCGCCGTCAGCGCGATGGCGGGCCTCCACCCGTGTCGCTCCCTCGCCTCTCGCAACCTCACGTTGCGTATGAACGCGTAGCCGTCCTCTACGGGCATTCCGATGTCGCTGATGATCAGGTCCGGCTTTAACCATTCAAGCGCGTCGTACGCCTCGGTGGGGGTCGCTACGGTCGTAACCTGGGCCTTGCGTTCTTCCAGAATAACCTTCAACAGACCGCGCGCGTCGGCATCGTCGTCGACGACGAGGATGTTCAGCCCTTCGAGCGAGGGCGAAGGGTCGCGCCCCGCCTCGTGGCCGGCCAAGGCCGGGTTCACCTCTTCGGCATCCAGGGGGAAGCGGCCCGAGCCGTGAGCGACTAGCATCGGCAATTGGACCGTAAATGTCGCGCCCTGCCCCTCGCCGGGGCTCTGCGCCAGCACGACGCCGCCGTGCAACTCTACGAGGTGGCGCACGATCGCAAGCCCCAACCCGAGCCCGCCGTGCATACGGCTGATCGAGCTATCGGCCTGGCGGAAGCGATCAAAGACGTACGGCAGAAAGGTCGGCGATATGCCCCGCCCGTTGTCGCTCACCGTGACCTCGACGTGCGAGTTGATTCGCTGCAACCTCACCTGCACGCGGCCCCGCTTTTCGGTGAACTTCACGGCGTTTGAAAGCAGGTTCCAGACGACCTGTTGCAGGCGGTCTGGGTCGCCCGAGATCAACCCCGCGTTAGTATCGAGCATCACCTGAAGCCGTATACTCTTGGCGTCGGCCGCCGGCCGAAGCGAGTCGACCGCGGCTTCGATGATCGGCGCAAGCTCGACTGGCATCACGGTCAGGCGCAGCTTGCCCGATATGATCCGCGACACGTCAAGCAGGTCGTCGATGAGCTGCGCCTGTAGCTTCGCGTTGCGCTCGATCGTGTCCAGCCCGCGATTAAAGTTCTCTTCGTTCAGCCTGCTCTTGCGGAGCATCCGCCCCCAGCCGAGTATCGCGTTGAGCGGCGTGCGCAGCTCGTGTGAGATAGTCGCCAGGAACTCGTCCTTAGCGCGACTGGCCGCTTCGGCTTCGGTACGCGCGACCTGCTCGCGCGCGAGTTGCAGGCGCTGCTCTTCCGCCTTTTTGCGCTCGGTGAGGTCGCGCGTGACCTTGCCGAACCCGCGCAGCACCCCGTCCTTGTCCCTCAGCGCCGTTATCACCACGTTGGCCCAGAACCGCGTCCCGTCCTTGCGTATCCGCCACCCCTCGTCCTCGAACCGCCCC
>DATFGQ010000089.1:0-64158 GCA_035249305.1 Blastocatellia bacterium | reverse complement strand
CGCGACAGATACAGTTCGGCTTGAGGGTCGATTTTTAGCGATCACCGGGCATTGTAGATCGTCATTGGCCTGCGGCCAATCCGGGCAGGGACAAGCCCGCGCCGCGCGAAGCGCATCATGCGCCATCGCACCTACAGATTTTTGCAAGGGGTACTAAGTCATGTTGCGACTAGCAACCGCAATTCTATTACTGCTCATATCATCGGCCGGCGCGTCTGCGCAGACGCACCAGCACCAGCACGGCTCAAGCCCTTCGGGTGACGGGAACTTCAACCCGTTCGTAACCTCGGATGGGCGGGGCGGCTTCTACCTGACTTACATATGCCGCGCGAACGGCTCAAGCGACGTGATGCTTCGCCACTCGGCCGACGGCCGCGTCTTCTCCGACCCCGTGCGCGTCAACGACCGCGAAGCGGACGCCGCGGTGCGCAACGAGAACCCGCCGAAGGTGGCTGTCTCTGCCGGCGGAGAGGTTTATGTCTGCTGGTCCAACGAGCGGGCGAAGTGGAAAGGCGACATCAGGTTTGCGCGCTCGACCGATGGCGGGAAGAGTTTTTCTAAAGCCATCACTCTGAATTCGGACGCGGCGGGCGAGCCGACCGGCCACGCCTTTCAATCCGTCGCGATCGACAAGAGAGGGCGCGTCTACGTCGCATGGATCGACGAGCGCAACAAGAGGGCAGGGGACCGCGGCGCGGAGATCTGGATGAGCGTTTCTGATGACGGCGGAAAGACATTCTCGCGCGACCGTAAGATTCTCGCGGACGTGTGCGAATGCTGCCGCACGAACATTCAGATCGACGGCGGCGGAAGACTCTTCCTGGCTTATCGGACCGTGCCCGCGACAGGACCTATGTACAGGGACATCATCGTGGCGCGCTCGGTCGACGGCGGCAAGTCGTTTACGCCCGTGCGGGTGAGCGCCGACAAGTGGGAGATAAACGCCTGCCCCGTGACAGGCCCCGGCCTGAGCATCGGCCGCGACGGCAGGATCACGGTCGTATGGTTCACGGGCGGCGACCGTCAGGGCCTCTACTACGCTACGTCGGGCGACCACGGGTCGGCGTATTCGCCATCGGCCTTAATCGATACGAGCCGGAATCTGGGAAAGCACGCGCAGGCGCTAGCCCTGCCCGACGGAAGGGTCTTCATCGCCTGGGACGAGAAGGCTGACAAGATGCAGATCGTCCGCGGAGTCCTCGATTTATCGAAGGGGGTTTTGAAGAAGTATCTTGTGAAGGAGGAAAGCTCGTACCCGACGATAGCTTTCGGCGGCCGAACGGTTGTGATCGCCGGGATGGACGGCGCGTCTCATGATATTCTGTTACAGCCAGAGTTTATAGACGAGATAACCAGAGCCGGGCCGAATGAATAAACCTCCACATCAGACTTTGAGAAAACTTTTCATACTATTCGGGAAATAGAAAAGGGTGAATCTTTCGGAGTGCGCCGACCCCGCGGCGCTTTTGTTTTAGGGGAAGCCGTCATGGCTAACTCAAAAGCGGTGACAAGTCACCGCACTCCGAAGAAGCGGTCGCATACAATCGCAGATCGATAAAGTTTATGGCCGGGGCGATATTTTGCATCTTTTTCGGGCTGTGATTACGTAGTTATTCGGTAAGCCTGCAAAAAGAGTATTAGGAGATGCTTCATATGAAGGGATGGTTGAAACTCATAACCTGTTTGATGATGGCGGCGGCGATCTTCACCGTCACGTTTACGACGAGCGCCAGCGATAAAGACAAGCCCGCCAATCCCGCGAAGACGAAGGCCGTCACTTTCAACAAAGATGTCGCGCCGATCCTTCACAACAAGTGCGCCGAGTGCCACCGTCCCGGCGAGGCGGCGCGGTTTTCCGTCCTCTCTTACAAGGACGTGCGGCCGTGGGCGCGCTCTATAAAAGAGAAGGTCGTTACGCGCGAGATGCCGCCCTGGCACGCCGACCCGCACGTAGGCCGGTGGGCCAACGACCGGCGGCTCACCGAAGATCAGATTCGCACCATCGCCGCCTGGGTGGATCAGGGCGCGAAAGAGGGCGAGCCGGCTGACGCGACTGCCGCCCCCAGTTTCGCGGGCGGGTGGAGCATCGGAAAGCCCGATGTCATCCTTGAGATGCCCGAAGAGTACACGCTCGAAGCCACGGGCCCGGATGAGTACCAGTACTTCGACGTACCCACGAACTTCACGGAAGACAAGTACGTGCAGATGGCCGAAGCCCGTCCGGGTAATCGCGCGGTAGTCCATCACATCATTGCCTTCATCGTGCCGCCCGGCGAGCCGAACCTCTCCAAGATGCCGAAAGAGATGCGCGACAAGGCCGTAGAAATGTCTTTGAAGAACACGCCCTTTTATCGCGACGGCTTTTTGATAAGGACGAAGCCGGACCAGCCCGTCTACGACGACGCGAAGGACGTGCCGCAGAAGCTGCGCGGGTTCAACCAGGTCGACGACTTCCTGACGGCTTACGCGCCGGGCAGCAACTATGGCGTGTGGAAGCCCGGCACCGCCAAGCGGATTCCCGCGGGCGCGATCATACGCTTGCAGGTGCACTACTCGAAAGTCGCGGGCTCGGCGCAGAAGGACCGCTCCGTGATAGGGCTGGTCTTTACCAAAGAGCCGCCGGCCGATCTCATGAGGACGCGCGCGGTCATGAACATGTTCTTCCAGATTCCGCCCGGCGCGGACAACCACAAGGTTACGGCCCACTGGACGCCCAGGACCGACGTCACTTTGTTCGTGCTGATGCCGCACATGCATTACCGCGGCAAGGCCATGGAGTTCAGCGTGACCTACCCCGATGGCCGGGCAGAGCGGCTGCTCAACGTACCGAATTACAGCTTCGCGTGGCAGACGGCTTACAAGCCCGACCAGCCGCTCCGGCTCCCGGCAGGGAGCACGATCACCGTCACAGGCTACTTCGATAACTCGGCCAAGAACAAGTTCAACCCCGACCCGACGAAATCGGTGCGCCACGGCGAGCCGACTTACGACGAGATGATGATGGGTTTTGTCGATTACATAGTCGAAAAGCCCACAAAGACCTTGAAGCTCGACCCGAAGGTCTACGACGCCTACGTGGGCCGCTACGACCTGGGCAACAACCGCATCTACGTCGTCACGAGGGACGGCGACAGGTACTTCGGCCAGGCTACGTCTAACCCCAAGCGCGAGCTGTTCGCGCTGTCTGAGTCAAAATTCCTGAACCCCGAAGTCGAATCGATGCTCACCTTCGTCAAGAACGACAAGGGCGAAGTCGTCGAGATGCTGTTCGAGCGCGGCGAGGGCGGCGCGCGCTATAAGAGGATGAAAGAAGAGGCGGCCGAGAAGAAGTAGCGCCGGTGATGACAATGTAGGGGCAGCCACAAGGGCTGCCCCTACAGGTTTAGCTAAAGAGCTTTTGAATGACCATGCTTGCCCACGACGAACTTCTTGTAATGCTCGAAGCGTTCGAGTATTGAGCTCACATACATCACGGGCTCGACCCCGCGGCAGAAGCCGTATTTGACTACGGGGTCTGAAGAGAATTGCACCTTCGACTTTTGCAGCAGCCAGTAGGCCACGTCGTCCCATGACTGAGGGTTGCCTCCATACTTCTCCGCAAGCCGCTGCGCGTCCTCCACGTGCCCCGCGCCGGTGTTATAAGAAGCGAGTATGAACTTCAACCGCTCGCCTTCGTCTGCGATCTTGTCGTCCCAGTAGTCCTTCAGCCAGTTCAGGAATTTTATAGCGCCCTGGACGTTGTCTTGAGGGTCGTTGATGTTTCGCACGCCGAACTCTTTAGCGGTCGCCGGCATTAATTGAAGCAGGCCCGTCGCGCCCGCCCAGGAGCGGGCCTGAGGCTCAAAGTGCGACTCCTGATACGCCTGCGACGCCAGCAGACGCCAGTCCCAGTTCACTTCCACAGCGTACCTCTTCAACAGCGAATCGTACGGGCAGAGCTTGCCCGTCTGGTGCGTCAGGTATTCGCTGGACGCGCGCAGCCGGTAGCCCTTGCGGTCTACGAAATACTTCCTGTACATGACGCCCAACAGCGCGCCCTTGCTCTTCTCTGCGATCCAGCGGTTCAACTCTTTCAGCAGCGCCGGCGCGTTCTTCCTCACGGCCCACGCGACCCTGTTCGACGCGCCCACGATCGGGCGTATCTTAATATTCGTGAAGTGCGTCTCCTTAAGCTGTGCGAGGTTATCCTGCGCGACGGTGTATTCGACATCGCCCTTGGCCACCTTGTTAATCAGCGCCTCGTCGTCGGTCTTTCCGCTCACCTCGACGACCTGTATCTCGCCCGAAATCTCGTCGGCCAGCTCCAGAAGCGTCTTGTGATAGGCCGAGCCTTTCGGCAGGGTGACGGTCTCGCCGGCAAGCTGCGCCGGCTTCGTTATGAGCCTCGCGTCGACCTCTACGTCGTCCGTCTTCACCTCCTCCGGCTCCGACTCGATGGACTTCTTGATCGGCTCCGGGAGGTTGGTCTGATCGGGCGGGGTTTTCTGCTGCACGAGGGCCGGCTCGGTCCAGTACAGCGTATCCGTAAACGAAACCTTCTCCTGGTCCTCCTCTTTCGGGATGAGCCTCGCGGCCGCGACGTCGCCTTCGCCGCGATTCAGTCCTTGAAACAGCAGCTTCTGGTTCCTCACCACCTCAACTTGCAGCGTCAGGCCATGATCTTTCGCGAAGGCCTTCAGCAGCTCGTACTCGTAGCCCATAGGCTCGCCGCGATAGAGAAAATAGGTCGTCGAGTTGTAAGGGGCCAGGACGACCAGCGTGCCGCGCTGTTTGATCTTTGCGAAATCCAGATCGATGGGCGGATCAAGCGATGCTTCGCCCGCGGCCTCGGCGGGGCCTTCTTCGGCCGCTTGCCCGCCGTGCCTGTTCGCCCTCCATACGTATAAGCCCAGCCCAAAAGCGAGCAGCAAAACAAGCGCGATCAAACCGATCCTCTTAACATCCACTGTTGCGACTCCAGTTCTGGACGCTGGGCGTATCACTTCCCATCGAGCTGTGGATAGAGGCAAGGCAGGCTTTGAACCGAATCGTGCGCCCGTAGCGATTCGATTCAATAAACGGTCACATAATTATCTTATGGCAAAATCCGAGCCAAAGATTGATCCCGGCTTGACATGTCGGGTGACGAAAACTACGATCTTCAACCGCAAATGCACAAAGGAACGATCGCGATGGAATTCACCCTGAGACCGGCCGGCCCGGATGATGAGGATTTTCTTTATAAGCTCTACGCGACCACGCGCAGCAGGGAGATAGAGGCCATGGGACTTCCGCCCGAGCAGCAGGAGCTTTTTTTGCGCATGCAGTTCGTCGCGCAGAAACTCTCTTACGAGTCCGAGTTCCCCGAGCCCCGTCACCAAATAATCCTTTTCGAGGGCCGCCCCGCGGGCCGTGTGATGACCAAGCGGATGGAGAAAGTACACAGGTACATAGACCTGGCCATACTGCCCGAGTATCAAAACCTGGGGATCGGGCGGCGCATAATCGAAGACCTGATAAAGGAGTCGGCCGAGGCGGGCCTGACGGCCCGTCTCCACGTGTTGAAGTCGAACCGGGCCAGGCTGCTCTACGAGCGGTTGGGGTTCGTAGTGACGGGCGAAGACGACTTCAACTACATTATGGAGATAGCCCCCGACCGCTGATCGGAGAATTACGACCAATGCTTGAGAAGCTGACACGGCCGGTGATGGCCGAACAATTGAACTCAAAGTTTCAGATGTTTTTCGGCGAGGGCGAGTCGGCCGAGGTCGAGCTCGTGGAGGTCGAGCAGCGCCGCTCGACGCCCAAGCAAGAACAGTTCGCGGCGGTCTTCCGCGCCCCGGCGAGCGTCCCCGCGCAGCAGGGGCTCTATAGGATCAAGCACGAAGTCCTCGGAGAGTTCGAGATATTACTTGTCCCCTTCAAGCGTGATAATGATTCGGTCTATTTCGAAGCCTACTTCAACCGCTTGATTTGAACCCGAAAGAGAGCGAAAACGATCATGCCTCAATCGATAACTCTTCGCCCGGTGACGCCAGAAGACGAGAGCTTCTTGCTTGAGCTCTACGCCTCGACGCGCGCCGACGAGCTGGCGCTCACGGGCTGGGACGAGCGGCAGCAGCGGGCGTTCGTCGAGATGCAATTCGCCGCGCAGCAGCATTATTACCGCGCGAAGTTCCCCGAAGCCGAGCACAGCATCATCCTCTTAAACGGCCGCCGTGCGGGCCGGCTCTACGCCGCCCGAAGGCCGGACGAGATCAGAATACTCGACATCACAGTGGCCGTCGAAGAGAGGAATGCCGGGGTAGGGAGCTCGATCCTCAAGAGTCTAATCCGGGAGGCGGGAGAGGGCGGAGCGAGCGTGCGCATCTACGTCGAGCGGTTCAATCCGTCGCTCCGCCTTTTTGAGCGCCTGGGGTTTTCAAGCGTCGAGAGTATGCCTTCACATTTCCTGATGGAATTGAGGCCGGCCGCCCTGCCCGACGCCTCAAGCTAAGAGGCCAGTCGGCTGACCACGGCTTCGTAGCGTATCCCGGCGCCTTTCTTGTCTAAGCCCATGGGGACGAGAAAGATCAGGAGGGTGCCTAAATTGTGGTGCTTCATCGTATAAGAGTCTTGCTTTAGAGGCGTATCTTTAGGGCCTCGGAATATGAGCGAGAACCGCTCGCGCTTTGCCTGCCCCGGCTCCTTGACTTTAGACGACTTCTTAAAGCCATTGACGGCCACCAGCTCGACTTCTAGCGCGTTGGCTGGCCCGAGCGTAATCCAGAAACTCGTGTTGACGTATTCAGAGAACTGCGCCTTTGTTGGGAAGGAGATATCGGCCTGCTCGGCGTCCGAACCGATTACGGCCCCGCGGGGCTGTTGAGCGCCGGCCTTGAATGGAACTGCCGCCGCGAGCGAAATTGCGGCCCCTGCTTGCAGGAATTTCCGTCGTGTTATAGCCATCCGCCTTATCCTCATTTTTCGTGGTTTTGTAAGACGAGGTACGCAGTCTATTATTTATTCCTGGAACTTGCAACATCATTTTGCAGTTTGTCATTCCTGTAACTACTCTTCACGCGCGGCGTTTATTTATGTTAGATTAGAGGAGCTCCCAAATTGCTAGTTGAGGGCCTATTTTAGTGATCACCACCGCAGGCAAGCTCGAACAGCTTCAATCGACAATCGAAAGCGTAATCCATGGCAAGCCCGAGGCCATCGAGCTGGCCCTGGTCACGCTCCTGGCGGGCGGACACCTCCTGATCGAGGATGTGCCGGGAGTAGGGAAGACTACGCTCGCGCAGGCGCTCGCCCGCTCGTTCGACTGCTCTTTCCAGCGCATACAATTCACATCCGACATGCTGCCTTCGGACATCCTGGGCCTTGAGGTCTTCAACCAGAAGCAGACGGCCTTCGAGTTCAAGCGCGGCCCGATATTCGCCAACGTCATCCTGGCCGACGAGATCAACCGCACGACGCCCAAGACGCAGTCGGCCCTGCTCGAAGCCATGGCCGAAGGCCACGTCACGGTCGAGCAGGTCACCTACCAACTGCCGCGGCCCTTCATAGTGCTCGCGACGCAGAACCCCATCGAGCATCATGGCACCTACCCGCTGCCCGAATCGCAGCTCGACCGGTTCATGATGCGCCTGCGGATGGGTTACCCCGAGCCGGAGTACGAGAAGATGATACTCCGCCAGCAGTCCTTAGCCTCGCAGCTCGATACGATCACGCCCGTTATGCACAGCGACGACGTGCTGGCCTTGCAGCAGGAGGTGCGCGAGGTCGCCGTCGACGACTCGCTCGCCGACTACCTGCTGCGCATCGTGCGGGCCACGCGCCAAGCCGACATGCTGGACCTCGGCGTGAGCCCGCGCGGGAGCCTCGCGCTTTACCGCGCGGCGCAGGCGCTCGCTTACGTCGAGGGGCGCGACTACGCGATCCCGGACGACATCAAGCGGCTGGTCGTCCCCATTTTCGCTCACCGCATAGTGGTCAATTCCCGTTACTCGACGGGGTTCCGCCGCTCCGATGAAGCCGAAGCTGCCCTCCAGGAGATACTCAAAACAATCAGCGTGCCGCTTTAGAGGAAGGTGCTTTAGAGGTAAGTAATGAATCGCGGGGCCTGGCGTGACTTCTTCATAACAGTCTTCTTCCTCGGCATAGCCTTCGTCATAGCTCTGCTCAGCTCGGTGGCCGCCGAGCAGAACGCGAGCCTTCACGCGGCGATCGCCGCGGCCATCTCGCTCATCCTTGCGCTGATCGGCGCGCTCTACATCATCCCGCGACTGGCGCGCAACGTGAGGATGGAGATACTGCGCTTCGCCGTCAGGACAACGGTGACGGTCGAGGGGCTCCTCTTCATAGTCTTTCTGATGGTCATAGCCTTCGCGGCGTGGAACACGGGCAATAACCTGCTCTACCTGGTGCTGTCGGCGATGATGGCTTTCCTGGTCGCGGCGAACCTGATCGCGCGGCTCTCGCTTGGCGACGTGGCGGTCCAGTTGCGTTTCCCCGACCACATATTCGCGGGCGAGCCCGCAAGCCTCAACGTCACGCTCCTCAATCAGAAGAAGGTCATGCCCAGCTACAGTTTGATGGTCGAGGCGCTCTCCGACAACGAAGACGAGGCCGAGGCGGAGAAAAAAGACGACGACGCGGATAAGAAAGTGAAGGCCAAGAGCTCCGACAAGCCGGCTCGCGATTCGAAAGCGCGCAAGGGCGGCGCCGCCGGGGCGAAGAGCGGCGCGGCGGCGGGCGTCCCGGCGCTTTCCATAGGCAAGCTCGCCTACTACGTGCTGGTCCCTGCGCGGGCCAGCGTGCGCCAGAGAGTCCTCTACACGTTCGAGCGGCGCGGGCGCTACCCGATAACGGGGTTCCGCATCTCTACGAAGTTCCCCGCGAGCTTCTTCAAGAAGTGGCGCAGGATCGACGCGGCGGGCGAGATAGTCGTCTACCCGAAGCCTCAGCCGCTTGACGATTTTTATCACGCGCTGCCGATGATGGCGGGCCAGATCCAGAGCCATGCGCGCGGGCGTGGCGACGACCTTTATGCGATACGCAGTTACCATCCTTCGGACCACATGCGCAACATCGACTGGAAGGCCACGGCCAAGTCTTCGCAGATAATGGTGCGCGAGCACGTGCGCGAAGACGAGTGGCGGCTGACTATCGTCTTTGACACCGCCCGGCCGCCCGCACCCGAGAAGGCGGACGGTCAGGCCGAACAGAACCCCGGCGAGCCTGAAGCGCCGAAGAGCTTTGAGGAGCGGTTCGAGCGCGCCGTGGTCATGGCCGCGTCGCTTGCGAACCACTTCATACTCGAACGCGCGGACGTTGAGCTGATAACGGCCGACGAGCGCCATAACGTCGCTTCGGGCAACGGGTACGAACATCTCTACAAGATACTGCGCTCGCTTGCGACGCTTCAGCCGACGGTCCCGGCCGATGGCAAGGCGGCGACCGGGGCGAAAGGGAAGCTCCGCTCGCTGTTCAAGCGCGCGCCGAAGGCGGGGGGCGAAAAGCGTGAAGGCGAAGTCGAGCGGGAGTCGGCCCGCAAGCCCGATGACAAGATCGCATGGCGCCTGCTGGACGAAGTGCCGGCGCTTGCCGACGAGCGTCGGTTTAAGGTCCTGATCACGTCGTCCGCAAAGCGGACCATACCGGCTAACATCTGGCGCAGCGCGCACGTGGTCTTTATGGAAGACCTTTAATAGTTTT
Organism: Blastocatellia bacterium; assembly: GCA_035249305.1. Lineage (GTDB taxonomy): Bacteria > Acidobacteriota > Blastocatellia > UBA7656 > UBA7656 > DASUNP01. The sequence continues at coordinate 54,477 of DATFGQ010000089.1, read as the reverse complement.
CAGTTTTTAGTTTTCAGTTTTCAGCGCCGGAACTAAAAACTAAAAACCAAAAACTAAAAACTGTTTTATGAATTTTGACGCGCATTTCAGGGTGACATCATACGCGCTGGTCGCGACGGCCTTCGCGGCGCTCGCGCTGACGGGCGAGCTTTACGCCGTCTCGATACTGCTCTACACCATCGCGTTCGCGTTCAGCTTTTACAGGGAGGCGCGCGGCGGCGAGAGGTTCGAGCTGAAGGAGTGGATGTGGCGCGCCCTGGCCATAGCCTACATGCCTTTCTTCTTCTTCGACGCGCTGGCGCTCACGTCTAAGGTGTCGGCCATAATTCACCTGACGTTGTTCGCCTCGGCCGCGAAGCTCTACCAGACCAAGCGCGACCGCGACTGGGTCTTCCTCTACCTCATAGCCTTTTTCCAGATGCTGCTGGCCGCAGGGCTCACCTTCAACGCGGTCTTTGTAGTCTCGCTCGCCCTTTTCATCTTCTTCTTCGTTTCGACGCTCGCCGCCTTCGAGATACGGCGCACGCAGCGCGAGATCGCCTTCGTCGAAGAGGAGACGATAATGCGCGCGCGCGAGTCCCGCTGGTTCCGTCGGCGCGTAAAGATCAACTCCGCGCCGGACGATTCGAACAAGCAGTCGGGCCTGCTGCGCACGCGCTACCTGATGGGCGCGTCCGTGGCGCAGGTCGTGATGGTTGCCGCGCTCACCCTGCCGCTCTTCTTTTTGATACCGAGGGTGGGCGGGGGCGGCGTGGCGCGCGGGTTCGGCAACGCCGATGCCATCACGGGGTTTTCGGAGGTCGTGCGCCTCGGCGAAGTGGCTAGCATAAAGACCAGCCAGTCTGTAGCCATGCGCGTTCAGCTAGACCGCCCGCCGCAGAGGTATCTGCGCTGGCGCGGCATCGCCCTGGATAAATACGATGGCCGCTCCTGGTCGCTTTCGGAATCTCTGAGCCGGCGTCGGACGGAGACTCAGAGCCGCAACGCCATGTTCGCGGAGCCCACGACGGATGACGATGATTTCACGCGCAAGTACGGCGTGACCGAGGCCCCGCCGGACCAGAGCTCCATCATCGAGCAGCGGATCGTCCTGGAGCCGGTCAGCACGGGGACGCTCTTTTCCGCCCACAGGCTGGTCGACCTGCGCGGCCCTATGGCGAGTGTTACGGTGGTGCGCGACACGTCCGTCAAACAGGGCGAAGACGCGGCCTCCGTCTATACCGAAACCTTCCGCCGCCGCATCTCCTACATCGCGCGGTCCGACACGCGAGTGCCGAGCGAGCAAGAGCTGCGCTCGGACGCCGACCCATCTTACCCGGAAGAGATCAAGAGGTTTTACCTTTACCTGCCGCGCAACCTGGACCCGCGCGTGGCGGATTTCGCGCGCGATGTCACGCGGAGCGCGGCGACGCCTTTCGACAAGGCGCGCGCGGTCGAGACCTATTTTAAGACGCGCTTCGCCTACTCGCTCAACGTCGAGCGCACGAACGACGACCCGCTGGCGGAGTTCCTGTTCGAGACGCGTGAAGGCCACTGCGAATATTTCGCGACCGCGATGGCGATAACGCTGCGTACGCTCGGCATACCCGCCCGGATCGTAAACGGGTTCCAGATGGGCGAGTACAACGACATCAACAACCTCTACACCGTGCGCGAGGCCGACGCGCACTCGTGGGTCGAGGTCTACTTCCCCAAGGCCGACGCCTGGGTCGAGTTCGACCCCACGCCCGCGGCCGGGATAAACGACTACTCGCAGGGCGGGTTGCTCTCCCGCTTGAGAAAATACATGGAGGCGGCCGAGGTCTTCTGGCTCGACTACATCGTCACGCTCGACAGCGACGAGCAGGCCTCTATCATGGTCGAGCTCCAGCAGCGCACGCGCGCGATGAAAGACCAGTTGGTACGCTATTACATGGATTTCAAGCTGTGGATGAGGACCACGGCCAACCGCCTGCTTGTCGAGCACGACTGGAGCGTGGGGGACCTGCTTTTGGTCGCGGGGCTGGTGCTGGTCGTGGGGCTTGCGGTCATAGGGCTGAACATACTGCGCTCGCACCGCAAGCAGAGGAAGAAAGAGCGCACGGGTTACGGCCCGTGGTGGCACCGCTTTTTCGTCCTGCCGACATGGCGCAGGTCGCGGCTTGTCGGGCGCGACCACCGCGCGTCGGCCGTCCTGTTTTACGAGCAGATGCTCCAGATCGCCGCGCGCGGCGGGCTCGTGAAACCGCCCGACCAGACGCCGGCCGAATTCGCCGCCACGTCGCGCTTCGACCAGATACGCGAGATCACAAACGTTTACAACCGCGTCCGCTTCGGCGGGGCCAGGCTCAGCGAGAACGAGACGCGGCGGGTTTCGACCTTGCTCGCGGCGCTCCGCAAAGCGGTGCGCGAGAGACAAGGGTCACAGCCTTGAAACCGGCCGCAGCAGCCGGTTTCAGTTGTTCGCCTTCAGCAATTATCCGCCCGCGGGCAGAGCCCTTCGGGAGGGCGCTTGCCGCTACGACAGTTTGACAAGTTCGGTCGTCCGTCTTAGCATACCTCGCGTACGAGAAAGGCGCTCATGAAGATTTTCGATGTAACGGTCCCCATCTCTAAGGAGCTTGTAATCTACCCTGGCGATCCGCATGTCAGGATCGACCGCAGAACGGTGATCAACAAGAAGGATGCGAAGTCGAACCTCAGCCGCTACTCCTTCAGCTCGCACGCGGGCACGCACGTCGACCCGCCGTTCCATTTCATCGAAGACGGGCTGACGGTCGACCGGCTGCCGCTGGAGCTCTTGATGGGCCGCGCTCGCGTAGTCGAGGTGACCGCGCCCAGGATCGACGAAACGGTGCTCGATGAGTTCGACTTTACCCCGGACGTGCGGCTGCTGTTTAAGACGCGCAACTCATACCTCTGGAACAGAAAAGAGTTCGTGGAAGATTTCGTTTACATAACTCCTGGGGCGGCGCGCGCGCTGGTCGAACAAGGGATCAAGGTCGTCGGCATAGATTACCTGTCGGTGGAGAAGTTCGGCGTCGAGGAGCCGGAAACGCACCTGACTTTTCTGCGGGCGGGCACGCTGATCATCGAGGGGCTCGACCTGCGCGAGGTGGAGCCGGGCGATTACGAGCTGATCTGCCTGCCGCTGAAAGTGAAAGACGGCGACGGCGCCCCGGCCCGCGTCGTGCTCAGGCAGTAGTTATGAATGACGCAGAGCTGATAAGGATAGTATCTGAAAACAGGGTCTTCGCCACGGTGCAGGCGCAGTCCGCCGAGGTCGCGTTGCGCGCGGCGGAGGCCGCCATTATGGGCGGCATACGGTTGATCGAGGTGCCGCTGGCCACGCCCGGCAGCTTTCGCGTCATCTCTGATCTGAGACATCGTTTCGGCGACCGCGTATGCGTGGGAGCGGGCTCTGTGATGAGCTACGACCAGATCGACAGGGCTTCGAAAAGCGGCGCGCAGTACATCAGCATGCCTCACACGGGCGCGCCCTTAGTCGAGGTGACGCGCCGCCAGCGCATACCCGCGATAATCGGCGCGCTCACTCCAACGGAAGTCGCCGCCGGCCAGATCCTCGGCGTGCCTTTGATCACAGTCTTCCCGGCCGCCTCGCTCGGCGGGCCTGATTACGTCGCGCTGCTGACTTCGAGGATGCCCGACGCGAGGCTTTCGGTCGCGGGCGGCGTAGGGCTTGAGAATATTTCGGCTTACTTTTCGGCAGGAGCCTTCGCCGTCTCAGTCGGCAGCCGGCTGTTTCCGAAGGGCGATCTCCAGAATGAAAATTACGCGGCCATAGCCGAGCGCGCCCGCGCAATACTCCACCTCGCGGGCATCAAATGAGCGATCAGTAGCGAGGCCACTGCGGGAATTGAGCGAGGTATTCCCGGTCCACCCCCCTAATCCAGGCGAACTGCTCGTCTATCTTTGTCGCGCGGATCGTGCGCGGCCCTATGGCGCCGTATATCCCCGCCGCCATCAGCAGGAAGAAGCCAAGCAGCGCGACTATTCCGTTCTCGGCCGAAATCGCCATGATAAACATCACTATAGATACCAGGAACATGCCCCAGGATAGGTAAAGCGCCATGCGCCGGTTGTTGCGATGGCGTTCGCACATCCCTATGTGGACACGCGCCGTCTTGCGCACTACCAGCGCGACTACGGCGTAGATCAAGACGCCTGCAAAGATGATCAGGTAATAGAGCGGGTCGTGCCAGTGAAGAGTCCGCCTGAGCCTGTAGCCGTTAGCCGGGGCGTTGCACTTGATGCAGCGGTCGGGCAGCTCTATGTATCTGGTCGTGATGAGGTTCAACCCGTCTTGCCAAGCGCCCTGCGCTTGATAAGACGGCCCGCCATAACCGCCGAATGACGGTATAGGCGGCGGTGGCGGGACGAATGAATGTGGAGGGGGCGGCGCGCCGTAGGAAGGCGCGTTCGGAGGAGCGCCATAAGCCGCTGCGTTCATCTGCGGTGGTGGCGGCGGCATGGCGTTGAAGTTTGGCGGCGGTGGCGGTGGATAGTTCATAAAACCGCCCGGCGGAGGCGGAGGCGGCGCATACCCTCCGAACCCCGGAGGCGGAGGGGGCGGCGGATAGCCCGCGAAGCCCTGGGGCGGAGGAAAGCCTTGAGGCGGTGGAAAACCTTGAGGCGGTGGAAAACCTTGCGGTGGAGGCGGCGGCCCCGCGTTCATCATCGGCGGGCCGGGTGGAGGCACAGGGTTGAGCAGAGACGCCTCGCACCTGCGGCAGGTCACGCTGCCTGCGAAATTCACCAGTCCACAATTCATGCATTTCAGTGAGGCCATTTTTTATCTCCGAGAGCGGTCTAATCTACGGGCGGCGCGTTCTCAAATCTTCGTCCGTCAGCGTGGGCGTCCTGCGTCCAGCGGGCCGCGCGCCCGTCTGCGAGTTTATGCCGTAGGCGCTCGGCTTTTCGGTCGCCATCGCCGCCAGCGCCATGACGGCCAACTCCGCGGGCACTCTCACATCCAACATCAAGCCATCGGCCGCGGGCGTCATCGTCACCCCTATCGCCGAGCGCGATGAGGACGCGGGCACGGGCAATCCACCGCCCGCGTTCAGCTTGGCCGCCTGGCTGGCGATGGTTTTGAAGAAGCCGTTAGCCGCGCCGGACGAAATGTAAACTTGCAGCATCAAGGGCCGAGGCGCGCCCATCGCCTGATTGAACTCGGGCGAGGAAGCCAGCGAGCCGTCGGCGGCCTTCGCGTCGAGCGCGCGGCGTATCTGAGCGACGCTGCCGCCCGCTACAAAAAAGCCCCCGCTTATGGCGTAAGCCATGCTCTTGCCGTAGCTGATCGTCGTCCCGCGATACGGCGCGCGGGCGTACGCCTGAGTCGTCTGCCCGCCCATGCGGCTGAAGAGCCGGTTGAAATACTTCTCGAATTTCACAGGGTCTTTCAAAGCCAACATCAACGTGAAGCTCGGCCCGGCGGCGCGGCGCTTGCCCTGCTTCGGCTGCGCGCTTAAAACTTCGTTAAAGCCCGAGACGGCAATCGCCACTTCGCCTCCGAGCGTCGGAAGAAGATCATTTTTTATGCTGAACCCGAGCTGGGCTTCCATCATCTGAAGCAGGTCGCCGCTTTGAAGCGCGCTGCCCGCCGTACCGCCCTGCTGACCCGCGCCCGCGGCCTGCGCCCCCGCGACCATCGCAAAGATCGATTCTAGACCTTCGTATAGTTTCTCCCAATCGACCATCAAGTCAACAAAAAAATCTGTGTTCGACGCCGCAAACCGCGGAGCTTGAGGTTCGGCCAGCCGCGTCGCCGACATTAAAGACGAAAAAAGCCCGCCCTTCTGTTTCGGATTGTACATCAGCAGCGCCCGCACGCGGGCCGTGCCGGCTTCAAACGACCCTCCCATCGCCATCGCGTAGGGCATGCTGCTGAAGGCGGCCATCATCCCGGCTGTGTAAGCCGCGTTCTGGGTCGAATCGCCTTCCGAAGGCCAGGGGATAGGCATCGCGCCCATCTCGACGTACGCGAAGAAAGGCTCCGATGAAAAATGGGCCTGGGCCTTATTGAACTCCTGGTCCTCAACGAGCGTGAACGCAGCGTCGGCCGCGACAACTTTATTGACCGCCGCCCTGGCGCCCGCCATCACTACGCGGTCGCGTATCGCGACGCTCAGATCAGACTTCGCCGCGTCCTGACCCGCAAGCATTCGATCCATGTCCGCCTTGAGCCTTTCGGCGTCTTGAGGGCTCGCCGATTCAATCAACAGCGCCTGGCCCTGCGCGCCGTAGCTGACGAAAGCGACGCGCGCGCCGGAAAGCGCCGACATATTTCTCATCGCAAAGCCCGCAAGGTCATTGGCGTTCGGACCCGTCTGCCCGGTCGATAAAAGCTTCGTCATTGGGGCGAGCGCCGCGGGCATCGCGGCCAGTTGGGCCAGCCCGCCGTTTCGCACCTCGAAATAGAACCGCAGCCCGTCGCGCGGTATTAAAGATTCCAGACTGTTTGAAACCGGCATTGACACACTTCGCGGACGAAGGCTTGCAACCTGTGGTAAAGCGCTTTGAGCGAGCAGCACGATCAGGCACAGCGCGAGTATGGCGGATGGAGTTTTGGCTTTCATAGGAGTTCTCCCGAGGGCGTCGAGAGCGATAGACACCAGGAGCGTCAATCGCTTTTATCGTTTCGGTTTTGTGGGGTTCACGAAGGGGCAAAAGCCGATAACGCCGAGATGATAACATAGCGCTCCTGCGCGAAGAATAGTAATATCGACAGACTTTATCGGCTGTCGGCAACACCAAATCGTTTGAAAACTTTCGGGCAACCTTTAAGCCGCGAAATGTAACCTCCAGGTATAACTACATTTGCAAACCCGGCGGCTCGCGCCGTCGACCGGCACGGGCCTTGCAATTTCATAAGGTGCGGCTTCGGGCCGCCGAAGTTCATTATGGGAGGATGGGAAATGATCAAGGTTAATAGAAAGCTTTGCGCCGGTGCGTTGAGCCTGGCTCTGCTGCTTGCGGTTGCTATGCCTGCCAGCGCGCAGTCGCGTTTCGGCGGCAGCATGTCTACTAAGAAGAAGGTTGGCATCATCGCCGGCGGGGCCGCGGCGGGCGCGCTGTTAGGCGGGGTGATCAACGGCAAGAAGGGCGCGGTGCTGGGCGGAGTGATCGGCGGCGGCGCCGGTGCGGGTTACGTCTACATCGAAGGCAAGCGCGAAGAGGACCGTTACGCCGAATACGATTATTACCGCTATCGCGATTATCGTCGTGACGACTATCGCCGGTTTAACAGGCGAAACTACCGCCGGTAAATAAATAGTCGCTGGCCCTCAGTTTGATCGCCGGGCAGTCTCTGCTAAAATCTTTCTGAGATAAGGCGATGTCACGAAAACGGCTTCTTATCTTTTTGCCGCCCGTCATCATCCTGATGGCGCTGGCGGCATTAAGCTTTGGAAAAGCCGCGCGCGGGTTTCAATCGAGCGCGCTTCAAAAGAAGCGCGTGGCCGCGCGCGGCCACTTCACAGGCACGAAAGAGACCCTTCAAGTCACCACCTGGCGAACCCCTGCGCGTCTTGTAATAGAGACTATAGGCCCGCAATCGCGCGTGTTGTGGCAGGCCGACGGCGGCGATCTTTATTCTCAAGTCTCATCGGTCCAGGCGGTCGACCTCGACTCGGATGGCGTGGTGGAGATAATAAGTCTCTGGCACGCGAGCCCGAAGGCCGGGGCCACGCTTCGCGTCTTCCACTGGGATAAAGAGAAAGGATCTTTCACGGAGCTTTCTGCCGGCGAGAGATTGACCGGCCTTCAAGGCTACAGCGTGGCAGGCGGAAAGCTTGTCACCGCGGGTGGGGAATTTATCGTGCGCGGCTCTGAAATCGTCCGCGTCGGCAAGCCTGAAAGCGGAGGGCGTATGGAAGAAACAAGCCGAGCTGAGTCGGGCATCGAGGGCCAGTCTGTCATCACGCCGACAAGCCCCGTGCTCCGCGCTAACCTGCCGAAGCCGGACCCCGCTCCTTTCGCGGCCGAGCTGGTCGTAGTGACGGCCGCGGAAGGGCGAGAGGTCGCCCGCCTCAAAACGGGCTCTGATGGCCGGTTCCGTGTCGCGCTCCCTCCGGGCCAGTACATCGTCAAGGCCGTGACGCAGGGCCGCTGGCCTCGCGCGGGTGATCAGGAAGTAACGGTCACGGCAGGCAAGTTCACTACGGTCACCTTCATGTTCGACAGCGGGATGAGGTGAAGCATTCGGGATTTGAAATCTCAAATCGCGGCGCGCGAAAGCGCATCATCCGCCATTCAAATCTATCTCTTCACCACAGTCCTTAGCAGCAGGCTCTTGAGTCTCACCTCGTCGTCACTCTCGATCTCGATTTCGGCAACGTAAATGGGCACGTCGGGCAGCGCTAGCCCTTCGAGCCGCACGGCGTCCTTCTCGGTGGTGATTATGGCGTCGGCCCCCGCGTCGCGAGCCGCGCGCGTCACTTCGTCGAGCTCCTGCTGTGTGAAAGCGTGATGGTCGTTGTAGAAATGCTCCGCGACGATGTTTATCCCGATCTGGAGGATGTCGTCGGCGAGCGCGTGCGGGTTGCCGATGCCGCACATCACAGAGACGTTCCACCCCCTGAATTGACTGGCTTCGTAGACTTCGCCTTCGCCCAGGTGGCGCAATCTTTTGATCGACGAGTAGACGTACATAACAGGCACTTTCTCGTCGCAGTAGTATCTTATGATCGCGTTTACCTGCGCTTGATCGAACGGCCGGTCGGCGCGCGTGATTATCACCGCGTCCGCGCGCTTGATGCCGTAAAGCGGCTCTCGCAGACGGCCGAACGGGACCATCTCGAACCCCGCGAAAGGGTCTGTGGCGTCTAGCAACAGAATATTCAGGTCCCGCGCGACTGAAAGGTGCTGGTAGGCGTCGTCGAGTATCAACACACCCGCGCCGAGCTCGCGCGTCGCGTAGGCCCCGCCTTTGCGGCGGTCGCTGTTTATGATTATTGGAACGTCTGGCAGCCTGCGGGCGAGCATAACAGGCTCGTCCCCGTATTCCAGGTACGACTTCCCGACGGTTGAGCTGGTCGCTTTCGGGTCGTTGAGCGCGCGTCGGCCCGTCGATTTGCGCCCGTAGCCTCGTGTCAGTATGGCGACCGAATGGCCTTCTTCCTTGAGGTATCTCGCGACGTAATCGACCATGGGCGTCTTGCCCGTACCGCCCACGGCAATGTTACCGATGCTGATCGTCATCGCGTCGAGCCGTTTCGGCTTGAGGTACTGCGTCTCGTAAGCCGCCACGCGCAAGCGCACGCCGAGCTCATAAAGCTTGGCCGGCAGCCACGCAAGCGCGCGCTTCAGCTTTTGGTTCTTCTCAATCACATTTCCCAGTGCTGAGTGCTGAGTGCTGAGTCCTGAGTAATTGTCTTCCACTCAGGACTCAGCACTCAGCACTCAGGACTTCCTCTATGGCGGCGACGGTGCACTCAGTCGCGCCCCGGTTCTTCATCAAGAGGTCGAGCGCGCGTGCGCCGATCTCTTGAGCCGACGCGCGGTCGGATAGCAGGCGAATGACTTCGCCCGCGAAGGCGCCCTCCGTCTGCGCGAGTGTCGAGCTTACTTGCACGACGGCGCCTGCGCGAGAGAAATCGGTGACCACCTGGCGGAAGTTCTCTGTGTGCGGGCCGACTACGATCGGCTTCGCGTACAGGGCGGGCTCGATGATGTTGTGCCCCCCGCGCGGCACAAGGCTCCCGCCGACAAAAACGACCGCGGCGAATCTGTAAACGGCGGCAAGCTCTCCTATCGTGTCTAGCAGTATGACATCCGAACGCCCGTCGTCGGTCGCGGCCTCGGAGCGGCGCGCGAGCTTGAAGCCGGACTCAGAGATGAGGCCGGCCACTTCGTTGAATCTTTCCGGGTGGCGCGGCGCGATCAGAAGCCGCGCGTCTTCAAGCCCTGTTTGAGCGCGTATTCGCTTGAGGGCGTCGAGAAGAATCTTCTCTTCGCCGGGAGCCGTGCTGCCCGCGACGATTAATCGCGGTGACGATGAGAGCGCGAACCGTTTATCAAGCTTGTCATAAAGAGCCTGCTCGTTGATTGCCGGAGTGTCGTACTTGAGGTTGCCGCACACGCGGACCTTTGTCGGGTCGGCGCCGAGCGCGAGCGCGCGCTCGCCGTCGGCTTCCGACTGCATCACGAGCAGCGACGTATCATTTATCACCCGCTTGATGAACGAGCGGACGCGGCTGTACCTGGCGAAAGATCGCGGCGAGATTCGCCCGTTAGCGATGACCGTCGCCACGTTCAGCTTCCGGCACTGGCGCAAGAAGTTGGGCCACAGTTCCGTCTCAAGGATCACGACGATGTCGGGCGCGACGTGTTTAATCACGCGGCGCGCGACTACGGCCCAGTCGAAAGGGAAATAGAAGACCGCGTCAAACAGCCGTGGGCAGTCTGCGCGGGCGAGCTGCTGGCCCGTCATCGTCGTCGTCGATACGACCACGCGATGGCCGGGCATACGCTTTCTGAGCGAAGCGATCAGCGGGCGCGCGGCGTTGAACTCGCCTACGGAGACCGTGTGAACCCAGACCGTGGGGCGGCCGTCGCCGCGCGTTGACTCGGGCAAGGAGCCGAGCCGGTGTTTGAGACTGCTGACGTATTTGCCGTGGCGGATGGCTTGATAAAAAAAGTAGGGCAGAAGGGCCAGTGAAACCGCTAGCAGGGCGAGGCTGTAGAGAAGGTGCATATTTGCCAGCCGCGGGGGCGTTTGGCGGCGACGCCCCCGCGACAGTCCGACCGCTGGTTCACTTCGCGCGCTCCAGGTAAGTCCCCTTCGAAGGGTCGACGCGTATGCGGTCGCCCTCTTTGATGAAAGGCGGGACCTGGACCGTGACGCCCGTTTCGAGCTTAGCGGGCTTCGGGCTGTTTGAAGCCGTCGCGCCTTTAAGCTCGGGCGGGGTTTCGACCACCGTCAGCTCGACGGCGGGCGGCAGCTCGACGCCGATGGGCGCGCCGTCAAAGAACTCGACCTGAATCTTCATGCCACCGACCAGATAGTTCGTCGCGTCGCCTAAAGTCTCGCTGTCGAGGCCGATCTGGTCATACGTCTCCGTGTTCATGAAGTGGTGCATGTCGCCGTCGCTGTAGAGGTACTCCATCTCGTGATCTTCAAGCATGGCGCGCTCGATGTTCTCGGTCGAGCTGAAACGGACTTCCGTAGACGAGCCGTTTCTGATGTTGCGCAGCTTGGCCTGCACGAAGGCGCGCAGGTTGCCGGGCGTGCGGTGCTGGAAGTCGAGCACGCGATGCGGCGCGTTGTTATACATGATTATCATTCCTCGTCGAATGTCATTGGCTTGCATCGTAACTATCGTCCCTTCTTAAAGTGTGAATAGGTATGTCGCGATCTCGGCCCTCGGGCCAACTTTGTAAAATACATTATCGGGATTAAAAGACGCAAGACTAACGGCGAAGCGCGAAGTTCATCGATGAACTTCGCGCTTCGCCGTTAAAAGGTTTTGCGGATGTTCTCAGATCGCGAATTCGGCTTCGAGCGCGAGCTGAACTTTGCGAAGCTCGAACCGGGCGCGTCCCACGTTGCCGCCCGGATTGAGCGCGAGCAGGAGGAAATAGTCAGCCGTGATGGGGCGAAGCAGGAAGGTCTGCCGCTCCGTGTTAAACATCATCTCGCGCATCTCGCCGAGCTCTGTGTCTGACGCGACGCGCATGCTGTGGCGCAGCAAAGTAGTCAGCTCGGTCGCCACCAGGTCGAGGTCCAAACCCTGATCGAGGTCCGGCATATAGCGCTCGATCGGTATCCCGTCGATCCCCAGTATGACGGCCCCGGCGCAACCTTCTATGCGATCAACTATTCCGGTGAGCGATTCTATGAAGGTCAATTGCCTACCCCCTAAATTGCGGATTGCGGATTTGAGACCATAACACGTTTCTCAATCCGCAATCCGCAATCTTCAACCCGAAATCCGGTTACCGTCCGCCCTTGTTGGTGGCGGCGTTGGCCTGGGCCGGCTGCGCTGGCTTCTGAGCCGGCGTCGTCGAACCCGAAGCGCGCTGAACGCCCGCCGGATTCTGCGTGCCTTCTGTCGAGCTTCGCTGAGGCGCGCGCGGGCCGACGGTCCCATCCTGCCTGACTATGCGAGGCGTGATGAAGAAGAGTATCTCCGAGAAGTCGCGCCTCGTAGACCTGCGCTTGAACAGCTCGCCTACGAGCGGGACTTTCGACAGGCCCGGCGTGCGCGTGAGCGTGTGGCCTTCGTCGTCGATGTTGATGCCGCCCATCACGGTCGTGCCGCCGTCGGTTATGCGCACAGTCGATTGAGCCGACTGAGTGTTGATGCCGGGCGTGCCGTTGTTGAACTGGTTGGCGAGCGAGAAGTTCACGGTGTTGTTTTCGGCCACGACTTTCATCAGCACTTCGCCCGTCTCTTCGACTATCTGCGGCGTGATTTCGAGCCTGAGCGCCGCGGTGACGAACGTAGTGGTGATGGTGTTGTTCGATACCGTCTGAACGGGTATCTGCACGCCGTTGACTATCTCGGCCGTCTCGTTGTCCTGCGCGGTGATGCGCGGGCTGGCGATAGTGCGGATCTGGCCTTTTGTTTCCGAAGCCGAAAGCGCTACCGAGAGTATGCCCGTCCCGAGAGCGCCTGTCGTCAAGCTCAGGACCGTGTTGGCGAGCCCGTTGGCGAGCGAGTCGTTGGCAAACGGGCCGACCAGGTTCGGGCCGAGGCCTTTCTGTTCGTTGGAGCTACCGCTTCCGCTGCCGCTTCCGCCGCCGGTGCCGCCGCCGCTTCCACCACCGCTGCCACCGCCACTGCCGCCACCTTGCTGGCCGCCGGGAGCGAGCTTGTTACCCTGCAACTGCAAAGGCGTGGTCTGGAGGAACGCCGTCTTCCCGTCGCGCGGGTCGACGACGGCGCCGCCAAGCGACGTGCCGAGGTCGCGCAGGAAGTTGCGGCTGGCTATCACTATGCGCGCTTCGATCTCGACCATAGGCTCGGGCTTGTCTAGCTGAGCGATGATCTCGTCGACGGCCTGCACGTACTCCGGCAGGTCTGTGACGATCAGCGTGTTAGTGCGCATGTCCATCTCTATGCGGCCGCGCTGGCTGAGCCTCTTTTCGGCTATCGACAACAGCGTCCCACGGCTGAGCCCGCCGCCGGTCGCTGCGGCAGCGCCGCCGCGGCCCGCCGCTCCCGTGCCCGTGTCGCCGAGCGTGCCCGACGCGCGCGCGTACTTGAGGCGGATGATCTTCGTTACGAGCGGGACCTTCAGGCTCTGCGTCTCGGCGATGGCGCGCTGCTGGTCCTCTTCTTCCTTGATGGCCGTCAGCGTCGCTATTCTGATCATTCGCCCGTTGTTCTCGCAGACCGCGCCGAGGCGGTTGGCGCGCAGAACAGAATCGATCACCTGATTCCACGGTATGTCGGTAACGCGTATGTCGACAGGGACGGCCGTGACCGATTTATCTACTATGAAGTTTATGCCGTACTGCTGCGACACGAAGCGCAGCATGTCGCGCAGGTCTACGCCCGCGCGCAGGTCGAAGCTGATGAGGCCGCCGACATAGCCCGCGTCGCAGAACGCCATCTCTGATCTGGCCTTCGCCGGCTGGCTCTGCACAGGGGCGGCAGTGTTCGGCTGCGCCTGCCTCTGCACGTCGGTGTAGCTGCGGGTGTAAGAAGGCTGAGCCTGCTGGACTATCGTCTCTTTGACGGGCGACTGGCTTGAGGTAGAAGGCTGCGTGGGGAGCGGCAGCCGCGTGTTCGGCTGAGCCGTGACGCGCTGGTTCGACCCGCTCTGGCTAGCCCCCGACGTGGCGGGCTTGCCCGCCTGGGCGACGAGGTTCGAAGGGATGTTCGGGCTGGCCGTCTCTTTCTGGCTATCGGCCTTTTGACTGTCGACCTTTTGATTTTCGACGCGCTGCCCCGCCACTTTTATCTCGCGGCTGGTAGCGGGCTCGGGCGCGGGTTTGACGGACTGCATCGCCGAGAGGTTCCCGACCGAGATGACGACGCGCGACCCTTCGCGCGTAACGCGGTACGTTAGCTTTGATCTGGTGTCTACGACTACGCGGACGACGTTTGTGGAAGGCTGACCGACGCGCACGCGATCAACCAGGGCCGCGCCGACCGTGAAGGTCTTGTTGCCGAAGGCGCTCGAAACGCCTGTAATGTCTACTACGACGCGCCAGGGGTCGGGAAGCACGAAGTCTTTGAACTGCGCCGCGCCATTCGTGTCGACGAGGATGCGGACACCGCCTTCGACCGACTCCGACCGCACGGACTGGACTAGGCTCGCGGGCTTGAGCGCCGCTTGAGGGGCCTGAGCGCGGTCGGTCGCCGGAACGGTTGCGCCCGTGCGGACCGGGGCCGGGTTGACGTAGACGCTCGGCCCTGAGCTGGTGGATTCTGTGCGCCGCTCTTTGGCTTCGACAAGTCCGGGCTGGTCGGTGGCGGCCGCTTTCGCCTGGTTGTTCTGCGGCGCGGAAGAGAGCTCAAGCACCAGCATGTTGCCTTCCACGGACGAGCGGTCGCGGACTTCGCCCTTGACGGCGATCTCTATTCTCGTCACCGCGCGCTCGGACGTGGCGCTCCCGAGGCGCGACTGGCGGACCGCTATCGAATCGACGTGCGCGCTCTTGATTGAGTAGCTGGGCGAAAGCCTCGCCGCGTCGCCGCCCGGCAGGTCGACTATGATCAGCCGGTCCGATGGCCGGAACACCGTGTAGAGGGGTGGCGCGTTAGACTCGATCATTATGCGCGTGAGCGCGCCCGCACTCTCGTGCTTGAGCGACATCAAAGTGAACGCCTGACCCTCTCCCGAAGCGTTCGGCCTCGCGGCCACCATAACATTGCTCACGAGCGCGAGTAGCGCGAGCGATACAATAAGCCTCCTAGCGATCATAACTGTTATCTCCCCTCGTTATTTTCATGCTGATGTGGGCGCGACGACCGAGGGCCTTGGTTGATAAAGGAACGTCAGCTCCACCACCCTAGAGTTAACTCCCAAACCGAGTCACAATGGCTTTACTTTTGTGCGGACGCCGTGGTCGGCTGCTTGGCCACCACGCGTTCTTGTAGGGACTGTTTGCCGTTTATTTCCATGTAAGAGACTTCACGAAACATCACCTTCGCGCCTCCCGTCTCGGCCTCGTCCGTCTCTATGCGCACTATCTCGCCGTTATAGCAGGCGGTCCCCTGCCGCACGAAGAACATCGTCCCCGTAGGCTGCGCGCGCACGAAAGCGCCCGCGCCGCGCTCGTCGCGGAATACGCCCGTGATGTCGAGCTCGCTTATCAGGTATTGCTGCACGGGGTCGGGCTCGGTCAGCCCGCGAGTGCGCGCCAGCTCCACTTTCTGCCTGAACTCGGCGCGGCGCTGGTCGAGCGCGGGGAACCCAAGGACCCGTTGCGACTTGCCCGGTTTGCCCGCTTTCGGCTTTAGGGCCTTCCTGAACGGGTCGCGGCCCGCCGGCCGGTAAGGCCGAATCGAGTCGGCGTTCGGCCCGAGCGTCTCCCTGGACGGGCCGCTGGCCGGCTGGTTGTTCGCGTTCGTCGCGTTGTTCGAGCCGGTTTGATCCGTTTGCGCGGACGCCGCGATCGTGACCGCGAGCATCAGCATCGCGCCCAGCGCAAGTTTCAGGAAGAACTCTTCGACCGTGGCCGTGCTGGCGAGCGAGATTGCCTTCGTAGATTTTGCTTTCATAGCACCACTCCGCTATCTGTCTCTCGTCTGTTAGTTGCAGAACCCTTTACTTGCCCCGTCTATTTTGCCGCAGGCGTCCCGTTTGCCTGCGCCCCGTTTGCCGGAGTCCCATTTGCCGGAGTCCCATTTGCCGGCTCGGGCGGGCTCGGCTTCTTGTTGAGCCGTTCGAGGTTCTCCGGCGAGATGTAGTAGGCCGTCACCACGAACGAGCTGTTTATCGATCGACCGTATTCCTGGGCGTTGTCTTCGGCCTGTTTGATGTCGACGTCCGTCACGCTGACTATGCGCTTGTAAAAGCCTAGGTCCGAGAAGAAGAGCCCGAGGCTGTCGTAGGAGCCCGAGACCTGGACCAGAATCTTCTGCGCCGTGTATATGTCGGAAGGCTCCGGCTTGTCCTGCGCGAACTGCTTGAGTTCGAGCCTGCGCCCCTTCATCAGGTCTTTGATGTTGTCGTATACGCGCGAAATCTCGACCTGGTCGGGCAGGAGGTCACGCAGCGTGTCCATCTCCTCGCGCTTGACGGCGAGCGTGCGCTCGGTCTCTTCGAGGTTGGCGCGTATGATGTCGCCCTGTTTGTTCTTGACCTTAAGGTCTTCGGCCTTGCTCAGAAGCTCGGCGGTTTGAGTCCTGGTCTCGCTGTAGAGCATCATGTCGGCCGCGAATATCATAAGGGCCACGATCGCCAGGAGCAGACCCATCAGGTAGTACCAGGGCATGCGGTTGAGGAAGCTACCACCTTCCTCTGCGCCCTTAACAACTGTAGTCATCGTTGCTGACATAACCGAATCTCCTCGTGCTGGCTTGCTAGCCTACTTTTGCTCCTGTTTCGTGTCGCCCTCGGCGCGCGGCTTGTTGTAGGTGCAGTCGATCTTGAACAGGTAGACGCGCACCATCTCTTCGGCGTCCGCCTTCTTGTCGCCGTCGGCTTCGGGCTTCACCTCTTTGCCTTCGATGTTGAGCGTGAGGTTAGAGAAGAGGCCGTTTGAAAACTCCAACTGCTTTAAGAAGTCGGCCACGATCTGCTGGTTGAGCGAGGTGCCGATGATCTGGAGCTGGCTGCCCTTCTGAGTGACGGACAGCAGCCGGAAGTCCGCCTGGCCGCCGGGCATGCGCTCGTTGATAGCAGACATCAAGGCGACCGGCCCTTTCTGCTCGGCGCGCAGTTGCTTGATGACCCTGATGCGCTCCTCGACCTGCTTGAGCTCGGCTTCGAGCTGGTCTTTGCGGGCGATGTCGGCCTTGAGCTTTTCGGCGACTTCCTCTTCGCTCTTGAGAACCTCTTTGGCTTCCGCATGCGCGTTGTTGGTCCAGAGGTGGTCGACGCCTATCGCCACGAGGAATACCATGAGCGCGGCGGCTATCATGAATATCTGCTGACCGCGGCGCGCGGCCACCTTTGTCTTCTGCACGGAGACGCGCTGCTCGGCGGTGCCTTCAAGTAGGTTTACGCGGATCATTTCGCCACCTCCATCACACGTACTGCGAGGCCGACGGCCACGGCCATGTTGGGCGAGAGCTCCCTGAGGTACTCGTCGTCGAACCGCTTCTGGTCGAAGCGTATCGAGCGGAACGAGTCGAACCTTTCGACCGGCATCTGGAACTTGTCTGAAAGATACTCGCAAAGCTGCGCGACCTTCGACGACCCGCCGGCTATCAGCATACGGTCGATCTGCGGGGAGTCGACGGCCGTTGCGCGGAAGAAGTCGAGCGTGCGCTGTATCTCAAGCCCCAGCATCTCCGACACGCTCCTTATCGCGGGCTCGGCATGCTCCAGCGTCACGTCGGCGCCCAGGTCCGCGCCGCGCTTTAGCGCCTCGGCCTGCTCGAACGTCAGGTCCAGCTCCTTCTGGAGCAGGTCGGTGTACTGGTTGCCGCCCGCCGATATGTCGCGCGTGAAGATCGAGGTCACGCCGCGGACGATGTTGATCGTCATCACCGAAGCGCCTATGTCGAGAAGCGCTACGGTCTGGTTGGGCATCGGCTGGTAGTTGACTTCATAGGCGTTCTGGAGCGCGAAGGCGTCCACGTCTACGATCATCGGCTGCTTGCCCGCCTGCGAGATGACCTGAGTGAACTGCGCGATCTTGTCGCGCTTGCAGGCCACAAGCAGCACGTCCATGTGCTGGCCCGTGGCGTCGTAGTTGATGATCTCGTGGTAGAGGTTCACGTCGTTTATGTCGAAGGGTATGTACTGCTCGGCCTCCCAGTGTATCTGCTCGTCGAGCTCTTCTTCGGGCATGGCCGGTAGCGTTATCTTTTTTACTATTACTGCGTGTCCGGAGAGCGATGTCGCGATCAGGTTGGTCTTGATGCTCTGGTCCGTCCAGACGCGGTTGATGCAATCGCTGACGTGATTGAGGTCTATTATGTGTCCGTCTACGATGGTGTCTGATTGAAGATTCTGATGCGCTATGTGCATCAGTTCGAAGCCGCCGCGCACGGGCTTGAGTTCCACGGCCTTGAGCGCGCTTGAACCGATGTCGAGGCCGACGATGCTCTTATTCTTTTTTCCCAGCATATGCCCCCCGGAAGGATGTCAAATTTCAAATCTCAGATTCGGATTTCGGATCGATGTTGGAGGGACAATGTTTTTCATCAACCGAAAATCGGAGATCCGAGTTTCAAATTGAATCGCAGGGGCAGACCTGAATTGAAGGACCTCTGTAGCAAGGTTGCGAGAATTTAAAGAGGGGCGCCCCGCAGGGCATCAACGACAGATGCTATCTTCACAACCATCAAATATCAGCTTAATGATACTTGTGCGACCGGAGCCATTTCTACCATCCGCCCATATTGAAGTCAACACTATTTTTTTTGCGCTCTGTATTGCGATTCGAATCACCCGTTCGGGCAGTGTCGCGGGGTGAGAAAGTAATCTTACATCAAAGTTTGATTGCCCCCGGTTTTCAATTATGCGTATAATCTCGTCGCCCGGCTGCTCGACAGTAAGGCAATATAAAGGATCGCAAAAGGATTCGCGCCGGGCGCTACAGCGCATGCTTTATTGGCACCCCAGAAGGTAGATCACATAGTCTCGCGGCAACGTCAGCGCGCCGCGAGAAGAAGTAAGACAATTCAATATCGATTAGTAATGGCGGAGACCGAGCTTTGAATCCGACGGTACTGTTCGACTCGTTCGATGTAAAAGCCCGAGAGGCGAAGCGCAAGCTTTCGACCCCCATCCTCTCTCCTTTAATCGAGAGCCGGGTGATGGCGGCCGTCATTACATCGGCGGCGGCAATACAGTGCGCCCTGACCGCCGTAGGCTCGGCCGGGTGGCAGTGCCCCATCCTTTCGGTGCTGGGCGTACCTTGTCCGGGGTGCGGGTTGTCGCGCGCCATTATCGCGCTGGCGCGCGGCGACTGGCAGACCTCTTTCGCGCTCCATGCGTTCGCCCCGCTGTTTGCGTTCGCCCTCGCGCTGATGGGCGCATCAACCCTGCTGCCGGCCGGACCGAGGCGGGCGCTGATAATGAAGGTCGAATCACTGGAACGCCGGACGGGGCTTACGGCGGTCCTGTTAATCGCTTTTATGATCTACTGGCTGATCAGGCTGTTGTTCTCTACAGCGTTCATACGTTTAATCGAGGCATGATCTTTTTTGAAGTCAAAAAACAAACTGGAGGCTTGTGAATATGGAAGGTCTGGGACTGCTTCTGATTCCGATTTGGATAGGCTCTCTGATATGCTTCATCATCGTGCTGATTAAGCTGTTTCAGAACGAAGGAGCCTTGAAAGGGATCCTGGGTCTTATCTGCTCGCTCTACACTTTCGTCTGGGGATGGATGAACTCGACGAAGCTCAACCTTAAGACCATAATGCTCATCTGGACCGGCCTGATTATTCTGGGGCTGATAGTTCAGTTCGCTACCGGCGCTTCTATGTACGGCGGCATGCGGTAGTCGCTTTTAGGCTGTAGAGATTCACTTTCATACCGGATCGGACCGCTTAGCGCCCGCGCCGGCTGGCCGGCTGCGCTCTATTAAGGATACGTGTCTTCACGCCCGGCGGCGCGACGTTTGACTCACAGTTTCGCATCAAATAAAATCTATATTGGTGTCGCTGAAGGATTTGAAGGCTGACTGTGAGCATGCCTTTGGATGAACCCGAGTACTTATCTTCAGCCTGTTGGCGAAGGCCGGCCTTTGATAACAAGCCCGCCTCGGTTCCAGCAGGCTGATTGGTTTCTGGCAGTGGCCGAAAGCTAGAGAGAGTTATGACCGCAATAGTAAACAAAGTCGCAACGAAGATTTTTGGCAGCGCTAACGAGCGATTGCTTAAACGCCTCTGGCCCGTGGTCGCGGAGATAAACGCGCGCGAGGCGGAGATGAAGGGGCTGAGCGACGACGACCTGCGCGCCCGCACGTTGAAGTTCCGCGAGCACGTCGAGCGCCGCATAAGCGAAGCCGACCTCGGCGGCGGCACGCTCGAAGAGCAGAAGAAGGCCCTCCGTCAGGTGATCGACGAAGCGCTGGAAGAGGTGCTCGTCGAGGCCTTCGCCGTCGTCCGCGAGGCGTCGCGCAGGGCAACGGGGATGCGCCACTTCGACGTTCAGTTGATAGGCGGCATGGTGCTTCACCGCGGGATGATAGCCGAGATGAAGACCGGCGAGGGCAAGACCCTGGTCGCCACGCTCCCCGCCTACCTGAACGCCGTAGCCGGGCGCGGCGTGCACGTCATTACTGTAAACGACTACCTCGCCAAGCGCGACACCGAATGGATGGGAAAGATATACCGCTTCTTGGGCCTTACGGTCGGCTGCATACAGCACGACATGGACGACATGGAGCGTAAGGAAGCCTACAACGCCGACATCACCTACGGGACGAACAACGAGTTCGGCTTCGACTACCTGCGCGACAACATGAAGTTCGAGCCGGCGGCGATGGTGCAGCGCGGCCACTACTACGCGATAGTCGACGAAGTCGACTCGATCCTCATAGACGAGGCGCGAACGCCGCTGATCATCTCGGGCGCGTCCGAAGAGTCGACGGAGAAATACTACGTCGCCAACGACTGCATAGTGCGGCTCAAGGCAGAGCAGCAGAAGCGCGTGGCCGAGATCAAGAAGAGCGACGGCGACGTAGACCTCAAGCAGGACCCGCGGCTGCTCTATCACGTCGACGAGAAACAGCACTCGGCCTCGCTCACCGAAGAGGGGGTCGAGGTGGCCGAGCGCTTCACGGGCGTCGCGAACCTCTACGACCCGGCCAACATGGAATTGCTTCACTGCATCGAGCAGGGCCTGAAGGCGCACACGCTTTATAACCTCGACAAGCAGTACATAGTCAAAGACGGCGAGGTGATCATCGTCGACGAGTTCACGGGCCGCGTCATGCCGGGCCGCCGCTGGTCGGACGGGCTTCACCAGGCGGTCGAGTCTAAGGAGGGCGTGAAGATCGAGGCCGAGAACCAGACGCTCGCCACGATCACGCTCCAGAACTACTTCCGAATGTACGCCAAGCTCGCGGGCATGACCGGCACGGCCGAGACCGAGGCTTCAGAGTTCGCCAACATCTACAAGCTCGATGTCGCGGTCATCCCCACGAACAAGGACATGGTCCGCAAGGACCACCCGGACGTTATCTACCGCACGGCCCGCGAGAAGTACGACGCGGTCGTGCAGGAGATCAAGGAGCTTCACGAGAAGGGCCAGCCCGTGCTCGTGGGCACGGTGTCGGTCGAGAACTCCGAGATGATTTCGGCCAAGCTCAAGAAGATGCGCGTGCCGCACAACGTCCTGAACGCCAAGCCCGAGCATGCCGGCCGCGAGGCCGACATCGTCGCGCAGGCGGGGCGCAAAGGGCAGGTGACGATAGCTACGAACATGGCGGGCCGCGGGACCGACATACTTCTCGGCGGCAACCCGGAGTTTTTGGCTCGCCAGTACCTGAAAGAGAAAGAGATCAACCCCGAAGAGGCGACGGAGCAGCAGTGGGAGCAGGCCATAGCGCGCGCGCGAAAGATCACCGACGCCGAGCATGAAGAGGTCGTAGGTCTTGGCGGCCTTCACATACTGGGGACCGAGCGGCACGAGTCGCGCCGCATAGACAACCAGCTCCGCGGCCGTTCGGGCCGCCAGGGCGACCCCGGCTCGTCGCGCTTCTACCTTTCGCTCGAAGACGACCTGATGCGCATATTCGGGGGCGAGCGCATAAAGGGGCTCATGCTGCGGCTCGGCATGGAAGAGGGCGTGCCCATAGAATCAAGGCTCGTGTCGAAGAGGATCGAAGGCGCGCAGAAGTCCGTCGAGGGGCACAACTTTTCCATACGTAAACACCTGCTCGAATACGACGACGTGATGAACAAGCAGCGCGAAGCCATCTACGGCATACGCCGGCAGCTCTTGATGGGCTTTGAGGGCGACACCGCTGACGAGCAGAACGCGAACCAGCGCGAGTACATCCTCAACACGGTCGCCGAGAGCCTGTTCGACGACTTGATCGATAGGTACATGCCGAAGGAGGTCGACCCGAGCGAGTGGGACCTGGCGGGGCTCAAGGATGATCTTCGCATGATCTTCGCGATCGATGTCGAGCGCGAGGGCGTGAGGCTCGAAGAGATCGGCCCGCAGGAGGCGCGCGAGCAGATCTGGGCGAAGCTCGAAGGGAAGTATGGGGAGAAAGAGGTGCAGATGGGCGTCGAGGCTCTGAGGAACCTCGAACGCTACATCATGCTGAACATCGTCGACGCGCAGTGGAAGGATCACCTGCTCGCGTTAGACCACCTCAAGGAGGGCATAGGCCTTCGCGGCTACGCGCAGAAAGACCCGCTTGTCGAGTACAAGCGCGAGTCGTTCGGGCTCTTCCAGGCGATGCTCGACCGCATAGACACAGAGACCGTCCGCTACCTGTTCAACCTCCAGGTGCAGGTCACCGCGCCCATCGAGCAGGAGCTCTTAGAGCGCCGCCGCCGCCAGCGCCGCGGCCGCGTGGCTTTCACAAAAGCTAACGAGACAGCCTTCGCGGGCGGCGAAGAAGAGGCGGCCAAGCCGATCCGAAACAAGGGGCCGCGCGTAGGCCGCAACGACCCTTGCACGTGCGGGTCCGGCAAGAAGTATAAGAAATGCTGCGGAGCATAATTCATTGGGCCATCTGAGGTCTCAAATTTGAGACCTCAGATGGCCCTCGAAACTAAAAGAATTGAAGCGGTAGCCGATCTGTAGTAATCTTCCTTTCTCTACAAGCCCTCACAATCAGACCCCACTAAACTTGAGTTCGGAGTGAAGTCATCGCAAGCAGCGTCTTAGAATCTGTCAGAGCTGGCTCTATCCCTCGCGCGGTAAAGATGGCCGCCGCCCGAGGGTTGTTCCCGCTCACCAACGAAGAGATGCTCGAAGCGCTGGTCGTGCTCTCGGAGGACGAAAGCCCGGAGATTCGATCGGCCGCCTCCGAGACTATCGAGACGCTCAAGCCCGAATCGTTCGCCACGCTCGCGTCCGACACGAAGGCTCCCGCCGACGTGCTCGGCTTCCTGTGCGTCTGGCCGCGCGCGCCTCGCGAGATAGTCGAGGCCACGGTCTTCAACCGGACGACCCCGGACGCGGTGCTCGCCCGCCTGGCGGCGTTGAGCCGCGACCCGCGCATACTTGAGGCCATATCGCTCAAGCAGCAGAGCCTGATCCGCTCGCCCGCAATAATCGAGGCGATACTCACTAACCCCGAGCGCACGCCCGAGGCCGAGCGCCGCGCCCGCGAAGTGCGCGAGGAGTTCTTCGAGAAGCGTTTCGGCGCTCGTCTGGTGGCCGACGAGCAACGCGCCCAGGCGCAGGCCGAAGAGGCCGCGCGCGCGGCCGAGGAGGCACGCCAGTCGACGGTCGCCATCGAAGGCATAGAGGACCTCGTGCGGCTGGGCCTGGTCGACGAGGCGATAGACGATACGTTCATCATCGAGTACGAAGCCGAGTACGGGCCGTTCGACTCTTCTGTCCCCGCGGCCGAGGTGCAGAACGACATAGCGCAGGCCATCAACGATCTTGAGTCCGTCGAGGGGGCCGTCCTGCCCGAGCGGCTGCCCGTCTTTCAGCAGATCGCGTTGATGAGCATCAAGGACCGGGTGATGCTCGCGATCAAGGGCACGCGCGAGGCGCGATTGATCCTGATCCGCGACCCTAACCGGATCGTGGCCGGCGCGGTCTTGCGCAACCCGCGCCTTACGGACACGGAGGTCGAGAACATCGCTTCGATCAAGACCGTGCCCGAAGACGTGCTCCGCCAGATAGGGCAGAACCGCGCGTGGACGCGGTCGTACACGGTCATACACAACCTCGTTCGCAACCCGCGCACACCCATCGCCCAGAGCCTCGGCTTCCTCAACCGCATACAGACGCGCGACATGCGCGCGCTGTCGACGAACAAGAACATCCCCGACGTGATACGGACTACGGCGGCACGGCTCTACATCAAGCGCAGCTCTTAATCGATCGGCCGACCGGCTCGACGTTGACACCCAACCGAGTGCGCCCGTAATATCGAACCGACTTCTTGACTCTAGTCGTGGACGACAACCCGAAGGAGGCCAGTATGGGAATCGGAGAGATTATAGGCTGGTTGATAATGGGAGTGATCGTCGGTGCGATTGCGCGGTTGCTGGTGCCGGGCCGCGACCCGATGGGTTGCTTGATGACAGCGGTGCTCGGCATAGTCGGGAGCGTAGTAGGCGGGCTCATTGGTCGTCTTATTTTCGGCGCGCCAAGAGGCGAAGGCTACTTCACCCCGTCGCCTAGCTGGATTCTCTCAATCGTAGGCGCGATCATCGTGCTGCTGATCTGGCGAATGATGCAGAGAAGGACCACCTAACCAGGGCAATCGACCGAAACTGGTTTACACAAGAGCGAATAAGGGTTTCAGGTCGCGCTTGCGATCAACTTGATCGCAAGCGCGATTGATTTTGGTCAAAGCGATCTCACCTTTCCACCTCGCGGCGGCCGCAAATAATGATCCGGCCTGAAATAATTTGGTACATCTTTGTACTGATAGCTTGCATTTTTTACCCATTCGCATACTGAATCTGCGTGGCGAATCTGCTAGAGGGCTCAAAAGCCTTGAATCGTAAGCGCACATAACATTTCTGCGACCTTAGGCGGGAGGTGGCATAGACATTGCTTAAGAAACGGCGGCGACGCAATCCTTTGCTTCGCTTTCGTTCGTATTTAAGGACGGCGCGGCGAGCAGGTTAGCCGCATCAGGTTTTTGGCTGGTAACTGATATAGCAGATAGACAATAAGGAGTTCATTATGTTGATTATCATCGCGGCGACACTGATCGTTTTCGCTTTGACCACACTTATCCTGTTGAAGAGCCACAAGACCGACTCGGCGCAACTTAGCGAGCCACGTACATCCTTGATCACCATGGGCGTGCAGATAATCTGCGGAGACTGCTCGGGTGATGAATCGCGCCCGCTCAAGACCTACCTCGACCGTCACGGCAACTGCTCGCAGTGCGGCGGCCACAGCTACATCCTGGCCGCGAGCCGCGCGCTGTACGCGCAGCAGATTATCGCCGAGCGCCGGTTGGAGAGCGAAGCGGCGGCGTCAAGCGGCCGCGTCATCCCATTCGAGATGCCGTATGGCGCTCGCGGCGCGCGAACTGAAAAGATCGCCGTTTAAAGAATCTGCCTGAAAACAAGACCTTACATAAAAGAGGCTGGAGCGCGCTCCAGCCTCTTTACCTTTTTGGGTGAATAGAGAGTATTCAAGCGGCGCAACTTTCACCTCTACCCCGAAGAGGTGAGGGCTCCATTTAGGCCATGGTAGATAGTAATCACGCGTGGGTAATCAGTAATCATCGATGAGTAAAAAGTACCGTCACCCGTTTAGGAGGCGGCGGTAATCTTCCGGCAGGTCGCAGTCGATCAATACAGCTTCGCTCGCGGCTTCGGTGTAGACGATTTTGTCTTTGTGCGCGTGAACGACTTGTTTCAGCCCGACGCGCGGGTCCATAGCCAGGATCTCATCTTTCAATCTCAGGTCGATCGCTATGGGGTGCCCGTTGCGGCCGTTGTACGTCGGGACGACGATGAGCGGGCGGTCCTTTTCGTACGCGTCGATGACTTGATTGAAGATGGCCGGCCCGATATGCGGCTGGTCTACGAGCGCGACTACGAGGACGCGGGCTGAAGGCGACACCGACTCCAGGCCGCGCTTGATCGATGAGCTCATCCCTTCGCGGTAATCTTCGTTGTGGGCGAACGTGACCGCGCGGTCCGAGACCGCGCGGCGAACGTCGGCCTGGCGGTGGCCCGTGACTACGACGACTTCGCTTACGCGCGAAGCCAGCAGGTTGTCTACGCAGCAGGCGACGAAGCTCTTGCCGGCGAAAGTCAGGAGCTGTTTGAACTCGCCCATGCGCCGCGACTCGCCCGCGGCAAGAAGCAGTGCGGAGAACATATCAAAACCTTAATCCGTGATATAAGATTTGTCACGGACATATTTTGCTTATGTTTCAGCACCTTACTTCTCAACAGTAGCGAATCCATTTTTCGTCTTATCTCGTCATTTGCGGGAACAATTTTACCCCCACATCAGGCCAAGACTTGTTTCTCAGCCCGCCCACACCTTATTTGAAACGGTTACCGCTGATAAGCAGTCGCGGTCCTTCTTTGAATTGCTCTGCTTGTCCTGCGTAGATTTCGTTTTATCAGATTTCAGTTTGACAAGCGAAGCCTCAAAGAGTACAAGGACCGTAATCTATATTCCGAAATGGAGATTACAATGCTGCTAAGTCAAAGGCTGAATCTTATGCCCCTCTCTCGCATCCCTATCTTGCTCTTGCTGCTCTCAGCCCCGGTCTTCGCACAGCAAGCTAAGCTCGAAGTTGGTAAGCCTATCAGTGGGGAGATCAAGCCGGGGATTAACGACACATACAGATTCGAGGTTGAAGCTGGTAACACCGTCGCCATCCAGGTCAATCAGAAGGGGGTTGACGTTATTGTTCGGGCCTTCGGGCCAAACGGCAAGAAGCTTGTTGGTGTAGACGCCCCCATCGGAGCTTATGGAGCCGAGTCCATCTGGTTCATCGCCACGGTATCGGGAGAATACAAAGTCGAGCTTGAACCTTACGACGGTCGTGGGCCTTATGAAATCTTGCTCGTATTCATTCGCCCCACATTGCCACTGGACAGGCAAGTAATCAACGCTCAACGTCAGCTTCAAGACTCATATAACAACCTCGCAGATTCTATCGAACGGATGAATGAGGGAGGTAGCTACGATTCTTCTTCAAGAATCCCATCCAGGACGAGCAGGGGCGGTTCAAATAGTGGTGGCAGGAGCGGCCCGGTGAGGGCATCTGAGGTTCCCGAAGGGGCAACGGCTGAATGTCGGGACGGCACGTTCAGTTTTAGCCAGAGTCGCAGAGGGACTTGCTCACATCACGGCGGGGTGAAGAGATGGCTTCGATAGAAAATCTCCCCCAAACCACTAAAGGGTTTAGTCGTTATTGTTGCTCGGTGAGTGCCCCTTCATTTGAAGGTATGTAATCCTCTTGCTTCCTGTCTAATTATGCAAAACTGGTGGTAGGGCGATCAGGATGGGCTGTGGATAAGTTTTTCAATCGATAGTAATTTTCAAGCAAGGAACTCCCTCGTGGCTTTTCATTGTGTCTCTATAGGCGATAGCTGCTCTTGTATTTTGCTCAATCACTGCTATAGGCTTGAGATTCATCGGTTCAACTGAAAGTAGCGGATAAAAGAAGTCTCTATGACCACGGGCAACAATATCAGCATTTGGATCTACATTTCTCAGCTGTTCAATGAGTTCTCTGACCTTCATCCAGACTTACCTCTCAATGTTGTAGCTCTATACACAACTTTCCCTTGTCTGATGCATTTGCTTCTTTGAAACCCGGCGCTAATTGGTTTGTGAAAGTGTTTCTTATTTGGGTGGGGGTTAAATTACGTTCAACAAGTTGAGCGACTGGGTAGTATTTGTCCTCAACGAGATGAACAACGTCAGCGTCAGGATTTTCTTTTTGTATAATTTCAATAAGTCGCCATACTTTCATAGGGAAAAACTACTCCTCGCCTTCGTGGAACGTCAATTATGACTCAGATTCAGCTTCTTCCGAGAGAAGAAGCTCTACCCCGACAATGCTTGTGTACTTTTCGGCAATTCGGTCAGATTGTTGTTCGGGCGGTTCATTTGCGAATTGTTGGAAGCATTCGAGACTGCATAGGTGGTTTCTTCCTCCTGCGCGTTCTACCTTTATCCACTCTTGTTCCAAAAGTTCTTCGCCCAAACCAGTTTTCAGGTCTAAAGTCTTTTCGCAGTTTGGACCATCACAACTATAAAGTCGTAATGCATTTCTTAGTTCTCCTATGGCCGGAAAATAGCTGTGCGCTCTCTGGCTGTCAAATGATTTTCAGCTAAAGCTCTCAGTAAAGGTGGAGGGCAGAGCCTTAGATAGGAACCGAATAAACGCCAGCCATACCACTCCACATATTTGAAAGTCCTAGCCTAGAACAACCACCTAGCTATGTCTATGAGCAGTTTTATCTTGGAAACCACATCAGAGACTTTTGAGATTGTGGAGAGCATTGGCTCGGATTTCTTCTGAGATTTCTTGTTTCGTGAACCCTTCTTTTTGGAGGACGTATCCCATCCATTTCATAAGGTTGGGGTTCCGACCCTCAGATTGTTATTACCACAGAACCAGTGGAATGACTGGTAATGAGCAGATGATACCGGCGGAAAACTTATACTGACAACAACTTTTTTAACACCAACTGTCCACATTCACATCTGACCCTCTCGTAATAAATACCGGATTGGACAGATGGACTGACATACGCAAGATATTGTATGTGCCTGCTCTCTTAACCTCCCCGCAAAGCCAAACAGCAATGAACGGGCATTGATTATTCTCGTTGACGGTATACAGACTGCTTTGTTATATCTCGCCTTGAGATTAACGATGCTTGCCCCGAACGTCCTGCTACAAGATCGCTACCGTATCGTTCGCCTGTTAAGCCAGGGCGGGATGGGGCTGGTCTACTTGGCAAGAGACATCCGGCTCGACAATGATGTCGCTTTGAAAGAGACTTTCTTTTCAGGAAGCAACGAATTACGAGATCAGTTTCATCGTGAGGCTCGCTTACTTTCCAGACTCCGCCATCCCGCACTGCCAAGAGTAATAGATCACTTTATAGATGGGAGCGGTCAGTTTCTGGTTATGGATTACATAGTCGGACAAGATTTGGAAGGTTTGCTTCAAGCCAACGAAGGTCCGCTCCAAATTGATAATGTACTCGACTGGGCCGAACAATTGCTTGATGTCCTGCACTACCTACACACACAGGACGAGCCGGTTATCCATCGGGACATTAAACCAGCGAATGTGAAGCTAACACCACAGGGCAGAGTAATTCTCTTGGACTTCGGATTGGCAAAGGGATCATCGGCATCTCTACGGATGAGTTTCCGTGCTGCCACTCCCGCTTACGCCCCACTTGAACAGATAATGTTTCAAGGAACCGACTCACGTAGCGACCTTTATGCCCTAGCCGTCACTCTTTATCACCTGATGACCGGAGAATTGCCGCCCATTGCCTATCATCGACGGGAGACAGTGTGGAAAGGACTCCCAGACCCCCTCATTTCACCAAACAAGCTCAACCCGCAAGTGTCTGCGGGGATTGCGAATGTACTAACACGAGCAATGTCATTGCAAATAGAAGATCGCCCTCAATCTGCGGCTGAGATGCTTGAGATGCTGCGTCACGAAAGGCACTTGCTTGCAACCGGACGGCAAGTTCAAGACGAGGAGCTGCGAAGACGTCAGGAAGCAGAAACCATCATCGCAGAATCCGAGCACCAAGAGAGAGCGCGCAATGCAGCCAAAGTTGCAAGGCAGAAAAAACTAGAAGAACAAAGAAAGAGGGAAACACAACGGTTGAAGCATCAAGAAGAGCAAGACCGCAAAACCAGGGAAGAAGCAGAGCGTCTAAGACGAGTGCAAGAGATAATCGCCAAGGAAGAACAAGAGCGTATCGCAAAAGAAGAAGCTGAACCTGATGATGCATATGAGTATTACTGCGTAGACTGTCGAGGCATAATTGCTCACGAAGACAAGGTATGTCCCCATTGTGGCGCAGACACAAGTAAGTTTATTGAAGAAGGCGAAGATGAATCTGAAGAAGTTGGGGAATCAGAAATACTGAATTCGTCAAACCTCAGCCCAGCCCACGCCGTCAAGCCGAAACGCCCCGTGATGAGGCATTGGATCAGTATTGTTGGCATCATTGTCATCGCTTTCGTGGTACTTTACTTCATTGTTCCATTTCGGCTGGTAAAAGTAGAAGGGGTTGGAATGAGCCCTGCTCTAAATGATGGCGACAGAATTATCGTTAGCGAGGACACTGATGAACTAAGTCGAGGCGATATAGTTGTTTTTTCCTATCCTGCTGATACAACTAAGAGTTTCACTAAACGGATAGTCGGCCTTCCAGGAGAATCTATCAGAATAGACCTGCGCGGCCAGCTCTTTATCAACGGTCGAGCGGTCGAAGAGGCTTACGTAGCGCCGGAGAAGGATCATAGCCCGAGAGCAGTGCCTGAGCAAACCCTAGAGGCGGATCACTACTATGTGATGGGAGACAATCGGGATGCCTCGAACGACAGCCGTTCATTCGGAGCAGTTAGTAAGAATCTAATCTATGGAAAAGTTCTAATACGATATTGGCCTTCGGTGAAATAGGTGAAATGATCGGTGCGACTGCGTTTAACGTTATATTGAAAGGGCGCTCCCTGTGATAGCTTGGGCCTGCTAAAGAACCGACGATTGATGCCGCGTTCGAGCCTGGTGGTCATCTGCGCAATCTTCCGCCTCCCAGAAGACAAAGGGCAGGAGAGCAGTGAACTCCCCAGCCCCAGAAGCGTGCTACCTTAACCTCCCAAGGATCGAGGTCTGTAGGTGCGCCATCTTTAAGTCCTCCATGTAGACCTCCACGTACTTCTCGGTCGTTGCGATCCTGGAATGGCCAATCGCGGCCTGTAGGAAAATCAAGTTCCCCCACTCTTGAGGTAGTCCTTAGCGAACGCTCTCCTCAGTGCGTGAAAAGGCTTGAACTCAATCCCCAGGCGCTCACATAACTTTTGAAACGACAAGCTGAAGTTGCCGTAGTTTATCTTCGTCCCAACGCTGGTGTAGAAGACCAGACTGTGCGGGTGTAGCCGCAGAAAAACTAACAACTCAGCCCGGAGTTGTGGGAAGAAGGGAACTACACGCTCTTTATTTCCCTTGCCTTTTAACTTCATAACGAGGCTGTCGAAATCAATCTTATTCCTCTCCAGTGTAAGAATCTCATTGATCCGAGCGCCTGTGTCTACGAGGGTGAGTATCAGAACACGCAGCCTTTTTTGAAGAAAGACAGATGGCCTATACCTTAAAATGCGCTTTATCTCATCCTCGGTGACTGGGTTGAATCTTTTGCTCCTCTTTATCCACCTTATTACTATTGGCTCCAGGTCATATCCAGCCACTTGATGAAGACCTTCATCGCAGTGAGGTAGCAGTTACAGGTCCGGACACTCAGACCTTCCTCATCCCGACTGTGAACTCTTGGATGCTGGCTTGGTTCGGTAGTTCTGACTCTCCCATGATCCAAGAGCAGGCTTTGTAAGCGTTAGAGTACATCCCTATGGTGTTCTTCGAGCAGCACTGCACGTACTCTTTTTCCAGCAGACATTGTTCAAACAAAGGTTTAGCATATTCGCCTTATCTCCTCTTTTTAATAGGCGAGATAATACGAAGGCTGTAAGTGTTCTATCTAAAGCGCGACTCGCCCGCGGCAAGAAGCAGTGCGGAGAACATATCAAAACCTTAATCCGTGATATAAGATTTGTCATGCAGGTATATCAACGTCGGAGGAATAGGGATGCCATTTCAAAAGGCCAGCCGGGTGGCGGCTCTTCTGCTTCTTGGGTTCTACTGCGCGGCGGCCCATGCGCAGGAGACGCGTTACATAGAGTACGGATTATCTTTCCAGCCCCCGCCCGGCTGGCAGGAAGACCGCACCGCCTTGGGGCCTGTGCGCGTGCAGTATCTCGGGCCGAAGCGCAACGACGACTGGCAGGCGACGCTCAACCTGACGACTCAGAACTACGCGGTCAGCCTCAGCGATCAGTCGGTAAACGCGATTGCAGACGATATGGTCGCCACCGCTAAGAGCCTGGGGAGGAGAGAGGTTCAAGTCGCCGACCGCCGCAAGCTCAACATCGGCGCGGTCGAGGCTTTCCAGCTCGACATCACCTTCAATCAGGATAGAATTCCGGGGCGCGTCCGCCATGTCTTCATCCCCGTGCCCGAACATAAGCGCACCTACCTGTTCAACTACGTCGACACGGCCGCGGGGTTCGACGAGAATGCCGCGGCCGTCGCTGCCGCTATCAATTCGTTCTCACCGGTCATCCCGCGCGCGGCGGGCGCGAGCCCGGACGCCGCCGCGACCGGTTCGGGCCTTCCCCAGTGGGCGCTGATAACGATTGCCGTCATAGCCTCTTTAATCGTAATCACGGCCGCTTATCTTCTGCTGCGCAAACGCTGACGGCGTGATACTGGCAAGCTATTTGAAAGAAAGCCGCAATTGCCGCGCGCGACCGTGTCCTGTTAAAATATTACTTGATGTGATTGCGGCCCTGTATGATCGAACCCTATCGGCGCGCGCCGCATCTAAGCCTTATGAAGCGACCGAAAACTAGAGACGGAGAAACGATGTTAATCAAGTTAAAAGCAGTGGTATTGATGGCAGTCATGATCGCCTTTGCGGGCACGCAGGCCGGGGCGCAGCAAGAGCTCTCTTTTCTGACGCCGGACGGCCAGACGGTCAGCCTCTCGGGGCTGCGCGGCAAGGTCGTAGTCCTGCTTTTCGGCGGCGCGCATGACCCTCAGTGCAAGGATGAGTTCAAGGCGCTCCAGTCGCTGGCAGAGCGTTATCAGGAAAAGGGCGTAAGCATCTACTGGGTCAGCGTCAACTCGCCTGCCGACGCCAACCTCAAGAGCCCTTGCGGCCCCACGGGCTCCGTGGTCGTATTGCGCGATCAGAATCAGGCGGGGTTCAAGCGGTTCCAGGGCCGCCAACTGCCTACGATAGTCGTGCTGGATCAGCAGGGGCAACTGCACGGCCAGCCGCGTGGCGGCTTTAACCCGACCTCCGATTTCGTGAATGACTTGGCGGCGGTCATCGACAGCCTGCTTAACCGCAAGTGAGCCCGGACTGAATTTAATCATCGGCCGATCGGCCTTCGGGTGGCGCAAGATGAGGTCTTGCGCCACTTCGCTTTTTGAGGCTAGCGCTCGCGTTTGACTCTCTGATAAAAATTGATCTGATGAAACCCTCTGATGACGCCACGTCGCTCGTCACGCTCTTTGAAGAGAGCGGCGAAGAGATACTCCACTTCATAAAGTGGCTGGTCGAGCAGGAGTCGATGTCTCGCGACGCGGAGGCCGCCCGGCGCATAGCGGGTAACCTCGGCGAGCAACTCGCGTCTGACGGCGCCTCAGTCGATCTGTTAGGCGACCCGAGTTATGGCGCGAGCCTCCGCGCCCGCTACACGTTCAACGGCGGCGGGGCGTCGGCCGACGGCAAGCAGTTGCTGGTGGTAGGCCACCTCGACACGGTTTGGCCCGCGGGCACGCTCGCCCGAAGGCCGTTCCGCACAGACGACGGGCGGGCTTATGGCCCCGGCATATTCGATATGAAGGCGGGCGTAGCCATCATGCGGTTCGCGCTCCGGGCCATCAAAGAGATGGGCCGCGCTACGAATCGCAACGTCACGGTCCTGATGACTTGCGACGAAGAGACGGGGAGCCATTTCTCGCGCGAGATCATCGAGCAGGAGGCCGGGTCTGCTCACACGGCCCTGGTGCTAGAGCCCCCTATCCCAGGCGGGATAGTCAAGACCGCGCGCAAAGGCGTCGGCGAGTTCGAGCTGATCGCGCATGGCCGCTCGTCTCACGCAGGCAACGACCCGCGCGCGGGCGTGAGCGCGGTTACAGAGATGGCCCACCAGATACTCGCCGTCAACGCGCTGTGCGATTACGAGCGCGGCACCACGCTCAACGTCGGCGTAGTGCGCGGCGGCGTGCTGTCGAACGTAGTGGCGGCCGAGGCGCGCGCCTCCATCGATATGCGGTTTAAGACCGTCGAGGAGGGCGAGCGGATTGCGGAAGCGATGGGGAGCCTCAGGCCCACGCTTGATGGCGCGCGACTTGAAGTGCGCGGCGGCATAAACCGCCCGCCGCTGGTGCGCACCCCGGAGATCGGGGCGCTGTTCGAGCACGCGCGACGGCTTGCCTCAGAGATTGGTTACGAGCTTCACGAGGGCGCGGTAGGCGGCGGGTCGGACGGGAACTTCATAGCCGCGCTCGGAATCCCCGTGCTCGACGGGCTCGGCGTCGACGGCGCGGGCGCGCACGCCGAGCACGAACACATCATCATCGAAGACATCCCGCGCCGCGCCGCCCTGCTCGCGCGATTGATAGAGACCATTTGAAGGTAACCGCTGACATTCATGCGAGGTCCGCTTTCGAGCTCCGCAACAACTCTTCGTAGACTTCCGTCACGCGCGCGCGAGTCTGGTCGAATGTGCCGGAAGTGTCTATCTCGTAATCGGCGTAGCGGCGTTTCTCCGAGGAAGGCATCTGCGCGGCTATTCTCATCTCGGCCTCCCGGCGCGTGATCTGGTTGCGCCGCATCAACCGCTCGACCTGCATCTCCGGGTCGCAGAAGACGACTATGAGCTTATCGAACCTCTTGTGCCCGCCCGACTCTATCATGAGCGCCGCGTCGACTATGGCGATCCGGCCGGGGTCAGCCTCTTCGGCCTCCCGGAGCAGCCGGTTTTGCTCCTCGATGACGCGGGGGTGGACGATCTCGTTCAGGCGCTTGCGGCGGGCGGCGTCGGCAAAGACTATCGCGCCGAGCTTCGCGCGGTCGATCGAGCCGTCTAGGCCGACGACCTCGCGCCCGAATTCGCCGACGACATCTTCGTAAGCCGTGTTACCCGGCTCCATAACGAAGTGGGCTATCTTGTCCGCGTCAAAGGTCACGCACCCCAGGTCGCGCAGGACCGAGAGCACGAAGCTCTTGCCTACGGCAATACTCCCTGTTAAGCCGACCTTTAGCATAAGGCGCTATTGAATCGTATCGGACGTTACGACTTCGTGCTGGCTCAGAGCCTCTGTGACGGTCAGCACCTGCTCGGCGAAGAGGTTTGAGTTTATCAGAGTCTGGACCACGTAATTGCCCGCCTCGGAGAAGCTGACGTTGGCGAAGATGGTCACGTTGTCGGCGAATCCGTTGGCGGGAACTTCGAAAGGCGAGGGCGGCGATACTGCTATAGGCTGCGAGCGGTCCGGCGTCAGTATGCGAACCTCGGTCAGGTACTGCCCCGAGCCCGTCCAGTGGTTGACGATCGCCATCTTCAGCAGCGTGACGGGCAGTTGCGGGACCTGTATGGCGTAGAAAAGCCCCATCAGGCTCAGCTTGTGGTTGACCTCAAGCCTGACGTCTTCGCAGATGATCGTGTATTGAAGCTTCAGGTCGGCCGTCGCCATCTTTCCGCTCATCGCTCGCGCTCACTTTCCGGTTGCCGATTAAATATCTCATGCCGGAAGGCATAAGACAAACAAGCGACGCGGTGAAGATAATTGATTTCGATGTGTGAAAAGCAGGACCGGCGGGACTTGCCCGCCGGTTTTTCTCTGGCCTTGAGACTTTCAGGCTCGCTCTTAGTTTCGGGACGGGAATATTCCCTCAAGCGCTATGCAGAAGTTGAGCGCGAGGTATGGCTGTATGATCGAGTGCGGCTGGTTGCCGCCTCCGCTCGGCGGAATCCAGGCCGGGGACATAATCACTGCGGCCGGCGCGGGGGCATATTGGTTCCCCGCCGCGAGTACGGTCGTAGAATCCGGCTTGGTAGTTGTGCCGTCGTTGTCAGTGCCTGCGACCTGGTGCGTGTGCGCCGGTATCTGTTGGGTCGTCAGGGTGACGGTCTCAGTGCCTGCGGACTGGCCCAGGTCGTAGGACGATAGACCCGGCCCCTGGCCAAAGTGAAGCGGCCATCGGCTTTGCAGATTGGGCAGCGCGAAGGTGGTCTGCCCGTTGCCGCCATACGTCGTGCCGAGCAGCGAGAACAGCGCCGTGTTCTGAGCTATCGGCAGTATCTGGCCGTTGCACATCGCCCACCCTCGCGGCGCAAAGTTGAATCCGTAAATCGCAATCATACCGAGGAACGGTTCCGACATGTTGATCTCTCCTTGTAGTCTATGACGCCGGCTCGACCGCCGCCGGCGCGAAAATTCATCTTAACCTGCGCAAGATTCATTCCTTGAGCAAGAGCTTCCATCTTCCGAATCGCGGTATTTAATATCACCGACAATGCGGAAGGCCACTGTACTGCTGCTTACAGGAGCCAGGTCCGGCGATTTTATGCTTGGTGAACATCCAAGTCAAGCAGAGTAGACGATCTTGCTCGCCTCGCTTGAAAAGTTTTCAGAGATTTAACCGGGCCATGAAAGGCCGGCCGGGCCGGGGCCGGCTCAGGAGCGCCGCTTAAGGAGCACTTTGGCCGTGTAGCTGACGACGACCTCTTCGCGCTGGTTGACGACTTCGTTCAGTATCGTGACGATGCCGCTTCTGTCGTCGCGTTCGCTTTTGCTTTCTACCTTCTGGCGCACGCGGATCGTGTCTCCGATGAAGGTGGGTTTCACAAACCGGAGCCGGTCGAGCCCATAAAAGGCGATCACGGTGTCCGCCGTCTGCCCGAGGCGCACCGACAGCCCCGTGGCCACAGAGAAGACCAGCGCGCCGTGCGCGATTCGCTGACGGAAGAAGCTCTGCTCGGCCAGCTCCTTGTTCGTGTGAATCTCGTTCCAGTCGCCCGTCAGCCCCGCGAAGTTTACTATGTCAGTCTCGGTTATCGTGCGGCCGGCCGTCACGGCCTCCTCGCCGATCTCAAAATCCTCGAAGTGCTTTCCCATTAAACGCTCTCCTCAATCCCTGTTTGCGGGTTCCTCTTTCTTCTCGCTTCTGGCCAGTTGGAACAGCTCGTCGCTCGCGTCGCTGAAGACGAAGCAGGAGTTACGCAACTGGGGCATCCACCCGAGCACCATCTCTCTACGGCGCGCGGGGTCGTCGGAGGTTTGACGGATGGCTTCGGCGGCCTCGGGCCTGCGCTTGGCCGACATGTAATTCATCTGAAATGCGCACGCCGCCATGTCGCTTACGAGCGTGTGCAGGTGGTTGCAGCTTTCGGCCCCGCCTAAGATCTCGCCCG
This sequence comes from Blastocatellia bacterium, assembly GCA_035249305.1. Classification (GTDB taxonomy): domain Bacteria; phylum Acidobacteriota; class Blastocatellia; order UBA7656; family UBA7656; genus DASUNP01. The sequence continues at coordinate 17,524 of DATFGQ010000089.1, read as the reverse complement.
CGCGCCGGCGGAAGCCGCGCCCGATGCGTTCGCCTACGAGCTTGGCTATCGCGCCGTACCCGCCCTGGCAAAAGCCTGGGTAAGGCATGCGCGTGATCTCGCCCGCCGCTTCGCGTATGACGTAATCGGGGAAGCTCACGACGAGCCGCGCCGCGACCGAGTGAACGTTGTCGTCGAGCGCGCCGCGAATCTCAAAGCTACGGCCGTCCACCCAGTCCATATCGACCTTGATCGTTCTTGAAAACTCTGGCATCGCACTCCTGTCTCGCTTAATCGGCCGCCGATTCGTTTGCTCGACTGCGGCCTACGATCTCGGCCCGCTGTGATTCTATCGACGCGATCAGTTTTTCAAACGGCTCGATGAAGAGCCTGACGCCGTCCGACAGCACTTGAGCGGTGACTTGATCGAGGCTGACGCCAGCGGCTTCAAGCTCCGCAAGCCGCGCGCGCTCGACTTCCAGATCGTCTTCGATAGTAATGCGCGCCTGGCCATGATCGCGGAACGCCACGAGCGTCTGGGGCGGGAGCGTGTTGACCGTCTCGGGCGCGATGAGAGTCTCGACGTAATAAACGTCACGGTAAGCCGGGTTCTTCGTCGACGTGGACGCCCAGAGCGGCCGCTGCGCCTGCGCGCCCGCGCGGCGAAGCTCGGCGAACGGCTCGCCGTGAAAGACCTCTTTGAATTTCTGATAGGCCATCTTTGCGTTGGCTATAGCAGCGCGCCCTAGAAGCGCGCCGAGGCGCGAGCGCTCCTCGTCCGAACTGCTCTCGCCGATCTTCTGTTCGAGCTGGCGGTCGACGGCCGTGTCTATGCGGCTCACAAAGAAGCTCGCGACCGAAGACACACTGTCGACCGGCTTGCCTTCCGCGGCCCGCCGCTCAAGGCCGCGAATATAAGCTTGCATAGTCTGTTCGTAGCTTTCGAGCGAAAAGAGAAGCGTGATGTTTATGTTTATCCCTTCGTAGATGCACTCTTCGATCGCGGGCATGCCCTCGGCCGTGCCGGGGATCTTTATCATGACGTTCGGCCGGTCGACGGCCCGCCACAACCTCCTGGCCTCATCGATTGTGCCGGCCGTGTCGTGCGCGAGAAGCGGCGAGCATTCGAGGCTCACGAACCCGTCCGCCCCTCCCGTCTTATCGTAGACCGCCCGCAACACGTCGGCCGCCGACTGTATGTCGCTTATGGCCAGAGCTTCGTATATCTCGACGGCCGTCTTGCCCTGCTCGGCAAGCTCCTTGAGCTGATCTTTGTAAAGGTCCGAGCCGCTTATCGCCTTCTCAAAGATCGCGGGGTTCGAGGTAACGCCGCGCAGCTCGTCTTCTTCTATCAGGCGGCGAAGCTCGCCCGACTGTATGAGCTTTCTTTCGATGTTGTCATACCAGACGGACTGGCCGAGTCGTGCAAGCTCAACGAGTGGATTAGTGCTCATGGGTTCTCCTTCCGATCAACTTTTCGTAAATCAGATTGTGACGCTCGCGCGCCATCGCGTATCGCGCGTGGCGTCGGGCGTCGGGCAAATAAAGTGTGCCTGTGAGACCTTCTGCTTCTTCTATGAGGGGAAGCGCGCCGAGTTGTTCGAGCGCCGCGAGCGCCGCCCCGCGGCTTGCGGACTCGGGCTCGGCCGTAACGAGAATTGGTCTGCCGATCACGTCCGTTATTATCTGCACCCAGGCCGATGAGCGCAACATCGCGCGGCCCGATCCGATAATTTCTCGCGGCTCCGACAGCTCGCCGGCCAGCAGATCGTAGATGGCCTTGAATCGATACGCGACCGACTCCATGCCGGCGCGGAGCATATCGAGCGGCGTCGTGTCGAGTCTCATCCCCGTTATCGCGGCCCGCGCGTCTGCCCTCCAGTTTGTCGAGCGCTCGCCTGACAAAAACGGCAAGACCGTAAGGCCGTGCGAGTCCGGCTCCATCGCGGCCAGAGCGGCTTCGGTCTTTTCGACTGCCGGCAGTCGCAGCCGCTTCATCATCCACTCGAACAGGTCGCCGCCGTTCGACAGCGCCCCGCCCATCAAGAAGCGCGCGCGGTCAGCGCGGTAACACCATAACCCTTGCGGCACGCGGGCGCTCGCGGCTTTCCACAGACTGCGCAGCGCGCCCGACGTGCCTATCATCAGCGCGGCGCGATCTCGCGTGACGGCCCCCGCGCCGATATTATCCGAAGCGCCGTCGCCGAGGGCAGGGAACCATCTCGAATGAGCCAGCGCCGGCCAGCGACGCGCGTAGGCGCTTTGAAGCCCGCCGATGCTCTCGCCTCTTTCGGCAAGCGGAGACAACTGGTCCGAATCGATCCCCAGATAAGAGATTATCTCGCGGTCCCAAAAACATTCGTTCTGGTTGAACAGTCCCGTGGCCGAAGCCATCGAAACGCTCACGACCGCTCGCTGGAACAGCTTCAAGTAGAAGTATTCGCCGATCGACATCCACCGCTTCGATTGTTTGAAAGCTTCGGGTGCGTGGGCGCGCAGCCAGGCGAGCTTTGCCGGCCAGTAGCTCGGGTGCAAGCGGCACCCCGTCCGCCGGTGCAACTCGTCTTCATCGATCTCGGCGCGCAACCGGTCGGCTTCGGCCGTCGCGCGCGTGTCGTTCCAGCTATAGAGCGGAGTCACGGCCTGAGTCACGCCGTTTACGCCCAGCAGGCCGTGCCAGAAAGTAGTGATGGCGACGGCGGCGATCTCGACCCCGAGAGTTTCGATCTGTGAGTTGGCAAGGTCCAGGCTGCGGCAGATGATTCGCACAAGGCGGTCCGCGTCTATCTCGACCGCGCCCGCTTCGGCCTTCATTTTATAGACCACTCGCGCCTCGACTCCCTCGACGCTTCGGCCGCGCGCATCAAACAGAGTTACGCGCGCCGAAGAGGTGCCCACGTCCAGCGCGGCCACGAGCGGGCTGACTGCCTGATCTATCGATATGTGAGCCATAATCTATCCGGCTTGACAATGAATATCCCATTTCGTATTCTTTTTGTTCGTCTTCTTTACGCAAAAAATGGAGATTCGTATCATGCAGACATATATTCCCAGCGGGAAGAACCTGGAGCAAGACCGCAAGTGGTATCTGATCGACGCCGACGGCAAGACGGTCGGTCGCCTCGCGACCGAAGCGGCGCGCGTTTTGATGGGGAAGAACAAGCCTAGCTATACGCCCTTCATCGACGTGGGCGATCACGTAGTCGTCATCAACGCCGAGAAAGTGGTCTTCACCGGAAACAAGTGGCAGGACAAGGTTTATTATCGCCACACGGGTTACCCCGGCGGGCTGCGCGAGGTCACGGCGCAGAAGCAGTTGCAGAAGCACCCCGAGCGCATACTGGAGTCGGCCATCCGCGGGATGTTGCCGAAGACAAAGATGGGGCGCAAGATGGGCAAAAAGCTCAAGGTCTACGCCGGCACAAACCACCCGCATAAGGCGCAGCAGCCTGAAGCACTTGAAATTTAGTTTCGACTGATTTGTAAGGAGAGCGATAGTGGCAGAGACGATTCAAAATTACGGCACGGGGCGTCGCAAGAGCGCGACGGCGAGAGTATTCCTCAAGCCCGGCACCGGAGAGATAACGGTTAACAAGCGCAAGTTCGAAGACTATTTCCAGAATGAGACGCACCGCATGGTCATACGCCAGCCGCTGCACCTGACCGACTCGGTCGGCAAGCTCGACATACTGGTAAACGTCGACGGCGGCGGGCCGGCGGGCCAGGCCGGGGCGGTGCGCCACGGCATCACGCGTGCGCTTATAGATTTGAATCCAGAATTTCGCCCTCGATTGAAGAAGGCCGGTTTCGTCACTCGCGACCCGCGAGCCAAAGAGCGGAAGAAGTACGGCCAGAAGGGCGCGCGCAAGCGCTTCCAGTTCTCGAAACGCTAATCAGTCCTGAGTGCTGAGTCCTGAGTCCTGAGTAATTGACTTTAACTCAGCACTCAGGACTCAGCACTCAGCACTAATCCATTGCCGTCCTCGCGATTGGTTGTTCCAGCAAGCAGGATCAATTGGGACGCCGGGCGGTGAGTACATAAACCAATTCAACTTTAGGAGGATCGATTGGCTACGGTAACGATGAAAGAGCTGCTTGAAGCCGGCGTCCATTTCGGGCACCAGGTCAGGCGGTGGAATCCGAAGATGAAAGAGTACATCTTCGGCGAGCGCAACGGCATTTACATCATTGACCTTCAGAAGACGCAGCGGCTTTTCAAAGAGGCCGTCAAGTTCGTCACACAGCAGGCCATTGAAAACAAGAGCTTCCTGTTCGTGGGCACGAAGCGCCAGGCGCAGGACGCCGTCGAAGAGGAAGCGACGCGATGCAACCAGTATTACATCAACCAGCGGTGGCTCGGCGGGCTGCTGACTAACTTCCAGACGGTCCAGAAGTCCATCCAGCGCATGAAAGACATCGAGGCGATGCGGACGGATGGACGATTCGAAGCGCTGACTAAGAAAGAGCGGCTCAAGCTCGAACGCGAGCACGCCGCGCTTGAAAAGAACCTCGCGGGCATCCGCGACATGCGCGTGCTGCCCGACGTCATCTTCATCATCGACTCGAACAAAGAGGAGATCGCCGTCCACGAGGCTAACAAGCTCGGCATCCCGATAGTCGCGATAGTCGACACTAACTGCAACCCCGACGGCATCGATTACATCGTGCCCGGCAACGACGACGCGCTGCGCGCCGTCCGGCTGTTCGCCGCGAAGATGGCCGACGCCATCATCGAGGGCCAGCAGATGCTCAAAGAGGGCGCTGCCGACATGGGCGAAGGGGCCGAGACCGCGGAAGCCGCGGCCGCGTCCGCCACGCCCGGCGAAGCGCCGCGCGGCGAGCGTGACCGTGGTGATCGTGGTGATCGTCGCGACCGAGGCGGTCGCAACCGCTCGGGCCGCGGCGGCGGTCGCGGAGGCAGGACTACTTATGTGCCGCAGGGCGCTCCGCCTATACCGGACCCGCTGGCCGTCACCGTCCCTGAGACGGGCGCCGCGGCGCCTTCGGGCGCGGAGGCGGCGGCTCAGGTGACGCAGAACGACGTTCAGATGTCGCAGCCGGGCCATCGCGGGCACCACGAAACTACGGACGCCGAGCAGGAGTCCGTTCCCGCCGAGACGGTCCCCAGCGAGCGCCACGTCCCCGGCGCGTTCGCGCGCGAGACGGGCGAGGAGAGGCCCGACCGCGAGCCGGGCGCTGTCGCGCATCCTGGCGACAAGGCCGTCGATAAAGTAGAAGCTTGAGAGTGAAATCGAAGGAGAGAAGCGAGTATCAATGGGAAACCCAGTAACACCAGCAGCAATAAAGGCGCTCAGGGAGAAGACGGGCGCGGGGATGATGGAGTGCAAGTCCGCGCTCGCCGAAGCCGAAGGCAGCGAGGATAAAGCGATCGAGATTCTGCGCAAGCGCGGCCTTGCGACCGCCACCAAGAAGGCGGGGCGCGTGGCGGCCGAGGGCCTGGTCGATTCCTACATCCATGCGGGCGGCAAGATAGGCGTCCTCTTGGAGGTCAACTGCGAATCGGATTTCGTGGCGCGCTCTGAAGAGTTCCGCGCCTTCGTGCACGACCTGGCGATGCACATCACGGCGGCCGAGCCTCGCTTCACGAACAAAGAGGATGTCTCCTCAGACGTGCTCGACAAGGAGCGGGAGATCGCCCTTGAGCAGGCGCGCTCGGACTCCAAGAACGCCAACAAGCCTCAGCAGGTGCTCGATAAGATAGTCGAAGGGCGTCTTTCGAAGTTCTATCAGGAGGCCTGCCTGATGGAGCAGCCGTTCGTCAAAGACCAGAACATCACGATCGCCGACCTGGTGCGCCAGATGATCCAAAAGACCGGCGAGAACATTCGCATCCGCCGCTTCACGCGCTACAAGATGGGCGAGGGGCTTGAGAAACGCTCCGACGACCTCGGGGGCGAAGTCCAGAAACTGCTCGGCGGTGATCAATAGATCGAAGAAGCCTCTCGCGAGAGAGGCTTTTTTTTTGGGATAATAATTCTATGTCGGCCGAACCTAAAGCAATCTACAAGCGGATACTGCTCAAGCTCTCGGGCGAAGCCTTGATGGGCGAGCAGGGCTTCGGCATCGACCCGGCGACGATAACGCGCATAGCCAGCGAGATCAAGGACGTGTCGAACCTCGGCGTCGAGGTCGCGATAGTCGTGGGCGGCGGCAACATATTTCGCGGCGTGGCGCTGTCGGCCCGCGGGATGGACCGCGCGTCGGCCGATTCCATGGGCATGCTCGCTACGACGATCAACGCGCTCGCGCTCCAGGACGCGCTCGAAAAGCAGGGGAAGTTCACGCGCGTCATGAGCGCCATCGAGATGAACCGCATAGCCGAGCCCTTCATACTGCGCCGCGCGACCCGCCACCTCGAAAAAGGGCGAATAGTCATCTTCGCCGCAGGCACGGGCAACCCATACTTTACGACAGACTCGGCCGCAGCCTTGCGCGCGCTGGAGATCAAGGCCGACGCGATACTCAAGGGCACGAAGGTCGAAGGCGTCTACACCGCGGACCCCGCGACAGACCGGACGGCCACGATGTTCGATTACATAAGCTACCTCGACGTGATCCAGATGGACCTTAAGGTGATGGACACTTCGGCCATCAGTCTGTGCCGCGAGCGCGGGGTGCCGATCCACGTCTTCAACCTTTACAACCACGGGAACATCGTGCGCGTAGTCAGCGGCGAAAAGGTGGGGACCGTCGTGCGCCCCGAAGCGCCGGGCGAGCAGTCTAAGAGCCAGCCCGTTTGATTTGGGATTGCAGTATTAGAACCGAAATTCTAAAATCGCGGTGCGCGTAAGCGCATCATCCGCCATGGAAATTTCAAAATTGAAATTCGAGTACCGAAGGGGTCGATGAATGGAGATCAAAGAGATCATTAACGACGCGCGAAGGCGTATGGACAGCGCCGTCGACGACTCGCGTAGAAAGCTGGCGACCGTCAGGACAGGCCGCGCCACGGTCAGCCTGCTCGACGGCGTGGTGGTGGAGTACTACGGCACGCCTATGCCTTTGAACCAGGTCGCCACGATCCACGCGCCCGAACCGACCATGCTCACGGTCCAGCCGTTTGACCCCACTCAGCTCGGCCCGATCGAGAAGGCCATACGCGCCAGCGAGCTCGGGCTCAACCCGTCGAACGACGGCAAGCTCATACGCGTGCCCATCCCGCCGCTCACCGAAGAGCGCCGCCGCCAGATGGTCAAAGTCGTTCACGAGATAGCCGAGGAGCACCGCACGGCCGTGCGCAACGTACGCCGCGACGCGAACGACCACCTCAAGAAGATGCTTAAGGACAAGACGATCTCCGAAGACAACGAGAAGGACGCGCTCGATCAGGTCCAGAAGCTCACCGACCAGCACATCGCAAAGATAAACGAAGTCTCCGAGAACAAAGAGAAAGAAGTGATGACCGTTTGATCGTGGCGCAAGCCCTCGGGCTTGCGCCCGCGCTCGCTCATCGGTCGAAGGCCGCGCTCGTCGCCCGTTTCGCGTAGGCTTTAGGCGCGCCCGCGAACGTCGAGAGGCGGTCGCGGACGGCCGCGCTTACGTGGTGCGACATGCGCGACCAGGTCTGGTCGCACGACTGGTCGGACGCGAATGCGTCCGCGCCGGGCGGGAAGAGGTGAACGTTCTGATGCGTCTCGCGCAAAGATTCATAGTGCCCCTGTCCGCATGCGAAGACTACGTCGGCCCGGTCGAGCAAGCGCGCTTCGAGCGGGTCGCCCGTCGCCGGCTCATCCATGCAGTCGTAGACTACGGCGAGCGGACTCAGGTGGTCTGTGAAAGAGAGCGCCGCCGGGGTGTAGTACCAGAGTATGTAATCGTGCAGCGCGCGCCCCGCGACCAGCTCGTCTACCAGCGTTCGCTCGACGGCCGCCGCCGCCCGCGGGTCGAGCCCCTTCGGCAGTCGCGGCGTGATTACGAAGAGGCTGTCGCCGCGCCTGCTGATGTCGAGCCGGGCCGAAAGGCCGTTTAGATAAACCGGCTCTTCGATAAAGAAGACACGGTTCGTGCGCGCGAACCTCACCATTAAGTGCTGCGGCCGGCCGTGGCCGAAATCCCAGCGCAGGTGAGACAGGCAGACTACGTCGATGGTCTGAGAGAATGGGCCTTGATGAATCTTACTTGCCGAGGCGTCGGAGAGTCTGGTCTTGAGTTCAGACATAAAGCATCCCTCGCTCGATCTATCCGCTGCGTGAGCGCCTTACCGTTCGGCGCAAGCGGCGCGCGGCGTGATTGCCGCGCGGGGGAGACATCAGTGGTTGACTTTATCTCTGCCGACGGCCCCTCTGCTTTGTCCGCCGTCGCCGGCCGTCAGCAAAATCAACAGGTCATGTTTAATTTTGCGCCTATCGATCAGCCTGGTCAACTCCGCCGCGCAGTCCTCAAGCTCTTCTATCTTCTGAGTCCTCGCAAGCTTGTTTGAGACGAGCCGCACCTGGGCCTCGATCCTTTCGTCGAGAGAGGCCACTTCCTGTTCTAGTTTCGCTATGTGCTCCATCGTGGTCGTTCCATTCCTGGGTGGATGATTAAGTATAGGCGCAAGCCCTGCGGCGGGTCTGTACGCTAACGCACTGAGGGTATTAAAAAAACGCGCCGGGGAGCAGCCCCGGCGCTTATCAGCTTCATAGGAGGATCAACATCAGGCTATGAGTGAAGCTGTGAAGATGGGAAAAGTTTTATTGCCCTAGTCTGCCGGATAGGCTGAAGCCGCCGCGCCGGCTCACCTCGTCGTCGCATTCGGAATCGCAGATAAGCTTCATCCGCCATTTGATTTTCCCTCTTCAGATTGTAGCGCCCGACATCGGTCTCGTCGGCCGCGCGTCGAAGCAGCGGCGACTCGTTAGCTCAATTCTATCCCTGTCGATCTGGCGCGTCGGTACGTTAGCGTACTTTGAGAAATTTTAAGGTGGATTTCAAAATGGCCGGCGAGGATTCGTTGGGAATCCACTTTAGCTAACCGCGGTTAAATCCTCAGAAGGAGCCGCGTCTCTTCCCTCACGATACGGTAGCACTCGCAGGAGCTTGTTTCCAGGCCCGGCCTGTCGAGTATGGTGATGTTGCCGCGCGTGTATCTAATCAGCCCCTTCTCCTGGAGGGTGCGCGCCGCCACTGTCACGCCCGAACGGCGCACGCCCAGCATCTGTGATATGAACTCCTGTGTGAGCGCGAACGAGTCTGCCTGGGCGCAGTCCTCGGCCATGAGCAGCCAGCGGCAGAACCGCTCGTCGAGGCTGTGAAAACGGTTACAGACGACGGACTGTGTGAGTTGCGTGAGCATCACGTAGGCGTAGCCCAGCATCGCGCTGTGCATAGACCCGTTTCGGGCCGACTCGACCTCGAACCTGTCGGCCTTCAGCCTGAGGGCCTTCCCCGCTATCTGGACCGTGATGAGGTAGGGCGATCTGGAGGACCCCAAGAAAAGCGGCATGCCGATCATGCCGTCTCTGCCGACCATCCCCACTTCTATCGACTCGCCCTCTTCGGTCGAAGAGACAAGCGAGATCATCCCGCTCGTGGGGAAGTAGACGTAATCGATCTTATCGTCGGAGCGGTAAAGGACTTCGCCGAGAGGTAGCGGGACCTCTTCGAGGTGGGGCAGTATGCGCTCGTAAGCCTCCTGGCGAAGGGAGGAGAGCACGACGTTTTCAAGCGGCAGTCGCGGCTTCGGCTCGGTCTGCTTCTTCAGCCGCAACACCTCGCGCTCGGCGCTCTCTAACTGGGACGTGCGCTCGGCGATCAGCCGCTCCAGCTCGGCGTTGAGCGCGCGGATCTCACGGTCGGCCTCTTTCTGCTCGGATATGTCGCGCAACATCCAGCGGAGGGCCGCCACCTCGCCTGCCGCGTCGCGTATAATGCCGACCTTAAGCGCGCCGTAATATGGCTCGCCGTGTCGCGGCAATAACCGTAACTCGAATGAAAAAGTTTCGGAGCTGGAGCGGCTATGCCGCTCCAGCTCCGACAGAAAAGCGCGCCGGTCGTCCTTGTGGACGAAGATCAGGAGGGGTTTCCCCGCCAGTTTATCCCTCTCCACCCCGACCATCCCCGCAGCCGCGCGGTTGGCTTCACGTATCACTCCGCCCTGATCGGTCACAAAGTAGCCGTCGGGCGCAAACTCGAACAGCTCGTGGTACCGCTCGCGCTGCGCCTGTACCCCGTGGAGGGCCGAAGCCAGTTCCTCGTTCTGGACGCGCAGCTCCTCTTCGGCGACCCGCAGCTCTTCGAGCGTGATCTGTAGGTCTTCGAGAGCCTGCTCTGTCAGGGCGTGCTGTTGGTTAGGTAACAGATCGGCCCGCTGCTGCAACTCGGCGGCCCTCTCCCGCGCCAGCCTTATTCGTGCGCTGAAAGTTTCAAGGTTCATACCCGCACCTTGTTTTTCTTTAACTTTCATTGTTAGACCCAGGGGGAAAAATAAGCATGCGCCATTCAGGTGAGAAAAATCAAGCTGGACGGTAGTGTCCCAAAGGCGTGTTGTTGAGCAAACCTGTAGGGGCGGGGCTTGTCCACGCCCGGATCGTCCGAAGGACGATTACGTCATCGCGCTGACGCGCGATCCGGGCAGCCACAAGGGCTGCCCCTACAGTCTTCTAGCGGCAACACGCCTTTAGGACACTACCCGTTGCCGACCAGCCGGGCCACGGCCTCGGCGAGCACGCTCAGGCGGACGGGCTTGGCTATGTGCATCTGGTAGCCCTCGGACAGCGCGCGCGCGCGGTCTTCTTCGCCCGCGTAGGCCGTGAGCGCGATCGCGGGGATCTTGCTCCCTCGCCCGGCTTCGATCTCTCTGACGCCGCGTATCAGGTCGAAGCCGTCGCCGCCCGGCATGGCTATGTCGGCTATCAAAACGTCCGGCCTCGCGCCGAACCGCGCCTCGACTTCGCCCGCCAGCAATGCGAGCGTCTCGTCGCAGCTTGCGGCCGTCACGACCTCTGCGCCCGCCTGCTCAAGCAGCACGCTCAACATCTCTCGCGCGTCGGCCTCGTCGTCGACGACCAGTATCCGCACACCCTCCAGAGTAGGGTGAGGCTCGGCTATGACGGCGCTCTCTTCGGCTTCTTGTTGCTCGTGGACGACCGTGGCGAGATATTTTTCGGTAGTCACCGGCAGGCTTACGACGAAGCTGGCCCCCTGCCCGCGCCCCGCGCTCGTCGCATAGACCGCGCCGCCATGTAGCTCGACTATGTGGCGCACGATCGCGAGCCCCAGCCCCAATCCGCCGTGGCGGCGCGTCGAGGCGCTGTCGGCCTGGCGGAAGCGGTCGAAGATGAAGGGCAGAAAGCCCGCGTCTATCCCCTGGCCGGTGTCGCTCACTGTGAGAGTGGCGCGCTCGTCGCCCCGCCCGAGCGTGACGGTTATCTTTCCGCCTTCGGGCGTGAACTTGACCGCGTTCGACAAGAGGTTCGCCACGACCTGCTGCAAACGGCTCGCGTCGCCAAGGATCTGGCAGGCGTCTTCGCACAGCGACACTTCGAGATGGAGCGCCTTGGCGTCGATAGCGGGGCGGGCCGCTTCGATGGCCGACTCGACGATCGGCCCGATCTCGACCGGCAGCATGTTCAGCGTCAGCTTGCCCGTGATTATTCGAGAGACTTCCAGTATGTCGTTTATGAGCCGGGCCTGCGTGAGGGCGTTGCGCTCTATGACTTCGACGGCTTGCATGGCAGTGGCGCGGTCGTCCATGTGCGTCGATAGTATGTGCGTCCAGCCGAGGATGGCGTTTAAGGGCGTTCGGAGCTCGTGCGAGAGCGTGGCCAGAAAATCGTCCTTGGCGCGGTTGGCCGATTCGGCCTCGGCCTTGGCGGCCTCAAGCTCGGCCGTGCGCTTGGCGACGCGCTGCTCAAGCTCGGCGTTCCAGGTCCTGATCTTCTCTTCACTCAGCTTGCGCTCGGTTATGTCGCGCAGAATCCAGCGCAGGCCCACGGGCATGCCCTTATTCCCGATTATGGGGGCGATCCTTATCGCCGCGTCCATGTGCTCGCCGCTGCGCATCTGCAACACCGTTTCGATCTCGATGACGCGGTCCGAGGCCGTCAGGCTGTTTATCTTCGTGCGAACAGACTTTCGCTCTTCGCCCGATATGTAATTTATCAGCGGCTTGCCGATCAGGAAGCGGTGCGCGATGCCCAACATACGCGCGGCGGCCTCGTTAGCCTCGCCTATGACCCCCTGGATGGTCGTGATGAGGTAGGCGTCGGGCGCAAGGTCGAACAGCTCGCGGTAGCGCGAGCGCTCGACGAACAGCGTGTCGCGGATGGCAAGCAGCTCGGCGTTCTGGTTACGCAGCTCCTCTTCGGCGACCTGTAGCTCTTCGAGCGCCGTCTGTAGCTGTGCGACCGACTCCGAAATCAGCTCGGCCTCTTCGGAGTTTAGCTCGTCGTTGCGCTGGCGGAGCTCGGCCGCCTGCCGCCAGGCTTCGCCGATCTCGCGACCCAATTCGTGGTCGTCTTTCATAAAGCCATCCCCCTGCTATAACGGTCCGTTCTACTTCGACCCGTCCGGGGAGTTGCTACCGTCGCCTTGAGAGGGGCGCGGCTCAGAAGGCCTCGCGCCGTCCCGATCCTCCATCAACACTATCGCGCCGCGTATCCCCTCGGCCTTGCTCTTGAGTGGCGTGCAGATGACCCGGCACTCGATCATACGCCCCCTGCGGTTCGTGGCCTCAAGCGTCATCTCATGATAGTCCTTCTGCCCGCTGAGGCAATTCTTTATGCTCTGTTTCAACTTCTCCAGCGGCAACCCTATGTCGAGATTCATGAAGTGTTGCCCGTTGACCTCCTCGTTGCGCAGCCCCCAGAGGTCTTCGGCCCGCAGGTTCCATGCCTCGACTTGCAGGCTCGGGTTGACGACCATAACGCCGACGCGCAGGCTGGTCAAGATAGACTCAAGAAAATCGTTCACCTGGTTTAGCTCGGCCGTGCGCTGGCGCATCTCTTCGTTCATCGTCTCAAGCTCTTCGTTGGTCGACTGTAGCTCCTCGTTGAGCGTCTCAAGCTCCTCGTTCGTCGATTGCAGCTCTTCGTTAGTCGTCTCCTGCTCTTCGACCGTCGATTGCAGCTCCTCGTAGGCCGTCTCAAGCTCCTGCCTGGAGTTCTGTAGATCGTCATTCAACTGCTTGGCGCGCGTCACGTCGGTGAAGGTGATCGTCGCGCCGAGCAGCGCGCCGAGGTTCGAGATCAGCGGCATGATCTGCACGTCGAGGTAACGAACGTCGGTCGGGGTCACGGGCCATTCGACCTCTCTTAAACTGACCAGCCTACGTTCGGCGTAGGCCTGCTCAAGCCGCGAGCGCAGCTCGACGGGGCGGTAAGATATTTCGAGGTCTTTGAAGGGTCGGCCCGTGTCTTTGGCCGATATACCGAATTGCGCGCGGGCCTGCTGGTTGACTAGGACGAGCAAGCCGTTCTGGTCGATGACTAACTGAGAGGCGGGGCTCGTCTCGAACGCGGCCTCGCGTATCCGCACGTGGTTGGCCAGGTGGCTCACCTCGATCTCGTTATTGTTCTGGGCCAGGATCAGCAGCCGGTCGCGCAGGTTCAGCCTGGGGACCTTCGTGAAGATGCGGCGGCGCAGGTCGAGCGGCGTGAAGATGTTTGTGTGCGTCAGCAGCATCTCGGACTTCCCGAGAAAGAGTATCCCCTCGTCGTTGAGCGCGAAGTGGAAGTGGACGAGGATCTTCGCTTGAGCCTCGGCGTTAAAATACATCAGCGTGTTGCGGCACGTCAGCAGGTCGACCTTGGATATGGGCGCGTCCTGTATGAGGTCGTGGCGGCCGAAGATCACAGCGCGCCGCAGGTCCTTGCGGAAAGAGAAGCGCGTGTCGGCATTCTCGAAGTATTTTTCGACGTATTCGGGCGGGACCGTCTCCATCTGCTTCGCGTTGTAGGTGGCCGCGCGCGCCTGGCTGAGCGCGTCCTCGTCAACGTCCGTGGCATAGATCTTTACGCGCTCGCTCAACTGCTCCTGGCCCAGGGCCTCGGCAAGCAGCATGGCTATGGTGTAGGCCTCCTCGCCCGAGGCCGTGCCCGCGCACCAGACGCGTATGGCGTCCGACGGCTTCTTATTCTGAATTATGCGCGGGATGATGTCCGACTTCACGAACTCCCATGCTTCGTCGTCGCGGAAGAACTTCGTCACGTTGATCAGGATCGTGTTGAACAGGTGGGCGAACTCTTCGGGGTGTACTTGCAGGTAGTCCTGGTAATCGTTAAAAGATTCGACGCCGACCGTCTGCATACGCTTGCTGACGCGGCGCATCAGGCTGGCGCGCTTGTAGGCTGTGAAATCGAATCCTCGGCTCTTCTTCAGGTAGTCGAGCAGCGCCTCGAATTCGCGTTCCTGGATAGGGTCGAACTTCTTGCTCTCACTCATCTCGATTCTCCAGTCATAACCAGCGTGACAAGTGCCGGGGCGATCTCTTCGAGCGGCAGTATGAAATCCACGATGCCTGTCTGTATGGCCGCGCTTGGCATGCCGAAAAACTCTGAGGTGGCTTCGTCCTGGGCGATGACGGTCCCGCCCATCTTTTTCACGGCCCGCACGCCGAGGCTCCCGTCCGAGCCCGACCCTGTCAGCACCACCGCAATCGACCTCTCTTTATAGCTGGCCGCGACCGACTCGAAAAGCAGGTCCGCCGAGGGTCGTACGAAGTGAACGAGCTCGGAATGTGTCAAAGAGACGCTGCTGTCGGGGTTGACGAGCAGGTGGTTGTCGGGAGGGGCTATGTAAGCCGTCCCAGGTTGCAGCAGCTCTTCGTCTTCCGCCTCTTTGACCCTGAGCTTAGTGCGCCCGCTGAGAATCTTCGCCATCAAGCTGCGGTGCCTGGGGTCGAGGTGCTGAACGACCGCGATGGGCGTAGGGAAATCTTGCGGCAGCGCCGACAGGACGCGTGTCAATGCCGAAAGCCCGCCCGCCGAAGACGCTATGGCGACTATCTCGAAGGCGACCAGAGGCGAATCTGATCGGGCGGCTGATTGTTCCTGCTGCCTGCTCAAGATTATTTCTATCCATCGCGAATTGTGCGCTGATAATGATTGAGCGCAGCAACTATGTCAAGCAACAGTTGTACGCCCCGGAACTTAATCATTGCCCGCCTGCCCGCCCCCTTGCGCGGGGAGAGCTTCCGCCTTGAGCTGAGCCTCGGAGCCGGGCAGGTCCGCCCGCTGCGGGTCGGGCTCGGCGGGGTCTAGGGCCGGGCGCGTTATGAGCGTCTGCCGCAAGACCTCCGCGCGGTTGTCGGCGTCGCGCGCCTGCGCCTCAAAACGCTCAGCGGTCTTTTCGTGGCCCCGGCGGCGCATGCGGTCGGCCAGGCGGCTCATCAAGGCGACGTTCTCTTCAAGCGCCCTCAGCGCGGCCCACATCGCGGCCTCGACGGCGTCCGACTGCTCGGCCAGCAGCGTCTCGGCGGAGTAGGCGTGGCCGACGCGGCAGCGGAAGCGCAGGAGGTTCTCGTCGTCTATCTCCCACAGCACGCCGTTGCACTCGGGGCAGCTAAACCTGGAAGGCGAACCCGGCCTCCTGTCTCTGTGCAGGGAGTCGAATTCAAGCTCGCTTATGTCCGACTCTAACTCCATGTCGTCGCTCACTGGCTCCTCTCCTTCCTCGATCGGCTCGTTGGCGAGGCGAATCAATATAGAGGCGATCTCGGAAAGGGGCGCGACGTAATCTACGCCGGCGTTCTCAATCGCGCTCAAAGGCATCCCGTTGTAGAGCGCCTCGTCCGGGTCTTGCGCAATGGCTATGCCGCCCTGCTTTTTGATCGCAATCATGCCGGCCGTCCCGTCGTCGAGCGTGCCGGATAAGATCACCCCCACAACCCTGTGGCCGTAGTATCGCGCCGCCGTGCGGAACATAGGGTCTATGGCCGGGCGGAAGCCGTTCTCCTTCGGCCCGCGCGTCAGCCGGACGTGGCCGCGCTTGACCAGAAGATGAGTGTCGGGCGGCGCGATGTATATGCGCCCGTGCTCTATCGCTTCCATGTCCTCCGGGTGGTGAGCCGCGAAAGGGGCGACCCTGCTCAGTATCTTCGGCAGCACGCTCGTGCCGTTGCCGGGGACATGTAGAGTGATAAACAGAGAGGCCGGCAGGTCGTCCGCCAACAGTTTCACAAGCGCTTTGAGCGCTTCGATGCCGCCCGCCGAAGCCCCTATTACGATAACGTCATGTCCAGGCATCAGTATCATCCTCCTGGCATAATCCCGTTCACTTACAGAACGTCAGCGTGGTTGAGAAACTAAGAAAGGTGAATACCCTGACGGCGTGCAAGTAGGACATGCCCATGTGATACCGGCCCGCCTTATCAGGCTTGCTAATCGCGCCACTTGCAACCGCCCCGCGCTGCTCGTTCTAAAGCGTGTCTTTACTCTACTCCTACTTGACACGAATAGCCAGTGGCACCCCAATTGCTTTTGTATTAAAGCTAAATATAACGAACAGATACGCCGGCACAAAGTAAGGAGGTAAAAAAATGCCAAGGGGAGATAAGGGAGCGTACACGGACAAGCAGAAACGCAAGGCCGAGCACATAGAAGAAGGCTACGAGAAGCGCGGCGTTTCGGAAAAAGAGGCCGAACGGCGCGCCTGGGCTACGGTGAATAAAGAGAGCGGCGGCGGCAAGAAATCGGGAAGCGGCCGCGGGAAGACCGAGAGCCGCGAGTCGAGCCGCAAGGGCGGGGAGAAGGGCGGAAGACATTAAAAGCCCACCGTCGCGCGGCGCGTGAGACAATCATGCCGCCGCGTGTCTGAATCCTGTAATCGCCCGCAAAAAGGAGAGCTATGAGTACAAGCACGCGTCGAAAAAAGGAGACTGCGCCCGACGATCAGCGGCCGAGGCGCGTCTCAAGGAAGGATCAGATCATCGCGCTCTACACGTCGGGGATAAGCGACGTCGAAGACCTGGCAATGATCACGGGGGCGCGTCCCAGCTACGTCGCCAACGTGCTGCAAGAGTCGAACCTGATGACGGGCTACTTCGACCTTTACACGACATCGGCCAACCCCATGAACGTCTACTCGAAGTTCTTCGCCCGCAAGCTCGGCTTCAAGGACGAGCCGACGGCGCGCGCGAGCGTAGACTTGATCGACAGGCTTTACAGGCAGTTCGAGCTCGCGGGCGACCGCGCGGGCCAGCACCACGCGCTGGTGATGGCGCTGACGATGTTCGACCGCGCGCGTTGGACCCGCAAGGGCGAAGAAGCGGACCTGTTCCGCCACTGGCTGATGGCGCGCCTCGACGAGGCCGACCTGACGAGAGACGAAGACGGGAGTGAAGAAGAGGGAGACGAAAAAGAGTAGAGTAAGAGCACCAGCGACAAATCGATCATGGCTGAAACGACTTGTCGATCGATGACTGTAATAGCCGGTCCCGCATCCGCCGCGTAGCGGCGGCATGATTTTAGCGCGGCGTTTCAACGCCGGGAAAGCAGGGAGAGGGTGTCTGAGAAGTGGGAGAAAAAGCCCTGAAAAGGCTTTATTCAATAGAGCCTCGAAGAGGCGCGATTCAATAAGCCCCGAAAGGGGCGTGATTCAATAGGAA
>DATFGQ010000088.1:0-17339 GCA_035249305.1 Blastocatellia bacterium | reverse complement strand
TTTTTCTCCAAAGAAAAGGATTCAAATAACTATGCCTACATTCCTGAAAGATTCTCAAACCTAGCCTCAGCATCCAAATCAAACTAAAAGCTATACCTTACTGCTTAGCTTAAAGCCTATGGGGACAAGCCCTGCCCCTACAACCATGACGCAACACGCTGATGATGATAAGGCCCGTTCGCGACACGACAGCCTGCGCTTATCGGGCTTTGATTATGCGGCGCGCCGAGTTTATTTCGTGACTATAGTTGTGTCAAAGAGGCGGAATCTGTTTCTTGACCCTAACCTTGCAGAGAGCGTTATCAATTGTTTGCTCGACTTGAGACGGAAGATGGGATTCACTTTATATTCATACTGTTTAATGCCTGACCACTTTCATGCTTTGATCGGAGCAGGTGAATCAAACAAGGGGCTCGGTGAAATATGCGGCGCGTTTAAGAGCCTTTCGACGCGCGCGTACTGGCAACGCTATGAAGGTAGATTATGGCAGCGGCAATTCTTTGACCACATAATACGCAATGAAAAAGATTTCTTTGAAACGATGGAATACATCAGACAGAACCCTGTGCGCAAAGGGCTAGTCAATACAGCAGAAGAATGGCCCTATTCAGGCATTGTTGATGAATTACAGTAACAATAACCATTATGGAAAACACCGGCCCTGTAAGTCTCAGGCAGCTTATAAAGAACCGCCAGTTCGTCGCGCTCTGGCTGTCCCAGCTAGTGAGCAACTTCGGCGACTGGCTCGCCATACTCGCCCTGTTCAGCCTAGTCGCCTTCAAGATGAAGAGCACCTCTTATGAAGTCGCGGGGATTATGATCTCGTTCATAATCCCCATGGCTTTTCTAGGCCCCGTGGCGGGCGTCTTCGTCGACCGCTGGGACGTGAAAAAGACTATGATAACCAGCGACCTGGCGCGGGCCGTCATCGCCGCGCTGTTGGTGCTGCCGACAACAGGGCTTTATCAGATCTACATCCTCGTCTTCGCCTTGAGCGCGGTGTCGTGTTTTTTCTTGCCCGCGCAATCGGTCGCCATCCCGCTGATCGTCCGCAAAGAGGAGTTGCTGCTGGCTAACTCGATAAACGCCCAGACGATCCAGTTCAACAGGATCATAAGCCCCGCCGTGTCGGGCCTGCTCGTGGCCTGGGCGGGCGAGAAGCTCTGTTTTTACGTCGACAGCTTCAGCTTCCTTTTTTCCGCCGCCGTGCTCACGGGCCTGGCCCTGCGCCGCGACCAGCGAGACTATGACAAAGACGCGCGCTCGATCGTCAAGGAACTGGCCAGGGGCTTGAAGTTTATCGCGAACCACAGGGCGATCCTCTTCGTCATAGTCTCGCTGGTCGCGGCGATACTGGCGGTCGGCGCTTTTGACGCGCTGATCTCGGTCTTCATTCGCGACATACTCTCTTCCGACGAGCAACTGTTCGGCGCGCTCGTCTCGCTCGTAGGCGTGGGGACGATCCTCGGGTCGCTCGTCATCGCAAAGACCGGGCGGCGTTATTCCAAAGTCAGTCTGGTCGAGTTAGGCATATTCGCGATGGGGCTGAGCGTGCTGATCATGGCCGCGCTGAGCAAGGTCGCCGTGGTCGTTGCTTGCAGCCTGCTTTTAGGTGTCGGCGTGGCTTACGTGCTCGTGCCGTCGCAGACCTTGATACAGGAAGAGACCCCGCAGGAGATGCTGGGCCGGGTGACGAGCACCTCGATGTCGCTGATGACCGTGGCCCAGCTCGTCTCTTTTCTTGTCGCCGGCGCGGTCGCCGGATTAATAGGCATAAGAAATCTTTATTACGTAGTCGCGGCGATGCTGCTCGTGACGGCCATGTTCGGGTATGTCTACGCGAGGGTCAATCGCGTGGGCGCGACGAAAGCGGAGCCGACTCTGGCCGCCGCAGCCGATCAGGACTAGGTCGATTCCTGCTTCCTCTGCCTGGCCTTCAACCGGCGGTAGACCTCTATCATAAGCATCAGCCACAACCCGCCCGCGAGGTACGCCCCGACGACATCGCTGGGCCAGTGCGCGCTCAGGTAGACGCGCGACACGCCTATGATCAAAACGAGCGCGGCAAGCCCCGCGAGCGCCGCGCGCCGCAGCCGCCCGCGCCTGAGCAGCACGTAAGAGAGGAAGAAGAGGAAGCCGAAAAACTCTATGAAGAAGACGACGTGGCCCGACGGGAAGCTCTCGTGATTGAAGAGGACTTCGGATGGCGGGCGCGGTCGATCGGTCAGGGCTTTGAGCAGGCGATTGACCGCGCCGCCTGCGGCTACGCCCAGGATGCAGATGATCCCTTCGACGCGAAACCTGGCCGACAGGAAGGCCAGCCCGAAGCCGCCGACCAGCGCTACGGGCACCCACCCGTTACCGAGCACCGAAACCCACTTCATCAGCGCCCCGAAGCCGGGGATTGAGATCGATTGAATGAAGTTTCGCGTATCTATGTCCCAGCCGAAATGTTCGTAGCGGTGCGCAAGCACAGCCATAACGGCGTAGACTACGAGCCCCGTTCCGAAGACCACCTCGGCCCACTTGGCGCGGCGGACGGCGCGGCGCGGCGAGACGGTGATCTCTGTCCCCGCCGCGTTTTCGCCGCCTTTAGCGCCACTCACAACCGGTTCTTTTATATATTGCTCGTCAGCCATAGACGGTAATAATCATAGCTTGCAGGCTCGCGGCCGATCCAGCGCATCTTTGGAGTGCGGTGACTTGTCACCGCTTTCGAGTTAGCTAAAGCCGTTTCGCCTAACTCAAAAGCGCCGCGGGGTCTGCGCACGCCGAAGGACTGCTTGATGCTCATCGCGCGCAGAAGTTATTATCTAGAGAGTGGACTCCTCCCCTTAAAACCTGACCTGATGAAGCGATTCGGTGATGACAGAATTGAGCGACTTTTGGAGCGACCCCATCTGGTTTAAAGACGCGGTCTTTTATGAAGTCTACGTCCGCGGCTTTTACGACTCGAACGGCGACGGCATAGGCGATCTCCGAGGGCTGACGGAAAAGCTCGACTACCTCCAGTGGCTCGGGGTCAACTGCATCTGGCTGCTGCCGATGTACAGCTCGCCGCTGCGCGACGGCGGGTATGACATCTCGGACTATTACTCGATCCTGCCGGAGTACGGGACCATTGATGATTTCAAGAACTTTATCGACGCCGCGCACTCGCGTGACATACGAGTGATCGCCGACCTCGTGGTCAACCACACGTCGGACCAGCACCCCTGGTTTCAGGAGGCGAAGCTGTCGCCCAGCTCGCCTAAGCGCGACTGGTACGTCTGGAGCGATACCGAAGAGCGGTACTCTCAGGCCCGCATCATCTTCACGGACACGGAGCGCTCGAACTGGACCTGGGACGAGATGGCCCAGTCTTTTTATTGGCACCGCTTCTTCAGCCACCAGCCCGATTTGAATTACGACAACCCCGACGTTCAACAAGCCATGCTCGACGTGGTCTCGTTCTGGATGGACCTCGGCATAGACGGCTTTCGCGTCGACGCCGTCCCTTACCTTTACGAGCGCGAGGGCACGAACTGCGAGAACCTGCCCGAGACTCACGCCTTCCTTAAGCGGCTGCGCGCGTTTGTCAACGAGCACTACCCCGGCTGTCTGCTCCTGGCCGAAGCCAACCAGTGGCCCGAAGATGTTGTCGAGTATTTCGGCGACGGCGACGAGTTTCACATGAATTACCATTTCCCGATCATGCCCAGGCTCTTTATGGCGCTGCGCCAGGAGGACCGGCGGCCGATCGTGGAGATCCTGGAGCGGACCCCTGGCATACCCGAGAACTGCCAGTGGGGGATGTTTCTGCGCAACCACGACGAGCTCACGCTTGAGATGGTGACAGACGAAGAGCGCGATTATCTCTACAGCGAATACGCGAAAGATCGGCGCATGCGATTGAACGTAGGGATACGCCGTAGGCTCGCGCCGCTTATGGACAACAGCCGGCGCAGGATAGAGATGCTTCACGCGCTGTTGTTCAGCATGCCCGGCAGCCCGTTCCTTTATTATGGCGACGAGATAGGGATGGGCGACAACATCTACCTGGGCGACCGCGACGGCGTGCGCACGCCCATGCAGTGGTCGGCCGACCGTAACGCGGGTTTCTCGCGGGCCGATTTCGCGCAGCTATACTTCCCGCTCATCATGGACCCGGTCTACGGCTTCCAGTCGGTCAACGTAGAGGCGCAGCAGCGCTACGACGCGTCGCTGCTAAACTGGATGCGGCAGATGATACACCTGAGGAAGCGGCACAAGGTTTTCGGCCGCGGCGCGATCGAGTTCCTCAGGCCCGAAAACAGAAAGATATTCGCTTTCACGCGCAGCTACCGGGGCGAGACGGTGCTGTGCGTCTACAACCTCTCGCAGGTCGCGCAGCCCGTCGAGCTGGACCTGAGCCGTTACCAGGGCGTGCGGCCCACCGAGATGATGGGCCGCACGGAGTTCCCTAAGATCGGCAAGCGCCCTTACCAGCTCGCGCTAGGCCGATACGGGTTCTACTGGTTTCACCTTTGATTTAATTATCCCCGATCCGACTTCTCGCATCTAAGCGAATGATATAATCTACTTTTCGCATCGATCTGACGTATGCCATAGGTATGAGATTTCTTTCTGCAAGCGCGCTCTGGTGGCTCGGCTTAAGCGCGATAATCATCTTCTTCTACCTGCTCAAGCTGAAGCGCACGCGGATGAAGGTGCCGAGCGTCCTGCTCTGGCGGCGCGCGCTCGAAGAGATGGAGGCCAACGCGCCGTTCCGCAGGCTGCGGCGCAGCCTCTTGCTGCTGCTCCAGCTCGTCGCGCTCGCCGCGATCGTCTTCGCGCTCGCCCGCCCGCTCGTTACCACGCGAGCGCTGGCCGCGGGCAGCACCGTGATCGTCATAGACACGACGGCCAGCATGGGCGCGCGCGACGAATCGGACCGCACCCGCCTTGACCGCGCGCTCGAGCTTGCGCGAGAGATGATCGACGGGCTCGGCTCGGACGACCGCGCGGCCGTGATCGAAAGCTCGTCGCGGGTGATGGTGCGGGCGGCGATGACTTCCGACCGCGCCGCGCTGAGGTCTGCGATCGATGACGTGCAGGCGACAGACGCGGCGGGCAATCTTTCCGACGCCTTGAGGCTCGCCGAACAGATCGCAAAGGCCGAGCGCGACGCCGGCATAGTCATAATCGGCGATGGCGGCGGCCCGCCCGTCACCTCCGACGCGGATCTGAAGTCGGCCATCAGGTTTGTCCGCGTGGGCCAAAGCGCCGACAACGTAGGCATAGTCGCTATGAACACGCGCTCAGCTCAGGCCGGCGCGCGGCGCGAGCTTTTCGCCTCGATCGCGAACTTCGGCGAGGCGAACCGCGACCTGAGCGTTGAACTGAAGATCGACGGGAAGCTCTTCGACGCGCGGACCGTCGCCGTCGCGGCAGGCGACCGCAGCGGGCTGGTATTCGACTCGCTCCCGCCGGCGGGCGGCATGGCCGAGCTGAAGCTTGTGATCGAAGACGACCTTGCCGCCGACAACGCGGCATACGCGGTCGTGCCCGACGCGCGCCGCACACGCGTAGGGGTCGCGGGCGATAACCAGTTCCTGCTCCAGGCGCTGGCCGCCAACGCCGAGCTCGATGCGCGCGTCATCTCCGCGGGCGCGGACCTTTCGGCGTTCGATTGCATAATAACCGAGGGCGCGGTCGATCAGGGGATTCTTAAGAGCGCAAAGCCGCTGCTCGCCATCAACCCGCCGGACCTCGAAGGCGCGTGGCAGCGCGTCGGCGAGCGCGAGCGCCCGCTCATCACCTCCGTAGACCGCTCGCACCCGGTCAATAACTATCTGAGCTACGCCGACCTGCACATCGAAAGCGCGACGGCGCGGCGGATAGATTCGTGGCTGCGGCCCGTCGTCACGAGCGGCAGCGACCCGCTGATCTCTGCGGGCGACGCGGGCGGGCGGCGAGTCGTGATGATAAGCTTCGACCCCGTGAAAAGCGACCTGCCGTTAAAGGTCGAGTTCCCGATACTGCTATTCAACTCGATAAGCTGGCTCGCGGGCCGCGAAGCTTCTGCTTCCGACAGGGCCGTGCGCGTAGGCCAGCCTTTAACGATTCAGACCGTCGGCCCGGCCGTTACCGTCACCACGCCCGACGGCGAAGCGGTCGAGGTCGCGGCGCGAGAGCAGACGGCAGTTTTCGCGGACACACTTCGCGCGGGCGTCTATCAGGTAGCCGATTCGCCCGCGTTCGCGGCGAGCCTGCTCAGCGAGGCCGAATCGGACACCGCGCCGCGCGAATCGATAAAGACGCGCGAGGGCGACATAAGCGGAGAGGCCGAGACCTTCTATTCGGAGCGCGAATGGTGGCGCTGGGTGGCGCTCGTCGCGCTCGCCGTGCTCGCGATCGAGTGGTGGGTCTATCACAGGAGGATCTCTTAGATCTCAAATTTCAAATTTGAGATTTCAAATCGGCGATGATCGAGTTCACAAACACGGCGGCGCTCGTTTTGTTGGGGCTGATACCCGTCGCGATCTATTTGGCGCGGCACAGCCTTGCCGCGCTCGCGCGAGGTCGAGCACGCGCGGCCGTCACGCTTCGTGTGCTGATCCTGCTGCTGATAGTGATGGCCCTTGCGGGGCTGAGAGTCAGGCTCGCCACGCGCGACATGGCCGTGATCTTTCTCGTCGACATCTCGTCGAGCGTCTCTCAGGATGCGGGCCGCGCGGCCGTCGAGTTCATCAACTCGGAGATAGAGCGCGCGCCGCCGCGCGATTACGTCGGCGTAATCGCGTTCGGGCGCGACCCGGTGGTCGAGCTCGCGCCCTCGCGCAAAGAGACTCTAGGCGATTGGCGTCTCGCCGAGATCAGCGCCGCTCCCGCGCGCGACTACACAGACATTGCCACCGCGATGCGCCTTGCCGCCGCGCTCGTCCCCGAAGACGCGGCCGGAAGGCTGGTCCTGATCTCTGATGGCAACGAGAACCTCAAGAGCGCAACGGACGTTGCCCAGTTGCTGCGCGCGGATGGCGTGGAGGTGCACGCGCGCGCGATGGCGACCGTCAGCGACGCGGGCGACCGGCAGGCGGAAGTGGCCGTCCGAGAGCTGTCGGCCCCCGACTCGCTCGCCGAGGGCGAAGCCTTCGACCTGCGCGTCACGATAGACAGCACCACAGACACCGACGCCGTGCTGCGCGTCTTTCGCAACGACACGGTCGTTGCCGAGCGCGGCGTGCGGCTGACGGCGTCGGGCGAAAACGTCTTCGTCGTGCCGCAGCGCAACGAGCGGAAGGGCTTCTACACCTACCGCGCGGAGGTCGAGGCGTTGCAGTCCGACATCTTCGTGCAGAACAACGCGCGCGAGGCATTCACGATCGTCGAGGGCCGGCCGAAGACGCTTTACGTTTACGGCGACGCCCAGCCGTCGGCTGCGATGCGGCGCGTGCTCGAAGAAGGGAATTTCGCGGCCGATATTCGCCCGGCCGCGGCCGTGCCTACCCAGCTCGCGGGTTTTCAAGATTACGATCTGGTGATCTTTGATAACGTCCCGGCGACGATGCTCACGACCGGCCAGATGAAGATGATTCAATCCTACGTCCGTGATCTGGGCGGCGGCTTTATCATGATCGGCGGCGAACAGAGCTTCGGGCCAGGCGGCTATTACAAGACGCCCGTCGAAGAGACGCTGCCCGTCTCGTTAGACGTGAGGCAGAAGAAACATTTCCCGAGCCTCGCGCTGGCGCTGGTCATAGACAAGTCCGGCTCGATGAGCGGCGACAAGATGAAACTGGCTCTGGTGGCCGCTTCCGCGGCGGTCGACTTTCTCTCCGACCGCGACTCGGCGGCCGTCATCGCGTTCGACTCCGAGGCCCAGACCGTCGTCCCGCTCGGCAAGGTCGAAGACAAGCAAGCGATATTAAACCGTATCGGCTCGATCCAGGAGGGCGGCGGGACTGAGATTTACGAGGGCCTCAATAGCGCTTACGAGATGTTGCAGCGCGACGACTCTCAGATAAAGCACATCATCCTTCTTTCCGACGGCCAGAGCGAAGGCGACTTCCCGAGCCTGACGCGCGCGATTCGCGATTCGGGCATCACGCTTTCGAGCATCGCCGTTGGCGACGACGCCGACTTTGAGTTGATGAAACGGCTGGCCGAGTGGGGCGGCGGGCGCTTTTACGAAACCGACAGCCCCGAAAACCTGCCTCGCATATTCACGCGCGAAGCCTCCCTGGCGTCGCGCTCGATCATCATCGAAGAGCCGTTCACCCCGCGCCTGGTGCGCCCCTCGCAGGCCACCGACGGGATTGATTGGGCGGGCGCGCCGCAGCTCGGCGGGTACGTCGGCACGGCCGAGCGCGACGCGCTGACGACGCCCGCGATCACGTCGCTGGTCACCGACAAAGACGACCCGCTTTACGCCTCGTGGCAATACGGGCTCGGCCGCGCCGCGGCCTTTACGTCGGACGCGAAGCCGCGCTGGGCTTCGGGGTGGATGGGCTGGGCGGGCTTCGGCCAGTTCTGGGCGCAGGTGCTGAGAGACACTCTACGCCGCGAAGGGGCGACCGACCTCGCGCCGCGAGTTGCGATAGACGCGGGGCGCGGTCGCATCACGGTCGAGGCCGTAACGCCCGATGGCGCGTTTAAGAATAACCTCCGCCTGCGCGCCCACGTCGTCGCGCCGGACCTTTCTACTTCCGACATCACGCTTGAGCAGACGGCCGCGGGGCGTTACGAAGCGGAGTTCGAGGCGGCCTCGCGCGGCGCTTACCTCGTGAGCGTAACCGAAGAGAGCGGACAGGCCGCGCCTATCACGGGGTCGGTGAACTCTTACTCGCCGGAGTACGCCGTCACCACGTCGGACACAAACCTGCTCGCGGGCATCAGCGAGGCTACGGGCGGGAGCATGCTTGCGGGCGATCCGGGAGAAGTCAACCTGTACGAGCGAGGGGCGGTTAAGACGCGGCCGCAGGAGATATGGCAATGGCTTCTGCTTGCCGCCCTTCTCATCCTGCCGGTCGACGTAGGAATACGGCGCGTCCACATCACCCGCGAGCAGGTCGAGTCCGCCCGCGAGTGGATCGCGTCAAGGCTTCGACGCCAGCGGCAGGAGGGCGAAAGCCGCGAGGCGACCGGGCTCGCTCAGCTAAAAGACGCGCGCGCGCGCGTTCGTCTCGGAGACAACGGGGCGGCGGAACCGGCCGACGCGCTAAAGAGTGAGGCAGGCAGGCCGCGCGCGGTACGGCATGATGTAGCCGAGCCGAAGAAAGTCGCGAGCGAGAAGATCGAGCGCGAAAAAGTCGAGCCGCCGCCCGCGAGTGAAGCGCGCGAGGGGCGCGACTTACAAACAGAGCGCGAGTTGAGCGAAGCCGAAGCGGGCGAAGCTAAGCCGCTCGCCAGCCGCTTGCTCGACGCCCGGCGCAAGAGGCGCGATTAAAGCAGCACCTCCTTCGGAGTGCGGTGACTTGTCACCGCTTTTGCATCAGGTAAAACGTCGCTCGCTAACGCAAAAGCGCCGCGGGGTCTGCGCACTTCAAAAGGGCTGCCCCGCGCCTGGTCATGTGTGGCGCTAATCAACAGCTAGGCGGCCGCTGCGGTGGAATTCCGCCCCTGCCGTTTGCCTCGGCTCGCCGCAATACTAATCAATTCGCTACACGCTCAGCGGCACGAGTATTGCCAACGTCCTCTGACATGGGTAAGAGGATACTGATCGCTGACGACGAGCGATTCATACGAGAGATGCTCAAGGCGATACTCACGAACGAAGGTTATGAAGTGATCACCGCCGAAGATGGCCAGCGCGCCGTCGAGATGGCATGGCGGGAGAGACCTGACCTGATGTTGATCGACGGGTTGATGCCGAAGATGCATGGGTTCGTAGCCTGCAAAAAGATCAAAGAGTTCACCGCGCCGCCAAAGATCATAATTCTCACCGCCGTCTACACAAAGCCCAACTACAAGTGGGAGGCCAAGCGGGAGTACGAGGCCGATGATCTGCTGTTAAAGCCTTTCAATGTCGACGAGCTGCTGGAGTGTGTGCGGAAACACCTGCCCGAAGACTCTAACCCTCGATCTGCTAACCTCGCTCAGCGACGGGCAAACGAAGAGAGAGCCGACCCAAGCGTCTGTGTAATCTACCCGAGCAAAAAAAAAGCTTGACCCCGGAACGGGTTCCAGAGTTTATAATCCTTCCGTGGCAACGAGCGAAATGAATTCTCTTTTGCGCGCGGGCGAGCTTGCGCGGCTGTGCGGCGTGAGCTCGGACACTTTACGCCATTATGAGCGCAAGGGGCTGCTGCCCGCGCCGCGCCGGTCTCGAAACGGTTACCGCCAGTACACGGCCGACTCGCTCGAACGCGTGCGGCTCATAAGGCGGGCGCTCGCCCTAGGCTTCCGCATCGACGAGCTCGCGGTGATTCTCAAAGAGCGCGACCGCGGCGGCGCGCCTTGCCGGCGAGTGCGCGCGCTCGCCGAAGAGAAGCTGAACGAAGTCGAAGCGCGATTGCGCGAGATGGAAAGCCTTCGCGACGACCTGCGCGCGGTCCTGCGCGATTGGGACGCGCGGCTCGGGGCGGCGTCCGGGGCAGAGCGCGCCGGTCTGCTCGAAGCCCTGGCGAATGATTCTTCGATTCTCGATAGAGAACCGCCGCTCGCGCCGAAGCGGCCGAGACGTAGAAAAAGTAAGGAGAGCGTTTTATGAAATATGATCGACTGATCGCGCCCGTTTTCTCCGCGGTCCTGTTTATCTCCGCGGCCGGTTTTGCCGCCCAGGACCCCCATCAACACGACCAGCACGACCGCCACGCCGAAGTCAATAAGAGGGGCGATAAGACGATGGGCTTCAGCCACCTGAAGACGACTCACCGCTTCCGGTTGTTTGAAGACGGCGGCGCGATAGAGGTCGAGGTCAACGACGCCGCGGACGCCGAGAGCCGCGCGAAGGTTCAAAAGCACCTCAACAAGATCGCCGAGCTTTTCTCGGCCGGCGACTTCGCGATGCCGATGGCCATACACGACCAGACGCCGCCCGGCGTCCCCGTGATGATAAACCTCAAAGCCGAGATCGCGTATAAATTCGAAGCGACGGAGCGCGGCGGCCGCGTGCGCATAATAACGAAGAACGGAGACGCGATCGCGGCGGTGCACGAGTTCTTGCGATTCCAGATTCAGGATCACAAGACGAATGATCCGCTGGAGGTCGAAAAGAGGCCTTTATAGTTTTTTACCCGCCCGAATCTGATTTAGAATAGACCGCAGAAATCTGATCGGGGAGGGCGGCTGTGGCAAGACTCGAAGATTTTCGCGGCATCGAAGGGACAAACTTCTTTGAGCAGGATAAAGGGTTTCAAACGCTCATCGGCGGCCTGTTGCCGGACGACGAGCGCCAACAAGTCTTCGCCTCGCTTCAAGAGTGCGGATCAAAAGTCGCCGGCCGCTGGGACGAGCTGGCGCGCGAAGCCAGCCGCAACGAAAACCTGCCGCGCATCATAAAGCTGGACCGCACGGGGCTCCCCGTCGAAAAGATAGACTTCGGCCCGCTCACGCGAGAGCTCCGCCGCGAGGTGGCCGAGCTCGGCGTGCTCACCCGCGCGCGAAGCGAGCTGCACAAGTTCGCGCTCGTCTACCTGCTCGCGCATAACGGCGAAGCCTCTGTCATGTGCGGGATGAGCTGCACGGACGGATTGATAAGGTCTATC
Source organism: Blastocatellia bacterium (assembly GCA_035249305.1). Lineage (GTDB taxonomy): Bacteria > Acidobacteriota > Blastocatellia > UBA7656 > UBA7656 > DASUNP01. Next base: position 5,673 of record DATFGQ010000088.1, on the reverse strand, counting down.
GAGGCGCGGGGCTCCCAGTTTTTGCGCGAGACCTACTTGCCGCTGCTCGGCTCCACAGAGACGCCGCTTGCGGGCGCTCAATTCGTCACGGAAAAGGATGGCGGATCAGACGTGGGCGCGATCACTACCGAGGCGACGCCGAACGCGGACGGCGCATGGTCTGTCACGGGCCGCAAGTGGTTCTGCTCTAACCCGGACGAATACTTCGCCGTCGCCGCTAGACCCGCTGGCGCGCAGAGCGGGACCGCGGGGCTCGGCCTTTTTATGGTCCCTCGCGTGTTGCCGGATGGGCGCTTGAACTCGCTCAGGTACCGCCGCCTCAAAGACAAGCTCGGGACGCGGTCGCTGCCGACGGCCGAGATAGATTTCGAGGGCGCTACCGCGTACGCGATCGGCGAGGTCGGCGACGGCTTCAAGACGTTGATGAATTACGTCATCAACGCCTCGCGGCTCCACAACGCCGCGAACGCATGCGGCTTTTTGCACCGCGCTTTCTTGGAGGCGCGCAACTACGCGCGCCAGCGCGAAGCCTTCTCTCAACCGATCATCAACTACCCGCTCATTCAAGAGACGCTCGTCACGCTGCTTGAAAGATCGTGGCGCGGCCGTGTGCTCACCTTCCGCCTCATAGCCTCAGTCGACCAGAATTCGATAGCGCCTTCGGATGCGGGCCAGGCCATGTGGCAGCGCTTTTTGACCAACCTCGCGAAGTACCGCACGGCGCGCGACCTCATGGATTCGATCCGCCAGGCGATACTCGTGCTCGGCGGCAACGGCATCGTCGAAGACTTCACGGTCTTGCCCCGCCTGCTCAGAGACGCTTTGATAATCGAGACGTGGGAAGGCCCGCCCAACACGCTCTGCATGCAGGTCGTCAGAGACTGCGCGCGCTCGCCGCTTTTCGACCGCTGGCGCTCGGAGATAAACAACGCGCTCGAACGCTGGCCGACGGACTTCCTGGCCTTAACGCGCGCGCGCGTGGAGCGCGCATTCAATCAGACCGTGGACGCTTTATCCGAAGACCGCCTGCGCGATCAAGAGTGGGCCGCCACACACGCCCGCCGAGTAGTCGACAGCTTTGGGAGCTTGCTTGAGTTGACCTGGATGGCCGATCTCGCTATGCGGCACGTTGAATCGGATTCGACCGCGGGCCTTCTCACGGCCGCGGCGGCGCAGAACACCCTGCCCGCCGACAACGCGTTCGACTCGCCCGTCATTGAAGCGATTCGCGATAACGCGCAGGCTTTGATCGCCGAAGAGGAAGCGCGGTGCGACCTGAGCCGTTTGTAAAGCTCGGCGCGCGTCGGTAAAATCAATCTTTATTTATCCCTCAGGAGATTTCGCATGCGAAGAATTGTGCACTCACTTTTACTCGCGGTTGTGCTGTCTGCCGTGGCGACCATGGCGCAGACGGCCGATCAATCCCAAACTCAAAAATCGAAATGGACCGTCGACGACGTGATAATGCAGGAGCAGGCCGGCGGACTTAGAATATCGCCCGACAACCGCTGGGCCGTCTGGGTCAAGAGCGTCGCCGACAAGGAGAAGAACGGCCGCGTCTCTAACCTCATTCTCTCCAGCCTGACCGAGAAGCGCGACGTGGAGCTTACGCGTGGGTCCGACAGCAGCTCGAACCCGAAGTGGTCGCCCGACAGCCAGCTCATAGCTTTCGTCACGACGAGGCCCGACCCTAAGGCCAAACCGGGCGCTGCCCCGGCCGACGGGCCGAAGCCGCAGCTATGGCTGATCAACCCGTTCGGCGGCGAGCCGTGGGCGCTCACCAGCTTCGCGCGCGGCGTAACGAACTTCGAGTGGGCCGACGCCGACACGATAATCTTCGCGGCGCAGGAAGACCCGACGCTTTTCGAGAACACCGTCAAAGAGAAGAAGGACACTACGCTGCTGGTCGAAGACGAGCAGCATGCGCCGCCGATCCGTCTGTTCAAGTTCGCGGTCAAGGCCAAGAAGTTCACACGCCTGACAGACAACGCGGACCGCATACAGACGTTCGCGCTCTCGCCCGACGGCTCGAAGGCCGTCACGGTCCACGACCGCAGCCTCAGATTCGTTTACGACCAGAAGATCAAACCCGCGGTCTTTCTCTACGACCTCGCGACGGGCCAGCGCAAACAGGTTTTCGCCGACAAGAAATTCAACGTAGGCCAGGTGCGCTGGGCGCGCGACGGGCGCGGCTTTTACGCGACGAGCGAGTTTTCAAATCACCCCGAATACGTCAACGCTACGATCACTAATCTCTATTACTACGACCTCGCGTCGGGCCAGCCCGCGCAGGTCAATCTTGATTGGGAGAACGGGCTTGCGACGGGCATCGAAGTGACCGACCAGGGGTTTGTGGCGCTTCTGGCGGCGGGCGCGCGAAACAAGGTTGCGCGCTTCACTCGCGAGGGCAACACGTGGCGGCGCGAGTGGGTCGCCGGAGATCACGCGCAGAACATCTTCGCCGTACAGGTGGGCAAGGACGATAAGACGATCGTCTACTCTCATTCGACCGCGAGCACGCCCACTCAGTTTTATCGCGCGCGGCTCGAAGGCTCTCGCATAGACTCGCCGGCCCAGCTCACGGATATAAACCAGCATTTCAAGAAGCGTCAGATCGCCAGGACCGAAGTGATAAAGTGGAAGGGCGCGCTCGGCGAAGAGGTCGAAGGCGTGCTCTATTACCCGCACGATTACCAGGAGGGCAAGAGGTATCCGCTCGTGGTGATGATCCACGGCGGGCCAGCGAGCCTCGACACGGACGAGTGGGACGAGTCGTGGGCGTACCCCGCGAACCTCATGAACCAGCGCGGCGCGTTCGTCATAAAGCCGAATTATCACGGCAGCTCGAACTACGGGTTGAAGTGGGTCGAGTCGATAGCGGCTGGTAATTATTACGACCTGGAAGTGCCCGACATCGAAAAAGGCGTCGACCACTTGATCGCCCGAGGGCTGGTCGACCCTGATATGCTAGGCATCCTGGGCTGGTCGAACGGCTCTATCCTCACGATAGAGATTACGACAAGGACGACGCGCTACAAGGCCGCGGGGGCTGGGGCGGGCGATGTCGAGTGGGCGTCGGACTGGGCGAACGCTCATTTCGGCGCGTCGTTCGACAACTACTATTTCGGCAAGTCGCCGCTTGAAGACCCGCAGCTTTACATCAAGAAATCGCCCTTCTACCGGCTCGACCGCGTGCGCACGCCTACGATCATATTCTTCGGCGCCGAAGACACTAACGTCCCGACGCAGCAGGGGTGGATGCATTACCGCGCGCTGCAACAGCTAGGCAAGACCGACGTGCGGTTCCTTCTTTTCCCAGGCGAGCGCCACAGCCCTCAGAAGCTTGTGCACCAGCGGCGCAAGCTCGAAGAGGAGCTGGCATGGTTTGACAAGTATCTGTTCAAGACGATCAAGGAAGAGAACGAAGCCTTCAAGAACGATTCGCCGCTCGCGGCCGTGCTCAAGAGCGCGAGGGCCGACGGCGCGCGCTACGGCGTGATGGACCACAACGCCCTGATACCTGAGACGGTCAAGCACGGGGAGCTTGAGATGAGCCGGTTCGAAGTGACGCGCGCGCAGTACGCGCAGTTCGACAAGTCATATGTGGTCGAGCCCGGCAAAGAGAACTTCCCCGCAAACAACATCACATTCGAGCAGGCGCGCGGTTACGCCGACTGGCTCGCGCGCACCACGGGCCAGCCCTTCCGGCTGTTGACCGAATCGGAAGGCGAGACGCTCTATGCGTCGGCGGCGGGCGCGGAAAACACGCTCGATTACTGGGCGGGCTACGCCGTAAACCCGGACGACGCGGTGCGTCTTGAAGAGAAGCTCAAACAGCTTCGCGGCCGCGCCCCGCTGCTTAAAGAAGTGGGCAGCTTCAAAGGCTCCGGGTCCGACGAGATGGTCTTCGATCTGGGCGGCAACGTGGCCGAGTGGGTCATGGGCAAAGACGGCAAGGGGCGCGTGATGGGCGGCAGCGCCGACACCCCGGTCGACGCCAAGCTGCGCGTCAGAAAGCCCGCGCCCGAATACACAGGCTTCCGCATAGTCAAAGGCGCTGCGACGCAGCAGGCGGCGCGTTGATCGGGCGCAAAGAATTTCAATGCGCCGGGAGGCGCAAACGATATTAGCCTGACCCTGCGCGTTAATCGCCGCGTAGCGGCGGGGTGAATTTAGCCGTGTGCTTCAGCGCACGGATCAAGCGGCATCAACGCATCGCGTCGCGCTAGCGACGGCTAAATTCATACCGCCGCTACGCGGCCAAAAGGGCCGAAATCATCACCCCGCTACGCGGCGTCAATACCACAATCACTGCGCCGCTACGCGGCGTTCACGGCTAAACCTATCACTCAGCTACGCGGCTATTTACGCGCTCTCTTCTATTAAACGATGTCTAGAACTTACACCCGCAATAGCAACTTAGATTATTAAAGTCTTGATAACGACCGGAAGTTTTAATATTCTGCCCGAAGAACTCACGGTTAAAGCAGCCCCTCGGAGATTCAGCAGATGAGCTTACGCATCGCATATTTGTCGCAGGGCAAGCTGCGCCTCAAAACCGAAGGGAAAGAGGTTCGCACCATCGAGAGCCGGTTCGGCCAACAGGTCAGGGAGCGCGCGATACAGATTCAACAGCGCAACGCCTGGAAGACGCAGGGCGCCGGCGCGCAATTCATGTCGGGCGGGCTGCTGTGGGGCGAGCGCGAGCATGACCCCGCCGAGATGCGTATCGCCATCACGGGCCTTTCGTGGGGTTGCCAGGAGGCTGAATTGCTCTACGCGCTTGAGACGGATGAGATCGCGGGCGTCTTTCTGGTGAAAGAGGGTGGCGGCGAAGAGCAGCGCCTCTATCACAGTTCGGATTATCGCGTGCGCCATCTGAGCGCTCACTCCGGCGATGGCCTCATCGCTTGCACGCTAATGCACAAATACGGCACGTCCAACATAGCCGTTATGCGCGCCGACGGGTCTGATTTCATCGAGGTGACCGAAGGCGATTCGATAGACCTCTCGCCGAAATGGATTCGCGGCGATTCGCGCGAGCTCGTTTTTCAATCCGCGGGGATCGCGCGCAATCAGGATGGCCGCTTCTCGGGCAACGGGCCTTTCACCATTCAAATGCTGAATCTTGATAACGGCGAGATGACTTGTTTGGCCGAAGACCCGAAGTCAGACTTGCTCGCCCCGCAGATCGACGGCGAAGGCTCGCTTTACTACATCCGCAGACCTTACCGGCAGCCCGTCGAGAGATTCAGCCTCTGGAAGTTCGTGCTCGACATCCTGCTCTTCCCGCCGCGCTTGTTGTACGCAATATTCCAATGGCTGAATTTCTTTACCGTGCGGTACACAGGTAAGTTTTTGACGACAGGCGGCGGCGCCAGACTAAAAGAGATAAACAAAAAGCAGATGATGCTGTGGCGCAATCTTAACGACGCGCAGAGGGGCGCGCGGCAGGGCGAGGGCGAAGAGGCTCCGGCGCTTGTGCCTAAGTCCTGGGAGCTTGTGAGGCAAGACGGCCGGGGCGCAAGCCAGTCGCTCGTCAAAGGCGTGCTCTCGTTCGACCTGCCGAGCGACGGCTCGATCGTCTACTCGAACGGAAGCGCCATCTTCCGCATGGACAAAGGCGGAGCTACGGAGCGGCTTGTAGTCGACGGCATGATCGAGCAAGTCGTA
>DATFGQ010000087.1:0-16382 GCA_035249305.1 Blastocatellia bacterium | reverse complement strand
TCTCCGTGATTCGCGTGGAGGCCGATTCGACGCAGCGGCTCTGGAAATTCCCTCTCGGCGGCGGGGCGCCCGCGCTCGTGCTCGAAAAGATAAAGCCCGTCGGCTATCACGTCTGGGTAGACGGCGGCACGGTGCTCGTCTTCATCCTCGGCACTCCGAACACTCTGCAAATGGTCGACCTTAAATCAGAGAACGCCGCCGTCGTTGCCGAGAACGTCGGGCGCAGCCTGCACCGCAGGCCCGGCCAGCAAAAGTTTACCTTCGTCCATAAGCTCTCCGACAAAGAGTGGGTCATCAAAGAATTCGATCCTGCTACGCGCAAGGCCGAGACGCTCGTCAAGACTCTGGCGGGCAGCGAGGACTACGTCTGGACGCCGGAAGGAATGTTACTGATGGCGAGCGGCTCGAAGCTCTTTAAGTGGGACCCGAAAAAGAACGCGGACTGGGAGGAGGTGGCAGACTTCTCCAGCGCCGGGTTAAAGGGCATTACGCGGCTCGCAGTCAGCCCGAAAGGCGACAGGCTCGCGATGGTAGCCACGACCGGCGCGAAATGAGATCTGGGTTCGGAAGCCTCGGTTGCCCGCCCGCCACGCGCTTGGTATTATTCTTGGACTTCAACCAAGCAAAAATACGAACAAATGATCGAGACGATTATGAGTAAAAGTAATTCTGAATATAGAACTGATTCATGGCGAGCGGGGACATTCTTATTGTGCCTCTTGATGCTGGGCATAATCACCGGCTGTGGGGGGGAGACGGTAACACCAAAAACGAACAACGCGAGAACGGACACACCTGCGACTTCTTCGCCTCCGCCCGCCACTACCGCCGGCGCTGAGCCCGAGTGGAACACGATGGAGGTAGCTAAGGCCGTGATGGTCACGGTCGATCTGGATTATGGCCCGAACGTGCCTACTATCGCGCAGGCGATCAAGGACATCGAGCGTCGGCACCAGCCTGCCGACGGCGCGGGCCGGACCTTCGCGATACTCGACGCGTACGGCGAGCCGACGGCCGACGGCAAGCTGCACATGTCTATGCACGTCAGCAGCGAAAAGCCGGGGACCGGCTCGCTCGTCTTCCGCCGCACGGGGCAGGTGCTGTGGCGGACAAGGATAAACCCCGCCTCTTCGCCGCCATCCATGCAAAAGCAGTTGAACATAATCATAGACAATGGCGCGGGCACGGGTCAGATGATCGACGGGACTAACAACCCGAAAACGATCCTCGACGCCACCGTCAGAGACCTGAAGATCCCAGTGCGCCAGTTCTGGCCCGACGGGGCCGAGCGTGAAGTGACCTTCATATTCAGCGCGTGCGGCTGCCCCGTGAAGGTGATGGCCCGCCGCGCGGGCGACCGCACCGTCCGGACTAAGGAGTTGCCCGTGATCTTCCCGGATGATCCCGGCGCGGCCCAGACCATAGGTCAGTTGATGGGATGGTGATCACAACTACGTTATATCAACCAGGAGAATCATTATGCCTAGAGTGGTCAGATGCGGATTGATTCAGGCCGCGAATTCCGAGCCTGCCGAAAGCACTATTGAGAAGATCAAAAAGGCGATGATCGATAAACACGTCGCCATGATCGATGACGCGGCGAAGCGCGGCGTCCAGATCATCTGTTTGCAAGAGCTCTTCTACGGGCCATATTTTCCCGCCGAGCAGAACCCGCACTGGTACGGGCTCGTCGAGCGGATACCCGACGGGCCGACGACGAAGATGATGTGTGAGATTGCTCGCACACACCGGATGGCCATGGTCGTCCCCATCTACGAAGAGGATATGACGGGGCTTTACTACAACACGGCCGCAGTGATCGACGCGGACGGGACGTACCTGGGCAAGTATCGCAAGACACACATACCGCATTGCCTGCCCGGCTTCTGGGAGAAGTTCTACTTCACGCCGGGAAACCTGGGCTTTCCGGCGTTCGATACCAAGTACGCGCGCATAGGCGTCTACATCTGCTACGACCGCCACTTCCCGGAAGGCGCGCGGGCGCTCGGGCTGGCCGGCGCAGAGATAGTCTTCATACCCTCCGCGACTACGAAAGGCCATGCAGATTATTTGTGGGAGCTGGAGCAGCGCGCGCACGCGGTTGCCAACGGGTATTTCGTCGGGACGATAAATCGCGTAGGGACTGAAGCGCCCTGGAACATAGGCGAGTTTTTCGGCTCGTCATATTTCGCCAACCCTGACGGGCGGATACTCGCTAAGGGCAGCGAGGACAAAGACGAGCTGATAGTCGCGGATCTGGACCTGGACGAGATACGCGAGGTGCGGACGCACTGGCAGTTTTACCGCGACAGACGGCCCGACGTGTACCAGCCGCTCGTCGGGGGCAAGGCTTAACAAAGTTCGACGCATAACATGGCGCAATCGAGAAAACCGAAGCCAAAGCCGGCAAAGGTCGCCGAAAAACCGGCCCCGGCCGATTCGGCTCAAACGCATTCCGCGCGACAAGCTCGCCGCGAGAAGGCGCGCGACAGGTCGCAGGCCAAAAAGACGGAGCGGTGGGTGATCGCGGGCCTGCTGGCCATAACATTTCTCGCTTTCGCCAACTCGCTCGGAGGCGAATTCGTCTACGACGACCGGCTCCAGATCGTAAACAACCCGAAGATCACCTCGCTTTCAAACATACCGCAGGTGTTCACGGAGAGCGTCTGGCAGTTCCTGAATGAGAACAACCCCGAAGCGGTCGGACCTTACTACCGCCCACTGTTCAACGTCGCCCTGATCGCAGGTTACCAGCTCTTCGAGTTTCAGACCTTCGGCTGGCACCTGCTCTCGATCCTGCTTCACCTCGCGGCCGTGATGCTGGTCTACGCGCTCGCGCGGCGTTGGGGCATGGCGATGGAGACGGCGGCGGCCGCGGCCCTGCTGTTCGCGGTCCATCCGGTCCACAGCGAGTCCGTAGCGTGGATAGCCGCGCTCCCGGACCCGATGGCTACGGTCTTCATTCTCTCTTCGCTGCTGCTGTACGAGCGACATTATCACTCGGAGCGGCGCGCCGGGCCGCTGACTCTGGTCCTCAGCGTCGCTCTCGCTTTCATGGCGCTGCTGAGCAAAGAGGTCGCGGTCATATACCCGATCTTTCTCGTCGTCCGAGAATTCTTAGACCGCTCGGCGCAAGAGAGTCTCGGCGCGATGATCTCTCGATTGTTAAAACGAACGGCGCCTTTCCTGCTCATCGTCCCGGTCTACCTGGCGATGAGATACGCGGTGCTCGGTTTTCTCACGCAGACGGAGCCGAACGCGGTCGGCATCCCGACCAGCCACGTCTTGCTGACCATTCCGTCGATATTGTTGAGCTACGTGCGCCTGCTCGTCGCGCCTTACCCGCTCGCGGTGATGTACGATAACGCTTACGTCACTTCTCCCGGCGACATAAGGTATTGGGGGGCTGTATTGATACTTACTGTCTTGACGGCGACAATCATCTGGATGGTGCGCTCGTCGGCTGTGGGACGCCGCGCCCTGGCGTTTTTGATACTCTTTTTGTTGCCCGTCTTGAATCTAAAAGCATTCCGCCCCGAAGAGTCTCTGTTGCACGACCGCTACCTGTACTTGCCTTCGATAGGCTTCTGCCTGCTGGTCGCCCTCGCGATCGAGCGCGTCGCGGCGCGTTTCGCAAGCAACAGCGTAAAAGTATTTCGCGCGGCGACCGTGGTGCTCGCGGCGGTGCTTCTGGTGATGACAGTCTCTCAAAATCGCACCTGGCAAAACGAGATCGCCATGACTAATCACGCGCTCGAAGTGACTCCGCGCTGGCCCTACCTGCACAATTACATAGGCGCCTATTACAGCTTGCAGAACAAGTACGGCGACGCCGAGCGGGAATACAACGAAGCGCTGAAGATTAACCCCGAGTATCACGATTCGCACTCGAACCTGGGCGACGTTTACCAGCAGCAGGGGAAGTTAGCGGAGGCGGAGCAGGCTTACCGAAAAGCGATCGAGTATGGCGCGCCGTATTCGAACACTTATTACAACCTGGGCGTCGTGCTCACGGGGCAAAAGAAGCTGGAGGCGGCCGAGCAGCCTCTAGTCAAGGCCGTGGAGATTCAGCCGTCAAACACGAAAGCCCGATATAACCTCGCGTGGGTTTATGACAATCAGGGGAAGACGCAGCTCGCCGAGCAGGCTTATCTTGAGACGCTCAGGTACAAGCCTGCCTACCCCGAGCCGCGAATCAATCTCGGCGTTTTGCTGACCAAGCAGGGGCGCTACGCTGAAGCGACGGATCAGCTAGAGACCGCCGCGCGTTACGCGCCCGACCATCAGGTGTTGCTCTACGCGCTGGGCGATATCTACTTGAAGACGAACCGTTATCAAGAAGCTATTACGATGCTGAACAAGTTAGTCGCCCGAACTCCCAACCATCAATTCGCGCACACGAGCCTGGGGTTGTGTTACGAGCGGTTAGGGAACAGAGAGCAGGCGAGGGCGCATTATCAGAAAGCGATAGAGGTCGCCCCGCAAGAAGCTTACACAAACACCGCGCGCGAAGGGCTCGCAAGGTTATAGATTCAGAAAAACCCCGAAGAGGCGTCATTCAATGCAAAGCCCCGAAGGGGCCAAGATGCTATAGCCAGGGGCACCGCCCCTGGAAACGGGTCGTAATAAATCAGAAGCCCTGAAAGGGCGGTATAACTATCGCGCCCTTTCAGGGCTTCGTCTCGTATGATGCATCACCCGGCGCGTTGCGCCGGGCTTTTGAATTGCGCCCCTTCGGGGCTTTCTCGAACGGCTCAATCCTCGATCAACTGAATGCGTCGATCATCGCTTTCACGTCGTCGCCCAGCGGGTAAAGCACGGGGCAGGTGCAGCCCGCGTCTATGTACTCTTGCACTTTCCGGCGGCACTCGTCGGGCGTGCCCGAAGCGGTTATGAGCTGCACCACGTCGTCGGGGACCAGTCGCATCGCTTCGCGGATTTGATGCTCTTCGGCGGGCCAGGTCAGCACGCGGCCGATCTCTTCCAAAAGCTCGGGGCTTACGCCGCTCGCTTTCATAATGTGCGGCTGCTGGCCTAAATACTGCGTGACCAGCTCGCGCGCGTTGTCCAATGCCCGCGAGCGGTCTTCGTCAAGCGAGCAGACTATCAGTTGAGGGCGGTCTATGTCGCCAAGCGTGCGGCCCGCGCGCTCGGCTCCCGCGGTGAGATGGGCGATGGCCTCGCGGTTGTAAGCGGGCGACACGAGGTAGTTCAACAACACGCCGTCGGCTATCTCGCCCGACAGCTCCATCATCTTCATCCCCGTAGCGCCCACGTAGATGGGCACCTCTTTCGGCGAGCGGTCGCCGTGAACTATGTCGATCTCTATGTCTTCGACCTGCACGAACTCGCCTTTGAAACTCACCTTCTCCATAGCCAGCAGCCTTCGCACCACCTCCACGGTTTCTCTCATCGCAAGGAGGGGCTTTCGGCGGTTGACGCCGACTTTCGAAGCCAGCGGCTCCCACCAGACGCCCAGCCCGCACAGTATCCGCCCCTTCGCCAGGTCGTCGAGGGTCGAAAACGTCGCGGCGATCAGCGCGGCGTTGCGCGTCCAGTTGTTGATGACGCCTGAGCCTATCTTTATGCGGCTGGTCGTAGCGGCGTAAGCGGCCATAGGGACTATGGCGTCGCGGACAAGGCGCGATTCGGCCTGCCACACGGCTTCGAACCCGCGAGACTCGGCGTAACGAACATAACCGATTGCTTCGTCGAGCGGGTGTTTGTCTTGAAGGTAAAGTGCGACGCGCTTGAACTGTTCGGGCATTAAACTCTCCTCGATCGTTTAAACGGATTGCCAACCGGCTGCGGGATTATACTATACTTTCGCTGCGCATAAACCCGCTCGCGTGGATGAGAGAAAAGCTTATGAACGAACCAAGCCTCCTGTTGAAAAACGGCGCCGTCATAGACGGAAGCGGACGGCCACGCTTTTATGCCGACGTAGCGATCGCGCGCAACCGCATCGCGGCGATCGACGCGCCGGGCTCGCTCGTCGCCCCGAACCAGATCGATTGCAAGGGGCTGATGATCGCGCCCGGTTTCATAGACACGCATTCGCATTCGGACCTCCGCGTTCTGGTCGAGCCCGAGCTGCCGATGAAGATCAGGCAGGGGATAACGCTCGAAGTCTTCGGCCAGGACGGAATCTCAGTGGCGCCGATTCGTGCGGTAGACCGCCCGCAAACAGAGCGACAGCTCGCGGGCCTGCTCGGGCGGCTCGGCCGGGAATGGGATTGGGAATCGGTGGCCGACTACCTGAGCGCGATCGATCGCGCCCGCCCGGCCATCGATTGCGCCTACCTGATCCCGCACGGGGCCGTGCGGCTGCACGCCGTAGGGATGGAGGACCGCCGCGCGACGGCCGAAGAGGTTCGATTGATGCAGAGCCTGATCCGTCAAGGCATGCGCGAAGGCGCGGTCGGTATCTCGACGGGGCTGATCTACCCGCCTTGCTGCTACGCCGACACGGCGGAGTTGATAGAGCTGTGCCGCGCCGTGGCGGAGATGGACGGGATATTCGTCGCTCACATGCGCAGCGAAAGCGATTACCTCGAAGACGCCGTCGCCGAGATGATAGAGATCGGCGACCGGTCGGGCGTGCGCGTCCACATCTCGCACTTCAAGGCGGCGGGGCGCGAGAACTGGGGGAAGATCGATAGCGTGCTTGAGATGATTCATCAAGCGCAGGACCGTGGAATGCGTCTTACAGCAGATCAATACCCTTACGTAGCCGGCTCTACGATGCTTGGCGCGATACTTCCGCCGTGGGCGCACGCGGGCGGGGTCGAGGCCACGCTTGAGCGACTCGGCAGCAGTGCCGAGCGCCAGCGGATGAGAGAGGCGATGCTAGCGCGCGGCCGTGCGGAGTGGGACAACTTCTGGAAGTGGTCGGGGCCTGAAGGAATCATCATCTCGGACATTCCATCGGGCAGGCGCGCGGAGATCGTCGGCAAGAATCTCCTTGAAGCCGCGGCCTTGACGCGCGAGGCCGCAAACGGGATCGGCGAAGAGGAAGTGGCGGAGTTCGCTTTCGACCTGCTGGCCGAAGAGCGCATGGGCGTCGGGATGATCTCGTTCAGTCAGTCCGAAGAGGTTGTGAAGAAGATACTCCGCGAGCCTTACGTCAACATATGCACGGATGGGCTGTTGGGCGGCAAGCCTCACCCTCGCGCTTACGGGACCTACCCGCGCATCCTCGGCCGTTACTCACGCGACGAGAATCTGCTCACGCTCGAACAGGCTGTGCGACAGATGTCGGGGCTCGCGGCGGAGACGTTTCAGCTCGAAGGCTACGGCCGCGTCGAGGTCGACGCGATCGCCAACCTGGTCGTCTTCGACCCCGAAAGAGTCATCGACCGCGCCACGTTTGAAGACTCTAAACAGTACCCCGAAGGCATAGAGCACGTGATCGTACAGGGCCAGGAAGCGATAAGCGGCGACGAGCAATACGAAAGGAGCGGCGGCGCCTTCAGATCAAGGCAAGCATGACAAAGGAATCATGAACGTATGGCTAATCTGTCTTACATATCTCCGAAGGCTGTAGTCAAACAGAGCCCGATACAGGGCCGAGGTCTTTTCGCGCGCGAAGTGATCAACAAAGGCGAGATCGTCTGCATAAAGGGCGGGCGCATCTTCGACCGTCAGACGCTTAGACAGGTTCAAGAATCGCTCGGCCCCGCCGAGATACAGATAGCCGAGGACCTGTTCATAGGCCCATTGAGTGGCGACGAGCGAGAGGGCTCTATGATCTTCAGCAACCACTGCTGCGACCCGAACATCGGCGTCCAGGGGCAGATAATCTTCGTGGCTATGCGCGACATAGAGGCCGGCGAAGAGCTGACGCATGACTGGGCGACTACGGATGACGACGACTTCGAGATGGAGTGTAATTGCGGCGCGCAGAGTTGCCGTAAAGTCGTCACCGGGCAGGACTGGCGGCGAAAGGATTTGCAGGAGAAATACCGCGATTACATGTCATGGTACTTGCGACAGAAGATCGAAGGCGAGGCAAATGCGCCGTAGGCCGGCAGCGTATGTCGCGCAGTTTTGTAATCCCTCCCCATCCCGTATAATTTTGCCATGCGATCAATAAAAGCTCTTTTCACAATCAAGCTGATGATCTGTTTGCTGGCCTTGCCCGCGCTCGCCGCTCGACAGGAGAAGCGCGCGGCGGACCTCTATTCGCCAAAGCTGTTGGACGAGCTTAAGCGGCTACAGAAGGCCGCGCTCGAAAGCGATTATGCTTATAAGCAGACGGCCTACCTCTGCAACAACATCGGCCCGCGCTTGAGCGGGTCGGCGCAGGCCGCTCGCGCCGTCGAGTACGTCGCGGGCGAGATGCGGCGGCTCGGCATGGACGTGCGGCTCGAAAAAGTCATGGTCCCGCGATGGGTGCGCGGCGTCGAGACGGCCGAGCTTGTGCAGTTCACGGGCCAGGCTCCCGGCACGACGCAGAAGATAGTTCTCACGGCGCTCGGCGGGAGCGTCGCCACGCCGGCAGAAGGTCTGACCGCACAGGTCGTCGTCGTAGAGAGTCTCGACCAGTTGAACGCGCTGGGCCGCGATCGCGTCGCGGGCAAGATCGTCCTGTTCAACGCCGTTTACGACAAGCGGCTGGCGGAGATGGGCTACTCGGGCGACGCATACGGCCAGGCGGTCGTCTACCGCAGCACGGGCGCGAGCGCGGCGGCGCGGCTGGGCGCCGTGGCTTCGCTGATACGCTCGGTGGGCAGCGCCGATTTCCGCCTGCCCCACACGGGCTCATTGACCTACGCCGAAGACGCGCCGCGAATCCCGGCCGGCGCAGTCGCCGCCGAAGACGCGGACCTCCTAGCCTACCTTACCGCGCAGGGAGCCGTGCGCATGCGTTTGACGCTCACGCCGCAGACGCTGGCCGACGTAGAGAGCTTCAACGTCGTCGCGGACCTGAAAGGCAGCGAGAGCCCAGAGCAGGTCGTCGTCGTCTCGGGCCACCTCGACTCGTGGGACCTCGGCACGGGGGCGATCGACGACGCGTCGGGCGTGGCGGCCTCGATGGCCGTGTTGCAAGTAATCAAGCAGGCGGGGCTCCGCCCAAGGCGGACGATCCGCCTCGTCGCCTGGATGAACGAAGAGAACGGGCTGAAAGGCGCGAGGGCTTACGCTGAAGATCATAAGGCCGATCTCGCCAATCACGTCGGCGCGATAGAGATGGACGGCGGCGCGGGCTTCCCGGCCGGGTTCGCTCTGAAGGCGAGCCCGAAGGCGATAGAGATGATCCGCCCTGTGTCGGCGGTGCTCAAGGCTAACGGGTCGGGCGTCGTGTTGTCGCTCGGGCGCGCGGCCGGGGCCGACTTGATACCGCTCGACGCGGCGGGCGTGCCGACGTTTGCGCCTCTGTCGGACAGCCGCACATACTTTCATTATCACCACACGGCGGCCGACACGCTCGACAAGATTATCCCTCAAGAGCTGGCCGCCAACGTGGCGGTGCTCGCGGTTCTCTCCTATGCGATGGCGACTCTGGCCGAGCCGCTGCCCAGGTAGTCGAGGGTCAATTGATGGTCAGTGTATGAACGTGGCCTTAACGCGCTTCGACAATTTGAAGTACGGGACCCAGATGAGGCAAGCGACCATCGCGCGGATCAGCATCTGGAGGTTTTCAAATGATGCCCATCGGAGCCTTCCCCTTTTAATAATTGCGCGCGGCCTTGTGGCCGATTCTGTTGTGCGTGAAACTCGTCGTAAAGGGGCAAGGCTTATTCGGATGCTAACACCCGCCCGAGGGCTCAACAATACTTTTTAGATTCGGCGAAAGTAAGCCGTTTGCTTGACTCTATTGAATGCAAGTAATATAAAACCGAGGATCGCTTATATGCCCCAGGTATAAGTAACCTGATTGCATCGCGCTGCGGAAAAACTACTGATGCAACAGAGAGGGCAGAGGAAATCACAAGTGGTTATTTCCGGGATTAAGAAACCTGTCAACCCATCTGAGCAAGAACCGCTAACCAAACTTGCATTGGATTACAGATCGGAGACACTAGGTTCCTCAATCATATTACATGCAGATTGCTTTGAGTGGTTAAGTCGTATCCCTGAAAACAGCCTACATGCGATCGTCACCGATCCGCCGTATGGGGTTAAGGAATATGACTTTGACCAGATCGAGAAGAGGACTAATGGCAACGGAGGCATCTGGAGGATTCCGCCCTCATTTGACGGCCATACACGCGCCCCATTGCCCAGATTCACGGCACTAAATCAGAAAGAGCGAGATACGCTAAGGCGTTTCTTCGTTGAATGGGCTAAGGTTTCAATCCATGCCCTGCGCCCCGGCGGGCATGTGTTTATCGCAAGCAATGCTTTCCTGTCACAACTGGTATTCTCTGCTTTAGTCGAAGGCGGTTTGGAGTTTCGAGGCCAGCTTATACGTCTCGTCAGAACTTTACGGGGCGGCGACAGGCCGAAGAATGCAGAGCTTGAATTCCCCGATGTGTCATCACTACCACGCGGCGGCTATGAGCCATGGGGGATTCTTAGGAAGCCGATCCCGGCAGGTATGAAGGTCAGCGATTGCCTGCGTGAGTTTCAAACTGGGGGAATACGGCGGACACCGGAAGGGAAGCCATTTAGTGATGTGATATTGAGCGAACGAACGCCCCGCCGGGAACGGGCTATCGCCAGCCACCCAAGCCTTAAGCCGCAATCGTTCTTACGCCAAGTCGTGTACGCTTGCTTGCCGCTAGGCAAAGGCATTATTGCTGATCCGTTCATGGGTTCAGGTTCAACCGTGGCGGCAGCGCAAGCGGTTGGCTTGCCCTGCCTCGGTGTAGAAAGATTTGCTGACTATTATGAGATGAGTCGGAGAGCGATCCCGCAGCTTGTGTCTATTAAAGTTCAGTCGGAGCGAAGAGAGCCTCTCCTTTTCGAGATGTAACAGGGGTCCTTATATATCCAGTTATTCATCATTTTCTCGTACCCTGATCTGGTCACGCTGGCCGTAATCGTTCGGCGGCTGGTCTCTGACCGGCCGGCATATAGCCAATCTGTTTTTGCAAGCCGCGCCCCCGCGACCATAACAAACCTGTAAGGCTTCGGGGCGATTCCCTTCGCTTCATCGATGGGACGGTTACTGTCGAAGACGAAGACCATCAGCCAAGTGTCTTCGGGATTATGCCCCTGCCATCCTCTCAGATAACGCGAGGCTTTGATTTCAATCCCCTCATCGCCGTGTTGAATTGAATCTCCTGCATAGTGACCGGCAGGAACCAAGTCTGGATGCCCATTGTGGTATCGATTCTTGACTATGGCCGGGTAGTGCTTAGGAATGCTAGAACTCATGAACTCACCCACGATACTGCTGAAATTCGCGGGCATGAGCATTGATTCAAGACGTGGTATCTCTTTTGTGTAAAGCTGCTGATTAATGAAGCCTAGAAAATGATTGAACTCCTGCATGGCCCTGAAAACGTGCTCCACAGTCAATCCGTAAGGCAGAACTGTAGCAGTGTTAAACCCGCTTTTATGAACAGGGTGAGGGACGCATGCAGCCAGTTCTAATTCTCTGTCCATTGCTTTGGCGTAGTCTAACACCTTCAAACTTGCGGGCCAACTCACTCACTCAACGGCTGCGAGATAACTATTTATAAATGATTGACCTTCCGCTAGAATCCCTGCATCAAGCCCTAATCATTATCCGGCGAATTGCAAGCATAGATAATATTGTCACGGACAGAGGGACGAACGATGAGCTTTTATGTGATCGGGGGGCAGCAGAAGGAGCGGCGTGTTGACGAGTGGCGTCAGTACAAGAAAGGGATGGTTGTAGAGGTAGACGGCGATGACGGCCGAGGCAAGACATGCCTTGAATACGTCTCGCCGCCGGAAGTCTGCCCCGACGAAGACGCCTCGATAATGTTTAAAGCCGCCTCGCTTGAAGACGACAAGCTCTACCTGTGCACGGCCACCGAAGTCTTAGTCTACGAGGCGCCCGCCTTCAAGCGTGTCGCTTACGTTTCGCTCCCCTGCTTCAACGATCTGCACCACGTCTGCCCTACGCCCGAAGGTAACTTGCTCGTCGCAAGCACAGGGCTCGACCTCGTGGTGGAAGTAGACCTCGAAGGGCGACTCGTGCGCGAGTGGAGCGCGCTCGACGAGGATACATGGGCGCGCTTTTCGCGCGACATAGATTACCGCAAAGTGCCTACGACTAAGCCGCACCTCGCCCACCCGAATTACGTCTTCCGCGTCGGCGAAGAGGTGTGGACCACGCGCATGATGCACAAGGACGCGGTCTGCCTGACCCGGCCCGGCGCACGCGTAGAGATACCCGGCGAGGGCGCGCACGACGGCATAATGCACGGCGGATTCATATTCTTTACGACCATCGACGGCCACGTCGTCGTGACGAACCAGAAGACGCTTAAGACCGAAGAGGTGATCGACCTCAACGCGATCAAACGCGGCGGCGACACAGACCAGCCGCCTCCGCTCGGCTGGGCGCGGGGCCTGATGGTAGAAGCCGATGGCAGGATATGGGTAGGCTTTACCAGATTGCGACCGACGAAGTTTAGAGAGAACCTGAGCTGGATCGCGCATGGCTTCACGAACGTCCACCTGCCGACCCGCCTGGCGCTTTACGACGTTTACAACAAGAGCTTGATAAAAGAGATTGACACCGAGCCGTTCGGCGTCAACGCCATATTCAGCATCATCTCTCGGCGAGACTGAATCAATCGGCCGCCGAAGCCGCGGCCGCGCGGCTCGAACGCAGCCTCAACATCATCAGGGTCGACACGCAGCCCGTGACGAACGACGCGACCCACAGAGTCGGCCCGCCAAACCTCTCGTACACCAGCGCGCCTATCCCCGGCCCTACCGCGAAAGCTACGCTAAAGCCCATCGTGTAAAGTCCCATGTACTCGCCGCGCTTTTTCGGGGGCGCGAGGTCAGCCACGTAAGCGGAGCTTGCGGGGAAAAGGATCATCTCGGCGAAGGTCCAGACCACAACAGTCGCCGCCGCGCTCCAGAACCCCGTGACAAACGCCAGCGCGCCGAATCCCGCCCCGAATAAAAAAGAGCCGAGCGCGAGCGTTGGCCTGTGGGGCCAGTTCGCCATAGCGGAGTTGAGCGGGACTTCCAGCAGCACGATTATCACGGTGTTGACGGCAAACAGCGTCCCGTAGACGCTCGGGCTCATGCTGAGGTCGCGGACCAGAAAGAGCGGCATCGCGGCATGGCTTTGAAAGAAGACTATCTCGACGGGGATGAGCGCCAGCAGAAAATAGAGGAATTGATAATCCTTGAGCACGCCGAATCTGCTGACCGGCGGTTCGGCCGCGGCGTCGCGCGCAGGCGCTTCGGCCGTGTCCGCGTGCGCAAACCGCCACCGCGAAGCTACGAGTATCAGCCCGGCCGCTATCGAGGTCGCCCCGTCTACGAAGAAGATCGCCTTGAAAGAGAGCTCGGCGAGAAAACCGCCGACCACCGGGCCGACGCTCATCCCGAGGTTGATCGCGAGCCGGTTGAGCGCGAAGGCCGGCTTGCGCTGTTCGGGCGTGGCCACGTCGCTGATGATAGCCATGCTCGCGGGGCGGAGCGCCTCGCCCACGATGGCCCACAAGAATGTTATGGCGAGTATGGCGAAAAGCGTCTTCGCGAAAGGCAGCGCGAAAAGCACCGCCCCGGAAAAAAAGAGCGACAGCTTCATCACCAAGAGCGGCCCCGCGCGGTCGCTCAACCTCCCGGCCAGGGGCGCCGTGATGATTGCGCCTATGCCGTAAACGGTGAAGACGAGCCCGGCCTGGCCGTCGGTCAGCCCCATGCCGCGCGTGACGTAAATCGTCAGGAACGTAAGGGCCATCGTCCCCGCGCGGTTGACCAGCGTGGCGATGAACAGGACCCACAACTCCCTGGGCAGACGGCCCAGCCCGCTCCAAGGGTTCATATTAGATATCGGCTCCTGTCATCGTGTAGGCCGCAAACAGGCAATCAGACGGGGCGAATCGTCATCACCACGCGCTCTCTTTTTCTGAGCTTGCTGAAAAAATCGCCGAGCCTTTTGAGCAGGCCGTACTTCTTGTTGAGAAGCCTGTGCCCGTGCTCGGCCTTCGCAGAGTCCAGTATGCGGGCTTCGGCCTCTACCCATTCGCCTTTCAGGTTGCCGCGTATGTCGCACGGCGCGACCTTGACGCGCGGGTTGTTGCGAATGCGTTTGACCTTGCCCGCGTTGGCCAGCGAATAGACGTAAAACTGGCCGCCCTCTTCGGCGAACCACAGCGGCGTGTTGACGGCCGTCCCGTTCTTGCGATAGGTCGCAAGGTTCAGGTACTTTTGACCCGCGAACTCGGCCAGCTTGTCATTGCTCATATTGATGCTCTAGCGAATCAAAACCGCTTTGTCAAACTTTACGCGGCCCGTGTGGTTTGTGATAAACTTGGCAGCCCTGAGGTTGTCGCATCGTCGAGCAGTAGTTTTTGACTGTCATTACAATCGCGATTTTCAAGGAGAGTCGGTATGTCATCGGCGACCGTCGCAGTTCAGCAGAGCAAGCAGGGCTTGATAGCGCGCAGTTGGATAATCGATAAGCGTAATGACCTCGTATGGTTCATCGGGAGCGTGGCGGTCAGCTACTTATTCCTGGCCGGCAACCTGTTGCTGGTCAGCCTAGGGCTGCCTGTGATGATCCTCGTGTGGGTGTGGGCGCTGGGCTTTGACGGCCCGCATGTCTTCGGCACGGTGTCGAGGACTTACGCCGACAGCCAGGAGCGCCGCGCGCGCGCGAAGCTCTTTTACGGGAGCCTGTCGTTGTTCCTGCTCGGCCCATTGATGCTGCTCGCAGACGTGGCTACGGGCCAGTCGCTGTTCGGCCCCGCCTTCTTCTTCTTCGCCTCGCTGTGGGCTTATTACCACCTCGTCAAGCAACACTACGGCTTCATGATTCTTTACAAGAAGAAGAACGACGACCTCGCGGAGATCGATAACCTTATTGATCGGGCCTTCATACTTTTAGGCATGACCTACCCATTCGTCCGCTTTCTGACGCACAGCTTCGCCGCGCGCGACCGCGTGCCATTTGCGACCCATTCGGGTCCGGTCTGGTGGTTCGAGACGCTCGTGCTGTCGGCCTTCTTGATCTCGCTGATGCTGTTCGCCGGCCGCCTGGCGCAGAGGCTCTACCTGAGGCAGCCGATAAACGTGCCGAAGCTGTTGCTGCTGGGGGCGGCCGTCCCTATGCATTGGATCGTGCTCAGGTCGCTTGAGAACTTTCAGCCGGCGGGCGCGGCTGCGCTGGTGGCGGTGTCGACGCTGACGATCTACCACAACATTCAGTACCACCGCATCATCTGGTTTCACAACCGCAACAAGTACTGCCGCGCGGGCGCGCAGGATTACGGCGCGGCGTCGAAGATAAACAAGAGCGTGTGGCACTACATCGCATTCGCGCTCGCGTTCGGCGCGCTCTACCACATCCCGCACTACACGATAGTCGAGCCCGACAGCTTCGCGATGGCCTTCATCTGGGGCGGGGCCTTCACACACTACTACCTCGACAGCAAGATATGGCGCGTCAGGCGCGACACACAGCTCAACGAAAATCTCCGCATGGCGCAGGCGAACGCGGCAGGATCATCCCGGTCGTGATAAGATAGAGGCAGCGCGTCCGACTCCGTCGCATGGCTTTAAGATATGAAGTGGGGATTTCTGTTAACTGTTATTTTCGGGCTGGCGGTCCTGTTCGTCTACGCGCTGGTAGAGAGGCGGATCAACCAGCGCGCCTGTAAAGCGTGCGGCTTCCGCCAATCTGTAGACGCGGTCGACGGCCAATGCCCGCGCTGCGGGGCGGTGTTCGGATGATGAAAAAGATTTTTGGGAACTGGCCGGCGCTGGTCTTCATACTTGTGCCGCTCGCGATCATCACAGTCGACGCGGCGGTGATGATTAGCGAAGGGCGCGAGCCCGAGACGGCCAAAGCCACGAGGCTGGTCAAGGAGAGCCGCTCGCGCAAAGAGAACTTCACGGTCCAGCAATACCTCTACACGACCGTCTATTACCGCAAGGAGAAGGGCGAGGCCGTAGAGATTCATGGGTGGCGGGCGGAGCAAACGTCCGGCCCTGGCAGCGCCGTGACGGTCACGTTCAGTTATAGCGACAGCCAGGGGCCGCACGTCGCCACGTGGCAAGCCGACCTGAAGACTCGCAAAGTGATCCCGCAAGACGAGACCGCAAGCAATATGTCATGGTATTAGAATTAAGCAGTAGGGGCAGGGCTTGTCCCCATAGGCTTTAAGCTAAGCAGTAAGGTATAGCTTTTAGTTTGATTTGGATGCTGAGGCTAGGTTTGAGAATCTTTCAGGAATGTAGGCATAGTTATTTGAATCCTTTTCTTTGGAGAAAAA
>DATFGQ010000086.1:0-6281 GCA_035249305.1 Blastocatellia bacterium | reverse complement strand
GTATTCGCCTGGGGCCGTTATGTTGTTGGTGTAGACCAATCCGGTCGACGGCTGCCCGTCGGTTATCAGCGTGTGCGCCGCCTGGAATGCCGTGTTGTGGTTGATCGTCACGTGGGCCGCGCCACTGAGGACTTGAAAGAGGCGGCCGTTGCCGCCGAGCCGCGCGCCGCCCACGTCGTCAAAGAGGTTGTTTTCGATCTTAATCCTTCTGGCCTGCCCGCTCGGCTGGAGATCGTCTCTCCCGAGTATGCTGACGCCCGCGGCGACGTTGCGTATGACGTTGTTTGTAAACGTCACGTCCTCGACCGTAGACCAGGGCGCGGCGCCTTCCTGGTTGCGCGGCGTGAAGAGTATTGACGGCCCGCTCTGCGCGTCGACCCAGTTGTTCTCAAACGTGTTCCCCTCTATCAACACGCGGCGGGCGTTCTTAAGCTCGAAGAGATTCTTCACAGACCAGCGCGTTCCGGCGAATGATGGGTCGCGGTGGTTCCACGCGAGCGGCTTGAAGCAGTGGTTGAGCCGGAACTCAACGTCTGACGGGACGAGGTTCGCGATCTTGGGGTCCGCGCCTCCGAGCATGAAGTTTTCGCCAGCGCCTTCAAGATAGTTGTTCACAATCTTGAATGGCCCCGGCCCGTTCCAACCGCAGACCGCCTGCGATTCCGCCCCCACCTCGCGGCAGTCGGAGATGTGAGAGTCGATGACGGCAGTCCTCGCGCTGTTGAGGCCGATGCCGCGCCTGAGATTGCCCGTCTGGTTGCCGTGAACGTAGCAGCGGTCGATGACAAGATCGTGCGGGACTTTATCGATAGAGTTCTGTGACGAGCCGCCGTCGCCCAGCAAGATGAGGCCGTAGTTGTGCGCGAACCCCGGCGCTACGGTGAACTCGACGCCGATGAATCGATAGTGATGCGCGGCGGGCGCGGTCTTCACTACGGGGTCAGCGTTCGGGCTGACGAGCTTTGGCATTGCCGGCGCGTCGGCCGGGCTCACGCGAGTGCCGGCGGGCGGGAGCTTCGCGTCGAGAGCAGACGAGCGGATCGTTATCCATTTGTCGCCGGCTTCGGGCTTCGCGGGCAGCGTGAAGTTGCCTACGAACTCCGCCCCGGCTTCGAGCGCGATCGTGTCGCCCGCGCTGGCCGAGTTGAGCGCGGCCTGGAAATCGCTAGCGCCCTTCACCTGTATCGTCCGCCCCGACTGCGGCGCGTAAGAAGTGTCGAGGTAGGTCGCGGGCAATAGAGGCTCGGCCCTTGCGTCGTCGACGGCCGGCTCACTGCCGAGGGCCGCCGAAGAGTTCGCGGGCATCGCGCACGCGGCGGTGTTCAATGACAAGATAATGGCGATCGTTATTCTTAACAGCTTTTTCACGACAGCCTCCTCACCAGCACATCCCTTGATATGACTTTATGCCTTGCCGGGCTTCGAGCATGCGAACGAGGTCTATGACTATCCGGCCGTTGTTCAGCTTGTCGCTGAGCATGTGGAAAGCGTCATCCTTCTTTCCGATGACCAGCACTTCGGAAGACTCAACGACTTCGTGCAGGTCCGGCCTCATCAGCTTCGAGATGTGCGGAATCTCATGCTCGATGTAGCTCTTGTTTGCGCCGAACAGCCGCGCCAGCTCCACGTCGCGGTCGTAGATGGAAAGCTTCAACCCCTTGCCGATAAGCCTCTCGATCAGGCTGACCATAGGGCTTTCGCGCAGGTCGTCGGTGCCCGATTTGAAGCTCAGCCCGAGAACGCCGACGCGCTTGCGCCCGGTGTCGAGCACCATGTCGACGGCCCGATCAACTTGCAGGCGGTTGCTCACGAGGATCGAGTTGAGCATCACCGCCTCCACGTCGAGCTGTTTGGCTTTGTAAGTGATGGCGCGCAAATCCTTCGGCAGGCAGGAGCCCCCGAAGGCGAATCCCGGCTTCAAGTAATAAGCCGAGAGGTTGAGTTTCGTGTCCTTGCAGAAGGCGTCCATCACCTTATGGCTGTCGATGCCCATCGCCTTGCAGATCGCCCCGATCTCGTTTGCGAAAGTGATCTTCAGCGCGTGAAAGCAATTACACGCGTACTTGACCATCTCCGCCTCTTTGATCCCCATAACGATGACCGGCGCGTCGATGTGAGAGTAGAGGCGGCGCATCACCGCGGCCGTCTCTTCGTCGTCCGCTCCGATGAGCGTGAAAGGCGGGTTATTGAAGTCGTTGATCGATGTGCCTTCGCGCAGGAACTCCGGGTTGATCGCGACTTTGAAATCGCGCCCGCTGCGCTTCCCCGAGCTTGCCTCAAGCGCCGGCACTACAGTCTCTTCGACAGTGCCAGGGAGCATCGTGCTTCGCATCACGACGACGTGAGGCCGGGGCTTCGTTTTTATCGCTTCGCCTATCTCCTGGCAGACGCGGCTGACGTAGCCGAGGTCGAGGCTGCCGTTCTGTTTGCCCGGCGTGCCTACGCACACGAGCGAGAGGTCGGACGCGTGGACGGCCTGTTCGACGCTGGTAGTCGCCCGGAGCCTGCCGCTCGCCACACCCTCTCTTATTAAATCGTCTATGCCGGGCTCTACGATAGGCGTTCGCCCGCCATTGATTATGTCCACCTTAACTTGATTCACGTCGACGCCGATGACATCGCGGCCGGCGCTTGCGAAGCAGGCTGCTGAAACGCAGCCGACATAACCCAACCCGAATATGCTCAATCTCATAGGCTCCCTAGCTCCCTCTATCGTCACGCCGCATGCATTCGAGAGCGGCTGCCGACTACGCCCTCGCATATCTTCATGAAGTCGTTTGCCGAGCGCTCCCACCCGTGGTGAGCGCAGACGGTCGCCCGCGCCTGTCGGCCGATCCTCTCCCGAAGCCGCGCGTCTTTAAGCACGCGAGTCACGGCCGCGGCGAAAGCTTCGGGGTCGTCCGCTATGAGCAGCTCTTTGCCAGCGGCCACCGGCAACCCTTCCGCCCCGACCGTAGTAGAGATCACGGGCTTCCGCATCGCCATGGCTTCATATATCTTCAACCGCGTCCCGCCGCCGACTCTGAGCGGCACGACGTAGGCGCTCGCCGCGTCGATGAACGGGCGGACATCGTCTACGCGGCCCGTGACCTTGATCTGGTTGTTGGCCTCCGCGATCGCTTTGAGCCGCCTCGAAGGGTTGCGCCCCACCACGGTCAGCGTGACATGTGGCAGACGGCGGGTGATCTGCGGAAATATGTTTTCGGCGAAATAGATGATCGCGTCTTCATTCGGCATCCAGTCCATCGAGCCTGTGAAGACGAGGTTGTGAGGCTCAGGCCGGTTGCCAAGAGGTCGGAAATACCTCGTGTCAACGCCTGTCGGTACGTCGTAAACTTCATTCAGATCAAACTCGTCGCGCATCTGTTCGCGGTCGGCCCGCGACACTGCTATCACGGCGTTGAAAGCGCGGCAGGCGTCTCGCTCGTATCGATACATCTTTTGCCACTGGCTGTAAAAGAATGCCTTCTTGACTCGATTGGTCTGAGTCTCGAAGTGTCGCCGCCAGATGCCCGATTCGACGTTATGCTGAAACAGGACGGCGGGGCGCGCGGGGTCGTGCGTGTAGTTTATGGCGGGCGTCAAGAAATCACAGACCACCAGGTCGTAATCGTTCGCCAGGCATTCGCGCGCGATGGCCTTTTTCATCTCCGCCGAACGGTACTTCTGAATCGCGTAGGGGAGATCAGAGCCGATGTTAAAAGCGAGGTCCGCGTAAAACCGCGCGCCGAATTTTCGAGGCTCGCTCCACGGCACGTGTACGAGCCGCGCGCAGTATTCGCCGGCCGAGGCGAAAGCATCAGCAGGCTCGCCGTGGCTTGCGAGCGTGAGGTATGTGACATCGTGCAAGCGGCTGATCCGCTTCAGCATCTGGTACGTGCGTATCTTTCCGCCTTTATCGACGGGGTGCAGGAGTTCCGTTTTCAGCCAGAGTATTCGCATGTCTATTCCGCCTTGCCGTTGCCCCTGTTCTTTCTAACCAGCCTGCATCGCACGATCGCGGTCAAGAATTCGCGCGTTAAGAAGTTCGACAACACCCGCGCCTTTTTGATCGGCACGGCCTCGAAGGTCTGAAACTCGAAGGGGCTTTCCTCCACGATCCGCTTGAAGCGGCGGAGCGTCATCTGGTTGAGCCCGCCGTCGATCTCACAGAACTTCGTGGCCCCGTCCTTGCGGAAATCTGAGCGCCATCGAATCAGCGCCCTCTCCGAGAATATGAGGTGCGCCCATGGGAAGACCGAAAAGAGGTGGCCGCCGAGCGGGTGATACCAGGGCGGGCCGAACTCTATCAGCACCTTTCCGTCGTCTTTGACTAGCGGCTCCATTTGCGCAAGTATTCCCGCGGGATCGTCGAAGTGCTCGAACGCATCCATCGACAAGACGATGTCTGCGCGCTCGTTTGTGCTGGTGGTAAAGACGCAGCGGTCCTCGACGCCCGCCTTGCGAGCCGCGACACGCGCCTGATCGAGCACACGCTCTCGGATGTCGAGCCCTATCACTTGCGCGGCCCCGCGCCGGGCGATCTCTACGGTTTCCGCGCCGGTCCCGCAGCCGAAATCTATGACCACTTTCCCCGCGAGCTCATCCCAAATGCCTTCGCCGAACAGCACCTGGGTCTTGCTGCGGTTGTTGTACGCGCTGCCGTCGAGGTAACCTGTTTCGCCGTCGGAGCTGATGCTCCGAAGCAGCTTGTAGCCTATCGAGCCGCCTACTATTCCCATAATCTGTTCACCTGATGAGTTGTTCTCTGCGCCGTGTTTGACGCGAGAGTAGCCGACGCGGTGAGACGCTTGAGCGAGCCCTGCGCTCGAAGAGCGTCCGCGTCTTCTCCGTCGATGAATCGGCGTTGCCACACTTCAAAATTGATTAGCATCCACAACCGCTCTGAATGGTCTTCGCCGGCCAGGTGGCGCGCGACGAGGCTCCGCACAAAGCGAGGGTCGAATATCTTGCGATCGCTCGCGCGGCCTCCGAGCACGTATTCGTCGAGCAGGTGGCGGAACCCCCCGCGCAGCCACCGGCCGACGGGGACCGGAAAGCCCATCTTCTTCCGCGTGAGAATCTCTTTCGGCAACCTGTCGCGCATGCTGCGGCGCAGTATGTATTTCGTCGTCAACCCGCGGAGCTTCATCCTCACGGGCAGCGACGAGACGAACTCTACGAGCTTGTGATCTAGGAACGGCACGCGGCTTTCAATCGAGGCCGCCATGCTCATCTGGTCCTGCTTCATCAATAGCTCGTGCAGGTAGGTCTTCAAATCGGCCGCAAGCAACTGGTCGAGCAAGCTCGTCGCGTCCGATTGATTGATGTGCGCAAGGGGGGTTCGATAAGGGTCGCCGTCGCCCATGCGCTCGCGCGTCTCGGCGGTGAAGAGCTCCGGCTGCATCGCCCGCGAAAAGACCGAAAAGTTATCGAAGTAGATCTCCGGTATCTCGGGCTTGAGGCAGAGGAACGTGCGCGAAAGCTTCCGCCCCAGGCGCGTAGAGCCGTTCGTCCCCAGGATCGCGCGCGCGGCCGTCCGCCTGACGCCTGCGGGCAGGAGGTTGTGGTAGGCGCGGCCGAGCGAGAGATTAAAGACCGTCTTGCGGTACTTGTCGTAGCCGGCGATAAGCTCGTCGCTGCCCTCGCCCGTCAGCACGACTTTGACGTGCTCGGAAGCGAGGCGCGAGACGAAGTAGAGCGGGATTGAGGAAGGGTGAGCTATCGGCTCGTCTTCCTGATAGACGAGCGCGGGGAGCGCGTCGAAGAACTGCTCGGGAGTCACGACGATCTCATGGTGGTCGGTCCCGAACGCCCGCGCGACGATGCGCGCGTAATCGAGCTCGTTGGCTTCGCGCTCCTGGAAGGCGACCGAGAAGGTCTTGATAGGCTCCTTGACCATCTCGCTCATCGCCGCGGCAATCGCGCTCGAATCGATCCCGCCCGAAAGGAACATCCCGAGCGGCACGTCGGCCATCAGACGCAGCCTGACGGATTCGCAAAAGAGCTCTTCGAACCTGTCTATCAGCTCGCGCTCGCTCGGCTGGCCCTCAGGCTTTGCGAAGCTCACGTCCCAGTAACGCTCTATCTCGACTTGCCCATCGCGCCACGTGAGAGTGTGGCCGGGCAGCAGTCGCTTGACGCCGCGGAACAGAGTCTCTTCGCCCGAGGTCGAGCGGTTGGCGGCGTAATCTGCCAGCGCGTCGTAGTTGAGTTCGGCTCTGACGGCGCGCGCCTCTATGAGAGCTTTGATCTCCGACGCGAAGCAGATTACGCCATCATCGGATAGCGTGTAGTAGAGC
>DATFGQ010000085.1:0-71616 GCA_035249305.1 Blastocatellia bacterium | reverse complement strand
CTACAGAGAGTCGAGGCGCAGAGACGGGCACGGCAACCGGTTCCGCTATCGTGCTAAAGTTCGTGATGCAAACGGCGCGCAGCTAGGCAGATGGGCCTGGGATGTCTTCCTTGTCGGCCCTCCGATACAATAGATTTAATTAAGGCAACAAGACGAAAGGGAGAGCCGTGCGAAGTGCATGGCTCTCCCTTTCGTTCTTCTTAACCAGGATTAGAAATCGCGCGCGACGAGCGTGCCCGCGATATAGTCTTGCCACGCCCGCCGCTTGCGGTTGAGCGCGGGCCACAACAGGCCGATCATCGCGGGGGCGAACGCCACGTAATAGCCGAGCGTTCTGAGCATCGCGCGCCCCGCCGTGATTGGCTCGAAGGTGCGGGCGTCGACTACGCGCGTGTTGGTCAGCATCATCCCGAACGTCTTACCGCAAAGACTCTGCGTCAGCGCGAGGTAAAAAGTCGCCACGACGAAGACTACGGCGGCGACGGCGCCGCGCGTGCGCGCGAAGGCGTAATTGCCGTTCGTAATCTCTATCAACGCCAGGAAAGGCGTCGAGCTTAAGGCTATGGTGAACAGGTCTGTCAGCCCTATGACGACGTGAGTGAAGAGCGAAGGGCTTTCGTCGTGCGCGAACTCGTCGCCCGCGGCGACTTTGTTTATCTCGGCCGCGAGATAATCTACCGGCTCCATCTCGTCTAAGACGATCAGTGTCTCTCTGGTCGTTATCTCCTCGACCGGATCGCTCGTCTCTATAGGCTCGGCGGAGATTTTCGGAGCGGCCAATCTCGGCTCGGCTTTTTCCGGCGCCGGGGCCAGCGGCTCGGCCGGGGCCGCCGGCTCTTCATTGATGCGAGGCAGCGGCGTAGTCACGAGCTTGGTCTTCGGCGGCACCTCGACGGCAGGCTCAAGCGCGCGCGCCGTAGCCTCCCTATCGACGACGATAGGGCTTTTAGCCGGTTGTGCGGGCCTGGCCGGTTCTATCTTCGGCAGCGAAGCGCGGCTCGCGTTCTCGCTTGCGCGCCGCACACGCGTGAGCGCGGCTTCGACGATCGTGTCGTTCGTCCTTGGAGCGGTGCGCGCGGGCGCGGCCGCGGAAGATTCGACGCCGCCCGCCGCCGTGTATGACCGCGCCGGCCGCTGCGGCGTAGTGATGGGCGCGGTGCGCTGGGGGAGTTGTTTCTCGTACCTGTTCGCTTCGTCGTAATCGAGTTCCGAGACAGGCTGGGCGGTTTCTTGAACCGGAGCGGGATCGGGCGTTAAGTTTCGTCGCGCTTTTGCCGCGCGGACTCTTTCGTTCACCTCTTTCCGCCACGCGGGCAGAGGGTTCGAGATGGGCTCTTTTTCTACGGCCGCGCGAGCCTTGCGCGGGAATTCAATCAGACGCGAGCTCTGCGCTCGCTTGGGGTTCAACAGCCTACAGTGAGTGCATCGAGTAAGAGTGCTAGGATAATCGTGCCCACAACCCTGACATTTCATTAAAGAGACACCTCTTGTTGGACGGGGGCATCCTGGCGATTCGGGCCGCATACTAACAGAAACCCAATTGCTAGGTCAATCAAAATGTTGGGTTTAAGTCGCGCGGCTATGCAAAATGTAGGGGCTACTGTGTGCGCCGCCGGTTCATCTCTGTTATGGTCTGCTTGAGTTGATCGAGCTTCTCGCCGGCTTCGCGGTGCCTGCCCTCGGCCGATAGACGCTCGTAGTCGCTCAAGAGCTGTTGCGCCTGGCGAGCGAGCCCGCCCAGATCGCCCGCCGCCGGTTGCGCAGGCGCGGCCGGCGTGGGCGACGGAGCGCCACCGGGCGGCCGGGCAGGTGGCGCAGTCTGCGCCACGGTTTCGGCGGGCTGCTGTGTCGGGGTATCCGCCATTAGCTTCCTGAGCGCCTCTTCAAAGGTGTTTCCCGTGGCGAGACGGTTTTGAGTCGCCACGGCGACCTGCCTTAATTCGGGGAGCTTGCTGCCGCTGCCTTCGGCTTGCAGGTAAAAAGATTCCACGTAAAGCAGCGAGTCGCCTATGGGGATCACGAGCAGGTTGCTGCGCACAAGCTCCGAGCCACGCTGGCTCCAGAGCGTCATGAGCTGCGAGAGCTCGCGGTCCTGGTTTACGCGCGCGCGGATCTGAGCGGGGCCGTTGACGGTCAGAGACTTCGGAAAAGTGAAGAGCAGGGTCTCGCCGTAAGTCTCCTTATCGCTGCGGGCGGCCATCCAACCGATCATGTTGTTTCGCCCCGGCCCGGCCGGCGTGAATGGCAGTATGCTGACGAACTCAAGTCTCTTTTCGAACCCCGGCAATTGCATCAGCACGTAGTATGGCTGCATGGGGACCGCCTGCGCGCCTTGCTGCGTCGAGACTTCGACCGAGGCTATCGCCCACATGTCTTCGCGGTTATAGAAAGTCTGCGGGTTCGTGATGTGATAAAGCGTGTAAGCCACCGCCTGAGCTTCGGCCAGCAGGTCAGGGTAACGCACGTGCGCGCGCAGGTCTTCGGGCATCTCTTCGGCTGGCCGAAACAGCGACGGGAAGATCCTCTGATACGATTTAATTATCGGATCGTCGGGCTCGAATACGTAAAAGCTCGCTTTCCCTTCGTAAGCGTCGATGACGACCTTGACCGAGTTGCGAATGTAATTCATGGACCGGCCCGCCACCTGGTACCCGCGCGAATAAGGATACCGATCGGAGTGAGTGAACGCGTCGATCATCCAGAAGAGGCGGCCGTCCTTGCTTATCACTATGTAAGGGTCCGTCTCGTACATCAGGAAGGGGGCGATCTGCCGCGCCCGTTCCAGCACGTTGCGGCGTATGAGCACTCGGCTCTCAGATGTGATGTAGTCGGAAAAGAGCAGGCTCGTGTTATCGCCTAGGTAGAAGGCGAGCGCCGTCTTGCGCAACATCCCGCCTATGGGTATCCCGGCCGCCCCCTCGTATTCCGTGTAAGAGTCTTGATCGCCCTGCGCCGAGTAGTTGAACTCCGGCTGGTTCGTCCGAACGTAAGCGTGGTGGTTCGTCACCTCGCCGAAGTATATCTCCGGCCTTTTGATCTGTATCTCGGGGGCCTCGCTCGTCACGGGCATGTCCTTGACGATCAAGTGCGGGAGCCCTTCGGGCGTGAACTCGTTGACGCTGCTCATGGCCACGCCGTACCCGTGCGTGTAGACGAGGTGCTGGTTTATCCAGTTCCTCGAAGTGGCTTCGAGCTTATCGACGTTCATCTCCCTGGCCGCGAGCATCACCTGTCGGAGCTTGCCGTTGAGGACGTAGCGGTCTATGTCGGGGACTCGGAACTCGTAGTACTGGCGAATCTCTTGTATCTGCTTGAAGGTCGATTGCAGCACCTGCGGGTCCCACAGCCTGATGTTCCCGATCGTCTCCTGGTTCTCTTCCACGTGCCGGGCCGTGAGCGTCGGCTGCGGGATAAAAGGCTTCTCTTCGAACCGTTCGAGGTCGAACGCGCGCCGGGTCATCTCGATGTTGTGCTGGATGTATGGCGTCTCTTTTGCCAGCTCGTTCGGCTTTACGGAAAGAGAGTAGATCGACTTCGGGAGGATCACTACCGCCACCAGCCAGACGATCACCGCCGCGGCGGCCGTCCACCCGATGATCCGTTTGCTCTTGAAGAAGAACGCGTTGGCGGCGAGCACGACAGCGGCCGCGATCAGAACTATCATCAAAACATTCATGCCCGGCAGCAGGACGTGAGCGTCCGTGTAGCTCACTCCGGTGAAGAGGTCGTGGGGCGTGTGCAGCAGGTCGAACCGGCTCAGGTAGGTGTTCCAGGCCATCGCGATGGCGAGCAGGATGCCGGCCGCGCTTATGATCGCGACGACGCGGTTGCGCGTGTCGTCGACGACAAGCCCTATGCTCCGCTCGTAATACGAGACGTAGGCGCTGATCGCCAAGACGCTTAAAAAGATGATCACCGTCAGCGTGAAGAACCAGTTTGCTACGATCTCAAGCGCGGGCAGCTTGAAGAGATAAAAGCTCGCGTCCTGCCTAAAGATCGGGTCCGCGCTGCCCGCGGGCGAAGCGTTGAGGTAAAGCGCGAACGCCGACCAGTCGCTGCTCATGCTGATCGCGTAGAGCAGCGCCGCGCCCAGCGACACAAGCCAGACAACCGGCCTGTAGACGAACGAGAGGATGTTTACATCCCTCACGTCCTCCACGCTGCGCAGGCGGATTTGAGGGCGCTCCCTTAGCTGTGGGAGCCACCGCGTAAGCGCCGCGAACGATAACCGAAGTATCAGGAAGGTGAGCACCAGGAAGATTACGAACAACAGGCCGCCGAGCCGGAACTTGTACCAGTAAGCGTCTGAAAAGCCGAGCGACGAAAACCACAGCGCGTCGACGTAGATGCCGATCAGCGGGGAGCCGAGCAGGAACAGAAAGAGCACGATCGCAATCAAGACGAAAAGCCAGATCCTTCGCTTGCGCGGGCGTATTTCGATCACCTTGTCGTCAAACGCGTCGTCGTTTTCCATATCTCAATCTCGGAGGGCTGTGTCCAGGAACGCGGCGACACGCTCTACGTACAATCGCGGGTCTGCCTGGTAAGCATGGCCGTGGATGTTCGCGCCGGGGCCGTCGACTATCAACAGGTCGCGCTTTGTCGCCGCCGACGCGTCATAAAGTTTTTGGGCTATGTCGGCGGGCATTCGCGGGTCGCGCGCGGCTGCTATGAACATGGCGGGACGTGGCCCGATTGCTTTCACCGCTTCGAGCGCGTCGAGCTTCGAGCCGTCGAACCCCGCGCGCTTTTCGATCATATACCTGATCTCGTTTGCCAGCGGGAAAGCAGGGAGCTTCAGGAAGAGCTTCACGTGATGCGAGGTCGTGTCTTCGAACGAGAGGAAAGAGCTGTCGGAGATCACGGCGCGCACCTCTGGAGTCTCGGCCGCCGCGAGCAACGCGGTCGCCGCGCCCATCGAAATGCCGAACAGGATGATGCGCGTTGAGGGCTCGGCCTCGCGGAGGTAGCGGACGGCGGCCTCCGCGTCGAGCCTCTCGAAGTAACCGAGGCTAACCTTTGCCTGCCCGCTCTCGCCGTGGTTGCGCGAGTCGTACATCAGCGCGCCGTAGCCTAGTCTCCACAGCTCGACCGCGCGGTCTAACAGCTCGCGGCGCGAGCGGAACAACCCGTGCGAATAGATGATCGTGGCGCCCTTCGAGCGACTAGGCAACAGCCACCCGCTGATCGTGACCCCGTCGCTGGTCTGAAAATCTATGTCTTTATATTCAGCGCCTAGACTCGCGGGGGTCGTGGTCAGTTGCCGGTCCATAGGCCGGGTTCGCGCGCTCGTCACCAGCCCCGAAAGCCAGAAGGGTAAAACGCCGTAGATCAAAATTATTATGATGATGACGAGCGTGATGACTATGCGTTTGAGGATGCGGAGCCAGCGGCGAGGGCGACGAGCCGCAGGCTTCTCTTCCGGTGTCGTTTGTGCTTTCATCGCGAGCTTCAAGAATAGCTTTCAGCTACCTGTTGAACAAGCTCAAAAGCGAGGCGATGGTAAGCAAGAGCCATCTCACCGCAGAGACGCAGAGAGCACGGAGTTAACGCAGAGCAGAAAAGCTCTGGAGGGGATCGATTCAATAAGAAGCCTCGAAGAGGCGCAATTCAATAGCCAGGGGCACCGCCCCTGGGAACGGGTTGTCAAAAATGCGAAGCCCTGAAAGGGCGATACCCTTATCGCGCCCTTTCAGGGCTTCTTCTCGTATGACGGCTTACCCGGCGCGTTGCGCCGGGCTATTGAATCACGCCCCTACGGGGCTTTCGGCTATCGAATCTTCGCCCCTACAGGGCTTCCCTATTGAATCACCCCTCTTCATTGAATCACCCCTCTTCGAGGCTCTCAGTCGCTCTTATCACAACTCCATGGTGCTTCTCCGAGGTGAATTCTATTTTGCTCTTAAGCTGAGAGGTGTTTTTCGACGCAGGCCAGAAGCTCTGTTAGCTCGAATGGCTTTGTCATGAAGTCGTCCGCTTTGTATTGCTCACGGACTTCCCATCGGTAGTTCTTCTTCGTATAAACGGCCGTAAGCATGATGACCTTCGGGGATGACGGAAGCTCTTTGATCGCTTTGCAGGCGAGGAAGCCATGCATCTTCGGCATCAAGCCGTCGGCGATGACGAGGTCGGGCCTTTCGCTGGCGGCCATCTCGACGGCCATCTTCCCGTCTTCGGCAAGCACTACGTCATACCCCGCGTCGTTCAGTATCTTCCCCAGCACTTTTCTGAGCGGCGGGTCGTCGTCGGCCACGAGAATCTTCTTGCCCTTCGGAGCAACTTTCTCCGCGCGCTTGATCGCAGGTGTCCTGGTTGCCGATACGCCGAGATAGCGCAAGCACAGCCGCTCAAGGCCATCCTTGTCGAAGTACCTGTCGGTCACCGCGGCCAAGCCCTCGGAGGTTTGACCAGGGATCGCCACCTTCACCATCTCGAATTCCGGCGCGGGCATTGTCAAACATACTCGCACGCCGCTCTCGCTGAGGTTTTCGGTCAGAGCCTCCTCGCGCCTGATCGGCTGCATTGCATCGTCTAGAAATTCTACGAATACCTGGACGGCCTTCTCTTCGCGCGGCCTTCGCCTGCGCTCTACGCCAGTCCATTTCGTGCGGAACGTGGCCCACGGTTTTTGCGTGTAGCCCGCGGGCGGGGTTTCGCCGAGGAACTCAAGCGCGACGACGCGCAGCCCGTTTTTCGGCGGCTCCACTCTGCGGACCAGCGCGTACACGCTATAACCTTCTTCAGGCGCTCCGTGAGAGCGCAGCTCCAGCGGGAGCGGCAGGGATAGATGAACGACCGTGCGGTGCCGCACGCGCTTTTTCATCAGAAGCTGGACTCCCATGCGGCTCACGTCTATGGTCCGCGAACCCTCTTCCCACTGGCTGCCGTTGCGATCAAAGCCCATCACTCGCGCGGGTATCTTGAGCCTCAGCCTCTCGGATTTGCGGAGGTTCTCGGCCTCTTCGGCCGTCATGGCTTCGTTGCTCGGCTCGGGATGCGGCCCTTGCGGCGCGGCGGTCTGGTCAATGCCTTTCTCGCCGCCATCAGGATCACTCTCTTCCTGCGAAGCCGCGCGCAAGGCGGCGTCGTACTCGCGCCGCTTCGGGTAATTCCCCAGCACGGAGTAGGCTTTCGTGACCGTTTGAAATGCTTGATCGATTCTCGGCTGCATCTCGGACGGCACGTCCGACTTCGTTTTGAAATTGAGAGGGTTTAAAACGGTGACCGACCGCTGGTAGGCGCGGTGAATCTGCGCGTCGGTCGCCCCGCGCTCTAGCCCCAGCACGTCGTAATGCGTCGCCGCCCGCTCGACATGCTCGACCACCAGCTCGATCTGTTTATAGTAAGGTTCTGTGAGGTCGCTGGTCGTTTTCGGTTTCCTGATCATACCTGTTCCGAAGGGGTTGCTATCAGAGATATTCTCTTTTCTTGGGGACGAGAGATCTGATACTGAGAGCCGAAACCATTATGAACTACTATCCGCGCGCGTCAACAGTAATTCTCGAAGCGCCGTTAAGACTCGGAATGCGTCTCTGCGTGCGGCTCTCTTATCAGGAATATGAAGACGGCCGCGGCCACCGTGACGACCCCGCTGAAGACGCCGACGGCCGCGTATCCCATGCCTTCGGTGTCATAAAGCCGCCCGCTGACGGCCGTCGAAAAT
The DNA here is from genome assembly GCA_035249305.1 of Blastocatellia bacterium. Lineage (GTDB taxonomy): Bacteria > Acidobacteriota > Blastocatellia > UBA7656 > UBA7656 > DASUNP01. The sequence goes on along the minus strand of DATFGQ010000085.1, from coordinate 63,953 downwards.
GCTATGCCCAGTTGCGAAGCCGTATTGCGGAAAGAGACGAAAGCGCCCTGGAATCGGCGTGGCACGAGCTGTGTCGCAAGCGCATGTAATGGACCCTGGCGGAACGCGAAGGCTAAGCTCGCCGTCAGGAATGTTACAAAGAGCGCGACGCCCCAACCCACGCGCGGTATGACGAAGAGCATCGCCGCCAGGACGATTGTGCTGACTATCGACACCGAGCGCTTTCCAAATCTGTCGGCGACTTTCCCGCCCACCAGACCGCCGACGAGCGCGGCGACTCCGACGATGACGAAGAATAACCCGCGCGCGTCCGTATCGAGCTTTAACGCGTCCTTCATCCAAGCGCCGAGGTAGGAGAAGAAGCCTACGAACCCCGCCGACACCAGGAAGGCCGCCACGACCGCCGCGACCCGTTCTCTGCTTGAAGCCACCAGGCGGATGCGCTCGAATCTCCGCGCCACACGTTCGGAGATCTCTTCGGCCATCAGGTGCTTGTCTTCCGGCAGCGCCCACATGACGAGCAGGAACGCTACGGCCGACAGCAGCGCGAGAAACATGAAACCGGGCCGGTAGCCCTGCTGCCACTTGGCTATGAACGAGACGGCCGGAACTCCCAATACGAGCGCCGCGAAATAGCCGGCCTGCACGATGCTCATCGCCGCGCCCCGCCGCTTGTAGGGGAAGTAGTCGGCTACGTAGGCGATCGAGCAGGTCGAGAACGTGCCCGCCGCAAGCCCCGTCAGCACTCTCATTGCGACCAGCAGGTAAGGATTCTTAAACAGAGCGATCACCAGCAGTGACGACCCGAACAGCAACATCGCGTAGAGCAGGAAGCGCCGGCGGCCATAGATGTCCGAGATCGGGCCTATCAATAGCGCCGCCACGGCCGCCGCCAGCGCGTAAGCAGGGAACATGAGCGCGCCGACGCTTCCTTCATCAAGCCCCAGCTCCGAGGCTATCAGCGGCAGAAGCGGCGAGAGCGCGAATTGGTCGCTCGTGGCAAGGAAGAAGACGAGAAAAAGCGTACCCATCACCGCGCCGGCTCTTGGTGTTGCGCCCGTCTGCTCGTCCGTTTCAGGCGTCTCTGTTCTTGATACCGACACTGGCCTCACCATAAATCCCCCGTCGCCCCCCTGTCAACAAGTCGGACCTCGAAGGGGCGGTTCGTTGCGGCCGTTCAGCGTGCTAAAATCAAAATCTTGAATGCTTCTTTTGCCCGGAATCGAATAAGTGTACGCCAATTCGCCGCCAGAAGTTTGAGCGAGGTTGTAAAGATGAAGCTAACCATAATCGGGTCGGGCACGGTGGTCCCAAACGGGGAGAGGAATTCGGCCAGTTATTTCCTGGAGACGGCCGACTGTCGCATAATGCTCGACTGCGGCGCGGGGAGCCTTCACGGACTCGACCGCTACGGCCTGCCCTGGCGGGAGATGACGCATCTGTTCGTCAGCCATTTTCACGTAGATCATGTCGGCGAGCTCGCGTCGCTCTTTTTCGCCTTCAAGCATGCTTTGCGCGACGAGCGGAGCGACCCTTTCACGCTCGTCGGCCCGCGCGGGCTCGATCGCGTTATGAACGGGCTCGAAGAGGCGTTCGGGTCGGACCTATTCGAGCCGAAGTTCCCGGTGAGTGTAAAGCTGCTCGAACCGGGCGCGCGCTTGCAGGTCGGCCGCGACACGTGGCTCGCGGTTGCAAAGACCCCTCACACGGACGAGAGCCTCGCCGTGAGGATCGAAACCGGAGGCCGCGCGCTCTGCTATACGGGCGACACGGAGTATGGCGAAGAGCTGGTCGGTTTCTTCAGCAAAGCGGATCTGCTCATTTCTGAATGCTCTTTTCGCGAGCGGAAAGAAGGCGTGCGACATCTTTCGATCAAAGACGTGGCTACGCTGGCGTCGCGGGCCGAAGTGGCGCGGCTGGCGGTGACGCATTTTTATTTCGATGTCGAGGAGAGCGAGTTGAAAAGTGAGCTTCAAAAGGATTATTCAGGAGAAGTCATCATAGGGAAAGACGGCCTCGTAATATCACTGTAGGGGCGGGGCTTGTCCCCGCCCGGCGGCGCGAAAGCGCCGGACGGTCATCGTGCTCCGCACGATCCGGGCAGCCACAAGGGCTGCCCCTACAGGTTAATCTTGCAATCTGCTTTTAGCTAAAACAGAAGAGGTGGAAGAATGAGAAAACTTTATCGCGCCCCCAGGTTTCTATTCGTATCGCTGTGCATTCTGTTATTAACCTCGGGCCTGTTCGCGCAGGCCACTCCGCCGCAGCAGGCGACGCAAACCCCGCCTGCCCGCACCGACGCGCACGTGATAATGATCTCGATCGACGGGCTGGTGCCGGACTACTACACAGAGCCCGCGAAATTGGGCTTGAAGGTTCCGAACCTCGTGAAGCTGAAGCTAGGCGGCGCTTTCGCGACGGGCGTCGAGGGGATATACCCGTCGGTGACTTATCCGGCGCACACGACGCTCGTGACGGGCGTCCGCCCCGCGACTCACGGCATCATTCAGAACCGCATCTTTGAAGCGCCCACCGACGAGCAGACTCGCGAGTGGTACTGGTTCACCAAGGACTTGAAATCCGAAACCCTGTGGACGCTGGCTAAGAAGGCAGGTCTTGTGACGGCGGGCGTCGGCTGGCCCGTGACGGTAGGGGCCGCCGAGATCGATTACAACATGCCCGAGATCGCAGACCCCAAGGAACGCTCGTCGCCGAAACGCACCTTGCAGTATTCGACTCCGGGCTTGCTGACGAGCGCGCTCGGGATGGGCGGAGGCGACACAACTACGGATGGGCGGCGCGCAAAGGTCGCGGAGTACATCATCGAAAAATACAAGCCGAACCTGATGCTGATTCATTTCATAGCGCTCGACGGCGTCCATCACGAGAAAGGGCCTCGCACGCCGGACGCGATCGCGATGGCCGAGCGCATGGACGACTACATCGGCCGCGTAGTCGAGGCCACACGCAGGGCGGGCATCTTCGAGAAGACGACGTTCTTCATAGTCTCGGACCATGGATTCGCCGAAGTCAAAAAGCGGTTTGAGCCGAACGTCCTCCTGGTCAAAGAGAAGCTCATCACGCTCGACGAGAGCGGGAAGCCCACGGATTGGAAAGCGGCGGCGTGGCCCGCGGGCGGCTCTTGCGCCATAGTGCTGCGCGACCCTGCGGACAAGGCGACCGCGACAAAAGTTGCCTCGATCTTTACGCAGATGGCATCGCGCAACAACAGCCCCGTCGGCCGCGTCCTCGAACGCAAAGATATCGACAGGCTCGGCTCGATCCCGAACGCCTTCTTGATGCTCGACGCCGCGCCCGGCTTCGCGTTCGGCGAAGATTTGAAGGGCGAAGAGATCAACGAGCCGAAAGATTATCGCGGCACGCATGGCCACTTGCCCACGCGTGCCGAGCTGAGGTCTTCGCTGATAATCTTCGGCCCCGGCGCGCGCGTGGGCGCGCAGATGCCTCTGGCGCGCATGATAGACATCGCGCCTACGGCCGCCGCGCTGCTCGGCCTCACCTTTTCTGACGCGGAGGGACAGCCTATCAGAGAGTTGATAAAGCCCGGCTTGATCCCGAAGCCGCAGGCGACCAAGAAGAAGAGTAAGGGGGCGCGGGATTCCGGTTCGAGATGAAAATTATCGTTTGCATAAAGCAGGTGCCGGAAGTCGCCGACATCCGGTTCGACTCTGAGACTAAGACGATCGTGCGCGAAGGCGTGCCGAGCGTGGTAAACCCCTTTGATCGCCGCGCGCTCGCCGAAGCCATAAGGCTGCGTGAAAAATTCGGCGGCGAAGTCGTGGTCGTGACGATGGGGCCGTCGCAGGCGCGTGACGCGCTCGTCGAATGCCTGGGGGCCGGAGCCGACCGCGCGCTCCACCTTCACGACCGCGCCTTCGCGGGGTCCGACACGCTCGCGACCGCCCGCGCGCTCGCGCTCGCGCTGGCCAGAGAGAAGTACGATCTCATCCTCTGCGGCAAATACAGCGTCGACGCGGAGACGGGCCAGGTCGGCCCCGAGCTTGCGGAGATCCTCGACATCCCGCACGTCACGGGCGCGACAAAGCTCGACATCAGCGATGACCACCGCTCGGCAATCGTAGAGCGTGAAACCGATGAAGGGTTCGAAACCATCGAAGTCGACCTGCCCGCGTTGCTCACGGCGGCCGAGCGCCTGATCCGTCCCATCAAAGTCAAAGAGCCGCAGATCGAGGCGGGGCGCGCGAAGCCGATCGAAGAGGTCGCCGCGATAGACCTCTCCTCCGACCTGAGCATATTCGGTCGCGAAGGATCGCCGACATGGGTGACGGAGATACGCTCGCTCGCGCGCACGCGCGTGGTCGAGTTCGTCGAAGGCGCTACGGTCGATGAAAAGGCTTCGCGCCTGATCGAACGGCTTAAGCAACGGGGCGCGTTGATCAAAGGCGGCGCGAGGCCCACGGCCGGCTTCGCGCCCGAGACGCCTTCGGACTTTTCGTCCGACCGCGAGGTGTGGGCCGTAGCAGAATTGATTGAAGGCCACCTGCGGCCCGTGAGCCTTGAGCTGTTGGGGAAGGGGATCGAGATCGCACGAAAGCTAGGCGCGCGGCTGGCGGCTGTCGTCGTGGGGGCGGACGCCTCGAATCATGTCAAAACGCTCGTCGAGCATGGCGCGGACAAAGTCTACGTCGCCGAGGACGCGCGGCTCAGCCAGTACACGACGGCCCTGCACACGACTTTGCTGGCCGACGCGGTTCGAGCACACAGCCCCGTCGTCGTGCTCCTGCCTTCGACTTCCAACGGGCGCGACCTCGCCCCGCGCCTTGCCGCGCGCCTCGCCGTAGGACTGACGGCCGACTGCATAGACCTTGACGTAAACGAGCGCGAAGAGCTCGTTCAATACAAACCGGCGTTCGGCGGCAACATCGTCGCGTTGATACTTTCGCGCACTCTTCCTCAGATGGCGACGGTCAAGCCCGGAATGATGCGGCCGGCGACACCGAACGCGCTCCGCACGGCTTCCACGATCAACCTCTCGGTGCCTGAGATCGATGACAATCGAGCGCGGCTAGTCGAGGTGAGAAAAGAGGTGTCGGCGGAAGTCGCGGACCTTGAGGAAGCGGAAACGATCGTCTGCGTAGGGATAGGGATCGGCGGGCCTGAGAACTTGCCTGTGATTGAATCGCTCGCCCGCGCTCTGGGTGCGCGAATCGGGGCTACGCGGCGAGTGGTCGATCAAGGCTGGCTCTCGCGTCATTACCAGATCGGCCTGACGGGAAAGATAGTCGCGCCGCGACTCTACATCGGCGTAGGCGTGCGCGGGGCGCTTAACCACACGATCGGGATACAACAATCCGGAACCATCGTCGCGATAAATAACGACCCGCACGCGGAGATCTTCAACACGACCGACCTGGGCGCAGTAGGCGATTGGGCAGAGATGATCCCGGCGATCATAAAAGTCCTGAGTGCTGAGTCCTGAGTGCTGAGTACGGATTTTAACTCAGGACTCAGCACTCAGCACTCAGCACTTAGATAAGCACTCAGGGCTGGAGAGAATATGGCTCAAGTGTTATGATGATTGCCGAGGTTTTTTACTGCAATGCGTTCCCCCCTTCTGATCTTAATTCTTATCCTCTTCACATCATCACTGTCGGCGGCGCAGTCTCATCATGCGACCGCGCCTAAAGATAAGCAGACCGCCGCGCAGGCTTACGAAGAGGGTCAGAACGCGCACGAGCGCGGCGACCTCACGTCGGCGATAAAACACTACACCAGCGCTATCAATGCAGACCCTTCTCTCTTCCAGGCCTATTACCAGAGGGCCGTCGCGCTTCTAGCTCTCAACCGCGATGGCGACGCGGCCGCGGATTTGAAACGAGTCGTCGAGATTGAACCGCGCTTTGCTCGCGCCCACCGCGCGCTCGGCAAGCTCCTGCTCGACCGCGGGGAGACGGAAGATGCTAAACGCGAGCTGGCCCTCGCCATTGAGCTTGAGCCGAAGATCACGGAGACGCGCATCTATTACGCGAGCGCGCTTATAAAGACCGGCGAGCCGGCGAAGGCCGCCGAGCAGTTGCTCGCGGGGATAGATCAGGGCGAGGCCGGCGCGCTCACTTATGCGCTGCTCGGCGTAGCGACCGAGCGTACGGGTAAGATCGATGAGGCGCTCAAGCATTACGCCCGCGCGATTGAGCTCGACCCGGCGAACGCGACCGCCCGCGAAGGCCGAGCCCGCTACTTTGAAAGCAAGAATGATCTGGCGAAGGCCGTCGAAGAGTATTCGGTTGCTTATCAATCACAGCCTTCCAGGGAGCTCGCGTTGAAGCTCTGCGACCTGCACGCGCGCGCGGGCCAGCCGCAGGCGGCGATCCAGTTCTACCGCCGATTGATCGCCGAAAGCCCGGAAGACATCTCGCTGCGCGTGGAGCTGGCGCGGCTGATGGCCGAGAACGGCCAGGTCGAGGAGGCAATAACGGACATCAATCGTTTGCTTGCGGCGCAGCCGAATAACGCGAAGCTCTTGATCTTTGTGGCCGACCTGTCGCTCAAGAACAAGCCGGAGCTCGCCGTCGATTATTACCGCAAAGCCGTCGACGCGGACCCGAAAGATACGCGCGCGCGAGTACAGCTCGGGGCCGCGCTCGTGCGCTCGATGCAATATGATGCCGCGCTGCCCGTTCTTACTGACGTGATCGCGCGAGAGAAGGATAATTACCCCGCCCACGCAAATCTCGCGACGGCGCTGTTCAAGCTCCTTCGCTACCCTGAGGCCGCGCGCGAATTCATCTGGATCATCGGGAAGCGGCCTGAAGTTGCGGCGAGTTATTACTTTCTTGCTATCTCGTTTGATAAGATACACGATTGCGAGCAGGCGCTTCGCGCCTACAAAGAGTTTGTGCAGAGAGCCGACCCGGCCGCCAACCGGAATGAGATCGAAGAGGCGAACACGCGGCTCGCCTTCCTGCAAAGACAGGCTAAGGAAGGGAAGTGCAAGTCACTGGCCAGGGGCAACAAGAAATGAAGCGGCTGATTAAAATGAGAGCGACCTTTATGCTTGCGGTTTCGGCCTCCCTGATCCTGGCGGCCGCGCCTATCATCGCCGCGCAAGATAAAACGGTGCTTCCGCCTCCTCCGCTCCCCATAGACCCCACGCCGCTCGTCAAGCTAATCACCGAACAGGAACGTACAACGCTTGCCGACGCGCGCAAGCCGAAGAAGCTCGTCGAAGTCTACCTAGACATCGCCGACGCGCACCTCGAAACAGCCTTCACGGCTTTGAAGGCGGGGCAGGGCCAGGAGTCGCAGCGCCAACTCGACATCTACAACAAGGCGATGGCCGAGGCGGCAAAGAACGCGTTCTCGCAAGGCGAAGGGAAGCGAGGGTTGGCAAAGAAGATCGAGCAGAGGTTGTACAAACAGATTCGAGTGCTCGAAGAGATAAAAGATTCGTTCCCCGTAGAGCGGCTCCCGTTCGCCGAGGCCGCGCTCAAACAGTCCAGGCAATTGCGCGTCCAGGCGCTCAACGAGTCTTTCGATTCCGATGTCCTCAAAGAGCCCGGCGCGGAGAAAAAGAGCGACAAGCCCGAAGGCGATAAAGAGAAGAGCCCTAAGAGCCCTCTGCCGCCGCTGGCGCGATCTTTCGCGGCTCAAGGTTTCGCGGCAGGCAGTCCCGCGCGCTCGACCCAGATACCGGGCGATTACCTCACGGATGAGGAAGACCAGCACGTGCGCGAAGCGCAGAAGGCCGATGATCGCGTCAAAGTTTTCATGAAGATCGCCGACCGCCGCCTCGGCGCGCTCTCGCCCGCGCCTGTCGCCGCTACAGACAAGAAGGCTCATCAGAAGGCTGAAGAAAAGGCTGAAGAAGAAGAGCGGCAGTGGGGCGCTGTGCCGAAGGTGAGCCGGAGCCAGTTGCTCTTGCATTACGCCCGCGCGGTCAGGGAAGTGATAGCGAAGCTCGAAGACGCATACGAGCGCAACCCGAAGAGCTCGGCGATACCCAAAGCGCTTACGATCTTGCGCGACTCGACAGACAGGCACTTGCAGATTATTCGCGCGCTTGAGCCTGAGATGAAATCCGATAGCGAGATAGCCGCGTGGCGCGAAGCATTAGACCAGGCCGAGACGGCGAATAAAGGCGCCCGCGACGGCCTCGCGGCGAAGCAGTAAGAGCCTCGAAGATGCGGCATTCAATAGCACAGGGCAACGCCCTGTGTAGACCAGCGCAAAAGGATGAGCCCTGAAAGGGCGCGATAGTTATACCGCCCTTTCAGGGCTCTTCATTATTAACGATCCGTTTCCAAGGGCGGTGCCCCTGGCTTTTTAATTGCGCCCTTTCAGGGCTCCTTATCGAGCGACGATAATCTTGGGGCGGTGCCCCTGGCTATTGAATGATCGCCCCTTTGAGGCTCATTCAATCACGCCTCTTCGAGGCTCTATCGGTTCGGCTTTCGCTTCCACGAGAATGCCGGCGATGTCTGCCCCGTCTGCTTGAGCTTCACGACGATATCGACGAATCTGCCTTCGGGCACACGCTTCTGAATCTTCTTGTCCAGGCTCACGACCTTCTTGCAAGTGCCGCCCGCCTCTTCGCACTTGTCTGTGAACTTGACCTTCTTCAGCTTCACCCCGTCGACGTATATCTCCGTCTCGTTCTGGCGGAAATACTTGCCGAAGACTTCGAGCTGCCCTTGCTTGCCGTTCGGAGTGCCGAAATCGGCCCCCGTCACGATAGGCATCTGCCAGATCTGGAATTTGCCCACCGAAGTGATCGTCGCGGAGTTGCTCGCGCCATCGTAAACCGTGATGCGCACCTTGGCCCTGTCTGTCGCGAGCGCGGCAGGAACTTGCCAATCATAACTCTGCTCTTCGCCGCTCGACGGCGCGGTCAGGGTTATTATCCGCTGGTAGGTCTGGCCGTTGTCTACGGACATCTCTATCACGCGCTCGATGACGCCGACGTTGTCTGATTCCTTCCACTTGATTGTGGTCGTCAAACCGCCGCCGAGCACCGAATCCGTGTTCGGGGTTAACAACAGCACCTGCGGCGCGCTGATGTCGGGCGGCCCGTTGACGATCTCGAAGCTCGAAGGGCTGACTGCTGAGACAGGCAGGTTGACGCCGTCCAAAGCCGTCACCTTGATCTTAGCGAACGGAGTGGGGACCGAAGGTATCCTCCAGTCGAAGCTCCGCGCCAGACCGTTGAGTATGGCGATCGTGTTGTAGACCGCGCCGTTGTCTAAGGAAACCTCGACGCGCTGGCTCTGGATCTCTTTGTTGTCCGAAGCGTCCCAGAGTATGCGTATGAGATTGCCGACCGTCATCTTCTCGCCGCCTACAGGGTATCTCAGGTTGACTGTCGGGGGCGGATCGATAGGCCCGCCGCCACCGCCTCCCCCGCCGCCGCCACCGCCACCGCCTCCGTTGTCCTGCGAGGTCGCGTTGTAGACTACGAGCGCGAAGTCCTGGTCCGAAATGTCATTGTTGCCTGGGACGCCGTCGCCTGCGATGTTGCCCGCCACTACGCGGATGGTGAAGTCGCCTGAAACGCCCTGCGGCAGCCAGACGCCTTCGAGGTTGTTGATGTTGTCGGCCGACCCGCCTTCGACCGAGTTGGCGCCGTCGAAGTGATTGCCGAGGTAGGTCTTGCCGCCGACCTCAACTTGCAGGTCGAGGTTATTGACCGCGGCGTTTCCGAGCGGGGTGCCCGGCGCGTCTGTCCATGCAAGCGTCACTCGGAATGGCTTGGTAGAGTCGGCGACCTTGCCTTTGACGGTCACGGTCTGCCCCGTGTCTTTAAGCACCTGGTCTTGATCGACGCTCATCCGCGGCACGTCGTCGAGCGCGCGGGCGATGTTGGTAAGCCCCCACCCCTGGTTGACGCCCGGCAGGGTGTCGCCCGCCAGGTTCCCAGTCATGTAAGTTGTAGAGTTCGTCAGAAATGCTTTGATCATCGCCGGGCTCGGCGCATTGCCGGTCGAAGCCTGGAAGAACTGGCGGACCAGCGCCGCCGCGCCCGCCACGGCCGGACACGCGTGGCTCGTCCCCGACGACCATGTGTAAAGAGTCTGCCCCGGCGGGTAAGCGCCAGGGCCGCACACTCCGTTTGCCGAGAAGAACGGGTCTTGCGAAGCCGCGCCCTGAATGTGTGTGCCCGGCGCTACGAGGTCGGGCTTCCTTCGCCCGTCGTTGGTCGGGCCGCCGGACGAGAAGGCTATGAGCGACAAGGTCTCGTCGCCACCTTCGCTGTCGATCCTGCACCCGTCAGTCCCCGGCCGCAGGTTCTCGCTCGCGCCTACCGTGATGACGTTCTTGGCCGTGCCCGGCGACGAGAGCTTTACGAGCCCGCCGTTGCCCGACGCGAAGATGATAGCGATCTCCTGATTGCCCGTGGTCGCGATCCGCGCGTCTCTGACTAGCCTGTCGTAAGCCTGAGCTTCGGCAGTGTAGTTGTTGTTGTATGCGCCCCAACTGTTCGACGAGATGCGCGCGCCGTCCCTGTACATCGCCTCCAGGAGGTTCGTGAAGCTCGGGTTGGTGTAATCGGGCGCAAATATCTTTGACACGCCCATCTTCACAAACGGGTGAATGCCCAGCCCGAAGCGGTACCCGTCGCTGTCGACGTAGGGGAAAGCCGTGTTCGCGTTGTAGCCCCCGACTATGGCCGCGTTCAGAGTCCCGTGACCGCCCGTGTCGTTAGGCGGCCCGTCGAAATCGAAAGACCCGACGAAGCGCGCGTAGAGTATGCGGTTGATGCCCGCGGTATTCAGGAAGTCCTTGTGAATCACCTCGGGGTCGAGATTGCCTTTGTCGATCCCGCTGTCCGCCACGTCTACAAGGAAGTCAGGCGTCGTCGATAGGCCTTTCGAGCTGAGCCAGTTGAGATAGTTGAGGCGCGTGAGCTGGTTTCCGTTATAGCTGTTGGCGAGTATCAAACCCTGCCGCTCGTCGAACAACTGAGGAGTTTGATATGGCTCGATCCAGACTACGTCGCCGCGCCGCGCCACCTCGGTCAGCCGGTTTGCGCGGATCTTCACTCGCACGTTTGTAAAATTCAATACGTTTTCGGGCTCCATCAATTCCGTCGCCCCGACGCTTGAAGCGAACCCGCGCACGGCGCTCTCGTCTGCCCCTGAGAACTGCACCGTGACGGCGATCTCGTTGTCGGAATCGAGAGCTATCTCCGGCGCGACTTTATAGCCGGGTCTGAACTGGCCCGCGTACTGTATGAATCCGTGGTCCTCGGACTTGAAGCGGTTGATGCGCTCGATGCCCGACTGGTCGGCGCGCACGAGGTAAGCGTTGTTCGGGACGTAAGCGATGATCTCCGCTGCCCGCTCGATCTCGTCGAGCCACTCCTGCTTAACGGGACCGACCGTCTGCACGAGGTAAAGCTGCTCGCCGGTCTGTTCGACTTCGGGGATGCGGGTGGCCTGAAGCGATTCGCCTTCGGTAGTGTCGAACGCGCCCGACCTCAAAAGTATCACGTTCATATCGTCGCGCACGGCCGAGCCAGCGCGCGCCTGGCTGCTTATCCTGCCGGCCGCCGAAGTCGGGGCGCTCATCAAGCTGAAAGCCCCGTAATCGGCTATGACCGAGCCGCCCTCTTCGAGAATCCTGCTCTGCAATTCCTGCTCGTGAGCGTAGACTATAACCTTGTGTGTCGCGGTGCGGCTCCGGTAGGACGAGTCGAGCGCAAGCCGATTCCCGGCTTGCCTTGCCGTCGAATCGGTCCCGGCGGTAAATTGGCCTGCTGTTATCAGTGCTAAAAGGAATATCGATACAGGTGTGAGACGAAAGATGAGTCGAGCCATTGGACGTTTGCTCCCAGATTGGCAGCCGCAGACCCCTGATGGCAGTATTCAAATGCCGCTGCCGGGCGTCTGGCTTTGCTGCTTTTTTAGGGGATCGGGCCGAAGGGGCAGGCAAACGACTGATGCTTTTTAGGCTGACGGGATGGTAAGTTAAGGGTCGAAGGGTGTCAATAGTTTTCATTTTTCCATAACCTGTGCCGAGGGAAAATTGGTATGGCTAACTTCCTGGAAAAGAAAGCCTCTTCGGTCGCGTCGGCCGTCGAAGCCAGGCTGCTGGCCGAGTACGGGGCCATCTTCCTGACGACCGCGACGCCTCCGCCTTCGATCATCTTTCGCGACGGCGCGGAGGTAGAGCGATTCCAATCCGCACTCCGGACGCGCGTCCGCAGATTCGGCGAGCATAACATCGAGCTCCAGGCCGACGCGATGGATGCGCTGGCGGCCGCCGCCGACGAGCTGCCGGCGAATGGGGCGACCCTCACGCCTCGCGCGGCAGATTCGGGCCGCAGGTCTTACGACGACACCGTCGGCCTCTGGAATCGCAACGTCGGCCGCGGGCTCGATCACTGGTTAGAGCTTGGAAAGGTGACGGCCGATCGCGCCGATAGCATAAGGCAGCTACCGCCCGTCGATCAGGTCTCGGTTATTCTTGCGATGGAGGACGACGAGCAGATCTACTTCGGGACTTTCTTCAACAGGTCTATCCTCTATTCGGTCGCCGCGCCCGGCGCGTCACAGCATCTCTCGATGCTCGCCTTCGACGCCGCGGAGTTTCAGGACGAGGCGGTCGAGACTACGCTTGCGCGCTTCGGCTGGCACCGCACAGTCGTTTACGACTTCCCGCATTTCACTTACCTGGGTCACGACGAAGCATCGCTCCCCGCGCTCGGTCTGAAACAGGTGGTGAGGGATTACGACGGGCGCAGCTATCGATTCTGGGTCCCGGCCCTCAAGTTCGCGAATGAGGAATTTGCCAAAATGCCACACACCGAATGATGCTAATCGCGAGACTCTCTTCAGAAAGCTCAAGAGTCACAATCTTGTCTCATTCATGTGATAGTAATGTGTTTTATAAGGATTGCGGGAATAGGGTGGTCTGGACCCCGACGCGATCCCGAATAGCTGTTACCTGTGTGGTTCTGGAAATTAGCGTCAGAATTGAAAAAAACGGGCGTAGTGAGAAGGCTCTGGCACGAGGCTTGATAAGATAGAAGACGAGTTCGGATATTAATCTCGAACACTCACAAGCGTCCACAGCTCGCACGCTCGATTATTGAAAACTACTTTACAACCGGCGTGGCGCAGCAAGACGAATGTGAGAGAGAGGGGGCAACCGGCCCCCTCTTTCCATTTCTACTCCACAAAAAACACCTAAAGAAAAGTCCCGGATGAGCACTGATTAAAATCTGTGTCTATCGGTGACGTTGCCCACTAGCGAGGTAGATTTCTTGTTTCTTCATTGCGACAAGGCCAGCCATATTCAGTTAATTCGCGATTCGATGTAAAATCATATCCGTGGAAAGGAACCACACAATCAGTGAAGCGATGGTTGGCGAGGTCGACTGCCTTGGCAAGATTTTGATTATCGAGGACAACCGCGACTCGCGGGACATACTGTCGAAGCTCCTGCGCATGAGCGGCTACGACGTGATCTCCGCGTCGGACGGCGAGACGGGGTTCGAGGCTGCGGCCTCCGAGCTGCCCGACCTGATAATAACAGACATCAACATGCCCAAGGTGGATGGGATTCAGTTCGTCAAACGCGTTAGAGCGGACCGCCTGCTCGCGCAGACTCCTGTGCTTGTGGTGACGGCCGTCGGCCCCATGGCGGCGCGCGAGGCTATAGAGGCAGGGGCGAACGCCTCCGCGCAGAAGCCTTTCGACTTCGATAAGTTTCTCGCAGTTGTGGAAGAATTGATCGCCGGAAGCAGGCCGGCCGCGAAGGCTTAGCTTGAATCTCTACTGCGACACCTCGCCTGGGTTTTTCACTCCCCTGACACGCTTCAATATGTCGTAAAGCAGCGGCTTCGCTTTCTCGTCGCCGCGCTTGATCGCGCCCGCGTCGACCGTGATAACTTGATCCATCGAATTGACGGTTATGTAGAACTGGCTCCGAAGCCCCATCTTCGCCACGTCTATAAAGAAGTCGGGCTCGTTCTTGTCTGAAAGACGGGTCACCACAGGCTTCTTGTACCCGACGGCTTCGTCGTTCTCGGCGAACCTCTTCGCCTCGACCAGCAGGGCCTCTAGTATTTCGATCTGGCGTAGGATGTACATACCCGCGACGGTTCGCCCATCGGCGTCGGTAAATGACATGCTGAAGCGTCCGGGCGTTTCGACTATCGGCGCGATATAAAACGACGCGCCCGACGGCGGCCGCACTTTAGCCTTCACGTGTAGCTGTTGCAACTGCTCTTCGGTCAGCGGCTTGTCATGTTTCGTCTGCTTCTGCGCGCGGGCCGGCGCAGCGCTCAACACGACGAGACAGAGTAGAAGTACCGCAAAGCTCTTTATCATCAGATTCGATCGCATTCTGGGCCTTTACTACCTCTCACATCATTATAGGTTTCCAACGCCCGACCGAGCCCTAAGTTTCATTTTAACCCAACGGGAGCTTATATTGTCGAGAGGGGTTTTTCCTCGGCCGTGTGACCCGACAGGGAAGAGAATTGATCCGCCTCGCCGAGGGTGGCGGGCGCCTTCTCCGGCTCATCAAACGTCTCGGCCTCGGCGGCGAGCTTTCCTTTGCCCCTGCTGCCCCTGAGCACGTAGATTACCCCGCCCGGCAGGCTCGTCGCCACAAGCACTCCGAGCCACAAGACGGCGAGCGCCGTGGCCTGCTCGCTGGTCGCCCCCACGGACTCGAACAACAGCAGGTAAGAGTACTCGCGCCAGCCCGTGCCGTTCATCGAAAGCGGGTTCATGCTAATCAAGCTTATCGCGGGGATGAAGACCAGGAAGTCGAGCCAACCGTGTGTAGTCTCTAACCCGATCGCGTAACCCAGAACGACGTTGGCGAAGATGCCGCCGAGCTGGATTATTATCGACAGCACCATGGCGATCGACAGCACGCCCCACTCACCGCGGTACGAGTTGACCGATTCAAAAAGGTGCTCGACCTTCTCGTCGGCCTTCTTCATCTTGAAGAGGCTCAGGACCCTGTGCAGGAGGTTGTAGCTCGGCCTGTAGAAGAGCGCGAGGTTAATGATCACGAACGGGACCGTTATCAGCGCGAAGATGGGCGCCAGCGGCACGTCGTTGATCTTCGTCCCCGCGATGGCCGCCGACACGGTCGCGATCGTCAGGAGCGCGGCCATGCCTATGTCACGGTCTAAGAAGACCGAGGCGGTCGAGCGGCTGAGCTTCCGCGTCTCTTTGTTCAGGTAGTAGACGCGCACTGCGTCGCCGCCGATGGCCGTCGGCAGGAAGAAGTTGAAGTACATGCCGAGCAGATATATCGACAGGAGCTTGCTGTAAGGCGTCTTGACGCCTATGGGTCTGAGCAGCATGTACCAGCGGTACGCGCTCAAGAGCTGGACGGATAGGTAGACGGCGATGGAGGCAAGGACGAACGTAGGATGAGCCGAGCGCAACTGGTCCCAGAGTTGATTGAAATCGACCTTGCGCAGTATGAGCGCGAGGATGCCGAGGCTGACCGCTATCTTGAACACAGTAATGGCAGTCTTCTTCATTTACCTACTACTTGCTCCGTCCCTGTTTGAAATAAGAACAACTTCAGGAGGCCCGGTCTTTTCAAGAACAATTTTCAACTTTACTTGAAAGACCGGACGGCTGGCAAGAATATATGTTTGCGCGGGTAGAGAATCTTTAATCGCATCATAATCTTGGCGCGTCATCAGGCAGTAAACCTCCTTGCCCGACGAGAAGGCCGATTGAACCTCTTCCGGGTAGTAGTACTCGAAGATAGGGCGTTTCAAATAAAAGACCATGCTCGGCGCTGCGAACCTGTAATAACCTATCATCGCGTCCTCGCCGCCACGGGCCGAGATCAGCTCGCAGAAGGGGCGGACTGGTTTGAACCGCTCGAAGTCGGGCAGCGTCCAGAGCGTGAAGACCCAGTTCATCGCCACAAGCGTGAGCGCACTCGTCGCGACGGCCGCGAGCCGCCTTCTCATGAGCAACGTCGCCATTGTAAGCAAACCACCCGAGAGCGCGACCGCTCCTATGGCCGTTGCCCCGGCAAGGCTAAAGTGGGGCGTCTGCCCGAACAGGTAGAGAGCCGCCGCCCCTGTCGCCATAATCACCAGGGCGAGAAGCGATGTTGTCCATGCGGTTACTAGCCGCCAACGGGTCGAAAGTGTCTCCTTAACGAAGCTCGCGAGCAATCCGCCGACGAGCGCCGCCGCGGCCGGGTAGATGGGGAGAATATAGAGGTCCTCTTTGCTCCTCGATAAAGAGTAGAAAACGATTATGACGGCGATCCATATGAATAGGAGCAAAGCCGGCCGTTCGTTCGCGACGCTTTTCGAGCGGCGCGCTTGAACCCACATCGCGGCGGGCAGGAACAACGACCAGGGAAACATGTCCCCCAGCGCGACCTGGATGTAGAAGAGAGGCCCGCGACTCGGACCCCAGTTGCCTTCGGTGTAGCGCGAGATGTTGTCGAGCATCAGAAACGATTTTATGTACGTCCAGCCGTGCTCGTAGTAGACCGCGACGTACCATGGCAAAACGATGATGGCGATTATGGCCGCGCCCCACGCGATCATCATACGGTCGATCTTTTTCAGCTCTCTGAACACCGCCAGGTAGATGACGAAGGCGGCCGCGGGGAGCAGGATTGCCACTGGCCCCTTTGTCAGAATGCCGAAGCCGATGGCCGTATACATTAAAGCTAGAAAGAGCCGCCGCCGCTCGGGCATTTTTTCAGCGAGGACGAAAAACAGCAGCGCGAGCGCCATAAACATCGCAAGATAGACGTCGATCATAATCCTGCGCGAGAACATCAGAAACCTCGGCGCTATCGCAAGCGCGGTCGCGCTCAGTATCGCCGCTTCATACGAGAAGATTATCCGCGCGAGCGTAAAGGCCGTCGCGACGAGGACCATAGCGCCGAGCGCAATGGGGATTCTCTCGGCCATCTCCGACACGCCGAATGCTTTGTAAGATAGCGCGACGACCCAGTAGCTGAGCGGCGGCTTGTTGAAACGTGGTTGGTAATTAAAAGATGGGTTGACGCAGTCGCCCGACTCTATCATCTCGCGCGGGGTCTCTGCGTAAAACGCCTCGTTCGAGTCCCACAACGATGATGACCCGAGCCCTATGAAGTAGGGCGCAACGGCAAGTGCAAGGATTATCGCTAGAGTCAAACGCTCGCGAGTGATAGCGGTCTTCATCAGCAAGTGATGGTAACTATCACACGCGGATTGCAAACCGCAAGGCCGGTGTCGAAAGGGATCGCCGTGTTGAGACGAAATCTGATTTAGGGATTATTGACCTTTATTATGAGGGCCTGTCTATCACGGACGATGCTGAGCGGGATCATCCCGTGGCGGACCGCGAAGACCTCTTTGATCTGGCTTGGCGTCATCGGCGGTCGCCCCTGCGTACCCACGATAATGTCTCCGGCTTTGATCCCCGCGCGGTCGGCCGGGCTGTCTTTCTTCACGGAGTCGACCAGCACGCCGCCTTTCGCGCCGAGGTTGTTTGCGAGCTGCGGGCTGACCAGACGGGCCACGACCCCGATCGGGAAAGTGATGCGCGGCACGTCCGTGCTGGCGATCGACGGGCTTGTCGGCGAATCGAGCTTGAGGTCGATCGCGCGGATCGCGTCGTGAATCTGGCGCATCTCTATCTCTAATTCGCGCACAGCCTCTTCGCGTTCTTTCGAACGGGCCGGCCTGTCGCTCACCTCTCTCAACTGGATGGCGAGCTCGTTTAACCGCGCCTCAAGCTCGTCGCGCTTGGAACGCTCTTCGCCCGACTGCTGCTGGTGGACGAGGAGCTCAATGTTAGGCCCTGTGTATGCCTTAGCGCCGAGCACAACGTCGAGCTTTACCGGCTCGCTGTTTCTCAAAACTTTCAGCTCAATGGCCTTCCCCGAAGGCATGGATGACAGGAGCGCGCCCAGGTCGACGTCGCTGACTACGTTTACGTTATCGACGCCGAGTATAACGTCGTTGGTCAGGAGCCCGCCCGTGGCGGCGGGGCTGTTCGGGAGCACCTGTTTTACGATGACGCCAGACTTGTTCTTGACCCCGAGCACGGCCCGCTCCGCTTCCGTCAGCAGCGCTATGCTGTGGCCCTTGGCCCCGAGCCAGCCGGCCGGCACCGAGTCCTTCTTCTCGATGACTCGCTTTGCGACCGTGTCGCGTATCAGCTCGATGGGGAACAGGTAGGCCCTGCCGTAACCTGCGTACTGGGCAAGGCCGATGACCTTATTCTCGAAGGTCGTGACGATGCTGCCATCGTTTCGCGAGAGCAATCGGCCCGCGTAGAGCGTCAGCGCGCCTCGCGCGGGCGCGTAGATGCTTTCGGTGCTGACGCGGCCTTGCGTGATTTTGATGGCGGGCGACCCGTACTGCTGGCTGGCTTTGTCTTGTTGGCCGGTCTTCGGCACGAAATCGGCGCTTATGATCTTGACCGCCGTCCCGTTCGCCACGCTCGCGGCCGTAGCTATCGCGGGCAGGCTTACTTTCAGCGAAGGGACTGCAAGGATGGCGAAGCCTGTCGCGCAATCTACGCCCACGACGCGCGCGGGCAAGGTCGCGCCCGAGCTAGTCCGCACGGAGATCTGCGGATTTTTGTCTTCGGGGTCGAGGTAGGCCAGGCGCGTGACTACGTGCCCGCTTTCGTCGACTACGAGCCCCGTCGCGACGTTAACAATCTTCTGCGGGGCCGAGCCCGGCACGCCGACCCGGACCTCTTGCTGCTTGCTTATCTGCGTGACGAACTTATGAAGGTCGACGGTGTGAACGACCGAGACGACCCATGGCGCTTTCTCTTCGGCCGCGGCCTGACTCTTGTACTGTGCGCCGGCGAGCGTGGCACAGGCCAGGACCGTCATTAATGCTAATGCTGCTCTTCTATGCATAGACAAAAACTTCGCGCCTGATGAAAAAAACTAGAATGATGTTGATACCGCGTGCGCCGTGTGGCGCCTCGAACCGACGTACATCAGCGACTGCGCGCCCACGCTGACCGTAGGCACGGGGACTTCGAGCTCGCCCGCAGGCCCGCGCATCAAGACCGTCGTGCCGCCTTCTGTGACGAACGCTCGCACAGGCTCTGGGGCCGGACGCACGTGCCGCCTCTGACCTCTCTGACTGACATTAATCGCTGCGATCGCTACGCGATCCGGCTCTTCAGACCTGATTGCAGGAGGCATGGGCTGCACGACATCGGTGCGCTGCGGGTTGAAAGGTTGAACAGCCGCCGTCTCTTCGGCGGGGGGCGCAACCGTGTTGTCGGCCGTAAAGAGGCCGCCCGTTTGCGCGGCTACGACCGCTATGACGAGCGCGGCCATCGCGCCGCCGAGCTTAAGATAGCCAGCCGGCGAGAGCCCTAAGAAATTCCTACGCCCCTTGACCTCGGCCAGACGCGCCTTCAGCTTGAAATCGAAATCGGCCGGCGCGCTCACACGCCCCACCTCGGCCAGCAACGCCTTGAGCTTCGCCCGCTCGTCGGCGAACTGGCTGCAATCTGCGCAGGAGGCCATGTGCTGGCTCGCGCCGTAGTCGAGCGCCTCGGGCCTCTCCGCTTCGTCAATGATTGCCTTTATCTGTTTACACCCGTTCATAGTATTCCCATCCTAGCCTCGAACAAACTCGGCTTAAACGTACGCGCTCAGCTTCTCCTTCAAGAGGTTGCGAGCGCGGTTGATGCGTGATTTCACGGTCCCTTCCGAGAGCTTGAGCACCTCGGCTATGCGGTCGTAGCTCAGTCCTTCGACGTCGCGCAGCACGATGGCAGCGCGGTACTTTTCCGGCAAAGACGAGATGGCGCGGGCCACCGCCCTGCGTCGCTCGTTGTCTATGAGCGCCTCGTCTTGCAGCGGGTTGGCGTCGGGCGGATCTATCTCGACCGGCTCGCCGTCGTCGCCGGTAAACGGCGTCAAGAGCGACACGAACTTGCGCCGCTTGCGCCGGCGGAGCTCGCTGATAGCCAGGTTCGTCGCTATGCGATAGATGTAAGTCGAGAAGCTGTAATTCGCCTGATAGCGAGACGCGCTCGTATAGACTCGAATGAAGGTTTCCTGAGCCAACTCGACAGACCTCTCGTAATCGTCAATCATCCGGTAGACGAAATTCGTTATGGGGTTGCGATATCGGCGCACGATCTCCTGGAACGCCGCCTCGTCGCCGTCCCTGATTGCGGCCAGCAGCTCGTGGTCGTTAGCCGTTTCAACCGACCGACTGCCCCCGATTCCTACCGCCTGCGCCTGATGAGTGACTGTTGCCATCCGGGCGTGTCGCCTTCTTTATAGGTTTATCCCCATTAATTATACCCTTAGTAACCACGCCCGAGTAAACCCAAAGTTCCGAAATGTTATGATTTGTGGGACGGAGCCCTGGTTGACAAACCCGGCGCCACCTATATAATGAATATCTTTTGCTGTGCGCCGAATCGTTCGCCATATGGGCGCGGGAAAGCCGGGGATGGTAGTCAACATAAACCATATAAGCGAAGAGGAGGGGCTCGCGGTCCATCACACTTACGGTGAGGGCGAACCCCACTTGAGGGGCGAAGACAGCCGCATCGTCGGCCGCCCGGCTCTCGATTTACACGCCACCCGCGACGGAGCAAAGGTGAAGCTCGTTGGCGGGGTGAAGGCCACGGTCGAGTACGCTTGCGACCGTTGCTTGACGGCCTTCTCGACGCCCGTAGATCAGAGCTTCGATCTGCTGTACGTGCCCGCCGTCAGGCCCGCAAGCCCGCTGGAAGAGAAAGAGCTTGGCGGGGATGATCTTTCGACGGCCTTCTACGTTGACGATTGTATAGACCTCGACGACGTTGTGCGCGAGCAGATAGAGCTCGCCATGCCTATGTCGAGGCTCTGCGACAGCGACTGTCGCGGGTTGTGCCCGGAGTGTGGCGGGAATTTGAACGAGCAGCAGTGCGACTGTAGAGTCGAGCAGACGGACCCGCGCTGGGCCGCGCTCAAAGAGTTTAAATCTGATAATTGAGGGAGTAGTAGGTAATGCCAAATCCTAAGAGGAAACATTCAAAGTCTCGCACGGGCAAGCGCCGGGCGCACGATCACCTGGTCCCGCCCGCCGTGGGCAACTGTCCGAACTGCGGGGAGCCCCGCCCGCCGCACCGCGTCTGCCCGAAGTGCGGCTTCTACAGAGGGCGCGTAGCCATCGAGCCGAAAGCCGAAGAGTAATTTGGATGGCGGATGATGCGCTTACGCGCGCCGCGATCTCAAATTTGAAATCTAAATAATGCTAAAGATCGCTGTGGATGCAATGGGGGGCGATTACGCCCCCGCCAACGAGGTCGAAGGGGCGATTGAAGCCGCCCGCGACTTCGGCGTCGGCATCATCCTGGTCGGGCGGTCCGAAGATATTCAACCCGAGCTCGACCGCCACCGCAGGGGCCGCGCGCTCGGAGGCTCACGCCACTGGCGCAGTTCTTCAATCGAGATAGTAGACGCCCGCGAGGTGGTCACGATGGATGACCCCGTGGCTACGGCCGTCCGCCGCAAGCGCAACAGCTCCATACGCGTCGCGGCCCAGCTCGTTCGCGAAGGCAAGGCGCAGGCCCTGGTGAGCGCCGGAAACACCGGCGCGGTTATGATGACTTCGAAGCTCGTCATCGGCACTCTGCCGAGGGTAGACCGGCCGGCGCTGGCGGCCGTGCTGCCTACGCTCACAGGGCGCGGCAGCGTCATCTTAGACGTGGGCGCGAACGCCGAATGCAAGCCGACGCACCTTTACGATTTCGCAGTCATGGGCTCGTTCTATTCCAGCGTCATCGTGGGCGTTAAGCACCCGCGCGTCGGGCTGCTATCGATCGGCGAAGAAGAGATCAAAGGGAACGACCTTACGAAAGAGGCCTTCAAGCTGCTCAAGAACTCGCACATCAACTTCATAGGCAACGTCGAAGGGCGCGACATGTTCACAGGCCAGGTCGACGTGATCGTCTGCGACGGGTTCACGGGCAACATCGCGCTCAAGACCAGCGAGGGCGTCGTCGAGGTCTTGATGCGTCTGCTCAAACAGGAGCTCAAGGCTTCGCTGTCGGCAAAGGCGGGCGCGCTGCTTACGCGGCCCGCGTTCCAGAAGTTCAAGCAGCGAATCGATTACGCCGAATACGGCGGCGCGCCGCTGTTGGGCATAAAAGGCGTCGCGGTGATCTGTCACGGCCGGTCGAGCTCGAAGGCCATACGCAACGCCATCGGCGTCGCCCGCGACTACTGCCGGGGCGATGTCAACGCCAAGATCGAAAAGGAGCTGGGGCAAGCCATCGCGGCGATCTGAAGAATGAGCACGGACAAAAAGACAGCCTTCGTGTTTCCGGGACAGGGCTCGCAAGCGGCGGGGATGGGCAAGGCGCTGGCCGAACAAATACCCGCCGCGCGCCGCGTCTTCGAAGAGGCCGATAGCGTCCTAGGGATGAGGCTGTCGAGCCTCTGCTTCGAAGGGCCGGACGAAGAGCTGAAGCTCACGGCAAACACGCAGCCCGCTATTCTCGCGACATCGATCGCCGCCCTGCGCGCCTTTGAAGAGCGAGGCCCGAAGGCCGATTTCGTCGCGGGCCATTCGCTCGGCGAGTACACGGCGCTTGTGGCCGCAGGATCGTTGAAGCTCGAAGACGCGCTCCGCGTAGTTCGCAAACGCGGGCTATTTATGCAGGAGGCGGTCCCGCAGGGCGAAGGCGCGATGGCGGCGTTGATCGGCGGCGACCTCGATAAAGTGAACGCGCTTTGCCATGAAGCATCAGCTCTCGGCGTCTGCGCGCCGGCCAACATTAACTCGCCGGGACAGACCGTGATCGCGGGCCATAAGTCCGCAGTGGAGCACGCCGTCAGTATCGCCAAAGAGAAGGGCATACGCCGCGCGGTATTGCTCGCGGTCAGCGCGCCGTTTCATTGCGAGCTGATGAAGCCCGCGGCCGACCGTCTCGCGCCCGTGCTTGACGAGATCGAGTTTTTGGATTTGAATGTGCCGCTTGTGACTAACGTCGACGCCCGTATGACGACCTCCGGCGCGGAGGCCCGCGCGGCCCTCATCCGGCAGGTGGCGAGCCCCGTCCGCTGGAGCGATTCGGTAAGGCTGCTAGTCGATCAGGGCGTGACGCGCTTCGTCGAGATAGGGCCGGGCAAAGTGCTTTCGGGGCTGATCCGACAGATCGACCGCGACTGCGATATCTTGAACGTAGACTCGCCCGAAACGCTCGAAGAGGCAATCGCGGCTTGCGGCTCTTAATACGGTTCGACAACCGCGCGGCGCGCGGCGCATAATGCGATATGGACTTAAAGATTCTTGGAACTACAATATGAATACTGTTAGGAGGAGCTAGAAAATGGCAGAAGGTTCGGTTGAGGAAAGGGTAAAACAGATAATAGTTGACGAGCTTGGCGTAGACGAGTCGGAAGTCACGCCGAACGCGCGCTTCATCGACGACCTGGGCGCGGACTCGCTCGACACGGTAGAGCTGGTGATGAGGTTCGAGGAAGAGTTCAACATAGAGATACCGGATGAGGACGCGGAGAAGATTACCAGCGTCCGTGACGCGATCGAATACATCGAGAAGCACTCGAAGTAACCGGTCAGGGTTTTACTGCTTCTCCAGTTGGAGGAAATGGCTTTGAATCGTCGTGTTGTCGTTACAGGCATCGGCCTGATTTGCGGCTCGGGCAATACCAAAGAAGAGGTCTGGTCGAGTCTGCTCGCCGGCCGCAGCCGGGTCGGGGCCATCGCCCGGTTCGATGTCTCGAACTTCCCTGTCCGCATAGCGAG
This sequence comes from Blastocatellia bacterium, assembly GCA_035249305.1. Classification (GTDB taxonomy): domain Bacteria; phylum Acidobacteriota; class Blastocatellia; order UBA7656; family UBA7656; genus DASUNP01. The sequence goes on along the minus strand of DATFGQ010000085.1, from coordinate 40,234 downwards.
TGAGGTGAAGGAGTTTGACCCGCTGAAGTTCATCGAGAAGAAAGAGGTCAAGAAGATGGACCTCTTCATCCACTACGCCATCGCCGCCTCGCAGGAGGCTATGGACGATTCGGGCCTGGCGATAACCGAACAAAACGCCACGCGCGTGGGCTCATACATAGGCTCGGGCATAGGCGGGTTCGGCGTCATCGAGCGCGAGCACGAGAAGTTCTTAAGGGGCGGGCCCGGCAAAATATCGCCGTTCTTCATCCCGGCGGCCATCGTCAACCTGGCCGCGGGCCAGGTCTCGATACGCTACGGCGCGCGCGGGCCGAACTCGGCCACCTGTACGGCATGCTCGACGGGCGCGCATGCCGTGGGCGACAGCTTCAAGATCATCCAGCGCGGCGACGCCGACGCGATGATATGCGGCGGGGCCGAAGCCGCCATAACGCCGATGGGGGTCGGGGGCTTTGCCGCTATGCGCGCGCTCTCGACCCGCAACAACGAGCCCGAGCGGGCGAGCCGCCCGTTTGACGCCGACCGCGACGGGTTCGTCATAGGCGAAGGCGCGGGCATATTGATACTCGAAGAGCTTGAGCATGCGCGCTCGCGCGGCGCGAAGATCTACGCCGAGATGATAGGCTACGGCATGTCGGCCGACGCGTTTCACATCACTCAGCCATCGGAAGACGGCGACGGCGCGGTGCGCGTAATGACTAACGCGATAAACGACGCGGGCATCGAGCCGCACGAAGTCGACTACATAAACGCGCACGGCACGTCGACGTTCTACAACGACAAGCTCGAAACGATGGCGATCAAGCGCGTCTTCGGCGACTCCGCCTATTCGATCCCCGTAAGCTCGACCAAATCGATGATGGGCCACCTGCTCGGTGCGGCCGGCGGGGTCGAGGCGGGCGTGCTCGCGCTCGCGCTCCGCGATCAGGTCGCGCCGCCGACGGCGAATTACGAGAAGCCAGACCCCGATTGCGATCTCGATTACGTGCCTAACACGGCTCGCCGGACACAGATCAGATACGCGCTGTCGAACTCGTTCGGGTTCGGCGGCACGAACGCCGCGCTGTTGATGAAACGTTACGAGCAGTCGAACGGACAATAGAGCGGCGCCCTGAAGTATCAAATTTCAAATTTGAAGTCTCAAAGGTTAATGCATGAACATAGTCGTTTGTTTGAAACAGGTGCCGAAGAAAGACTCGATACTGCGAATCGCGGGAGACCAGAAGTGGATAGACGAGCGCGACATGAGTTATGAGATGAGCGAGGCCGACGCCTACGCGCTCGAAGAGGCTTTGCGGCAGAAAGAGAAGCACGGCGGCGAAGTCGTAGTCATCAGCCTCGGTCCCGAGCGCGTACGGCAGTCTATAAAAGAGGCGCTCGCTAAGGGCGCGGACCGCGCCATACACCTGAACGACCCGGCCTTCGACCAGGCCACGGACGCGGCGGCCATCGCGCGCGCGCTCGCGGCCGCGCTCAAGGACGAGAAGTTCGACCTGATCTTCACGGGCCTTCAGTCGGACGATTATGGCTTCGCGCAGGTGGGCTTGATCCTGGCCGAGAAGCTGGACCTGCCGAGCGCGACTATCGTCATGGAGGTGCAGCCCGAAGAGGGAAGCGTGCGAGTCAAACGCGAGCTTGAGAGCGGCTGGTTTCAGTGGGTGCGGACGCCGATGCCCGCGCTGCTGACGATCCAGTCGGGCATCAACCAGCTACGCTACGCCACGCTCAAGGGCATAATGTCGGCGAAGAAAAAAGAGATACGCGACGTGAAAGCCGCCGACCTCGGCCTGACGGCCGAAGACTTGAAGCCGACGCAGACGATCGAGCGCGCCTACCTGCCCGAGAAGACCAAGCGCACGGAGATGATCGAAGGCAAGCCCGCCGAGGCGGCGGCGAAGCTGGTCGAGAAGCTCCGCTTCGATGCAAGAGTGTTATAAGAAGTCCTGAGTGCTGAGTGCTGAGTGCTGAGTGAAAGACTATTACTCAGGACTCAGGACTCAGCACTCAGCACTGGAGGAATGATGAGCGAGGGAATACTTCTTTTTATAGAACAGCGCGACGGAGTCCTGAACCGCACCTCGTATGAAGCGATGGTGGCGGCGCAGCGGATCGCGGGCGAGACCGGCGAAAAAGTATCGGCCGTGGTATTAGGCTCGGGAGTCTCGAACGTCGCGACAGACGTGGCGGCGAAAAAGGTCGAAGTCGTTTACACGGTCGAAGACGCGAAGCTCGCCGAATACACGCCCGACGGCTACACGGCCGCGCTGCGCCGCGTCGTGGAAAAACTCAACCCGCGGTACGTCATCTTGAGCCACACCTACCAGGTGCGAGACTTCGCGCCGCGCCTTACGTCGGCGCTCGGCAAGAGCTTCGTCCCCGACTGCATAGGCTATCGCGTAGACGGGAATGAAGTGGTTTTCACACGCCAGATATTTCAGGGCAAGATCAACACTGACGTCAGGGTTTCGGCCGAGCCCCCGGTCTTCGCTTCGTTCCAGGCGGGCGCCTACCGCGCCGATTTGGCCGAGGCCGGGGAGGCGGCCGCGCGCGTCGAGGCGATTGAGATAGACCTGTCCGATGTGACGATCCGCACGCAGCCTGAAGAGAAGTTTCAGGAGGCGAAACAGGCCGTCGACCTGTCGCAGGCCCCGCTCATTGTCGCGGTCGGGCGCGGGATCAAGAGCCAGGAGAATATCGCCATCGTCGAGGAGCTTGCCAAAGCGCTCGGCGCAGAGATCGCGGCGTCTCGCCCGATCTGCGACAACGAGTGGCTCCCGATGGACCGCCAGATCGGCAGCTCAGGCCAGACCGTCTCGCCGAAGCTCTACCTCGCCGTCGGCATATCGGGCGCGATCCAGCACGTCGTCGGGATGAAGAACTCGCAGACCATCGTCGCCATTAACAAAGACCCCGAAGCGCCTATCTTTGACATAGCCGACTACGGGATCGTCGGCGACCTGTTCGAGATCGTTCCCGCGCTCACGGGCGAGATCCGAAAAGCGAAGCAAGAGTAGCCAGTAGTCAGTAGACAGTAGCCAGTAGAATCTAAGCTACTGACTACTGGCTACTGGCTACTGAGGTCTTATGTTTGAAAGAGAAACACTTGAAATGGATGTCCTCCTGGTGGGAGCAGGGCCGGCGAGCCTCTCTTGCGCGCTTCACCTCTCGAAGCTGATCGAGGCGCACAACAAGACGGCGAAAGAGGCGGGCGGCAAGCGGCTCGACGAGGTGAGCATCGCAGTCATCGAGAAGGCAAAGGAGATCGGCGCGCACCAGCTTTCGGGCGCGGTGCTCGACCCCATAAGCCTCAGAGAGCTGATCCCGGATTTCGAGAACGAAGGTGCGCCGCTTGAAGCGCCGGTCGGCGAAGAGAAGGTCTACTATTTGACCGAGAGCGGCAAGATTAGCGCGCCGATAATCCCGCCCCCGCTCCGCAATCATGGCAACTACGTCGTCTCGCTCAACCGCCTCGTGCGATGGATGGGCGAAAAGTGCGAAGAGGCCGGCGTCAACATCTTCCCCGAATTCCCCGGCGCGCAGATGCTTTACGAAGGCGAGAGTGTGACGGGCGTTCGCACGGGTGACAAGGGCATAGATAAGACCGGGAAGGCTAAGCCTAATTTCGAGCCCGGCGTCGACATCGTCGCGAAAGTTACAGTGCTGGGCGAAGGCGTGCGCGGGTCGCTCACAAAGCAACTGGTTGATAGACTGAACCTGGACCGCGACAGCGACCCCCAGGTCTACTCGGTCGGGATTAAGGAGCTGTGGGAGGCGCCCGACGACCGTTTTCCGCCGGGGTCGGTGATCCACACGCTGGGCTGGCCGCTCGACTCGCACACGTTCGGCGGCTCGTGGGTCTACGGCATGCGCGACCGCATCATCGACATAGGGCTCGCGGTCGGGCTCGACTACCGCGACCCGCACATCGATCCGCATCACGAGTTTCAGCGGTTCAAGACGCACCCGCTTATCGCCGAGCTTCTTAAAGATGGCAAGATGGTCCGCTACGGCGCGAAGGCGATGCCGGTCGGCGGGTGGTACACGATGCCGCAGTTCACCGCCGACGGCGTGATGATTATCGGCGATTCGGCGGGCATGCTGAACGGCGAGCGGCTCAAGGGCATTCACACGGCGATCAAGGCGGGGATGCTCGCGGCCGAGACGATACTGGAAGCTTTGATCGCCGGAGATTACTCGCGCGCAAAGCTCGGTGCGTTCGACAAGCGGCTAAAAGAGAGCTACATCGGCCGCGAGCTTTACAAGTCGAGGAACTTCCACCAGGCGTTTGATAAAGGTCGGATGCTCGGGCTGGTCACGGCGGGCATATCTTCGGTGACCGGCGGGCGCTTGCCGAGAAGGCTCCCCATCAAGGCGGGCCATCAACACATGCGGAAACTCTCCGCGGTCGATGGGCACGGCAAAGAGGGCCGATACGCGGGGCTCAAGTACGACGACAAGCTGACGTTCAACAAGCTGACGGACGTCTATTATTCGAGCACGCACCACGACGAAGACCAGCCTTCGCACCTCAAGGTCGTAGACTTAAACATCTGCGTCGACCGCTGCACCGCGGAGTACGGCAACCCGTGCGAGAATTTTTGCCCGGCTAATGTCTATGAGATGGTCGACGCGGGCGAGGGCAAGCGAAGGCTCCAGGTCAACTTCTCGAACTGCGTTCACTGCAAGACGTGCGACATCATGGACCCCTACCAGATAATCAACTGGGTCCCGCCCGAAGGCGGCGGCGGCCCGAATTACCGCAACATGTAAAAAGGCATCTGAGATTTCAAATATCAAATTTGAAATCTCAGATGCCCTTGTTCTAGTTCGACGAGACGGTTCTCGATGCCGACCCGCCGAGGCTGCTTCGGACCGTGATGTTTCCGGGATTCGAAGGCCAGTTGAACTCTCCACGATAGCGGCCCCCGCCATCATTCTGTAAGACGCCGATTTGGGCGTTTGTCGACGTGACGAAGACCGTAAGCGTTGCGTTCGAGCTTGTGCTGGTCGCTTCGACGCGCAAGCGGCCGCTGGAAAACTCCGCACGCTGTATGGCGACCGTATCGCCCGCGGGAGGCGGTGGCGGTTGAGCCGTCAGAGTCAGCGTCGCCGTCCTGGTCACGCCGCCGAAAGAGGCTGTGATCGTCACTGACGTCGTCGCGTTCACGGTGCCGGTCGCGATCGTAAACGTCGCGCTCGTCGCTCCGGCCGCGACAGTCACGCTTGTCGGCGTGCTGGCCGAGGTCGAGTTGTCCGACACCGTGACGACTGCGCCGTTTGACGGTGCGGGACCGGTCAAAGTCACCGTCCCTTGTGACGAGTTGCCGCCGACTACGCTCGTCGGGTTGACGGTCAAAGTCGAAAGAGACACGCCCGCCGGTTGAGGTTGGACGGTGAGCGTCGCGCTCCTTGTCGCTCCCCCGAAAGACCCGGTTATAGTGACGGCCGTCGATGCCGAAACAGCCGATGTTGTGATGTTAAAGCCGGCGCTCGTCGCCCCGGCTGGCACCGTTACGCTTGCAGGGACCGAGGCCGACGCGCTGTTGTCGGAGAGCGTTACTAGAGCGCCGCCCGACGGGGCCGCCCCTGTCAACGTGACCGTGCCTTGCGCAGAGCCGCCGCCGACAATCGATGTCGGGCTCACGCTCACGGCGGATAGGCTAACCGCGGCGGGCGCGGCTTGTGCAGTGAACCGACGCGACCCGGAGAAGGGGCCGGCGACGTTTGCAGAGTTGAAGGCGCGCACGCGCCAGAAGAGCCGTTGCGCGGGCAGGCCAGTAACCGTCGCCTGCGACACGGACACCGTCTGGCGGAATGTGAGCGGCGCGGTGAAGTTGCTCGAATCGTCAATCTGTATCTCGTAACTCGCAGCGTTGGCGACGTCCGTCCAGTCGAAGGTGATCGGCTGCGGGACCCTCTCGTTGGATGGGGGCGACAGAAGGCTCGGCGCGGCAGGCGTCGGCGGCGGGGCCGGCGCTGTGGGATTTACCGTCAGGTTTGCGCTCCTGGTGACGCCCCCGCCGGAGACGGAGATCGTGACGACGGTCTGGGTGCTGACGGCGTTAGTGAAGATGTTGAAGCCGCCGGCCGTCGTGCCTGCGGGAATCACCATAACGCTGGGCACCGAGGCGACCGCGGGGTTGCTGCTTGCAACCTGCAAAAACTGGTCGGTGGAAGAGGGCGACGCGACCCTGACGGTGGCGAACGAGCTACCGCCCGACCCGATCGTCGAGGTCGGATCAAGCGTCAGCGATAAGGGCTGCTGCTGGGGCGTCAGCGTGACCTGCGCCTGCGCGGACGCGCCGTTGTAGCTCGCCGTGACGGTTGCGGTGGTGTTCGCCGTCACGGCGCTCGTCGGGATCGCGAACGCGGCGGAGGAACTTCCGGCCGCGACAAGCACCGAAGAGGGCGGGCTCACAGACGGCGAGTTGCTTGAGAGACTCACCAGGGCTCCGCCCGCGGGGGCCTGCCCGTTGAGCAGGACGAGACCTTGCGGCTGCGCGCCGCCGCTGATGGTGCTCGGCGAAATAATCAACGTCCTTAATGAAGGCGGCAGCAAGGTGAATTGCGCCGAGGCGGAACGAGAGTTGAGCGTCGCCGTGAGCGTAATAGGCGTCGGCGCGGTCACCTGCCCCGCCTGCACCTGGAACTGCATCCAGGCGGTATTGCCGGGCATCGTGACCGTGGGCGGGACGGGCAGCGCGCTCGGGTTCGAGCTGGTTAGGTTGATAGAAGCGCCGGCCGCCGGGACCGCGGCCGTGAGCTGCACCGCGACCGCGACCGTCTCGCCGCTGTAGAGCGGGTCCTTGGCGAGCGTCACGGAGACAGGCGCGGCAGGGGCCGAGCTGACTACGAACGTGCTGGTTGCAGACCAGGCGGTCACCGCGGCAGTCGTGGGCGAGGCCGCGCCCTGCGCGGAGCGCACGCGCCAGAACTTAGTCCCCGAGGTGAGCGACAGTATCTGTCGCGTCGAGTCGGTAAGCTGCGAGTCTTGCACCTCGATGGAGGAGAATCCGGAGTCGCGCGCGATCTGAAGTTCGTACCCGCTCGGCTGCGGGTTGGGAACATCCGTCCACGAGATCGTGACCGGCAGCGTCAGAGTTGTCCCGTTCGCCGGCGCGACAGGAGAGGGCGGCGGCGGCAGCGGGTTTCTAAAGAAGACCGAGAAGCTGATGACGTTCGACGGCGGGCTGAAGACGCCGCTTGCATCCACGGCGAAGACGCGCGCGAAATAATTGCCTTCGGGGTTGGCGATGGCAAATGAGAATGTAGTATTGGGGATGTTGTTGAACTCGCCGCGCGTAGAGATGGGGAAGCTCGCGTCAGTAGAATACTGAAGTACATAGGTGGCGGCGTTCGGCGCCGCGCTCCAATTGAAAGTCATCACTTCCGACGGGTGGAACGTGGAGTAGCCTCTCGGCGGCCCGAGACTGGGCGCGCCCGTGTCTGCGCCCACGACCGTGAAGCTGCTTGGCTGGGACCAGGCCCCTTGGACGAACGCGCCGCTGACGGCCTGGACGCGCCAGAAATAGGTGCCGTTGGCCAGGCCGCTGACGGTATCCTGCAACGCGCCGTTGGTTGAGGCTTGAAGGATCACGGACGTGAAGGCGGAGGACGAGCTGACCTGCCAGTTATAACCGATGATCCCGCTTGGGTCGCTGACCGCTGTCCAGGCGATGATGAATGGCTCGCCGACGGTTGACCCGTCTGACGGAGAAACCGGCGACGGCGCCGGCGGAGCGGCTGAAACGGTCCGGACGCCGGCGACGAGAGATACGACAATGACGAACAATAATGTGTAAGACAGGCGGGCAGACGTTCTGGATTTCATAACACCCCCAATGATCGCCAGGATTCAGAGAGCCACACCGCGTTGCGGTGAGATGGTCTTCGTAGCTAGGAATCTTTTTCGGCTAACACAAGCCGTCCTCGCGAAGCCGGATAAAACGATAAGATCCGCCGCCGCTAACCTCGATGCGGCCGAAAGCGGCGGGGTAGGCAATAAGGGAATGCCGCCTCCGATTCACACGGGGCGGCAAAACCGGCTTCCTCCCTATACAGAGCTACTTCATGTATAAAAAGTACATGATCGTGGTGCAAATTTCAAAGTGAGTCTGTAGCGGGGTAAAAGCAAGTTGAAGCAAGATTGTAGGGGCGGGGCTTGTCCCCGCCCGGATCGTCCGTAAGGACGATGACGTAATCGCGCTAACGCGGGGAACCCGTTCTGACGGGTCGCGGGCAGCCACAAGGGCTGCCCCTACAATTTCACCATCAACGTGTTTTTACCCCAGTGCCCGTGGGCTCGACCACCGAATCATTTCTCCTCATTCTGCTTCGCCTCGGCAGGCTTCTTTCCTGCCGGCTCGGCCGAGCGCAGGGCGGCCGTCCGCGAGTCTATATAGCCGAGTATCACGGCCACGTCGACCTCGTGCAGCCCCTGGTTTGGCATTCGCACTTCCTTGTACTTATCAAACAGGTACATGGCAATGGGGTCCTTCTCGGCGAGCACCTTGTCCGGCACCGAGATGTAGCGCCGCAGCCACTGAGGGTTGCGCCTATTCGACACACCTATCAGGTCCGGCCCAACTTTGTGTCCCTCTCCGATGGTGTGGCAGGCGGAGCATCGTTGGCCGAACAGGTACTTCCCCGTGTCCATGTTGATTGGGGCCGATTTCGCCACGCCCTCCAGAATCTCCGGCCTCGGGCGTCGCCTGTTGTCTATCAATTCGGTGAGCTTGCGGGCAAGGAACCTCACGTTGTCGAGCGCCGACAGCCTCATCCAGTTGCCCGTCGCAACGTTGCCGATCAACAGCGTCGGCGTGTGCCCGTCAGGGTCCGACGGGACCGGCCTCGAATAGAGTCCCAGCTTCTTGCTTATCTGCTCTATCTCGTCTTCCTTTCCTGTCAGGAACAGCCACCCTGGCCCCACCTTGAACTTCTCTGCGTAAGCCTTGAGCACCTCAGGCGTGTCGTGCTTCGGCTCGATGCTGATCGAATAGAAGAAGATATCTTTCCCGACCTCATCGCTCAGTATTTTCTGGACCTGCGCCAGCAGCGCCGTCTCGACCGGGCATTTATACTTACAGGTCGTGTAGATGAGGTTTATGGCGACGATCTTATCCTTCAGCAAGTCGTCGTAGAAGCGGACTTGCTTCTTGTCCTGCGTGGTCAGCGTGAAGTTGGGGAAATAGTCTGGCCCGTAGCGCGTGCGCGACGCCGCAACTTCTAACGTGGACACCTGCTTGAGCTTCATCTCGCACTTGGGGCAGGCGCCGGCGGTCTTCGACTTTACCTCCGGGTGCATGGGGCAGGCGTATACGACGTCCTGCTGCTGCTGCGAAGTGTCGGCGGCCGATACCTGCTTGAGGTTCATTTCGCACTTGGGGCACTTGCCCGGCTTTGACGAGGTCACCTCCGCGTGCATGGGGCAGACATATATGATCTCTTGCTGCTGCTGCGAGGTGTCGGCGGTGGTGCCTTGGGAGCGTATAAACAGAGGAGTGCTGAGCATCAGCGCTCCTATCACGAATAGTTTAAGTGACCTGCTACTCATAGCGAACATCTCCTTGATCTTTGAACCGCGTCGGTCCATAGCCTCTGTGCGCGCACGCCGCCGGCGGTGACTTATGGCTGTCTCACCGATTTCATCACCGCCAGCGACAGCGCAGGCGGCGGGCCGCCTCTGGAGCCCCGACGTATTGACGCCGGATGCGCCAGGGCGGCGGCCCGCCGACCCGCTGCCACATCGTCTATTGGGTGGCCGTTGCGGCGGCGGCAGTGACCGTTCCACTCGTGATCTGTCCCGCGGCGTTGAAGTTGAGGGTGAACGTCGCATTGTACCGATCGGCCGCCGTGAGCGCGCCGCCGGTCTCGATGCTAGGGACCGCTACCGTTATCACGTCTGTAGCCACTAACGGTCTGGTCTTGATGACCTGGAAACCCCTTGTATCATACGTCTTCAGGTTTGCGCCCGACCCGCTCGATACCGTCAAGCCGGTAGCATCGAACGTGATTATCACAAAGGGTTCGACACCTGCTTCACCCACTACTGCGGAGCATTTAACTACCACGTTTCCGGAGACCGTGAATCTGGTCCCGTTTGATGAGGTGAAATTGCCGGAGACCGGTATCGTCAGGGTGCTTTCGACGGCATCGGCCTGAGCGGGCGCGCTGCCCAACACCAGCCCCGCGATGACAAGCAGCGATAGCGCGAAGGAACCGAATAACGATCTCCTTCTATACTTGTTTCGCACTGAATTCATATCTAACTCCTTTCTCCTTTCGGAGTGAACCTTTCTGCGGAAACATTCTTTCCGTCCGGTGTCGCTTTACGCGCCGCATCAGTCTGCGTTCGGCAGTATCTCGGTCGGAGGCACGAAATCGACGCCCTGCGGCCTGGGGATAGGCGTAGGCAGCGGCCTCAAGAATGGCGGCCCGCCGTCGTTTATCTCCCACCTGAGTAACATGGCGTTGTCTTCGTGCGTCGTGTTGTGGCAGTGCTCCATGAACATCCCGCCCCAGTCGCGGAACTGCAACGTGAGGGTGACGGACCCGGATGGGCGGAGCCGCCATACGTCCTTGCGGCCTCTCTCCCACGGCGGCACGTTCGCCGCACTCCCGTTGCGCTTCAGTGTCTGGCACTCCTCGAAGTGTATGTGTATGGGGTGGTCCCATCCGCCCCCGCCATTCTTCAAGGTCCATATCTCGCGCGTCCCGAACCTGGGCATCGCCGATATGCGGCCGAAGTCCGCCAGTAGCATACTGCCGTTGTTGGTCTTGATGCCCCAGTCGCCTTCAAAGGCGCTCGAGACCGGGTCGAAGGTCGTCTGGTCGGCGCCGCGGCCGAATTCGAAAGTCCTCTCGCGCGCCACCGGGATGTTTGACAGGTCGGGGTTGGGGATCAGCGTGGCAGGGACCTGGCTAATATCCGGTTGGGCCGGGTTGCGCACTATCTTGAACCGCAGGAACCTGCCGACGCACGGGTCGTCAGAGTTGCCCGACAGCGCCTCCGCGAGCGTCAGGTCCTCGTGCGGCCTCCTGCCGTCCTGGTGCTCTGCCAGGTTCACCATGTCGACTGTCTGCCCGATGCTATAGCGGGAGAAGTCTATGACGATGTCATACCGCTCGGCTATCCCCTGCTCGTCGAGTTCTGTGAGCACGACGGGGTTCGGCAAGAGGTTCCCGTCGTTTCCGATCTGTATCATCGGCGACCCGTCGCTGAGCGCGATCTTGAAGAAGCGCGCCACGGAGGCGTTGAGTATGCGGAAGCGGTACTTGCGCCGCTCCACCTCGAAGTACGGCTTGTAAGCCAGGTTCACCGTCATCACGTCGCCGAGGAACCCGTCGAAGCCGAAGATGTCCATGTGGAGCTGCCCGTTGTTGTCCCATGCCTTGTCGGCGAGCAAGAGGTTGACGTCGTAGTCGAGATTGCCCCAGGCCTTGCCTGAGGCGGATGCGCGGCCGCTCGGCAGGCGGAGGTTTACGCCGTCGTTTATGTCTTCGGCGCCGCGGTCGAGCGCGCTGTAGATGTTAGCCATGGCGGCGAGGCCCTTGTAGACGTTCTGCGCGGTGAAGCTGAACATGTGGTCGTGGAACCAGTGCGAAGACATCGTCTCGCGCCAGTCGCCCGGAATGTTCAGTCTGCCGCCGTTGTCGAGCGGCATTGCGGCCTTGGGGTCGGTCGCCGCCGTGTTGATGGTGCGGAAGCCCGCAAGTACGATCGGCCAGTGGTAGTCGTAGAACTGGCCAGGGAAGAAGAACGCCCCGGTGAAGCCGTCATTCTCCGCCCCATGGTGCGCGTTGTGCTTGTGCGTAGAGGTCGTGTGGCGCCCGAAGCCGCCGTTATTATTTATGTCGAACGGCAGCAAGTTGCGATTGCGGAACAGGACGGGCTCGCCATAGCGGATTAGCGCCAGCTTGGGCGGGATCGTGCCATTGAACGTCCACACCCTGTTCGAGTTCTGGATCGGCAGGTTCGGGTGGAATCTCACCGGCATCGGCGTGGCCGGGTTGATGCCGGAATTTAGGCTGGGCGGGACGCCGGGGTTATAGACGGTATTGGTCTTGGCTCCCTCCTCCGTGGCCTGTATGGCGACCTGGGGCAGGAACTGTTCCCAACTCTGGTGAGCCCAGATCGGCCCCGGCGGACGCCCCTCGATCGGCCCCGTGTCGCCCGGATTCACGCCCTCAAGCTGCGGGTTGAGCGGCTGCTGCGTAGTATTGGCCTCCTTGGTCGGGGCCGGGGTAAGGGCCGACACAGGGATCCGCGGGAAGACGTCGAAGCGTGGCATAGCCTGCGAAAAGGGCTGGACGTTGTTCGGGATCGGGCTGGGGGGCAGCCCCGTCGGGATGTCGTCGCCGTAGACGCTCCTGGCGAAGGGGCTCAGACCATTGACGAGCAGCAGCCCTGTGCCCGTGAACAGGCCCATCTTGATCAGCTCGCGGCGAGAGATGTGCCCGGTGGAGTAGGCTTTCATGATCTCCTGCCGGTTCCTTCGCGCATTCTCGGCTTCTCTTAGACGCGCCTTCGAAGCTTTCTCAGATAGAAAAAAGTGTCTATCACTCATTACTTTTCTCCTATTGTCAATTGCCCACTCCGAGGGCCTGGTCGGTTCTCGGTGTGGGGGGAAGGTTTGTGAAAACAACGAGCACTCGAACGAGGGTGAGTGTCCGATGAGGGGCACTGAGAAGAAACAGAGGCGGGCGAAATCTTAAAATCTCGCCGTGCGCCAGCATTGATGGCATAGAAGGTGGTATTCGCCCTTGCGGCGGTGACAATCTCGCGCGCAATGGGCTGGCTGAGGATGGCAAATAATACTAGGAGAATGATGGCTGCAACTTCAGAGTTCGTGATGCTTCCCTCCCTGGTTCGATAAGGGTGGTTCCACTGATGATGCGATAGTCGCCCTAGGCCATTAGGCGACACAAATCCTTACGCGCCGACTTCATGGTTCGCGCGCTGGATGAAACTTCAACCCCAAGTTGAGATTGGGATTTGTCGGTCTAGAGTTCTAAAAAAGCAAGATCCCCGGTTAGGCGGAGCACCGCCTTGCTATCACACACTTCGCTCTTAGCCGATCGTCAAACGAGACAGCCTAAAGACGGACGCTTTGGAGCAAGAATTAAAAGATTGCCTGGCTGCGCTCGGCCATTGCAGATGCAAGAGGCGACGCAGGTTGCGCTGCTGGCTTGCAGCATCCGCAACGCTAGCACATTCAATGCGCTGTGTATGTCAGATATCTTACGTTTTACGTAAGCCGGCAAAATTCCCGGTCGATCTTATACCTGGCATATAGACAGCTTCCCACGCTCTCCCCAAAAGGAGGAAAGTTCATTAGGGAGGATGCTAGCTTAAAAGCTCAGGGCCATGAGCAATGAAAGATCAAATCGGCTCGCGGAGTATATATAGTCTCATCTTCCCTGTCAAGATCGATGTGGTATTTCTTACCTCGAATTTTCAAACAAGAGCACGTTCAGATGCTTTTGCTTTTTAGGGCGACGAAGACCGTAAGCGTTGCCGTAGTGGTCGCGCTCGGCCAACTTTTTGCTTGACTAGAAAGGATAAGGTGCTTAACATAAATGCGCTCCGAATGGGTCAGAAGGGGAGCTGACCCGACCTCAATTTTTATTTCGCTTATTTCAAAACAACGACGAAGCGCGACCGGGGAATTCCCCCTCCGATTCGAAAACGCGCTCAAGCCGACTGACGTGACTCCGATCGAACAAGGTCTCTAGGTTTTTGACTCTAGTCCTAAGCAAATGCAGATGTGGACAAAGAGAGCTATGAGCTAGACGCCTGTCGAGCAATGACACTCGTTAGCGCGGGAACAACCGCCCTATTGGCCGAAGGGGTTAACGTCTGGGCAGCAAATTTCGGTAGCCGTAACGTGGCCAAACTGCACGCAAGCGACGGCCAATTGCTTGGCGCCTTCGGCGCGACAACGCCTTGGCAGTAGGTGTAGTAAACCGGGGGCAGGCATATGAGATCTCGGATCGCCTGCCACTGGAAGAACAATGGGTAATCGAGTAAGGGTAGGAGGTCCATTCATGAGAATCACAAAAGTCACATTAATAGCATTAATGCTCACCGCAATAATTATTCCGTTTACCGGCTCTACGCAGACAGGTGTCCCGGTCAACACGTACGTAAACTTTGAAGGCTCGCAAACAAACCCCGTCCGCGTCTCGGCAGACGGCGCGCGGCTGTTTGCGGTCAACACACCCGACGCGCGGCTGTCGGTCTTCGACCTGTCGCAGGAGTCCAGCCCCGCGCTGATCGCGGAGATCCCCGTCGGCATCGAGCCTGTCTCCGTCAACCCGCGCACGGGCGACGAGGCGTGGGTCGTCAATCAAGTCTCCGACAGCATCAGCGTCGTCTCGGTGTCGCAGGGCATAGTCGTCGACACGATCTATGTTAAAGACGAGCCCGCCGACGTAGTCTTTGCCGGAAACAGGGCCTTCGTCACGGCCTCGCGCAGCAACGCCGTGCGCGTCTATGACGCGACGACGCGCCAGCTACTGAAGTCGATCCCGCTCGCGGGCGAAAACCCCAGAGCGCTCGCCGTGAGCCCCGATGGAAGCAAAGTCTACGCGGCGTTCGCGCTGTCGGGCAATCGGACGACGATCGTCCCGGCCGAAAGCGCTCCGCCGCAGCCGGCCCCGACCAACCCTAGCCTTCCGCCCGCGCCGCGCGAAGGGTTGATCGTCGACGCGACCGACCCCAGGTGGAGCCCGGGCGTTATCAACTACAGCATGCCCGACAACGACGTTGTCGAAGTCGACGTGGCGTCGATGACCGTGGCGCGCTACTTCTCGGGCGTCGGGACCGTGAATCTAGGGATCGCCGTCCGCCCGACGACGGGCGACCTTTATGTGGGGAACACGGACGCGCGAAACCTCGTGCAGTTCGAGACAAACGTCCGCGGCCATTTCGTCGACAACAGGGTCACGCGCATTCTGATGCCGGGAGGGGATCTCTCGTCGTTCGACCTGAACCCATTTGTCGACTACACAGTGCTGCCCAACTTGCAGGCGAAGTCGACGGCCCTCGCACAGCCGGCGGCGATGACGTTCGAGCCTACGGGCAACTCGCTTTACGTCGCCGCGTTCGGCACGGACCGCGTGGCCCGTCTCGACGCGAACGGCAACGTCATCGCGCGGATCGAGATCGGCCCTGCGACAGGCTCTGCGGTCAACCCCAGGACGAAGCGCGGCCCGCGCGGCCTCGCCTTGAGCAGGACGGGGCAGTTCCTCTACGTCTTGAACAGAATCTCGAACACAGTCTCTGTGGTCGACACTTCATCCAGCTCCGTCGTCAAAGAGATGGGCGCGGGACAGTTCGATCCCACGCCGCAGGTCATAAAGACCGGCCGCGGTTTCTTATACGACGCGAAGCTCTCGGGCAACGGCTCGGCGTCGTGCGCCTCTTGTCACATAGACTCCGACATGGACCTGCTGGCCTGGGACCTCGGGAACCCCGGCGGCAGCATGCAGACGGCTTCAACCCCGTTCGGAACAGTTCAGATCCACCCGATGAAGGGGCCGATGACGACTCAGACTTTGCGTGGTCTTAGCGGCCTTGACCCGCTCCACTGGCGCGGCGACCGCGCGACCTTCCTCGACTTCAACGGCGCGTTCGACTCGCTGATGGGCGGGTCGACGCTCACGAGCGCGGACATGACGGCCTACCGCGATTTCGTAAACACGATTCAGTTCCAGCCTAACCCGAACCAGAATCTGGATCGCACGCTCCCGGCCTCGATCGCCGGCGGCAACCCGGCCGCGGGCCGCAACACGTTCCTCAACGAGCCGTTCACGTCGAACATTACTTGTAATTCATGCCACACGGCGAACCCCGGCCCCGGCTCGAACAGGACGATAATACCGGACTCGGTGCTACAGGAGAGCCAATCGTTCAAAGTCCCGCAACTGCGGAACGTCTACCAGAAGCTTAGCTTCAATAACGCGGCGGGCGGCTCGACCGTCGGGGGCTTCGGCATCCTTCACGACGGTTCGGTCCCGAACCTCTTCGCTTTCCTGTCGAACCCCGTCTTCCAGAGCTTCTCCAACGACACGGTGAGGAAGACAAACCTGGCCGCGTTCCTGCTCTGCTTCGACACGGGGACGGCGCCGGCCGTCGGTTACGCGCGCACAGTCACGTCGGCTAACGTGAATAACACCGCCGTCGTCAACGACTGGACGTTGCTCGAAGGACAGGCGGCGGCAGGCAACATCGATCTGATAGTTAAAGGGACGGTCAACGGGCAGCGGATGGGGTTGCTCTACAGGCCCGCGTCGAACGACTACCAGACCGACAGGACGGGCGTGGGGCCGTTCACGCGGACGCAGTTGAGAAACTCTGTTGCCCTTGGCAACGTGCTTACGCCGATGGGTGTGCCGAGGGGATCGGGCACGCGAATGGGTATAGACCGAAACCTCGACGGCGTGCTCGACGGCGACCTGGCCCCGCCGCCGCCTCCTCCTCCCGCGGCCGTTGTAACGCATGTCGCGAGCCTGACCACGACCGACGTCAACGGCAACCCGAAGAGCACATTCAGGAGGGGTGAGACGGTGTTCTGGCGCGCGCTGATAGTCGATCAGAACAACGCGGCCGTGAGCGGCGCTTCGGTCAGGACCGACGTGACGGGCGGTCTCTCCGCGAGCCGCACGAGCAGCACGGGGTCGAACGGCCTGGCGCTCTTCCAATTGGCCACCAGCAATAACAGCTCGAAGGGCTCGTCGACAATTCGCGTGATCTCTGTGACCAAGACGAACACGACCTACGACCCTGCGGCTAACGTCAGGACTTCTGTCTCTTTCAACTTACGATAAGACAGAAATTGAGAGAAGCGCGGGCGCGGCGAGTAGATGCTCGCCGCGCCCGCGTCTTTTTGTGCATGAAGATCTCTCACAGATCGAGCTGGGGCATTCTTGCCGGCCCTTGAGTAAAGGTTGTTATAAGGTCGGCCTCATCTTTACGTTATCCCTATTACTACCTCTCGAGGAAAGCCGCCCGGTCTCTATAGTTAGCTTGCTTATAAACTTTGAGCCCTGTGAGACGCCTCTTAGCACGCCAATTGCAGAGACTCCGGCGGCAGCTACCGGCCCGTTAAGGCGCACTGGCTGTGCGGCTGCTCCTCTAGGGTTCAATTCATTCCCCGCGATCCATTGGGAATAGGTTCAATCACTTTCGATATCAATAAATTTTGATCGCGGTCCTGTGTAAGGTCCGCGCACCTGTCGCCGCACACCTAAAGCAAGTCCCGCCAGAAGCCGTCTTCAGCGTCGGTCAGGTCTCTGACTGCCCGCGCAATGGCCGGCCTCTCGGGGCTTGCTATCTCCAAACGGTTTCCGCTTCAAGGAGGGTAAGAGAATGTCAAGCCTGGGTAGGACCAGGGCGGATCTCGCGAAGCGGCTCGGCAGAATCGTAATGCTGGTCACGGCTCTATTCGCGTCCGCCCCCCAAGCGTCCGCGCAAAAGGAGGCCACCGCGCCGGTCCCCATACCGACATGCGCGAGGACGATCACGGCCGACGTAGTCGCCTTTGACCAGATAATTTTCTACAACCGCTTTGGCAGCTTCGACCCTGCCGGAATGATGTACGCGCTCCGCCGGGACGTAAGACCCATTACGGGCACGCAGATAGGTCCCGGCAATACTCAACTGAGGGCGGACAAGCGTCCACGCCCATTGGTGCTGCGAGTCAACGAGGGCGATTGTCTACAGGTCACCTTCACCAACTACCTGACGCCGAACCGAGAAGACGTCGAGAACTTACATTTTTTCAACCAGCCCAACCGCCGGCCTTACTGGGACAAACAGCCTTTCTTCGGGACGCAGATAGTCCAGCTTGACGGCAGCGTCCGAAAGATACTGGTCACCAACGGGAAGGCGAGAGTCGTCGAGGAGCGTCCCGACGGGACAATACTCATAGACGATGGCGACGTACACCTCGAAGAAGAGGACACGCCCGCGACTCGCCATGCTTCCATGCACGTCAACGGGCTCGATTACATGCCGCCCGGAGCACCCGGCATTCTCTCAGACGGCGCGAACGTAGGGCTCAACCCCTCTTCGCTCGCGGCGCCGGGCCAGACGAGGACCTACACCTGGTACGCGGCCAAACAGGGCCAGTACTTGATTCACTCGATGGGCGCGCCTTCGGGAGGCGAAGGCGACGGCGGCCAGCCCGTGCACGGGTTGTTCGGCTCGGTCAACGTCGAGCCGGCGGGCTCGAAGTGGTATCGCTCTCAAGTGACCGCGCAGGTGCTCAACGACGTTAAAGACGCGACGACTACGCCGCTGGGCCAGCCGAAGATCAGCAACTACGACAAGACCTACTCCAACGGCGACCCGATCCTGAACATGCTCAAGGGCACCGAGATCATCCACACGGATCTCAACGCCATCATCACGAACTTCTCCCTGGCGGCCGACGGTTGCCTGAGCGGCGCGACGCGCATAGACCCGCCGTCGGGAACTTGCGGCCAGTGGTTCCGCGAGTTCACGGTGCTATTCCACGACGAGCTTGAGTCGGGCAAACCTGCCTTCCCCGAGCTTCACGCCGACGAGCACGTCTTTCATTCGGTGAGGGACGGTTTCGGCATCAACTACGGCTCGTCGGGGTTCGGCGCTATACTGCTCGCCAACCGCAAGAAGATAGGGCCATCCGCCGATTGCGACGAGTGCAACTTCGAAGAGTTCTTCCTCTCGTCTTGGCCCAACGGCGACCCGGCCATGCTCGTGCGCAACGACCCGACGACGGGGAGGGCGACCTCGGCGATCTTCCCCGACGACCCGTCGAACGTGCACCACTCTTACCTGGGCGACCCCGTGAGGTTCCGCAACATCCACATGGGGCCTAAAGAGACGCACGTCTTCCACCTCCACGCGCACCAGTGGCTTACGACGCCGCGCGACCAGAACTCTACTTACCTGGATTCGCAAACCATCTCGCCGGGCGCGGCATTCACCTACGAGATCAATTACGGCGGCGGCGGCAATCGCAACTTCACTCCGGGTGATGCGATATTTCATTGCCACCTCTACCCGCACTTCGCGCAAGGGATGTGGGAGCTGTGGCGCAACCATGACGTGTGGGAGACGGGCGTGGCCGACCGCAACCTTCCCGACGGCGAGATTGCCGACGGGACCCCTACGCCCGCTCTCATCCCCATACCGAACCGCGCCATGCCATTGATGCCGACGGCGGCATTCAAAGGCTATCCTTTCTTCGTCGCGGCCAACAAAGGGCACAGAGCCCCACAGCCGCCTCTTAGCCTTGAGCACGATGGCGGCCTGCCTCGCCACAACGTCCTGGACGCAACAACCATAGATGGGCTCGCGGCCATCCCCGCTTTCAGGCAGAACGACATGGTCTTTCAGCGCGTGCGCGCGCAGAACAATGACCCGAACCTTGTCAATTTCGCCCGCATCCTTGATACAGCCAACTTGCAGTTGCTGCCCGAGAACGGGACCCCCGTCGAGCAGACCGCCATGCGCTTCCATCAGGGGCTGCTCCCAGGAGGTCAGGCTGTCCCTCGGACGCAGTACGACTGGCCCGCCAGAGGCTACCCGTCGTTTACGCCTTCGGGCGGTGGCGGCGTCTTCTTCCTCGTCAACGGGCGCATACCGCCCGCGGGCCAGACGGGGCAGCAGGGCGGGCCTTTCGCTGACCCTTGCTCTGACTCGTTCATCAACAACAACGGGACGAGAGTTCCCGTGCCGTTGCGCCGCTACCGCGCGGCGTGGATACAGTTTGCCCCCGACGGCCCGCCGTTCGATCAACTCGTCACGCTTGAGGTGAACCGCGAGAGGTGGCACGACCGCCAGGCGAGAATCACTGTGCTTGAGCAGGATGTCGTCAACACTCTAACGGGCAACAGGAAAGCCGAGCCGCTCTTTTTCCGCGCGCGTTCGGGCGATTGCGTAGATTACCGCGTGACGAACCTCGTGCCCGGAGCTTTGAACCTCGACGACTTCCAGGTCTATCAGGGCACGGACACGATTGGCCAGCATATACATCTGGTGAAGTTCGACGTCACGTCGACGGACGGGGCCGCCAATGGCTTCAACTACGAGAACGGAGCCTTTTCGCCCGAAGAGGTTCATCACAGGATTGAGGCTTACAACCGATACCAGGAAGAACAGGGCAGCGAGGAAAAGCTGGTGATTGAAGAGCACCCTGTATTCGGAAAAGGGCTGGTCAGCGACGAGTGGCTCGGCGCGCAGACTGTCATACAGCGCTGGTGGGCCGACCCGCTCGTTAACCGTCAGGGCAAGGACCGGACGATCCGCACGGTCTTCTCGCACGATCACTTCAGCCCGAGCGGTCATCAACACCACGGCCTCTACGCGGGCTTGCTCGTCGAACCTCAAGGCTCGACCTGGACCTCGCTGTCAGGCACGGTAATCTTCGGGACCAGGAGCGACGGCGGACCCACGAGCTTTGAGGCGAACATCCTCGCGGGGCAGAACCAGACAGAGAGCTTCCGCGAGTTCGGGTTGAATATCGCTGACTTCGCCATCGTCTACACACCCAGAAACGACATTGCCGCAAGAGGCACGGGCAACATCCCTATCAATCCGCCCAATCGGGTCGAGCACGCGCCGCCTTTCATAGTCGGCTCCAAGGACATCGATAACCCCGAGCGGTTCCCGTTCCCCGAGGCCATCTCGGCCGCCGACCCCGGCACGCAGTTGATAAACTACAAGCAGGAGCCCATACCGCTCCGCATAGGCGAGAAGGTCAACGGCGTGTTCCAGCAGAAGGGCGGGCCGCAAGGGAACCTCGCTAACGTCTTCAGCTCACAAGTTCACGGCGACCCATTCACGCCGATTCTCAGAGCCTACCCGGGCGACCGCATACAGATCAAGCTGTTGCAGGGCGCGCAGGAAGAGCAGCATGTGGTGAACGTCCACGGGCACCGCTGGTTCTTCGAGCCCGGTACGCCATTCTCAGGCATGGAGAACAACTCCGGCATGACCAACGCGGACGCGATAGGAATATCGGAGCACTTTGAGTTCGACTTCACCGACCGCGTGTTGCCGATATTCGCAAGGGATAAAGAGGTCGCAGATTATCTCTACCAATCCGCGCCGGTCGACAATCTCTGGGACGGGCAGTGGGGCATACTCAGAGCGTTCAGGTTCACACAGCCTGGTCTTGCCAGACTGCCCGCGGGGTTGAATGCGGCGGAGGCCATTGGCAACGAGACGGCTCTGCCAGTCACCCCGTTCGCGACCGCCGACTCCTTGACCGAGGCTACAAGGCGCGGGCCGGGCGAGGACGTAGATGAGTTCGATGCGCTTGCAACAGAAAACCCAGATGACCCCGACCCTGAGCTTGACGAGCTAGTTGCTGAGGAAGACTCGGCCGCCGGCACCACCGGTCAGGCTTCGCAATTCTCAAGCGGCGGGATAAACAGTTGCGACAACTTCCCTGGGCCGGGCACGCCGCCGATAAGGAGGTTCATCATCGAAGCGTGGCGCGCGAGCACGCTGCTCAACGACCCGCGCGGGATCATTTACAACCCTCGGTTCAACTTCAAGGACCCGGCTGGGATCGTCTTCATCAACGCGCGCGACCGCCAGGCGATACGAAACGGGACCAAGCCGCTTGAGCCGCTGACGATTCGAGCCCGCAAAGGCGAATGCATCGAAGTCCGATTGCGCAACCGGCTGCCGGAAGTCCTGCCCGACTACGACAGCTTTAACCACCTGCCGCCGATAATCCCCAGGTTCAACTTCAACCAGATCGATCCGTCGAACCGCGTCAGCCTGCACCCGCAAGTGCTCGGCTACGACGTGAGCGGGTCGGACGGGTCGAACGTCGGCTTTAACCCGAACACCACTGTTCGGCCGCACCACAAGATCCGTTACGCGTGGTACGCGGGCCGAGTGAGCTCGAACGGGCAGGCGATCATCCTGACGCCCGCCGAGTTCGGCGTCACACACCTCAGGGATGTGGGCGACGTGATCAAACACTCTTCGCATGGCTTGATCGGCGCGATCATAGTTGAGCCGGAAGGTACGCGGTTCAAGGCGCCGGGCACGACTACAAACCTCCACAGCGGAGTGCAGGCCGACATAGTCAACTCAAGCAACCAGCTCATCTTCCGCGAGTTCGTCGTCCACTACCAGGACGACGTCACTATGCAGGACGCCGACGGCGCGATCACCTTCGAGGGTCAGGTCTTTACGAACACGGGTATGAGGAACATAGGCGACACTGATGACTCTGAGGATTCGGGCCAGAAGGCTTTCGACTACAAGCACGAGCCTCTGTGGGCGCGCTTCGGGCTCCCGCCCGAGACAGATCAGCAGACAATGAACGACCAGATCTACACGAACATCCTCAGCTCGAAGGTCTCGCACGCCGGCTGCATCTTCGCGACCGGAAGGCCGTGCGATCCGGCAACTCCGATCTTCACCGCGTCGCCGGGCATGAGCGTTCGCTTCCGCGTCCTTGAGGCGGCGGGCCACCCGCGTCAACACGGCTTCACAGTCTTCGGCCATCACTGGCAGTGGGCGCCGTGGGTGCAGAACTCGACTGCTCAAGGCAACAACCCTCTGACCTTCGAGGTCGGTTCCTTTAGCGGCATCGGGCCGACTCGCCACTTGAACATACTGACTCAGGCGGGCGGTTTGACCCGCGTCGTCGGCGATTTCCTCTACCGCACGCAAGACAGCTTCAATTTCACAGGCGGTATGTGGGGAATCTTCCGAGTACAATGACCAACAGTCCTGAGTGCTGAGTCCTGAGTCCTGAGTTAAGAATATTACTCGGGACTCAGAGGGCGTCTGAAAAGCCCCGTAGGGGCTCTATGTTTGTAGAACGATAGCGTAAACGCACCCCAACTCCGTAGGAGTTGAATATTTGTAGATAGTCATGGGCCATTCCCCAACTCCGTAGGAGTTGTATGTCTGTTATTCAACTCCTACGGAGTTGGATGCTGATTATGCGATCACTACAAACATCCGGCTCCTACGGAGCCGAGTAGCCTGCTGTTACTCAGGACTCAGCACTCAGGACTTTACATAAAGGATGCTTGAGAGATTATGAGAAGAATAACGATTCTATTATGCCTCATCACAACGGTCTGCCTCACGGCGGCCGGTCAGACGCCGAAGATACTGAGCGGCGGGGCGGCTTCGAAGTCGCGCCAGGCTTTCTCGCAGGGATTTGAGAAAGAGGGCATCACAGTCGACTTCTCGATAGAATCGCTCCCCGCGTCGAACGGCGAGAACCCAGGGCTGGTCGCCGGGGCCGACGCGATCGTCTCTTTCCGCGTCACGGACAAACGCACGGGCCAACCTCTAACAGGGCTGCGGCCGAGGGCCTGGATAGACTCGCGCAAGGTCGCGCACGCTCCAAACGAGGCCGAGTGCAAAGACAGGATCCGCACTTTTATGGGCGGCCTGCTGAGCGTCCGCCCCGACATCGATCTGAACAGCTACAGCCTGGTTACGCTCAACCATGACAAGACGATTACGTTCATCAACCCGCAGGTCTCCTTCAACGTAACCAAGCTTGAGAACATAATTATGCTCCCCTCGACGGGGGCGGACTGGGCGTTATCGAATGACAAAGAAGTGCTCTACGTCACCCTGCCCGAATCGTCCGCCGTGGCCATGATAAACGCCGTCACCAGGAGGCTGATCAACACAGTCCAACTGGAGTCGAACGCGCGCCCCACTCGCGTGAGCCTGCAACCCGATGGCCGCTACGTGTGGGTGGGGCTCGACGGCTCGCCGCAGGTCGCCGTGATTGAGGCGAAGACGGGCAAGCTCAAGGCGATGGTCGAGGTGGGCGGCGGGCTTCATTGCATCGCCTTCGCTCAGGACGGCCAGTCGGCGTATGTCACAAACAGCGTTTCCGACAGCGTCACCGTGATCGACACGACTACGCTCGCCAGGGTCGGTGACATCGCTGTTGGCCGCACGCCCGCTCCCATCGCCGCCAGCAGCGCGAGCGGTTTTGTCTACGCGGCGTCGATAAACGCGGGAGAGATTTCTGTCATCAACCCGGCCGCAAACAAGGTCGTCAAGACGATCCGCGTCGGGCGAGGCGTCGTCGCTATGAAGTTCGACCAGACCGGGCGGTACCTGTTCGCAGTCAATCAGGTCGAGAGCACCGTGACGGCGATTGACGTTTCGACCAACGATGTCATAGCATCGGGGCAGGTAGTGAATGGGCCGGATCAGATAGCGTTCACATCGCGATACGCTTACGTTCGCGGGACCGAGTCGGAGAAATTCTCGCTGATAGATTTGAACGAGATCATTCATAAGAGATCGCTCACGACGGTCAACATACAGGCGGGCAGGCAGGCGCCTTCCGCGCTGCCGCAGGAGATAGGCGTCGCCGACATGATTCAGCCCACGCCCGAAGGCAACTCGGTGATAATAGCCAACGCGCCAGACATGATGCTCTATTACTACGCCGAAGGGCTGATGGCCCCGATGGGCACTTTCCAGAATTACAAGCGGCGCCCGCGCGCGCTGATGATCATCGACCGCAGCCTCGGCGAGTCGGCGCGCGGCATCTATTCGACGCCCGTGAAGCTGACCGGCGCTGGCCGCTTCGACGTGCCCTTGCTGATCGACCAGCCGCGCATCGCGAACTGTTTCTCGCTGGAGATCGCCAAAGCGCCCGGCGGCGAGCTTGAAAAACCGAGGCTCTCGCTAACGATCGAGCCCCTGTTCAAGGGGAAGCAATTCAAGGCGGGGGAGGTCGTGGGGTTGAGATTCAAGCTGACGGATTCGGTCACGAGCCAGCCCTTAACCGGGTTGCGAGACGTTCAGGTTCTCGCGTTCGAGCCCCCCGGCGTCTGGCAGCAGAGGCAGTGGGCGCGGGACCTCGGCGACGGCCTCTACGAAGTCATGCAGACGTTCCCGCGCGCGGGGCTTTACAACATCCTTCTGCGCGTCGGGTCGCGTGGCGCGCGTTTCGCCGACCTGCCGAACACGCGGCTCACGATAGTTGAATAACAGGAGGCTCGATATGCTTGACCGGAGATTGAAAACGACTGCCGCGCGCGTGCTTATCCTGCTGACAGCCTCTTGTTCATTTCAACTGATAACCGTATCGCGCGCGGAGACGCGCCAGAGCAAGCAGCCCGCCTACGTGTGCCCTATGCACCCGGATGTCAAATCGGCCCGCCCCTCGCGGTGCCCGAAATGCGGCATGGAGTTGAGGGCCGCGGCCGGCTCGGAAAAACCTGTCGAAGCGCGGGCGGCAGAGTCGCTTCAAATACCGGACGCGAATGTAGTAGATCAGGATGGGCGAAGGCTGCGCTTCTACACCGACCTCGTGAAAGGCAAGACGGTGGCGATCAATTTCATCTTCACCACCTGCACTACGATATGCCCGCCGCTCACCGCGACCTTCCGAAAGGTTCAGCAGCAGATGGGCGACCGCGTAGGGCGCGACGTGTCCTTGATCTCAGTGAGCGTCGATCCGACGACCGACGTTCCCGAGCGACTGGCGGCCTTCTCAGCCAAATTCAACAGGGGTGAAGGGTGGAGCTTTGTCACAGGGACGAAGCCCGAGATAGATCGCCTGCTCCGCGCGCTAGGCGCTTACGCCGGGGACAAAAACGACCACACGCCCATGATCCTGATAGGGAACGACGGCGCGGGCTATTGGACGCGCACCTATGGGCTCTCCCCGCCCGCGACGCTCGCCAAAGCTATAACCGAAGCGGCCGATAAATCCCGAACGGCGCAAGCCTCAGATCAGAAGAAGGCGGCATCGCCCGCCGAAGCGGCTGCGCGCTACTTCCCGAATACGGTCTTGCTCACGCAAGACAATAAGCCCGTCCACTTCTTTGACGACCTGCTCAAAGGCAAGACCGTCTTGATCAATTTCGTCTTTACCACCTGCGCGGGCGTATGCCCGCCCATGACGGCGAACCTGGCGAAAGTTCAAGAGTACCTCGGCGACCGCGTGGGCAGGGATATAAACATGATAACGATCAGCGTCGACCCGGTAATAGACACACCCGCGGAGATGAAGAAGTACGCCGAGAAGTTTAAGACTAGACCCGGATGGTATTTTCTCACCGGCAAGAAAGAGGACGTCGATCAGGTGCTGCGCAAAGTGGGAGGGTACGTCGAAGACAAGAACCAGCATGTGAGCCTCTTGCTGGTCGGCAACGTCGAAACCGGCGAATGGTCGAAGGTCTTTGCAATGTCAAAGCCGTCCGACATTGCCGACGCGGCTCTAAGAATCGCGGGACCCGCCAGGCAATAGGGTTGTCACGCAATAGAACATCGTGGCGCAAATCACTTACATTTTAGACCATTAACCAACACCACCATCGGTTAACGCAGGCTCGAAATCCTAAGCCGAATCACCTGACTTGAGCCGGTTTTCATAGATAAACTGTGACTGAGCCTGGTTGCCATAATTGACAGGCACGCCGATTGCACTTTCCAAATTGGCACCAATAATTGTATCCCGGTAGTAAGAGTGCGTCTGAGAAGTTGCAACTTACTTGGCTCCGTAGGAGCCGGATGTTTGTAGAACGATAGCGTAAATGCACCCCAACTCCGTAGGAGTTGAATACCAGACATTCAACCCCTACGGGGTTGGAGATTGGTTATGCGACCCTTCTACAAACATAGAGCCCCTACGGGGCTTTTCAGACGCCCTCTAAATGGTTCGAGCATTAGGGAGAGTTGTGTCGAAAGCTGATAGCATCCTGTTGATAGACGACGAGCCGAGCGTCTGCGACGCTCTGGGCATCGTGCTGTTCGATCATGGCTACAAGGTAGAGGTCGCGCAGAACGGCCGTGAAGGGATTGAGGCCGCCGGCAGGGAAGAGTTTTCTCTTGTGATAACAGACCTTCGGTTGCCTGACATGTCCGGCCTCGACGTGCTGCGTCAAATAAAGATCAAGAACCATGCATGCCCTGTGATCGTCATCACTGCGCACGGCACGCCTGATCTGATCGTCGAGTTGAAGCGGATCGGCGCGCTCGAAGTGTTAGCAAAACCTTTCTCGCCTGCTGAGATTCTTTCGCTAATCAAAACGGCGCTCGAAAGAGTGGCTTCATGCGAAACCGTGTCGGAGAAGCCCTGTCAAGCTTTGGATCACACGGGCGGGCTGGTGACTCACGGTGAAACACCCTGCGCGTGAGCCGCGCCGCCGCTGTCGGCGCGATGAATCTTATTTAGCCCTTTGCATGAAACGTTTCCGCCCTTTCTCGAAAAAAACTTCGGTTAGGGTACGCGGCTTGCAATCATGCTGCGACATCCAAAGGCGCTCATGGCCCTGAGCGCCGTGCAGCAAATGTAGTAATCGATTTGATCCCCTGAAGGAGGGTTTCGGTCGGGCGCGTCGAGCGCCTGTCAGCTATCAAATCCGTTTGTGTAACTGCTTGCGGCATCCGCGCGGAACCGGCGTCGTGTGCTGAAAGCCTTCTTAACTCAGAGCAAGAGTCGGGCGTGTTAGGTAGCCTCAGTCTGGCTAGTTATCATTCGTGTTCTCTTTATTCAGATAGCGAGGGTCGCACGTCCGTCTCTGAAACAATTGGCAATCATATATGGAGCTAAAAACGAAGATGGAAAAAAGGATGAGGGAGAAGATCAAGAGTCTTCCGAAGCTCGTCAGTTGTAGTTTCTCGCTCGTCATACTGTTTGCTATAGCGGCTTCGACCGTAATGGGTCAGACGCCGACTTGCAACAGGACGATCAAGGCCGACGTAGTCGCCTTTGACCAGATCTACACCTACAACCGCTTCGGGGCTTTTAACCCCGCCGGAATGATGTACGCGCTCCGCCGTGACGTAGTACCGATCACGGGCGGGACGATCAGCCCCGGTAACGTTCAACTCAAACCCGACAAGCGGCCGCGCCCGATCGTGCTTCGCGCGAACGAGGGCGACTGCTTGCAGGTGACTTTCACGAACCTGCTCAACCCGACGCCTCCGTCCAATTCGACTGCGACGCGCAAAGCATCCATGCACGTCAACGGGATGGACTACGTCGGGAGCATAGACTCTGACGGAGCGAACGTCGGCAAAAACCCCTCTTCGCTGGCGGTTCCGGGCGAGACGAAGGTCTACACCTGGTACGCGGGCAAGCAGGGCCAGTTCATGCTCTACTCTATGGGCGCGAACGCGGGCGGCGAGGGCGACAACGGTCAGCCCGGCCTCGGGCTTTTCGGCTCAATCAACGTCGAGCCGAAGAACTCGAAGTGGTACCGCTCTCAGGTTACCGCCGAGCAGCTTCAGACGGCCAACGCGGGCGCAAACCCGAACGGCACGCCCAAGATCAATTACGAAGCGAAGGACGGCAGCAACGCCCCCCTTCTCAACATTCTCGATGATACAAACGAGATAGTTCACACGGACATCAACGCGATCATCACGGACGACGACGGCGCGCTCGACGAGGATTGCGGCACCGCGCCGCCTTCGAGCACCTGCGGCCAGCCGTTCCGCGAGTTCACGGTAATCTTCCACGACGAGATCAAGGCCGTGCAGGCCTTCCCCGAGCTTGACGCGGAGCTTATGCACGGCGTCAGGGATGGGTTCGCCATCAACTACGGCGCGTCGGGGCTCGGCTCTATGCTGGTAGCCAACCGCAAGAAGATCGGCCCGACCAAGGATTGCGCCGAGTGCAAGTTTGAAGAGTTCTTCCTTGAATCATGGGCGGGCGGCGACCCGGCGATGGTCGTCAAGAAAGACCCCGCGACGGGCAAGGCCGTAGAGGCGCTCTACCCCGACGACCCGTCGAACGTGCATCACTCTTACCTGGGCGAGCCCGTGCGCTTCCGCAACGTTCACGTTGGCGCAGAGACGCACGTGTTCCACCTTCACGCGCACCAGTGGCTCCAGAGCCCGCGCGATCAGAACTCGACCTATCTCGATTCGCAGACGATCTCGCCCGGTGCGGCATTCACCTACGAGATAAACTACGGCGGGTCGGGCAACCGCAACTTCACGGTCGGTGATTCAATTTTCCACTGCCACCTCTACCCGCACTTCGCGCAGGGGATGTGGGAGCTGTGGCGCGTTCACGACGTATTCGAAGCAGGGACGGCGGATCGCAGACTGCCCGACGCCGAGATCGCCGGCGGCACTCCGAACCCGGCGGTGATTCCCATCCCGAACGCGAAGATTAAGAACAACGCGGGGACCGCATTCAACCTCGGCCTCCCGCCCATGCCTACTGAAGAGTTCAAGGGCTTCCCGTTCTACGTCGGCGTCAAGCCCGGAGACGACCTGCAAAACCTCGTCGGGCACCGCCCGCCGCAAGCGCCTAACGACATAGAGAAGGACGGCGGTCTGCCGCGTCACCGCATCACGGCGGCTACCGTCGTGGACGGGCTGGCGGCGATCGAGCCCGCTCTGCTCAACGACCCTGTCGCCTCGCGAGTGCTCTCGCAGAACGGCGACCCGAACCTGCTTGCGTTCGCTCGCAAGCTCGAAACCGCAAAGCTTGATCTGCTCCCGGCCGACGGGTCCGCCGTCGAGAAGAAGGCGATAGACTTCCACGCTGGCGTCGGGGGGACCAACTTCACGACTCAGTACGACTGGCCGGCCAAGGCTTACCAGTCATTCACGGCGACCGGCGCGTCGGGCCTCTTCCTAGTCAACGGCCGCAGCGCGAAGCCGGGCGCTCCTTTCGCAGACCCTTGCCCCGATACATTCAAGGTAGGCGGCGCCTCAAGGGCCGTCAATACCCGCAACTACCGCGCGGCTTACATTCAGTTCGATATGACAGTCAACCGCGAGGGCTGGCACGACCGCCAGGCTCGCATCATCACGCTTGAACAGGACGCCGCGCCGACGCTCGGCGGTACGAGGGCGCCTGAGCCGCTCTTCTTCCGAGCCAACTCGGGCGACTGCATCACGTTCGCGGCGACCAACCTGATGCCGCACGTTTTGAACCTCGACGATTTCCAGATCTTCACGCCGACCGACACCGTCGGCCAGCACATCCACCTCGTCAAGTTCGACGTTACGGCGTCTGACGGCGCGGGCAACGGCTGGAACTACGAGGACGGCACCTTCTCTCCCGGCGAGGTCCAGGAGCGAATCGAAGCGAACAACGCCTTCCAGGAGGCGACCGGCGGGACGCAGATTCTGCACCCCGTCACCAACCCTGTCTTCGGCGCGGGGCCGGACCACGACGGCAACGGCGTGGGCGATTACGTAGGCGCGCAGACTACCATACAGCGTTGGTGGGCCGACCCGCTGCTCAACCAGGCGGGCCAGGACCGCACGATCCGCACGGTCTTCACGCACGACCACTTCGGCCCGAGCTCGCACCAGCACCACGGTTTTTACGGCGCGCTGGTCGTGGAGCCCTTAGGCTCTCAATGGAAAGCGCTCGACGGCAGCGCGCTTGGCGGACGGCTTGATGGAGGCCCGACTTCTTACGCGGCCAACATCCTCCCGACCGACCAGACGAAGAGCTACCGCGAGTTCAACCTCTCGTTCGCAGACTTCGGCATCGTCTACAGGGCGGACCTGACCCCTGTCAATCCTCCCGGACGCAAAGAAACCGATCTGCCTATAGCCATCGAGCCGACGCCTTTCCCGCTGCCCGAATCCATTTCGGCGGCAGACCCTGGCACTCAGCTCGTCAACTATCGCAACGAGCCCATACCGCTGCGCATAGGCCAGAACCAGGGCGGCAATTTCGTCCAGAAGACTGGCGCGGCCGGCGACATGGCCAACGTCTTTGACTCTGAAGTTCACGGCGATCCCTTCACGCCCATTCTCAAAGCGTATGAAGGCGACCGCGTTCAGGTTCGCTTGATACAGGGCGCGCAGGAAGAGCAGCACGCCTTCAACATGCATGGCGTTAAGTGGCTGTTCGAGCCCGGCACGCCTGGCCAGCCGACGCCTAATAACTCGGGCTGGAACAACTCGCAGCAGGTGGGTATCTCAGAGCACTTCGAGTTCGTGCTCGACAGCGTTCTGGGACAGAACAACAACTCGCCCACGAAGGGCGTCGACTATCTCTACTCGTCGGCTTCGGTCGACAACCTCTGGGATGGACAGTGGGGCTTGTTGCGCGCGTTCCAGGGCACGCAACCGGGTCTTGCTTACCTGCCCAGCAACCTGAGCGGCCAGGTCAAGACTTCGGCGACGGTCTGCCCGCAGGGCGCTCCTCTTCGCGAGTTCATCGTCGAAGCGTGGGCCGCTCGCGACTTGCTGCCGGGCGGAGCGCTCGTTTACAACCAGCGCTTCGGCATCAAGGACCCGAACGCGATCATATACGCGGAGGCTGAGGACATAGCGGCTCTTCGCAGCGGTGCGAAGAAGCCCGAGCCTCTGATTCTCAGGGTGAACGCTGGCGACTGCATCAACATGACAGTTCGCAATAAACTGCCGATCGATCTGCCCGAGGCCGATAGCTGGAACATGCTTCCGATGATCGTCAACGGGTTCAACTTCAACCAGGTTAAGGCGTCGAACCGTATAAGCTTGCACCCGCAGCTTCTGTCGTCCAACACCTTTACCGATGACGGCTCGAACGTCGGGTTCAACACCGATTCGACGATCGCGCCCGGAAGCTCTTTCACCTATATGTGGTACGCGGGCGAGCGCAAGTTCAGCGCACAGGGCAAGCTTGTCGCCGCTCCGATAGAGTTCGGCGCGACGAACCTGCGCGACATGGGTGATGTCATCAAGCACAGCTCTCACGGGCTTGTCGGACAGCTCATCGTCGAGCCGTTCGGAACGACGTGGACGACGGTCGGAAACAGCAAGGCGACGGCGGATGTGAAGAACTCTGCTGGCACCGTGCTCTTCCGCGAGTTCTCGGTGCTGTACCAGGACGACCTCAGCCTTCAGCAGAACGGTCAGCCGCTCAAGAACATTGTCGAGGCGGACGACTCTGAAGACTCTGGTATGAAGGCCTTCAACTACCGCACAGAGCCTTTCTGGGCGCGGTTAGGGTTCCCGATAGACCTCGGTCTTGAGTCTCAGAACAGCTTCGACTTCTCGAACGTGCTGAGCTCGGACGCGAACAACGGCGGCTGCGGCGGCGCGTGCGGCGATCCTGAGACGCCTGTCTTCACGGCGAAGGCCGGGACGCCTGTCCGCTTCCGCATCACGCAGGCTGCGGGCCACCCGCGTCAGCATGGCTTCACGCTGTTCGGCCATCACTGGCAGTTCGAGCCGTGGCAGAACAACTCGGTCACGCTGGGCAACAACCCGCTGACGTTCGACGTTGGTTCCTACAGCGGCGTAACGGCAACTCGCCACCTGAACATACTGACGACCGCAGGCGGTCTGATGAGGGTTCCGGGCGATTACCTTTACCGCTCGCAGGAAGCCTTCCAGTTCTCTGGCGGCGGCCTGTGGGGCATCTTCCGAGTTACACCGTAATAGTGATTCCTTTTCCCAGGGACCGGGTCGTTTCTCCCCCGGTCCCTGCTTCTGGCCGGCGGGGTCATGCTATGGAACATAGCCCCCGCCGGTTGTTTTATTCTGAAACACCCCCTCACACAGGACCGCTCGTAACCTCTTGTAAAACACCTGCTTTGCACCCGCCCGGTGAGGCACACATCTTGCAATACTTATTACCGTCAGTAAGTAAACACTGATCATTCAATCGCCCTTTGGGTTTAGAAAAAAAGAGGAAAAGGAGTTTTCACATGAAGCGTGTTTTAATGTCAGGGATTCTGGGAGCATTTATCTTCGCATCGGCGTACGCCGCCACTGCGGTCAAGTATACGTTTACCGATGTACAGTTTGTTGATGCCGCCGGCAACGTTGTAGCGACGGGCACCGTTCAGGCGGGCGTGAAGACGACTAAGAGGAATCAGACGATCACTTGCAACTACTTCACAAACCCGAACGATCAGTACGCGGGTGATTTCGAAGCGACCGACAACACGATCAACGGCGACAGCGCCTCTGCGGTCCGCTCATTCTGTGAACAGAATTTCCAGAATCGTCAGATTCTGCCCAGGTAATATTGCTTAGATAAGCACAATGGATTTATAAGCCGGGCGAGCGCCAGAAGCCGTATCTTTCATACATACACTTTCATAATTAATAAGGCTTCGCATTAGCTCGCCCGGCAAGATTCTCGATTGGCCCACTTCGACTGAACTCACGGTAAGCAAACACCGGTTCATTCATAAAGCAAGCTCTAAAGCAGTGTGCTTGATTGAAAGGCCAGGTTATTCAATCAAAGTCTAGAGGATTGGTCTGGCCGCAACAAAAGAACGCGCGCCTAGCGGCGCGAAGTTATGCCTGCGCTTAACCGCGCGGGCAGAATGCGGGGGGCCTTGCCGGGGCCACGGTCAAGGCGCCCCCGCTACTTAAAGGTCTGTCATGCAAAACTGTATTATCAAACGAATCAGCGCATCCACATCAGCGATAGTTCTGTCATTCATTCTCCTGTTTGGCTCGGCTTCTGCCGCCTCCGCGCAGATCGGCGGGCCGAAGGACATAAAGTCTAAAGAGGTAAAGAGCGAAGCCGCCGCCGCCCCGGCTCCGTCCACCGTCACGCAGCGGTATGAGAAAGAAGGGATCGTCGTAGACTTTTCGATGAAGGCGACCGCCGGGCCGGACGGCAAGCAACAAGGGCTCGTGGCAGGCGCGGACGCGGTCTTACAGTTCAGCGTAAAGGACAAGCACACGGGCCAGCCCATCACGGGCCTCCACCCGAAAGGCTGGATCAGCTCGCGCGCGAGCGACCGCGTGCCCAACGAAGCCGAGTGCAAGGACAGGATAAGGGCTCTTATGGGCGGGTTGCTCAGCGTGCGCGCCGACATAGACTTGAACAGTTACGTGTTGCTCACGCTCAATCACGATAACACCGTCACCTTCATCAACCCGCAGATCTCGTTCAACATCACAAAGCTCGAAAACATCATCACGCTCCCCGGCGCTGGGGCCGACTGGGCGACCTCAAAAGACAGGGACTTCGTCTACCTCACGCTGCCCGAGCTCTCGTCTGTAGCCGTCATCAACACGTTGACGCGCAAGCTGGTCGCTACGATCCCTGTCGGCGAGAAAGTGAAGCCCATGAGAATAGCGACTCAGCCCGATGGCCGCTACGTGTGGGTTGGGTTGGACGGGACACCGGCCGTCGCCGTAATAGACGCTGAGACGATGAAGCTGGCCGCGACCGTGCCTGTCGGTGAGGGACTGCACACGATCGCCTTCACGGCGGACAGCCGCTTCGCTTACGTGACGAACAGCGCCGCCGACACGGTTACGGCTATAGACACGAAGAGTCTGACGAAGGCGGCCGAGATCGCGGTGGGCAAGACGCCCGTGCCTGTCGCCTACAGCGGCGCGAGCAACTTCATCTACGCCGCCGCGCTGAACGGCGGCGCGGTCAGCGTGATCGACCCTTCTAGCCAGAAGGTCGTAAAGACCGTTCCGATGAAACGCGGGGTCGTGGCGCTCAGGTTCGACCCGAGCGGCCGATACGGGTTTGCCATCAATCAGGTTGAAAGCGCCATCTCTGTGATCGATGCTTCGACCAACACCGTCGTGGGCGAAAGCCAGGTGGTCAAGAACCCGGATCAGGTGACGTTTTCGGATCGCTACGCCTACGTCCGCGGGACGGGGTCTGAAAAGTTCTCGCTCATCGATTTGAACACCGTCGCGAAGACGGGCACGGTGGCCGCGGTCGAGATTCAGGCGGGCCGCCAGCCGGCCAGCGCGCTGCCGGACGAGATAGGCGTGGCCGACATGATCGCGCCTATACCGGAAGGCAACGGGGCGATAATCGCCAACACGCCCGACCAGATGCTCTACTACTACGTCGAGGGGATGAACGTCCCGATGGGGACGTTCCAGAACTACAAGCGCAAGCCGCACGCGCTGATGCTGATCGACCGCAGTCTGTCCGAGACAGCGCCGGGCGTCTACACCTCGCCGATAAAGCTGAAGCAGGCGGGCGTGTTCGACGTGCCCGTGCTTGTAGACCAACCTCGCATAGCCAACTGCTTCGAGCTTAAGGTGGCCGAATCCCCCGATGGCTCGGGCCGCAAGGCGGTCACGTCGACCGCGGCCGAGGCTATGTTCAAGGGGGCGAGCTTCAAGGCGGGCGAAGCCACAGGGCTCAGATTCCGGCTGACGGACCCCGTGACTAAGCAGCCGATCGTGGGGCTCAAGGACATAGAGGTCCTGACGTTCGAGCCGCCCGGAATCTGGCAGCAGCGCCAGTGGGCGAAAGAGGTCGGTGATGGCGTGTACGAGATCTCACAGACCTTCCCGCACAAAGGGCTGTTCAACGTCCTGCTGCGCATCGCGTCGAGGGGCGTGCGGTTCAACGATCTCCCGTATACATCAGTAGAGGTCTTTGACAGTTCGGCGGCGGGCGACAGAAAGTAATGAATAAGACAATTGAGCTAACTTGACATGCCAAAGGACCGTTCGATAGATTAATTACATTGAGGCGCTCAAGAATCTCCCGGTGGTTATCTCACCGACGTTCGGTTGTTTGATCGACCCGCTCAAGCGACGACGATGACGGACTATGGCATCGGCTAATCTACATGAAAAAGATAGACCCCGTGGCGCCAACAACCGTTTCAAGCTCGTCCTCTTCTTCGCGGCGCTGACTTTTGTGCTCACGCTCGGAGTGGTCTACGCGTGGGAAGCGCTGTTGATGTCGCCGCTTTACGATTACGTTCAGCGCCATTACCCGAACCAGCCGGAGAAGGCTTGGAAGGTCGCCCAGCGAATAGAGCACTTCTTCATCTCGGTCACGGTCGACGCCATCGTGGTCACGCTGCTGCTGCGGCTCGTCGACAAGCAACAGCGGCGGCTGCGCGAGAGCGAGGAGCGGTACCGCGCCCTGTTCGAGCATGCCAGCGACGGCATAGGCGTCGTTCGCGCCGCGGACTTTGTCATAATCGACGTAAACAACAAGTTCGCCGAGATACTCGGCTACAAGCCGGCGGGGCTGATCGGCAAGAACGTAGACGAGCTGTTCGCGGAGAGCGGGGAGGTGACCTCCCGCGCCCTTCTGGAGAGCCTCGCCTGTGAGGCCCCGGCGCATCCGCCCGATGACATTTCGCTCGGCGACCACAGGGAGGTGGCCTTTCGTAACGCGTCGGGTGGGCTTCTGCCGGTGTCGCTCTCTTGCAGCGCTCTGTCAATAGACAGAGAAAAACTGCTGACGCTGATCATTCACGATCTGACCGAGCGGAAAAAATTGCAGCGCGAGCGGGAGGCGATGCAGCGCCAGCTCTTCCAATCATCGAAGCTCGCTTCGATCGGCGAGCTGTCGGCGGGCGTGGCGCACGAGATCAACAACCCGCTTAACGGCATCATTAACTTCGCCCAGTTGCTAAAGGACGACGGCGTCGCGCGCAACGAGACGGAGCAGCGCATGGTCGACGGGATAATCGATGAGGGCGAGCGCATAGCCGTCATAGTGCGGAACCTCCTGACGTTCGCCCGCCAGGACCCGCACATGCCGACGAAGGTGGAGATCAGCCAGGTGATCGATAACTCGATCGCGCTGTTCGGCCATCAATTCGAGAAGGCCGGGATCACTCTGGAGATAGACGTGCCGGACGACGTGCGGCACGTGCTAGCGGACGCGTCGCGGTTGCGCCAGGTCGTTGTCAACATGATGAGCAACGCCTTTTACGCGCTGAAGGCCGGGGACGTCGATCCGAAGCTCTTTCGCATAACCGCGCGCAACCACGACACGGCGCGCAAGAAGACGGTCGAGGTCGCCTTCTACGACAATGGGATTGGCATACCGCGACAGAACTTAGATAAGATATTCGACCCGTTCTTTACGACCCGGAGGGATGACGGCGGGACCGGGCTCGGGCTGAGCCTGAGCTTCGGCATCATCCGGGATTACGACGGAGAGATACGAGTCGAAAGCGAGGAGGGGAGCTTCACGCGCTTTGTCGTGAGGCTGCCGGCCTCGGACTCCGAGGAGGTCGAATATGCCCAGGGTCCTGCTCGTCGACGACGAGCCGAACATCCGCTGGACGATGGCGGAGCTCCTCAAGCGTGAAGGCTACGAGACGGTGCCCGCGACCGATTTTGACAGCGCGATCAAGGCCATCGAGACGCATGCCTTGGACGCGGCCGTCGTCGACATAGTGCTCCCGCGCAAGAGCGGGATAGAGCTGCTCAAGCACCTGAGCGGCCGCCAGCCCTACATCCCTGTCATAATGATTACAGGCGAGCCGAACATCTCGCAGGTCCCCGAGATAGTACGGGCGGGCGCCTACGACTTCATATCGAAGCCCGTGACGAAGGACGCGCTCTTGCGCGCGGTAACGCGCGCCGTCGAGAAGAAACAGCTCACCGAAGACAGGCTGCGGCTGGAGCTCGAAAACAAGAGACACACGGAGCAGATGGAGGCGCTCGTCGAGAAACGGACGCGCGAGCTGGCCGAAGCGCACAGCTTTCTCAACACGGTGCTCGACAGCTCGACCGAGTACGCCATAGTCGCCATCAACAGGGAAGGCCGGGTGACGCTCTTCAACAGGGGCGCGGAGTTGATACTCGGGCACAAGGCCGCCGAGGTGCTCGGCACGCCCGCCAGGAGCCTCGTCTGTGACGACCGTTTCACGTCGGACGCAAGACCCCTTCTTGAGTGCGCGCGCGAATCCGAGACTAAGGGCCTTTGCCGGATGGTCATCGAGTTAGAGCGGGCCGGCGGGGAGAGGTTCTTCGCCTCCGTCGCCATCACCCCGATCCGCAAATCCGACTCGGAGCTCATAGGCTACCTCTGCATAATCAGGGACCTCACGACCGAGCGGCAGAACGAGGAGTCGCTCCGCCAGTTGCGCGAGCAGTTGGCTCACAACGAGAAGATAGCCGCCCTCGGCCGCATGGCCGCGCAGGTGGCGCACGAGGTCCGCAACCCGCTCGCGGGCCTCAGCCTCTACTCGCTCCACCTCAAGAGCAAGGTCGATGGCAAGATAGGCGCGGCCGAGATGTCGCTGATAGACAAGATCATCAAAGGCATCAAACACCTTTCCGACACCGTCGAGCTGGTCATCAGCTTCTCGCGCCCAATCACGCTGAGGCTCGCAAAGTCGGACCTTAACCAGGTCATAAACGACGCCCTCCAACTCCTTGAGCCACAACTGACCTCGAAACGCGTGAACGTCAGCCTCGATTTCATGCGCAACGGGCACGCGGAGGGGCAAGAGTCCGTCGCCATGATCGACGAGGCCTCGATGCGTTCGTCGCTGATGAACCTCATGCTAAATTCCATACAGGCGATGCGAGATGGCGGCGACCTCAGTATCTCGACCTGCCGCTCGGGTGACTCGATCCAGGTGGAGATCGCCGACACGGGCGTCGGCATGACCGAGGACCAGTTGAAGAACGTATTCGAGCCTTTCTACACCACGAAGAGCCAGGGGCTCGGGCTCGGGATGTATTACGTCCAGAAAGTTGTACAGATGCACGGCGGCTCCATCGAGCTGGAGAGCCGCGCGGGCGATGGAACATGCGTTAAGATAAAACTTCCGTCGGAGGTGAACGACACGGATGAAGTCAGGGGGCAGGATTCTGGTAGTCGATGACGAATCGAGCGTCACCGACGCGTTCGAGATAATACTGATCGACCTGGGCCAGGAGGTGAAGACCGCCAGGGCAGTGGCCGAGGCGCAGGAGCTTCTGAGCGAGCACGTCTTCGACCTGGTCTTTACGGACCTACGGCTGCCCGACGGCACCGGCATCGACCTGCTCGGCCGAATCAAAGAGTCGAGCCCGGAGACGGAAGTGATCTTGATGACGGCGCACGGGTCGCTCGACGTGACGATAGAGGCGATAAAGAAGGGGGCCTACTACTATCTTGAGAAGCCGTTCACGCCCGACCAGTTGATAATGCTCACCGAGAGGGCGTTGCAACTGCGCGCGATCAAGACGGAGAACAAGTCGCTGAAGCAGACGCTCGCGGCCG
The DNA here is from genome assembly GCA_035249305.1 of Blastocatellia bacterium. Lineage (GTDB taxonomy): Bacteria > Acidobacteriota > Blastocatellia > UBA7656 > UBA7656 > DASUNP01. Next base: position 1,355 of record DATFGQ010000085.1, on the reverse strand, counting down.
AAAGCGAGGCCTTCGGCATAATCGGCCGGACGACGAAGATGCGCCGCATCTACCAGACGATAAGGGCGACCGCGAACTCTGAGGCGGCCGTCCTGATCGAAGGGGAGAGCGGGACGGGCAAAGAGCTGATAGCCACCGCGTTCCACTTCCAGAGCAGCCGCGCCGACCGTCCCTTCATTGCGATCAACTGCGCGGCCATCCCACGCGACCTAATCGAATCGGAGCTCTTCGGCTACAAGAGGGGAGCCTTCACCGGGGCCGACCGCGACAAGAAGGGGCTGATCGAGACTGTCTCCGGCGGGACGCTGCTGCTGGACGAGCTTGCCGAGATGCCCGTGCATTTGCAGACCAAGCTGCTGCGCGTGCTACAGGAGAGGAAGCTCCGCAGGCTCGGCGACGAGCAGACGATCAGCGTCGACTTCCGGCTGATCGCGGCGACCAACCGCGACACGCAACAGGCTATGCGCGAAGGCGCGCTAAGGGAAGACCTCTACTTCCGCATCAGCACGATAAAGATCAATGTGCCTCCGCTGCGCGAGCGGCTCGACGATCTTGCGCTGTTGGCCGAGCTTTTCTTGAACCGCTACTCGGAGAAGTACGACAAAAAGATACGCGGCATCTCACAGCCGGCCTTCGCGCTCCTGAGCCGCTACGCCTGGCCCGGAAACGTGCGCGAGCTTGAGAGCGTAATCGAGCGCGCCGTGCTCTTCTGCCAAGAAGACCATATCGGGCCAGACGACCTGCCCGAACACGTACATGCCGGCGGGGCGGGCCACTACAGGTGTGAAATCCCACCCTACCTGACGCTCGAAGAGATCGAGCGCGAGGCCATCGAGCAGACGCTGGAGCGGACGGGCGGCAACGTCAAGAAGACCGCGCAGATCTTGAACCTCCACAGGCCCACGCTCTACCGGAAGCTGAAGAGGTTCGGCATCAAGGGCGACGGCCCCGCGGAGGAATAGAGCAACGCGGTTTCACCCAAAGCAGTTCGTAATGGAAAGACTGTAGGGGCAGCCCTTGTGGCTGCCCGGATCGCCGAAGGCGATGACGTACGGCGCTTGCGCGCCGCCGGGCAGGGACAAGCCCTGCCCCTACACTCAATTGAATTTCGCTTTAGGTATATTGAAGTTACCGCGTGAATCACTGTCTAGCCAGGGTGTTTCAGGGTGAAACACATCGTCTCCGCGACCTCCCTCAAGTCATCTAAACAGTAAGGTTTATTCCACGTCTCCGGGGCACGCGGATTGCTCTTTTAACACAGTTCGACGCAACACCTATCTGAACAAGTTTAATCCGAGGCCCAGAGGTTTAAGACAAGAGGAATTGCTATGCACAAGATCATTGTAAGGCTTAGC
>DATFGQ010000084.1:0-67155 GCA_035249305.1 Blastocatellia bacterium | reverse complement strand
GAATTGCTTAATGGTCAGCGGGCTTTCGAGAGTGGTCCGCAGATGTAGAATTATGGAGGATTCGTTTTTTTATTCATAGAGCATGTTTACCAGCAAAAGGCTATGCTGGTCTATGCTCTCTTAACTTAATGCCATTGCCCTTTCAGGGCTTCTCGTTGTATGACGCGTTACCCGGCGCGTTGCGCCGGGCTATTGAATCTCGCCTCTTCGATGCTTATTGAACCTGTATTTAAGGTCTGGTGAAGAGGAACTCTTCAGACAGCACGCCGCCGGGATTCTCCACGCGCAAAGTTACGGCCTGCCCCGAAGCAATGTTCTTGCCCGCCTTCTTGCCGATAAGGCTTTGACCGTCGACCTTAGTCTTCTCCCGCCTCCCGTCGACCAGTATCACCGCGCCCGCGGAGAACCCTTCTCCGAAGACCAGCAGCTTTTTGCCGCGCACCTCGGCGCGCGTGATCTTAGGCTGCGACGGGCGCGCGAGGTGTCGGTCGAGAAAATCGTCTACGAGCTTACGGTTTTCGGCAGTCTCGAACTCATCCCCGCCGTGGCCCGCCCCTTGAATGAATTTCAACGTCGCTTCGACGCCTACGGCCGCGAGCGACTCTTGCATGTCGCGGCCCTGCAAAGGAGGGACGAGGCAATCATTCGTGCCGTGCATTATCAGAAACGGCGGGTCGTCGGCCGTAGCATATGTTACGGGGCTCGCACGCCTCGCGCGGTCCTCGCAAAGCCGAATCGGGCAGCCCAATAACAGCGCTTCCGGCGAGAGCGGCGAGTCGTGATCGACCACACCGCACGCGAGCGATTCCGACTGCATCTTCAGAAAGTCCGACGGGCCGTACCAGTCGACGACGGCCTGGACGCGGCTCGACTGCTCCCCGTTGCCTAGATCGCCTTCAAGCTCCGCCGCCCCGCCGCTCGTTCCTAACAGCGCGGCAAGATGGCCACCCGCCGACGACCCCCACACGCCTATGCGGTCCGCGTCGAGGTTGTATCGCGAGGCGTTGGCCCGCAGCCAGCGTATGGCCGCCTTGCAGTCTTCGACCTGCGCCGGGAATCTATCTTCCCAGCTCAAACGGTAATTGATGCTCGCGACGGCGTAGCCCCGCGCGGTCAGACGGGCCGCGTGGCCGCCGTTGCCTTTGTCGCCCGATGCCCAACCGCCGCCATGAATCCAGACGACTACTGGCAGCGCGGCCGTGCTTCCGGCCGGCAGGTAGAGGTCGAGCAGGAGCGTCTTGCCGCCGGCTCGCGCGTATTCGATATTACGGATAATCTGTGCGCCCGATTGCGCGAGGGAGAATTCAACTCCGGGCAAGGCGGTCGCGGCGAGCATCACGAGAGCGAGCGCCGCGCGCCTAATTCTCATATTATTTCGACCCTTACCATGATCCTTGTTCGTCATCGCTTTGGTTCCCTTTTAAGTTTGCTCAATCGCGTGAAAGCGTAGATTATATGCCGTGAGGGATCAATTCTACCACTCCGCTCAAACAAACGATGCTATCGATCCGCGCAAAGCTCACGCTCTGGTACCTGGCCGTGGCGGCCGCGGTGCTGCTCGCCTTCGCAATCGCGATCTACCTATACCTCTCGCGCGGGCTGCTGGCAACTATAGACACGTCGCTTTGGAACCAGGCCGACCGCATAGCTCAGGGGGTCGGTCACCCCTCGGTCGCCGAGGAGATGAGTCAGCCGGGCGTCTTGATGCTCACGCCGCAGTTCGTCTCGATAGTGAATCAAGAGGGGGGGATCACGGACCAGATACTCGACATCGAAGGCAACGAGGTGCCTGTGAGCCAGGCTACGATTGAACGAGCCGCGCGCGAATGGAAGCCGCAGTACGAAGAAGCGTCGATCACGCCCACGGAGCAGGCCCGCATAATCACCTGGCCCGCGCGCGACGAAGACGGCGAGGTCTTCTTCGTAGTCGTTGGGCAGTCTCTCAAAGAGCTCCAACAGGCCCAGCGGCAATTGCTCCTGCTGCTTGCGATCTCGAACCCCGTGGCGCTGTTGCTCGCGTCGCTGGGCGGGCTGTGGCTCGCCAACAAGGCGCTCGAACCCGTGGACCGCATCACTCGCACGGTCGAGCGCATAGGGCGGGGCAACCTGAGCGAGCGCGTCGAAGAGCCGCGCACGAAAGACGAGATAGGGCGTCTGGCCGGCACGTTTAACGAGATGCTCTCGAAACTGGAGCAGGCGTTTGCGCGCGAGCGGCGGTTCACGGCCGACGCCTCGCACGAGCTGAAGACGCCGCTGGCCGTGCTGCGCGGCGACATCGAAGTCGCGCTCCGCCGCGAGCGCGCCACCGACGAATACAGGCGCGTGCTCACGTCGAGCCTCGAAGAGATCGCGCGGCTGACGAAGCTCACCGATGACCTGTTGACGCTGGCCCGCTCCGACGCGGGCGAGACGATGCTGGAGCTTGAGCCCATCAGCCTCGACCGGCTCGCGTCCGAAGCCTACAACTTCTTACAGCCCCTCGCCAGCTCGGCCAGCGTAGCGCTCGACTACAATCCGTCGGCCGTGCCTGTCGTCGTCGAAGGCGATCAGAAGCGGCTCAAACAGCTCTTCGTCAACCTGCTCGACAACGCCATCAAATACACCCCCGCGGGCGGGAGCGCGCGCCTCGCGTTAGACCGCGAAGGCGAGGCCGCTATCATCGAAGTGTCGGACACGGGCCGAGGCATACCCGCCGAAGCGCTGCCGCATGTCTTCGAGCGGTTCTACCGCCAGAGCGACCCCGGCGACGGGCGCGTCAACGGGTTCGGCCTTGGGCTAGCGATCTCAAAATGGATAGTCGAGGCGCACGGCGGGAATATAGAAGTGAGCAGCCACCCCGGCTCAGGCTCGCGGTTCCGGGTCAGCCTCCCTCTGGCCAAAAGCGAGTAGGAGTGTAGTGAAGTTTCACCGCAGAGACGCAAAGAACACAGGATGGCCGATGATGTGCTTCGCACGCGGCGATTGCGCAGAGCGGAATTAATTTCTCTCCGCGCCTCCGCCGCGTGCGAAGCACATCATCGGCCATCCTGTGTTCTCTGTGCCTCCGCGGTGAGATGTTCCTCAACTCACCGGACGGAAGAAATGCTCGAACGCCCAGTCGGCTATCTTGCGCCCCTGAGCGATGCCTTCCGTCTTGTCATACGACCAGTGGATGCCGAGGTATATTCGGCTCTGCCCGTTCTCCTCTTCGGCCTGCGAGAAGCTCGTAAACGTGCGAGGCTTGAGCGGGCGGGTGTTGCCTTGGTTATCCTTCGTGATGCCGTTGAACTCGTCAGACACGAAGGTGAACGTGACGTTGTCTCTGCCGAAGAACCTGCGCATGGTCTGGAACAGCGCGCCCCCGAACGTCGCGTGCCCCGACGGGTAGGCCGGGAAGGGCGGCGTGAAGTTCGGCCCGCTCAAGTTGCTTGCGGGCGCGCCCAGCGGCGAGAAGGCCACGTCGCCTGTCGTCGCGGGGTTCTCGTCGCCCTTGCCTTTCGGGCCTGTCCCCGCGTCGGATTCACGAATGCCCGCGACCGGGCGCCACACCTGGTAGAAGTACTTCGACTCCCAGCTCGCGATCCCCGCGTCGGCCATCGCCACGTTGACGAGCGCGAGCAGCCGCGCCGTCTCAAGGTCGTTTAAGCCAAATTGATCGGCAATCTGCACGGCGATCTGGTTGTAGAGTTTGGGCGGCGCGCACAGGCTAGGCGTCCCGTCGTAGCCCCAGTAGATGCCTATCTCCGTCTGCGCGGCCGTGCGCTCGGTCGGCGTATTGACGCCGTCGCCGCCCAGGCGCTTCACTTCGTTGTAGGCCGTAGCGTAGGCCGCGCTGTTCATCGCGGGCGGGGGCGGCGTGCGGAACTGGCTCCCCGAATTCAGGGCGAAAGGCGTGACTTCGCCCCAGCGCACGCCGAGCGCTATCGGTATCAGGCTGATCGGGTCCTGACGCCACTTGCCTGCGTCATCGCTACAGACGAAATCTATGTTGACGCGCTGCTCGGGGAACTGCGAGCCGTCCAAGGTGCGTTGCGCGAGTATAGTGAAAGCCGCGGTCTTGCCGAGGGCTATGCCGTTGGTCTTCGCCTTGTTATTAGGAAGCTCCGCGAGGTCTTCGGCGAGCGCGGCGTCGAAGGTCGCTTTTTGCGAGGGGAAGAGCACGACCAGCGTGTCGTGCGCGGCCTGCGCCACGGCGGCCTTGCCGCTCGTCTTCTTAGACGCGCGGAAAAGACCCGTGTAGCTCTCGAAACCGCCCGTGATGGCGTTTAAGGTCTCGAACATGGCTATGTGGACGATAGCCATCGCGCGGCTCGCGCGGCCCGGCCCGATCTGCTCGCCGAAGACGCGGTTCTCGCCCGGCCGCACGGGCGTGTGGTCCAGGCCGCTCGCGTTGTTTGCGATCACGTTCCAGCGAAGAAGCTGGTTTAGCGATTTCGTCTTAGCTTCCTTGAGTCTGGGAGTCTGCTGGTCCTGGTACTGCGCCCCCCAGAAATCCGTAGAGCCGTCTGAAGACTTTTGCGCGCCGACGGGCACGCTCAGGCCCGCTAAGAGAATAGCGAGTGTAAAGATAATCAGTTTCCGATAATGTTTCCGCATTGTGTGCTCCTCCTGTTTCGTCGACATCAACAATCCACCCTGAAACCTGAACGGCAAAAATGGTCCGCCGCAGAATTTCACCCATTGCAAGATCCGCTCTTCGGGGCCGGGGTTTCAAATGATCGTGAGGTAGCCTAGGCTTTACTCCGCACTTCTCAAATAACTTTGGTTACAGAGGGCCGGGGCCAAAGCGCGGGAATTATATTTCAACGCTCGCTGAAAAATCCAGGATTTCTAAATCTTTTTTTCAGCCGCCTTTTCAGAAGAACTTGATCAGAAAGTACATCAGCAGGACGTGCAGCGACCATATCGTGAGCGCGAACGGCAGTTGGAACTTTATGACGCCGTACAGGCTGCGCATGTCTAAGAGCACGGCCGGGACTATGTTGAAGTTCGCCGCCATCGGCGTCATAAGCGTCCCGCTCGACCCTGCCGTCAGCGTGATGATTGCCGCCATAGCCGGGTCTACGCCGAACGGCTGGAGGATCAGAGGGGCCAGCACGCCCGAAGCTATCACGGGAAAGGCCGCGAACGAATTGCCCATGACGATGGTAAGCAGCGCCATCCCTGCGCAGTTGGCCAGCACGAGCAAGAAGAGGTTGTCCTGCGGGATGACGCGAGTGATGGCGCCCGCGATCACGGCCCCGATCTTGGCCGCCGCGAATATCACCCCCATCGAGGCGAGCAGTTGGGGAAGGATGTTGAACGGCCCGATGGCGTCGTTGATCCTGCGACCTTCGTTAAAAAGGGTGCGAAGAGAGCTTCTGGTCAAACCGAGTGCTACGGCCGCGGCAGCCACCCCGCCGAAACCCAGGCCCACGAGCGCGCCGCGGTTCATATCCGCGCCCGCGATCTTGAAGGCGGCGGCGAAGGCGAATGTCACGAGCGGGATTACAAGGACCGGCAGGAAGATCTTATTGCGCAGACGCTCGGCCTCTTTCTCCTGATACTCTTTCGGCGCTTCGGTCGCGCTCCCGCGGCGGACCTGGCCCGTGCCGTCGAGCGCGACCATCAACAGCACCAGAAGCCCCGTCACCCAATGCGGGAGCCAGCCTCCGGCTATGAAGATCAAACCGAGTATCATCCAGAACAACGCGCTCCCCACGCGCCGCGGGTTGCCGCGGTCCCGGAACGTCATCCAGGCGAAGACGGCGAGCACCAGGCCCACGAGTATGTAGACCGCTTGAAGGCTGAAGACCCACCCGGCAATCGACGAGACTAGCCGCATTATGACCTGGCCCTCGCTTTCTTCCGGTAATGCTGATCGAGCAGAAAGAATTGGATGGCCCCGAGCACTATCGAAAACACGACTATCGGGATCGTGTAATAGACCAGGCTCAGGAGGTTGACCGTGTAACCGAGCCCGTTCATGACGCCGAAGACAAGCAGTATCCCCGCCTGCACAGGCGAGAGGTTCTGGCCGTAGAAGTTGCCGTAGTTTTCCGCCGCCGAGCTCGCCGCCTTGACCCGCTCGACCTCGGCCTCGGCCAACTCGTCTACGCTTTCGGCGCCGGCCATCGCCTCGGCCGCGCCGAGCGACATCGGCAGTATCAACGGACGGACGAAAGAGGGGTGGCCGTTGAGCCTGAGCCCGAGCAGTCCCGTCAGCACGCGGAAGAGTTGGTAGATGATCTGGAGCTTGCCGACCGTCGCGGATTTGATGCGGCGGATCAGCCGGGCCGACTGCTCTTGCAGCCCGTGCCGCTCGGCCAGCCCTATCGCGGGCAGCGTGATGATGAAGAGCGTCATCAGCCGGTTCTCCGTGAAGGCGCGGCCTAGCATGTTGATGATCCCCTCTTCGCCCGGCCGCGTCAGGTAAGGCAGGTCGGCGAAGAGCCCTTCGCTTGACAACAGCGGGAGGCCCGCGATCACGCCCGTCACTAGGCCGGCCGTGACTACGACGATCGTGGTGCGCAGCTTGAGCGCGAGCCCTAAAACTATGATCGCGATGCCGATCAGCTTCAGCGCGTCAGTCCAGTTCAATTCTCCCTCCGATCTCAGGCCGTCGAAATGTGAAAAGCGATCTTAACATAACAGTCCTGAGTGCTGAGTCCTGAGTGCTGAGTAGAAGCTAATTACTCAGGACTCAGCACTCAGGACTCAGGACTTGATTACTGGGGGCTAATGTTGTATAAGAGACTTGTCATCTCTAATCGATCTTGGAAATCCCAAACCAGGTTTTGATTGATTCGACAGCTATGTTCCGGGCTCGTCCGGGACTGCGACAAACCGTTTGTTTCAACTGCCAGCTGACCAGATATCGCTTCAAGGGAAAACAAGAATATATTGTCAGCTACAGGAGGTTTATGGATAGGAAATATAAGCAACGCGGCTATCAGGACGAGGAGCGCGCCGAGCGCCCGCGCGCGGCTGTGCCGCAAAAGGGCGACGTGCGCTCGCCGAAGATGCCGCCCTTTCGCGAGATAACGCGGTGTAACCTGTGCGGCACGCCGGTCAACATAGAGGTGGGCGGGATAGCGCTCGACGCGGAATGCCCGAAGTGCCACACCGACCTTCACACTTGCAAAAACTGTCTGAGCTTCGACCCAGGCGCGCGCTTCCAGTGCCGCAAGCCTATCACCGAGCGAGTGGCCAAGAAAGACGTGCGCAACACGTGCGAGGTCTTTGAGCCGCGCAAGATCATCGAGCGCGAGACGACGACCGCGACCGTCGACACTAAAGACCCGCGAGCGGCTTTTGACAAGCTTTTCAAGATTTAATCGATCCCCGCGTAACCCGAAAGCGCCCCGCTTACCCAACGGCTGAACGGCTCGATCATAGATCTGAGATAAGATTTCTCTGCCCGTCCCGAGAGTGTCAACTCTGGGCCGGGCGCGGCAGAAACCTGCGCACCAGATACCTGTAAGCGGCCGCGCCCACAATCCCGCCCACAATGGGAGCAAGGATGTAAAGCCACCACTCGTTGCCGCGAGGGCCGGGGAAGGCTATCTCGCCAAACCCTATCGTGTAGGCGAACAGGCGCGGGCCGAAATCCCGCACGGGGTTTATCGCGTCCATAGTCAGCGCGCCGCCTATGCCGATAGTCGCCGTCACGGTCAGCCCTATGAACAGCGGGCCGAGCCCCGCCTGCGGAAGGCCGGGGTTGTCAGGCTCGGTCAACGCAAAGACCATCATAAGCAGGAAGGCTGTGAGTAGGACTTCGATCATGAAGGCCGTGGGCGTGGTGAGCTGCGCCCATGCCTGCGCGTCCGTGCCAAGGCCAGGGCTCGGGTAAAAGCAGGCGAATATGGCGGCCATCCTCTGGCTGCCCGGCTGGCCGATTTGAACGCCGAGCTTCTCGGCGGCCTGCGGCCAGAAGCCGTGCCATAAGCCGTAGATCAAAGCACACGCGGCGTATGCGCCCGCCACCTGGCTGGCGACGTAGGCCGGTATCTTTCGCGCGGGGAAGCCGCGAAACGCCGTCATAGCGATCGTGACCGCGGGGTTGAAGTGCGCGCCCGAAACAGGCCCCGCGACGTATATGCCGAACGTCACGCCGAGGCCCCACATCATCGCGACGGCCCACCCGTCGAGCGCGCTCGAACCCGTGAGCGCGCCCGTCATGACGGCGACCGACACCGACCCGTTGCCGCACAGTATGACGATGAACGTGCCTACGAGCTCCGCAAGGCACTGGCCTGGGAGGCTCGCCGTCAACACTCCCGGCGAGTCAACGCTCTTTTCGAGCTCTTCTTTAGCCTCAACTCTGATCGCAGCGTCTGCCATAAATCACAAATAGTCTTTCGCGAATTGGAGAACCCTCCAGTGAGCGCGGCGCGCGGCCGATGGCCAGCCCGCGCTGAGAAGCGGCGTCGATTGCGTTGCGTTCGACTCTTGCCAGCGGTTCGACCACCCGCTCAGGTCCCAGAGCAGGTCCGCGCCTTTCAAACCCGCGCGCGCGACCGCGCCCGCAGGGTTGCGGCCGTTGTCGCCGTAGACGTTGTCATGGACCCAGTTGTTCTCGGGCGTAGGCCCAACGTCGAACTGTGTCCCGGCCGGGAAGGCCAGCTCAAGGCTGAAGATCGCGACCCCGTAACAATCGTTTCCGCGAATCTCGTTGCCGGTAACTTCCGTTTCATCGGCGGCCATTATCATGACGCCCGTGCCGGGCGGGACTCGTGAGACTATCGAGTTAGGCGCACCAAAGTTCGGGTGGTTATTGTCGATCACGCGGTTGTTGATCACTTTGCAGTTTCGCCCGACCTTCGACGGGTTGTTCGGCAAAACGAAGACGAGTATGCCGCCCGTGTTGTTATAGACGTGGTTGTTTTCGACGACGGCGTTGACGGAGTTTTCTATCTCAATGCCTGTGACGTTGCCGTGAGCGACGCAGTCTTTAACGACTATGTCGCGCGACTGGCCTACGTAGATCGCCGCGTCGGCTATGCGAGTGGCCGTTACGCGCTCGACCCAGACGCTCGTGCAACTGACGGGGTAGACTCCGTAAAGGCCCGTCTTATCGATGACGAGGTCGCGGAAGACTGGCGCGTGGGCGTTCTGAACGACTATGCCGTTTGCGGTGTAGTCGCGCACGTCGAAGCCTTCGATTTGAAAGTTGTTTCCGGTGACTATGACGGCGTCCGATAGCTGCCCGCGGCCGTCGAGCACGGGGCGCGCATGCTGCCCTGCCCCCGCCTGCCCGCGCAGCGTGATGTTATCTATGTCGACTGTGATCATCTCGTGATAGACGCCGGGCGCGACTTCGATCGTGTCGCCCGCGCGCGCGCGTCGGACCGCCGATTGAATCGACTCGCCCGCTTTAACCGCGATCGTCTGCGGCGGGCGCTCGCCGACCTGTTCGCGCGAAAAGCCCGTGTTGAATTTAGCGGCGACTTCGCGGCCGGGGTTCGTCAGGCGAGGGACTACCGCAAGCCCCGATGGCACTCGGTCGGGGATCTGGGGCAGGTTCGATTCGTCCGTGAGCGAGATCAGAAAGGCTGCGAGATCAGCCTTCTCTTCCGGCGTGACCGGGAAGACGCGGATCTTGTCGTCGATGTGCGGCGTGTCGAACCCCTTGCCCGGCCCGCCGCCGCCCGCGTAAAAATCTATCACCTCTTCGAGCGTCTTGAACCGGCCGTTGTGCATGTAGGGCGCCGTCAGCGCGACGTTGCGCAGCGTGGGCACTTTGAAAGCGCGCTTGTTGCCTTCGCCCTCGGTCACGTCGAAGCGGCCGAAGTCGGGTTGATTCGGGTCCAGGTCGGGCACGCCTATGATCTTGAAATCGCGGTTTGCGAAAGTCGGCATGCCGTGGCACTCGAAGCAGCGGGTCTTGCCCGAGCGGAACAGGTCGAAGCCGCGCCGCTGCGCTTCGGTGAGCGCGTTGGCGTCGCCCGCCACGAAACGGTCGAAGGGCGAGTTGTTCGTAACGAGCGTCCGCTCGAAGGCAGCGATCGCTTTAACGACGTTGTCAAACGTCACGCCCGCGCCGCCGAACGCTGCGTCGAACTTCGTCGCGTATTCGGGGATGGCCTTTAGCTCTGTGACGAGCGTCTCAGGGTTTTCGGCCATCTCGACTTCGCTGGTAATAGGCCCGCGAGCCTGCTCTTCGAGGTTGGGCGCGCGCCCGTCCCAGAACTGCATGTGGTTGAAGGCCGCGTTCCACACCGTCGGAGCGCCGCGCTTGATCACCGCGCCGCCCGCGCGGTCGGGTCCGAGGCCGCGCCCGCCTTTGCCCATCGAAAGCCCTCGCCCGTCGGTTAGTCCCAGATCGGGGTGATGGCACGTAGCGCACGAAACGTCATTGGCTCCCGACAGGATCGGGTCGAAGTAGAGGAGGCGTCCGAGCGCGACTCTCTCGGCGGCTTTTCCGTCCGCGGGCGAGTTGTCCGCGGGGAAGATCATCGAGGGGAAAGATCGTTTCAACCCGCCGCCGTCCGTGCCCACGCCCGCCGTAGTTTCGTCGCCGCTAAAGTCAGCCTTCGCCGGCCAGAGGCCGAGCGCCGCGACTGCCGCAAACAGGATGACGAGCAGGCTAAAGATGACGCGCTTCCAGCGGCGCGGTTTTGGCGCGCGCGCAGGCTCGCTATCTTCCATCTCGATTTGTTTCGCCGATGCAGCAGTCATAAGAAGGCCCTCCTGAGTGATTAGGCGACTCTTAAAAAGGATTTCGTGGGAGTAGCGATTATATTTTACCGGCCTGTTAAGTCAAGGCGATTGCTGGCGGAAAGCCCCATAGGGGCGTAATTCAATAGCCAGGGGCAACGCCCCTGGAGAGCGATTGTAATTAATGAGAAGCCCTGAAAGGGCGATACTCATATCGCGCCCTTTCAGGGCTTCGTTTTGTATGATGCGTCACCCGGCGCGATGCGCCGGGCTATTGAATAGCGCCCCTACGGGGCTTCCGGCTATTGAATGCCGCCTCTTCGAGGCTTCCTATTGATTCGCGCCTCTACAGTGCTTTCAGAACTCTTCTACGGCTATTGCGCCTTCAGCTTCTTCAGCATCTCGATGGCGTTCGTGTTGTTCGCGTCGAGCTTCAACGATTTTTCGTAGTTCTCAATCGCGAGCTGCTTGTCGCCGTTTCGCATGTAGGCTTCGCCAAGGCTGTCGTACACGTTCGAAGATGAAGCGTAAGCCTCGACGTTGAGCTGAAGAACTCGGATGGCCTCTTTGAATTTGCCCTGCTGGATGTAGACGTATCCGAGCCTGTTCAGTAACGCTTCCTGGAAATTGTAAGCGTCGGGCTGATTCTTCTTCAGCTCGTAATACTGTTTGACGCCGGCCTCAAGGCCGTCCTTCGCGATAGTCTTGTAAACGACTCTATCGATCGGCGGCTTAATCGACACGGGAGCGGGCGTCGCGCCGAGCGCCACGTCTAAGGCGGCCTGCGTCAGCAAGCCGAGCGGCGCGCGGTCAAAGTTGCTCATCATCACGACCGCGATAGACTTCTCCGGGATCAGCACGAGGTTGCTGACAAACCCCGTGTCGCCGCCGCTGTGCGTCACCGTCGAGTAATCTTTGAACTTCCTCAAAAACCAGCTTATGCCGATCTGCTGGAACTGCTCGCCCGCAGGCTTCCACATCAGATCGTAAGTCGTGCTCTTCAATATCCGCTTGCCGTCAAGCTCGCCGCGGTTCAGGTTGGCCATCGCCCACCGGCTCATGTCCAACACGCTCGAATAGAGCGTCGAGCTGGGCGAGTGCATGCGGTTGTAGGGGAAGACCTTGCTCACCTCAACGTCGTATGAGCTGCCCAGGACGTGAGGCGATGTTAAGAACTGCGGGCTGGCTTTCTTCACCAGCAGCGTGCTCGTCTGCATCTTGAGCGGCTCAAGGATGTTGTGCTTGACGTAATCTTCGAAGCTCTCGCCCGAGACTTTCGCTATCACGTCGCCCAGCACTTCGTAAGCCATGTTGCTGTACTGGAATTTTGCGCCGGGCGCGGCGATGAGCTTCTCGCTGCCGAGGCTCTTGACGTAACGCTCAAGCGCGCCTTCGTCGTACTGAGGCTTGTCCCACTCGTAATCTTGGACGTCGGGCATGCCCGATATGTGGCTGAGCATCTGCCGCACGGTTATCGTCGCGTAGCGGTCGTCGCCGACTCGGAAGTAAGGCAGGTACCTTACGACGGGCGAGTCGAGGTCGAGCTTGCCCCGCTCCCAGAGCTGCATTATCGACGTCGCGACGAACGGCTTTGTGATAGAAGCCATGTGAAACAGCGATTGAGGAGAGATAGGCTCGCGCGTCGTGAGATTCTTAACGCCGAACCCCGCCGCGTAGACTATCTTCTGATTTTCGACGATGGCTATGGCGAAGCCGGGCATGTCGGCCTGCGCCATGACCTGTTTGATGACGGGTTCGAGCTGCTCTTTGAAACGGTCGGGTTTTGCCTGCGCGAAAGCCTGTGAAGAGAGACAGACTGCCGCGAGTATTATGGCCGCAAGGCGGGTTATGATTCTCATTTTGCTTCTCCTTCGGTGATTAAGCCTCTAGCCCGAATACGCAGAGGCAGACCTTTTGTTCTGCTTTTCTAATCTACGCCGTTGCTTGACTGTGCAACTTTGACTGGTATAGGTTGGATATAGATGCTTCCACATAAGGAGAGTAAGCGTTGAAAAGATTCTTCACATTGATTCTCGTTACGACGATCCTTATTTCAACGACCGCGCTAGCGCAGACGCGCCGCCGCCCGGCTCCCAGACGCCGAGCGCCCGTCGCAAAAGCTCCCACCCCGCAGCAGTTGGCCGACCTTAAGGCCGGCCGCGAGCGAATCTCGTCGCAGATAAAGACGCTCTCGAACTTCCTTTACCTGTACGGCGGCATCGCCAAGGGGATCGAGTCGGCCGACCAGGCCGCGCGCAGCGGCGAGTCCTCTTCGGCCGCCACGCAGCAGAACGAGCGGACTAAAGCCAGGGTGAGGGAGAGCGTCAAGAACGTCAGCGATGGGCTCAACAAGCTTGAGTCGGATTTTCGCTTTAACGCGGCGTGGAGGTCCTACTACCCGAACATCTCAGGCGTAGCGCTGCTGGGCGAGACGGCCGAGAGTCAGGCCGCCGCCAACCGGTTCGACGAGGCGGGGCGCTCGCTGCTCCAGGCGGTCAACAAGCTGGCCGACGCGCTCACGACTATTCGATGAAAAAACGGTGAGGCGTTTCAGCCACACCTCACCGTTTTCTAACTCGCCCTAGTTCGACTGCGTCTGCGTCATTCCACGGCTAACGAGTATCTTCACTTCGACGCGGCGATTCTGGCGTCGCCCTTCCGGCGTGGTGTTGTCCGCGACGGGCTTCATCTGCCCATAGCCGAAAGGCGTGATCATGCGGCGCAGCGGTATGTCATGATTCTCTTGCAGGTACCGCACCACGGCGTCGGCGCGCTGCTGGCTCAAGAGCCGGTTGCGCTGCATGTTGCCAGTTGAATCCGCGTGGCCGGCTATCTCTATGACGTAGCCTTTCGCGGTTAGTGCCTTCTGAGCAAGCTCGTCGAGCGCCGTTTTGTATTCGGGCGTTATGACGGCGCTGCCGGTCTTGAAATAGACGTCGACGGAATCCTGCACCGCGTAATCGTCAAGCGCGGTGATGCGCTCGTTCGTAGTCGCGACTCCGGCGTTGGCCCTGTCGGCCTCGGCCCGCGCCGCCTTCGACACCTCGTTCAGCTCATCGACCTGCCCGGCGATGCGCTGGCTCTCGCGCTCGACCGGCGCGACGCGCGACTCTACGGTTTGGGCGACTTTAAGGTCGGAAGAGTTGAAGCGGACCTTCTCGGCTACTAGCTGGCCGTCGGCCCCGCCCCGGCCTTCGACTTCGACCGGCAGGCCGCGCAGCAGGCTCGTGACGCCATAATTCTTACCGCTGCGGAAGAAGCCGCCTTTCGATTTGACGCTGGTGTTGTCGGTGAGGCGGACCACCGTCTCCATACTCTGTTCATCGAGGACGCTGAAAGTATCGGCATCGCGGCGCACTATTCGCCCTTTGAGCTTGGTCTTCTGACCGCTCTCGACCCTGCGTATCCCCGGCCTGAAGCCCGTATCCTGTGACTGCGTGTTTTGGGGGCTGTCCTGCCCGAACGCCTGCGGAGCACTCACGAGCAAAAGCAGAACTGCCGCGATTGATATTGATCTTGCTGTCCTTTGAAATCTCATTGATACCCTCCCTAGTGCGAGCGCCCAAACGGGCCTCGCTGTTTTTGTGACTATGACAGATAACGCTGGTGTCCAAACTTATTGGATTTAAACTCGAATCGAATCAGATCGAGCACCTACAGCTTCGAAATACTCACACTGGCAGTCAGTGTGGCCGTGAGGATGGGGTTCAAGCGCACAAGTATAAATTTTAAACCATAGAGATTATCTACGCCATAGCAGCAAGGCTCCGACTGATCCGCGCCGCGATGGCCGCATTGTTGACAAGCAGCGCGCGGTTGGCCGCAAGGCTCTTACCTTCGGTCGCGCGCTCCACCCGCGAAAGCAAAAATGGCGTGATGGCTTTGCCGCGCACTCCGGCGCGCGCGCACTCTCTGAGCGCTTCTTCAAGCGCCCGGTCAACCTCCGGGGCCGCCAGCTCTGACTCTTCGGGGATCGGTGCGCAGACGAGCACGGCCGTTCGCGCGCCCGTCGCCCAGTGAAGCACGGCGATGCGCGCAGCCTCTTCGGCTGAATCGACCGAGATCTCTAAGGCGAGGCCGCTCGCGCGAGAGTAGAAGGCTGGGAACTCATCGGTGCGGTACCCGACTACAGGCACTCCCAACGTCTCAAGCTGTTCGACCGTTTTCGGAAGGTCGAGTATGGCTTTCGCGCCCGCCGATACGCAAACGACGGGCGTGTGGGCCAGCGCCGTCAGGTCTGCTGACACGTCGAACGTGTCGGCCGCGCCGCGGTGGACGCCGCCGATCCCGCCCGTCGAAAAGACTCTGATCCCCGCCATGTGCGCGAGGCTGAGCGTTGCCGCCACCGTAGTCGCGCCCCAGCGGCGGCCGGCGATCACGGCCGCCAGGTTGTTGACGCTGACCTTTTCAATGCGAGCGCCGTCGGGCGCTGCGCCTTCGGCGAAAAGGTCGATCTCGGCTTCGGAAAGCCCCACGGCGGCGCGTCCATCGATTACGGCGACGGTCGCGGGGACCGCGCCTTCGTCTGTGACCGCCTGCTGGCAGGCCCGCGCTGTCTCGACGTTGAGCGGGCGTGGCAGGCCGTGCGCTATGACCGTAGATTCGAGCGCGACGACGGGCTTGCGCGCGATGACGGCTTCGGCGACTTCCGGGGCCAGCCGCAGTAACTTTTTATGATCGTTCTCCACGTTCGATTTGTGTCGCGCGACTCGTGCGCGCGTCAATCGGTCTTTTCGATTTCGCGCTGTATGTCTGAGAGAAATACTACGGGCGCAGAAGACTCCGCTGCCAGGTCGTCGGACAGACCCCCGCGCCAGGAGATGACCTCGACGCGAAGCCCCATGCCTTTGACGTACTTCACGGTTTCCAGGTAATCGCGGTCGCCCGAAACAAGCAGCGCCGTCTCGAAGGCGCGGCTCATCGCGAGCATGAGCATCTTCGTGGCCAGGCCCGTGTCTACGCCCTTTTCGGTGTAAAGCGTCGCCGTGCGGTGACAGTTGTTGCAGGTTATCGTCTTGAGGCCGAGCGGGTAGAGCACGACTTCCCAGCGGAGCTGTTCTTTGAGGAACTGAAAGAAGCTCGCCTCTTCCGGGCGCGGCGGGTCCTGGTGAGACGCGAAGAAGTATGTCTGCCAGATCTCCTCGTCCTGGCCCAGGTATTCAGAGAACTTTTTCCAGTCTATGCGCCAGCCCGACTCCTGTTGCCCATGGAATGTGTTCGCGTTATCTATGAAGCAGATCGTCTTTCCTCGCCCCGCCATGCATGCCCCTCGATGGTTGATCTCGCGCCCACGTAAACAGATCATAGTTGAGCCGGTTTTGAAAGCAAAGCCTGAGGCGACCTTTTCCGCGCCGCCGCCGGGCGGTTATACTCTTCTGCTTGTGTCGAGCTGCAAAAATCCAAAGAGCACGATCGGGGGGATGGTCAGATGGCGACCGACAACATCATCGCAGTGATACTCGGAGGCGGAGCGGGTCAGCGGCTTTACCCGCTCACGAAGCAACGCGCGAAACCGGCCGTCCCGCTCGGCGGCAAATACCGGCTCATAGACATACCTGTGTCGAACTGCATCAACTCCGAGATACACCGCATCTTCATACTGACGCAATACAACTCGGCGTCGCTCAACCGCCACATCGCGCGCACATACCGCTTCAGCCGCTTCACAAACGGGTTTGTCGAGATACTGGCCGCCGAGCTTACGCCCGAGCGGCCCGACTGGTTTCAAGGGACGGCCGACGCCGTGCGCCAGAGCCTGCACCACATCGACGACTACAGAAGCGACATGATCTTGATACTTTCGGGCGACCACCTCTACCGCATGGACTACCGCGACTTCATCGCCAAGCACGTGGCGACGAAGGCCGACCTGACCGTGGGGGTGACGGCCGCGCGCCACGAGGACGCGTCGGGGTTCGGCCTGCTCAAGACCGACGAGATTGGGCGCATAATCGAGTTCAGCGAAAAGCCCAAGGGCGAGGCGCTCGAACGCATGCGCGTCGACACGACGCAGCTCGGGTTGTCGGCCGAAGAGGCCGCCAGGCGGCCGTTTCTGGCCTCGATGGGCATCTACGTCTTCAGCAAGGCCCTGCTCCACCGACTGCTGGTCGAAGAGGCGCCGTCGGCTATCGATTTCGGAAAAGAGATCATCCCGCAGGTGCTGTCGCAGTCCAACGTGCAGGCGCACCTGTTCGACGGCTACTGGGAAGACATCGGGACGATAGGCGCGTTCTACCGCGCCAACATGGAGATGACGCTGCCGCTGCCGCCTTTCAACTTCTTCGACGCCGAAGCGCCGATGTACACGCGCCCGCGCTACCTGCCGGGGTCGAAGCTGTTAGACTGCCGCATACAGAGCTCTATAATCACGGAGGGCTGCATCATTAATGGCGCCACGGTGACCGATTCGATAGTCGGCATACGCAGCCGCATAGAGCACGGCACGCGCCTGGAAGGCGTCTTGATGATGGGGGCCGACTACTACCAGACGCTCGACGAGATGCAGCGCGACATAGATTCGATCCACCCTCGCATAGGCGTCGGCAAGAACTGTTTCATACGCCGCGCGATCATCGACAAGAACGCGCGCATAGGCGCGGGCGTTCAGATACTAAACGAAGGCCGGCGCGAGGAGTTCGACGGCGACGGCTACTCTATACGGGACGGCATCGTGATAATCCCTAAGAACGGCGTCATCCCCGACGGCGCCGTGATCTGATCGTAGCCGGGCGAAGCGGTTGTCAACCGGCGTGAAGATTTACTAGAATCCATGTTTTCCTCAGAGAGATTATTTTTCGCATGGCCCCGTCCGGGGGCGACGAGTATTGGAGGCAATACGCTTTATGTTGAAATTCTTGAGCAAACGCAAGCGCTCGCGCAAATGGTTGTTGATAGCTTTCGTCGGGCTGCTGGCGCTCGGGCTGATCGGCGCGTTCACGCCGGCATGGGAAGGGATCAAAGGGGCCACGACCCCCGACGAGAAGTCGATAGGTGAAGTGGCCGGCCACAAGATCACGATGAGAGAGCTGCGCCAGGCGCTGAACTTCTACGGCCAGCAGGTATCGGCCGGCCGGGGCTCCATTAATCAGGGTGACACGACCCAGACCTACATGCTTTACGGCCAGAAGGTGCTCGACGACCTGGTGAGCCAGAAGGTCAAGCTATACGAGGCTGAGAGGCTGAACCTCTCGGCCTCGGACCGCGAGGTCGAAGAGCGCATCAAGCAGATGTTCAACCCCTGGCCGGGCGCGCAGCAGTACCGCGAGCGGCTGGCGGCGGCCGGCACTACCCCCACGCAGTTCGAGCAGAACCTCAGAGAGTCTATCGCCGAGCAGAAGCTACGCAGCTTCATCTCGGCCGCCGCGCAGGTGTCGCCGCAGGAGGTCGAAGAAGAGTACCGCCAGAACAAGACCAGCTACGTCGTGCGATGGGTCGACGTGGCGCCCACGGCGTTTCGCGACAAGGTACCGGTCACAGAGCCCGAGCTGCGCGCCTTCTTCGACCAGCGCAGACAGGACTTCCGCGTAGAGACGGAGCAGCGCCGCGCGCGCTACATCTTCGTCGACCAGACGCGCGCGGGGGCCGCGTTGCAGGTGACCGACGACGAGCTCCGCCAGGGGTTCAACCCCGAGCGCGGCGTCAAGGAGGTCCGCGTCAGCCAGATCGTGCTCAACATCCCACAGGCAGCGGACCCCACAGCGCCCAAGATGCCGACCTCACAGAAGCCCACCAGGACTAAAGAGGAAGTCAGCGCGCTGGCCGCGAGCCTGAACGAGCGGACCAAGGGCACGGGCGGCAAGCCGGCCGAAGACTTCGCCGCGCTCGCTCGCCAGTACAGCGACGACTCGGCCAGCAAGCTCAACGGCGGCGACATAGGGTGGGTCAACAAAGACGCGCTCAAGCCGAACAACCCGCTGCTCAACGTCTTCAGCATGGCGAAGGACGAGGTGAGCCAGCCCATAGCCTCCGAGAAGAACGATAAGGTCTATATATACAAAGTCACAGACCGAAGGCTCCCGACTTTCGAGCAGTCGCGCGAGCAACTGCTCAAGGAAGCGCGCGTCAGCAAGGGCTACACTCGCGCCGTGCAGATCTCCGGCGAAGCGGCGCAGAAGCTGAAGGAGAGCAAGAACCTCGACGCGGTGCTGGCCGAGATCAACTCAAAGCATGGCAATCAGATCGCCTCTATAATAGAGACTCCCTATTTCACGCCCAACGACAGCCTGGCGAACCTCGGCGCGGCCTCAGAGTTTCAGCAAGCCGTCTTCGCCCTCCAAGCTGTGGGCGACGTCACGGACCAAATCAACGTAAACAACGGTCTTGCCGTGGCGCAGCTCGTAGATAAACGCGAGCCGCACGACGCGACTTTCGAGGAGGCCAGGACCAAGGTCGAAGACAGCTACCGCACGGAGAAGGCCAAGGAGATAGCCGCCGAGCGCGCGCGCCAGCTTGCCGCGGCCGCAAGCCCCGAAGCGCTATCGTCGCTGGCCACCTCGATGGGGCTTAAGCCGGACGAGCGCTCCGGGTGGTCGCCCGGCAACGACCCGCAGCTCGGCCCGTTAACGAGCGAAGCCGACCTGGGCAGAGTCGAGAAGCTCAACAAGGGCGAGATAACCCGCGAGCCGATCAAGGTCTCGGGCAGTGACTCTTACGTCGTGGCGGCCGTCTTAGACCGCAGCAACCCCGACATGGGAGAGGCTTTTCAGAAAGAGAAGAAGTCTATCTACGAGCGGCTGCTCGACGCGAAGCGCAACACGATCTACATGAGTTACATGGCGGCGGTCCAGAAGCGGCTCAAGGACGAGGGCGATATAGAGATATACAACGACGTTCTTGCGTCGGAGTTCGGGACGGCCACGCCTCCGGGGTCGTTCCCGATGCCGGGCGGCGGGATGATACCCGGTATGCCAACCAATAACCCGCGGTCGCGCACCCTCCCGGTTTCGCCGCGTTGATTCCAAGCGGAGAGCGGCTGATTGAATAGATCAGTCGCTCTCCGTCACAACGAAGCGACTATGTCTCCGCTCTGCTCTTTCTGCCTGACTACGATCAGAATGTCTGTGCCCGATTCGCTCCTGTCTATAGGCCACATGGCCGCGTCCCAGTAGGTGACCCCGCGCTCGGGCAGCGCGTAAGGATAGCGGGAGAGGAAGTAGGGTTGTTTCGTCTGCCAGACCTTTTCAAGCATGTGAACTGTCGTGCCGCTCACGTCGGGGAATATGTTCGTCAAAGGCTTTCCGACCAGATCATCGACCAGACAGCCGCCTGCCGCGGCGTAAGTCGGGCTGACGGCTTTATAAACGCGATTCTCGTCTATCAAAGCCGCGGCCACGCCGGCCGTCGTCACCAGAAGGTTGAGCGACGTCGTATCCCAGTGCGTGTGGGGCATGGCTTTCTTCCCCAGCAGGTAGGCGACGTTTTCAACCAGCTTGTTGGCGTCGGCCGGTTTCGTCATGTAAGCCTGCGCGCCGGCCTTCATCCCGCGATCAATATCTTTCTCGAAGGCCGCCGCCGACACGAACATGATCGGCGTGATCTTGTTGAAGGCGCGGATCTGCGTGCAGAGCTCTACGCCGTCGCCGTCCGGCAGCCGCACGTCCATTATTATAAGCTCATAATTCGTCGACAGTATCCGCGATATGGCTTCGGCTATAGTCCCTACGTGAGTGATGAGGTATCCCTCCATCTGCAAAAGAACGCTGTATACGAATCGCGTGTCTTCGTCGTCTTCTATTATGAGTATGTGTGGGTTCTTAACCTCCATCCTACCTTATCTCCTGCTTGCTCGAAATAATCTCGGCAGACTGCAATCAATCATCCTTCGGTTGCCGTTGACAGACTAATCGGAAACGGCCCCGGCCGCAAGCAACTTTTTTCTACCTCGTCGCCGGACGGGCAACTTTCCTGAAACCTTCAGGGACGTTGAACAACTCTGCCGGCACACGGGTCTGGATGTCGCGGCGCTCGGTTATGATTTTAAGCGCGTCGCTTTCGACCTCCACGCGCAGGGCGAGCCCCGACAGGTCGCGGGCGCGAAACAGCCGCGTCACCTCCGCGCGGCCGTCTTCCAAGGTGGCGAGCTCCTCCGTCACGGCGCAACTGTAGCCCTCAACGGTCTGGTCCGGCAGTGCGCGTGCATCGACGCGCGGTGGCTGCGCCGCGTCGTCGAAAAGCCTCTCTATCTGATCGGGGTCGAGCTCGCCGGCCGCCTCTTTAGCGCCCGCCTGGCTCTGGTCGGGTTCAGATTCCGTGTAGGTCCGGCTGTCCGGGAAAAGCAGAAAGCTCTTGCCGAGGTCGGGCCGGTGGATGAGCGCGCGCGATTCGCCTTGCTCGCTCCACTCCTCCCTGAACATATCGCCCCGGCGGGCCACGCGTGTGACAAAGACCCGGCGGCCTGTCTGGTCTTCGACCGTGCGAGTGACTGTGGCGGAGTATTCGTCGGGCTCTCCGGCAATAATGATTTCTTGACTGCGCGGGGTGTCACGGTCGCGGCAAGCCCCGGCCGCCAGCCAGCAGGCGACGACCGCCAGAAGCAGAAGGCCGGCTTTCGGCCGTTTGGCGCGCGGCGACATCGTGAGATAGATTCTACCACCAAAATGAGAAGCGCCGGGCCGCGATTCCCGGTTGCGAAGGGAACGGCAGTGCGGCCCGGCTCGTGGGTGGGAGTGTATGAGGATTTAAGGGCGACCGCTTTGCGGATACGGGTGCGGCCGCCCGGGGGATAACGGTCTAGTGAGCGGCGTCAACCTCGATCACTTCGCGTCCATCGTACAGCCTGGAGAGATGCTCTTTGTCGGTCCGCGTGATACGCAGCTCGACGCGGTTGTTGCGGTCGACATCTTTGAGACCGGCCGCGCTCAGTTGCATGTTTCGGCCGAAGGTGATCTTGAAGCTGGCGTCTTCAGCTACGTTGATCAGGTAGAGCTTCTTAGACGAGCGGTCGGCTACGAGCATCTGCCGCTCTTTCATATCTTTCTTGATCACTCGGCCGGCGATAACCCGGTAGCGGGTCGAGGCCGAAGCATTCGGAGCGCTTGTGGTCAGGGTGATTAATGTGAGCGTCAATGCCACCGCCAACGCTATTGATCTTTGTCTAATCGATTTCATTTTTTTTGTAAGCTCCTTTCTTGCAGTCTGACAATCGAGTAACGTATAAATTCCGCCTCCCGGAAAGTCGGGCGAGGCCCGAAGGCATGAGCCCCGCCCACCGAGCGTTGACATCTTCGGAAGACGCAGGGGAGTCTACTCCCGGACCGCGGATCGGAGTAGGTTGATTCCCGTATTTGTGGCGACCGCGAGGCGCAGGATCAGACTGTGGGATCCCACAGTCTGTTAAAGGCTCTTTTGTCGTAGTCGCTAATGGAGAAAATGGATTGGACACTCAGCGCGAATTGATAGAGGGGCTGTTGCAGTTTGTGACTTTGGCCGAAAGCGAGCGGAAGCTTCTGGCGGCCGACCTCCACGACCAGACGCTGTCGGACCTGCGCGAGCTTGCGCGCATAGCGAGGCGGCTGGTCGAGCTGCCCGAAGGGAAGATGTCGCCGGAGGTGCGCGACGGGCTCGGTTACATGGTGACGGGGCTTGAAGCGGCTATGAACGAGGTGCGCAGGGCTATGGAAAACCTCAGCCCTTCGGCGCTCGACACGCTGGGGTTTTTGCCCGCGCTTGAGAACTGCCTGTCGCGCGCCGCGTCGGGCGCGGACCGCCCCTTCGCCGCGCGGTTCGCCTGCCTGGTTAAAGAAGAAGAGGTGCGCCTTTCCGAGATTGAGCAGTTGCTGGTCTACCGCATAGTCCAGGAGTCGCTCAACAACATATCGAAGCACGCGCAGGCGCGCTCGGTCGAGCTATTGGTCGCGCGCGTGGGCGAAGACCTTTTCATACGCGTAGTCGACGACGGGCGCGGGATGACCGAGTCGGGCGAGCTGGGCCGCGCGCGCGGCCTCGATAACATGCGTTACCGCGCGCGGCTGATAGGCGCGAGCCTTACCTGGCTCCGCGGCATGGGCGGGCAGGGGACGGCCGTAGAAATCTACGTGCCGATGAAGGGGTGAGGGATGAGCGTATTGATTGCCGAAGACATGGCCTTTCAACGCGATTACCTCCGCGCGATCATAACGGACAACTTCGCCGAGGCCTGCCCGATCATAGAGACCGATGACGGCGGCCGCGCCGTCGAGATCGCGCGCGAGCGCCGCCCACAACTGGTAATACTCGACATAAAGCTCGCGGGGCTTTCGGGCGTGCATGCCGCCAGGCAGATATGGGGCGAGACGCCGCTCGCGCGAATCGTCTTCTGGTCACAGTACAAAGACGAGATCTACGTGCGCGAGCTGGCGCGGATCGTGCCCGCCGAGACCGTCTACGGTTACGTGCTGAAATCCGCTTCCGACGCGAAGCTCATAGCGGCATTGCGCGCCGTGCTGTTAGACGAGCAGTGCTGGATCGACCCCGAAGTCCGCCAGGTCCAGTCGCGCGCCGCAAGCCGCATATCCGGCCTCACGGATGTCGAGCACGAGGCGTTGATAGACATAGCCGTAGGGCTCACCGACAAAGCGATCGCGCGCCGGAGGTATCTCTCCGAACGCGGCGTGCAGAACCGCCTGCGCGAGCTCTACGCGAAGCTCGGCGTCGACAACGAGCAGGTCAACGACGAGCGGTGGGGGAACACCTACAGCCCGCGCTCGCGCGCCATCTCGATCGCGCTCCAGCGCGGGCTCATAAACGCCGACGAGCTGGCGCGCGAAAACGAAGCCCTCCAGAAATGGCTCAAGCGCGAAGGCGCTATGCCGAGCTAGCGGCTCGCGAAAGCCGCGGGCGATGAATCTCTCCGGCGCGTCTGCTACAATTAGTATGTTTGAATATTTCGGGTTCGGGTGTTAAGCTGCGCGCCGAGGCGCGAGATGTTTCTTTTCTGGCCGGGTGAGAAAGACGCCCCTATCTAACTTTGTGACTCTGGAAACCGGAACGATTATCAATCACTACAGGGTATTGTCTAGCCTGGGCGCGGGCGGGATGGGCGAGGTCTACCTTGCCGAAGACACTCGGTTGGGCCGCAAGGTCGCCTTGAAGCTCCTTCCCGCGAGCTTCGTCAAGAACGCGGACCGATTGCGCCGCTTCGAGCAGGAGGCGCGGACGGCCTCTGCGCTCAACCACCCGAACATAATCACCATCCACGACATAGGCCAGTCCGATTCGACGCACTTCATCGCGACCGAATACATCGAAGGCGAAACGCTTCGCCGCCGCCTCTCGTCCGAGCCGCGTCTCTCTCTTTTAGAGATCCTTGAGATCGGCATACAGGTGGCGGGCGCGCTTGCGGCGGCGCACCAGGCGGGCATAGTTCACCGCGACATAAAGCCCGAGAACGTAATGATCCGTCCCGACGGTTACGTGAAGGTGCTCGACTTCGGGATAGCAAAGCTGACCGATAAGTTCAACGAGCAAGAGTCTACTAACTCGGACTCGCTCGACATGGACGCGCCGACGCTGGCCGTCGTCCAGACGGAATCGAACGTGATACTCGGCAGCCCCAGCTACATGTCGCCCGAGCAGGCGCGGGGCCAGAAGCTCGACGCGCGCACAGACATATTCAGCCTCGGCGTGATGCTCTACGAGATGATAGCGGGCCGCAAGCCCTTCCAGGGCGACACGGTCGTCGACATAGTCGCTTCGATACTCAACCGTCAGCCCGAGCCGCTCCCCTCGCTCGCGCCCGAAGTCCCGGACCGCATCGACCGCGTGATCGCGCGCGCGATGTCTAAAGACAAGGGCGACCGCTATCAGACCGCCAGAGAGTTCATGATCGCTTTGAGGAAGCAGAAGCAGCGGCTGGAGTTCGAGTCGGGCCTGGAGCTCTCCGCCTCGCCGGACATAGGCGGCGGGACGACGGTCGCCATACGCGACGACATATCGACGCTCAGGGAGAGCCCGACCGGCAGCGTGACGACCAGAAAGATCTCGGTCACCGAACAGGTCACGGGCACGTTCAAGAAGCCCGGCGCGGTGGCCCTGGTAGGGGCCGCGGCCGTCGCCCTGGTCATAGTCTTCTTCCTCTTCGTCTACCCCCAGATGCGCGTCACGCGCGCCATGAATTCGATCGCGGTCCTGCCGTTCGTCAACGGCAGCCAGGACCAGGGCATGGACTACCTGTCGGACGGCATAACCGAGAGCCTGATAAACAACCTCTCGCAGTCGCCGAACCTCAAGGTCATGTCGCGCAACTCCGTCTTCCGCTACAAAGGGCGCGACGCGGACGCGCGCGAGGTCGGGCGCGAGCTCGATGTCGAGGCCGTGCTGACGGGGAGGATAGTCCAGCGCGGCGACGCCCTTTCGATCAGCGTCGAGCTTGTCGACGCTGCGGACAACAGCCAGGTCTGGGGCAAACAGTACAACCTGAACATGGCCGACGTGCTCAGCGTGCAGGAAGATATAGCGCGGCTCGTGGCCGAAAAGCTCCACCTGCGCATGACGGGCGAGCAGAAGAAGCGCATAACGAAGAGTCACACCGACAGCACGGAGGCATACCAGCTTTACCTGCGCGGGCGCTACCACTGGAACAAGAGGACCGTCGAAGAGCTGAACCGCGGCATAGAGTATTTTAGCCAGGCGATTGAAAAGGACCCGACCTACGCGCTGGCTTACGTGGGGCTGGCCGACTGCTACGGGCTGCTGACCGAGTACAGCACCGTCCCTCCCGAGCAGAGCCGCCAGCGGGCGAAGGCCGCCACGATGCGCGCGCTTGAGATCGACGATACGCTCGCCGAGGCCCACACCTCGCTCGCGGCGGTCCACGAGTACGACTGGAACTGGGCCGAGGCCGAGCGCGAGTACCGCCGCGCAATCGAGATGAACCCCAACTACGCGACGGCCCACCACTGGTACGCAATGTTCCTGGGCGGGCGCGCGCGCTACGTCGAAGGGCTGAGGGAGATCCGCCGCGCGCTTGAGCTCGACCCGCTTTCGCTCATCATAAACACGGGGCTCGGGCGGCTGTTGTACAACGCGCGGCGCAACGACGAGGCGATCGAGCAGCTCAAGAAGACTTTGGAGATGGACCCGGACTTCCCCGAAGCGCATTTCCAGATCGCGCTCGCTTACGAGGCGAAGCGCATGTACGCCGAAGCCTTACAGGAGTTCGAGCTGTCGCGCAAGCTTTTCAAGGACCCGACTATGATAGGGTGGAGCGGGCGCGTCTACGCGCTGATGGGGAGGCGGGACGAGGCCGTGAAGGTGGCCGAGGGGCTGAAGCGGACGGCTAAAGAGCAATACGTCTCGCCTTACATGATGGCGATAATCTACACGGCGCTCGGCGACAAGGAGCAGGCCTACGAATGGCTCGACAAGGTTTACGCAGAGCGCTCGTATTACGTGACATGGCTTAAAGTCGACCCGGTCTTTGACAGCCTCCGCGCGGACCCGCGCTTTATAGACTTCATGCGGAAGGTCGGCCTGTCCTAAATAGTAAGGGAGATCGTTGGGCGCAGAAAGTAACCACGTCTGGGACGCCGCCATCATAGGGGCAGGCCCCGCGGGCTCGACCGCGGCGCTGCACCTGGCGCGGCGAGGCCACTCGGTCCTCCTCATAGACAAAGAGCAGTTTCCTAGAGACAAGGTGTGCGGCGACGGGCTGATCGCCGACACGATCGGCGCGCTCAGGCGCGCGGGGTTGTACGCGGAGGTCGCGAGGCTCGGTTACCGCACGGGCACAGGGACCGTTTACAGCCCTTCCCGCATACGCTTCGACGTTGAAGGCGAATACATGACGATGAAGCGGTACGTGCTCGACGATCTGATAAAGCGGAAGGCGGAAGAGTCGGGAGCAGTATTCTTACAATCGAAGATCACAAGCTTAGAGCCTCAACCGGACAAGACAGTAACCATAACTTCGGACACGGATCACGAGCCCGCGCGCGCGCGCGTCGCGATGATAGCCACGGGCGCGAGCGTAGAGCTTGGCGAGCGGCTGGGTCTGGTCACGGAGTCACGCGCGTCGGCCGTCGCGCTCCGTTGCTACGTGAGGTCTCGGACCCGTATCGACCGGCTCATCATCTCTTACGACCGCGCGATCACGCCCGGCTACGCCTGGATATTCCCGCTCGGAGGGGGCGAGTACAATGTCGGGTGCGGGATTATTTATGGCAAACGAAATCGGCGGGTCAACCTCAGAGAGACCTTTCGGGTATTCGAGACGAGTTTCCCCGAGGCGGTCGAGCTCTTCAAGCAGGCCGACGAGATGACCCCGCTTCGAGGCGCGCGGTTGCGCTGCGGGATGAAGGGGAGCGCGTCTTTGGGGCGGGGCAACGTGATGGTCATCGGCGAATCGATCGGCGCGACCTTCCCCTTCACGGGCGAAGGGATAGGCAAGGCGATGGAAACCGGAGAGATCGCCGCACAGGTGGCGAGCCGCGCGCTGGAAGAGGAGGACTTCGATCGCCTCGCGGAATTCCCGCGCCGGCTGGAGGCGGAGCTGAAGCCCAAGTTCTTAGGCTACGAGCTGGCGCAGGACTGGCTCTCGCGCCCCTGGTTAAACGACCTGGTTGCGCGCCGCATCCGTAAGAGCCGCTTCCTGCAAGAGCTGGTCGCGGGGATAGTCAACGAGACGGTAGACCCTAGAGAAGTCTTCTCCGTGCGAGGCATCGTCCGTTCGTTTGTGAAATGAGATCGGCTTTCAGTATGCTTGAATTCTTACTCGCGGGGTGTTAAACCTGTCGTCCGCGATAAAGCCTAACAGGCCGTCGAGCTGAAAAGGGAGAATTTGATGTCTGAAAGCAGCGCCGACAATCTTGACGCGATAACGCCTGGGGCGAAGCGGCTCGTGGAGGCCGCCTCGCAAAAGCAGCAGCGGGCGGGCCACGCGGAGCTGTGCGTCACACACTGGATGCTCGCGTTGCTTGAGCGCCACGGGCCTATGGCCGAATCGCTCGCGTCGGGTCTTGCGGCGACGACTACACTGGGCGCGATCGAGAACTCTCTCAATGAAGGCCGGTCGGGCAAGCCGCTCGCCCGCGAAACGGTCTTGAGCCTTGCCTCAGAGCGAGCCCGCGCGCGCGGCAAGCCGCAGGCTACCGAACGCGACCTTGCGGCCGTCATACTCGCCGCCGACGGCTACACTCTGATCGAAGAGTCGGCCGCCGCTTCGGCTTCCACCCCCGCGACCGTTGCGGTGCAGGCCGAAACTCCTCCGCCCGATCAACCGCAAAAAGAAGGCCCGCAAGATAAGGCTCCGCAGGATAATGCTGAGCCCGCCGTCTTGCAGTACAGGCCGCGCGCAAAACAGCCTACGCCCACGCTCGAACAGTTCGGCCGCGACCTCACGCGCGAAGCCGTCGAAGGGCGGCTGCCGCCTTTCGTAGGGCGCGAGGAAGAGATCCAGCTCGCGATAGAGACGCTCTGCCGCCGCCAGAAACGCAACCCCGTCCTGGTAGGCCCGGCGGGCGTGGGGAAGACCGCGATAGTCGAAGGGCTGGCTCACCGCATAGCGCGCGGCGACGTGCCCGAAGTGCTGCGCGGGTCGCGGCTGCTCGCCATACAACCATCGACTTTGGTGGCAGGCGCGAGCGTGCTCGGCGAAGTCGAAAAGCGCATGAAGGCGATCATCGAAGAGGCGAGCCAGGAGGCCATACTCCTGTTCATAGACGAGGTCCATTCGATCATGGGCGCGGGCGGGCGCGAAGGCACCTCCGACATCGCAAGCCTCCTCAAGCCCGCTCTCGCGCGAGGCGGGCTCGCCTGCATCGCGGCCACGACCGACGACGAGTACCGCCGCTTCATAGAGACCGACTCGGCGCTTGAGCGGCGCTTCCAGCCCATACGCGTTCAGGAGATGACGGCCGGCCAGACCCTTGAAGTGCTGGCGGCCCTGCGCGACGACTACGCCGCGACGCGCGGCGTCCGCGTGGCGGACGACGTGCTGGGCTGGCTGCTCGATTTCGCCTCAAGGTTTTTGCGCAACCGCTACTTCCCAGACAAGGCCGTGGACCTGCTTGAGCAGTGCGTGGCTCACGCCATAGCTCACTCCAAGACGGCCGTCGACCAGACGACCGCCCGCACGGTCGCCCAGCGGATCGTCGGGATGCCCATCGCGATCGAGGAGCGAGAGAGCGCGCTGAAGGAAGCTCTCTTGGAGCGCGCGCTTTTGACCGAAGAGGAAGTGCGCTCGCTCGTCAATCGATTGAGGGTTACGATGCGCGGGCTCGATCTGAGGCCATCGCGCCCTAACGCGACCATCCTTCTCATAGACGAGGTGGCCGAAAACGGCGAGGCGGTCGCCAACGTGATAGCGGAATCGTTGTTCGGCGCGGCCGAGCGCGTCGTGGCTATAGACTTCAGCCGCTTCACCCAGCCGCACGACATAACGATGCTGATAGGCGCGCCGCCCGGATATGTCGGCTACAGCGAGACGCTCCCGCTCCACCGCGTCGCGCAGATGCCGTGGTGCGTTTTGAGGTGCGAGAACCTTGACGCCTGCCACCCGGCGGTGTTGGAGGTGCTCACCAACGCGCTGTCGGAAGGCTTCTTGACCGACGCGCGCGGCAAGCGGATTTATCTGAGCGACACGGTCGTCGTGCTCACGGCGGGCATTAAGGTCGAGTCGCGCCGCCGCGTGCCCGGCTTCAGGCATAAGGAGGACGCCGCCTCTAAAGAATCGCGCTCGACCGCGCGCCAGGCGGCCGAACACGCGCTCGGCGCGGAGCTGGTAGATCAATGCGACCTTGTCTCGGCCGAGGTCTTGACCTCGGATCAGGCTTCGCGCCTCTGGCTCAAGAAACACCTGCTGTCCGACATTACGGACCGCTATCACAAGCAAGGGCTGAAGCTCCATTGGGACGACAGCGTGATCGAATGGCTGATGGAGCAGAAGCACGTCTATACGAACGAGCGCGACTGGGAGCGGTTCGTCGACGAGCGCCTCAGCCCGCTTTTGATTCACCAACTGCCGGAACGCGACGGACAGGAGATAAAAACGCTGCTGTTGAAATACGACGGCGTCGACATACAGGTCCACAGCGGCGAACACAGCGAAAGGAACGAGTGACGATGGAGTTCAAAACCGAAGCGCAAAAAGCGTGCTACGAAAAGGTTCTGCCGTGGCTCAAGGAGATATTCGGCGAGCACTTCACGAGGGTCCGCGCCGACGCGCCCGTCATAGGCATAGTCATAGGCTCGGCGCTCGCGCAGGTGGCCGTCTACCCGTGGGGCGAGGACGACTCGATCATCAACACGCGCGCCTACGTGGTGAGCGGCGCCGAGATCACGCCGGACCTGATGACCTACCTGCTGAAAGAGAACGCGCAGAAATACTTCGGCGCGTTCGGCATCGAAGAAGGCGATCACATCGTCTACGAGCACGGCATAGTCGGCTCGCGGTGCGACAAGGAGGAGCTGAAAGCGTCGGTGATGGCCGTCGCGCTGACGGCCGACGATTACGACGACAAGATCATCGCGCGCTGGGGCGGGCAGACCGCGCTCGAAAGACTGCAAGGCTAAGAGAGTCGATTCAGATATGCCTACAAGAGATGACGCGTGGAATATTCTGTGCGAATACACGAAAGGCGATTCGCTGAGGAAGCACGCGCTTGCGGTCGAAGCCGTGATGCGCGCCTACGCCCGGCGGTTCGGTGAAGAAGAGGAGAAGTGGGGCGTCGTAGGTCTGCTCCACGACTTCGATTACGAGATGTACCCGAACGCGCCCGACCATCCGGTGATAGGCTCGCGCATACTCGAAGAGCGCGGTTTCAGCGAAGAGATTCGCCGCGCCATACTGGGACACGCCAACTACACGGGCGTGCCGCGCGACACGCTGCTGGCCCGCGCGCTTTACGCCTCGGACGAGCTGACGGGGTTCGTGGTCGCGTGCGCGCTGGTGCGGCCCAACGGCATCTGGGACCTCGAATCCAGGTCGGTGAAGAAGAAGCTTAAGGACAAAGCCTTCGCCCGCACGGTCAACCGCGACGAGGTCTACGAAGGGGCGACGGAACTGAACGTAGACCTGGGAGAGCACATCGATTTCATCATCGCCGCGCTTCGCGTTAACGCCGAGGACGTAGGGCTCAAGCCGAACAACGCGCCGCAGTAAAGCCTGTCCGCATGGAATTCAAAAATCAAATCTCGAATGGATGGGCTCGAAGCGCGGCGATCCGCTTTTACGTTTGCCTCCTGCTTACGCTATCGGTCCCGCCTTCCGCTTCAGGCCAAGGTCTATCTCCCGCACAGCTCGCGCGCGAGTCGGCAAGGCGCGGCGAAGAGCTGCGGCGCAAGTGGGAGCTCGCCTCAGCCGAGTCTGCGTTTCGCGAGGCGGTCAGGCTTGACCCCGCAAACCTTGAAGCACTGACGGGGCTCGCCCGTGTAGCGCGGGCGAGATTCGATTACGCCGGTGCCGTCGGCTTGCTCGACCGCGCGGCGCGGCTCCACCCGGCGTCGGCGGAAGTTCTGATCGAATATGGGGCTCTCCACCTTGCCGCCGAAGAGCCCCGGCGCGCGCTCGACTATTTTGAGAGAGCGGCTAAGCTCGGACCAACTTCAAACGCGATTCAACTCGGGCGGGCGGGAGTCGATCTTCTCGAACGTGATTACAGAAACGCCGAAGCGCGCGTCCGCCGCCACCTCGCCGACAACCCGCCCAGCGCCCGTGCGTTTGACCTGCTCGCGCGCGTGATGCTTGAAAGCAACAACACCCGCGAAGCCGCCCGCGCGGCCGAGCAGGCGATCAGGCTCGACGCTTACGACACGGGCGGCCTCTACGCGCTCGCGTTTGTGCGTGCGACGGAGCGGAAGCCGAAAGAGGCGCGAGAGCTGGCCGAACGCGCCGTCGCGCTCGACCCGCTCAACGTAGGCGCGCGCCGGCTGCTCTCTCAATACCTGGACGGCCGCGCGGGTTTAGATCAGAAGGTCCGCCCCGAGGCGCGCGCGCATTACGAGCGCGGCCTCGCGCTAAAGCAGGAGGGGAGGCTGTCGGAAGCGCTCGCGAAGTTTGAAGCGGCGCTAGCGGTCGAGCCGAGTTATTACCGCGCGCTCGTCGCGATGGGCGACGTGTGGCTCAGGGTCGGCGAGTACGAGAGGGCCGCGCGCGCCGCACGCGCGGCCGTCGCCGTAGACCCCGAGGGGGCGCTCGCGCACCTGGAGCTGAGCTACGCCTGTCAAGGGTTGCAGGAGCGCGCGCGCATAGAGATTGGCGCGACCGATTTCGCGAAGCTCTTTTACGACGAGCCCGCGCCGCCCAGTCTTGAGCTGACCCCAGAGATCTTCCCCAACTATAAATCGCTCACCCGCCGCCAGCAGATCGTAATCGACCGCGCGGTCGCGCCGCTGGCGCAGTTCCTGCCGCGGTTGGCCGCCGCGGGCGCGCGCCACTACCTGATGGCCTTCGACCAGGCAGTGAGCGACATCCGCGAGTTTGACGACGTGGCCAAAGAGAAGACGTTCGACGGGCGCTATTACGCGAGCATACGCGGGGTCGGCGGGCGCATAACGGTCTCGGGCATCGAGTACATCGAGACGGCCGCGCGCGGCGGTTTCCACACGATAGCTCACGAGTTCGCGCACCAGGTACACCTGACGGCCTTGAGCCGCGAGGACGCGCGCGAGGTCCGCAACCTCTACGAGCGCGCGCGCCGCACGGGGAGCACGCTCGACTACTACGCGGCCGCCAACGAGTACGAGTATTTCGCACAGGGGTACGAAGCCTTCATCTCTAACCGCAAGCGGCCCGGCGCGGGGGTGACGGCGCGGCACACGAATCGCGAGCTGTTAGCGCGCGACCCAGAGCTTCACAGATTCTTCGCGCGGCTGACGGCTTCAGGCGACGGGATCAATCCGGGCCCGCCCCGTTGAACGTAATATCGATTTCATGTCTGATAGAGCGGCCCCGGATATGAGCGGTTCATATTTTCGACGGTGTGTGGCTTAGTCCAGGGCCGCTTTGCTTGACAAGCAACTTCGGCGCGTGCCACCATGAAAGAGAGCTTTATCCTTGCTCAACGGTCAGCAACTCCGAACTGCACGCGTGCATCCCAGAGTTGGACCAATTCAGCAGCTAATCAAGCCGTATGATCTTGCCAAAGGTTTCGGCTGTCGACGCGCGCTCAGAGTAAAATAGCTTAGGAGGAGTTTTACTAAATGAAAAGATCGGTGATGATGATTGCGGCGCTCGCTTTTACGCTCGCGCTGTTCACGCCCCTCACATCAGCGCATGCTAACTGGTCACAGGACGCCGCGCAGGACCCCAAGGCGGAAGAGGCGGCTGCTTATAAGGCATGGTATGAAGCCAATCAGGCCGCGGGCGCCAGCAAGAGCCCAGACGATTATCGCACGGCGATGGGGCTGGCCAAGGTTTACCTTGAAAAATATCCGTCGGGCCAGTACGCCTCCTACCTTAAAGATAAATGGATACCGCAGGTGCTCGGGTTTCTCTTCAACGAGGAGCTGAAGAAGAAGAACACCCAGGGCATGATTGAGATCGCGAACGAGGCGCTCGCCGTCAACCCGGAGAATCTCGACTACATCTACCTCGTGTCGGTCAACATACGGACCAACGAGCTGTTGGGCAATCCGGCTAACTTCTCGCACGCCGCCGAGGCCACGGACTTTACGCAGCGCGCCATCAAGCTCATCGAGGCGGGCAAGAAGCCCACGGGTGTTCAGAACTGGAAGCAGAACGAAGCCCTCGCCTACCTCTATCAGACACTCGCCATCATCGAAGAGAAGAACAAGAACGCGGACAAGGCGCTTGAGTACCACGTGAAAGCCGGGACGCTTGAGCCCACGAACGCCGCGCACTTCTTAGCCTGCGGCCGCATACACCAGGACAGGTATCTGAAGGCCGTCGAAAAATACCAGGCCGTGCCTGAAGCCGAGAAGACCGCGCCCGAGCCCAAGCCTGAAGTGAAGGCCGCGCTCGAAGACGTGAACAAGACGGCCGACGCCGTCATCGATTGCTGGGCGAGGTTCTTGGGGATGACGGCGACCAAGAACGACTTCGGTCCCGTGCGCGATCAGGTGATGAAGGCGCTCACGGACCTCTACAAGTATCGCCACCCGGAATCGCCCGATGGATTGCAGAAGCTGATCGATCATTACCGCTCGGGCGCTACGACTCCGCCGCCGGCTCCCGCCGCGGCCACCAAACCGAACGAAGGGGCAAGCGCCGGTGCGCCGCCGGCAAACGGAGCCGTCCCGCCGACCAGCACGAACGTCGCGGCGACAAACAAGATGACCGCCGCGCCCGGCAGCACGGCCTCCGCGACGGCCGCGCCGGTGAAGAAGCCCGCGGCCAAAGCGCCCGCCAGAAGCACGCGCAAGCGAAGGAACTGACGGCCTGTCGCACGTCGAATAGTTAAAAGGCCAGCCCTGCCGACGGGGCTGGCCTTTAGTCTTTATGCGTCCGGCGTGTGCGCTCTTTCGATGGCTTTTGTGGTATATTTGAGTCGTGCAAGTCTTGGCGCTTGCGCGGGCCGCGTTATGATTCTACTCGAACGCGAAAAACTGCTTTCAGAGCTTGAGCAGAAGATCGGTTACTCTTTCCGCTCGCGAGCATTGCTCGACCGCGCGCTCACGCACCGCTCCTTCGCCAACGAGCGCACCGAAGAGCACTGCCAGCACAACGAGGCGCTGGAGTTCCTCGGCGACTCCGTGCTGGGGCTCGTCGTCAGCGCCTGGCTTTTAGAACGCCACCCCGACCTGTCCGAGGGCAAGCTCTCGAAGATGAAAGCATACCTGGTGAGCGAGGCGAGCCTCGTAGACCTTGCGGAGGCCATAGACCTGGGCCGCTACATCCTGCTCAACCGCGGCGAAGAGAAGACCGGGGGCCGTCAGAAACGCGCGCTCCTGGCCGACGCATACGAAGCGCTTATCGGCGTGCTCTACATCAGCGGCGGACTTCAGGCGGCCGAAAAGTTTCTGCGCCGCGAGCTGCGCGAGAAAGTTCGCCAGATCGATCCTGCTTCGATCATCGGCGCGGATTACAAGTCGGCCCTACAGGAGCGGCTCCAGGCGGCCGGCGCTCCCATGCCCGAGTACGTAGTCGTGGAGGCGCTCGGCCCGGACCACCGGCGCACTTTCCGCGTAGAGCTCCGCGCCGCCGGGCGCGCGCTGGGCGTGGGCGAAGGGCGCAGCATCAAGATCGCGCAACAGGAGGCGGCGCACGCCGCGCTCCTGGCCGCCGACAGCATCGACGGCATTCGCTCGCTCGTCTTCGTCGAGTGCGAGACGGACGAAGGGCAACCTTACGAGCCGATTCCCGAAGTGAGTGAGACGGATTACGAGCAGCAGCCGGCCGGCGACGAAGACGACGAGGTGCGCGGCATCGCCGCCACAGAGGTTTAATCAATCAGGGATTTGGATAATTAAAATATGGCAGACGAACTGGATCTCAGATCACAAGAACGGTCGACGCTGATCGAAGAGGAGGCCGAAGCGAGGCGGGAGGCGCTCGACGAGGAGAGGCGCGGGAAGGTCGAGGCCGACGAGCCCCATTTCAAGAAGAGCGTGGCGCGCGAGTATTTCGAGTCGGCCGTCGTGACCCTCATAATGGCGCTGTTCGGGATGACCTTTATCGTGCAGGCGGTGAAGGTGCCGACGGGCTCCATGAAGAACACCATCTGGATTCAGGACCACCTGCTGGTCAACAAGTTTATCTATGGCCCGATGGACCCGATAAGCCTGCCTATATTCCCCGCGCGCGAAATACGGCGCGGCGACATAGCGGTATTCAAGTACCCGCAGAACCCCGAGATCAACTACGTCAAGCGCGTCATAGCGAAGCCCGGCGAGACCGTCGAATTCAGAGACAACACGGTCTACATCAACGGCGAGAAGCTCCCCGAAAACCGCGTCTACGTCAAGCAGCAAATCCCGAACGACAGCCCCGAGAACCTTGAGCCCGTGAGCGAGCCCGAGATAGTCGACGGCGCGCAGTGGACCGTCTACTATTACGCGGACCAGGAAGACAGCTTCTCGGAAAGCGCCGACCTGGGGCGCATGAGGTTCGGCAGGGCCAACCAGCCTTTCCGCATCCCTATGAAGGGCGAGCCGGTCCTGGAAGAGATAAAAAACGACCCGAAGCTCCGCCTGGTCTACGACGCGAACAATGACGGGCTCTACGACAGCGACCAGTATTTCTGCATGGGCGACAACCGCAACAACAGCGAAGACTCTCGCGTCTGGGGCACCGTGCCCCGCTCGAACATAGTCGGCCGCGCGATGTTCGTCTACTGGTCTATGGAACGCACGCTCGACGACGAGGGCGGGTCGAACATCATAAAAGACTTCTTCACTAAATCGCGATGGTCGCGCACCGGCACATTCATCAAGTAGATTTGAGATTTCAGATTTCAAATTTCACATGTCAGAGACTCGCGAGAAAGAGCTGCGCTCGCTGATCAGCGACGAGGGCCAGGCGGTAGACTCTTACAAGGCCGGGACCGCCGCGCTGATGGGGCTCGGGGTCTTTCTGGGCCTTCTGGCCTTAGGCGGCGTTTATGAAATAGTGGCGGGCAACGCGGGGCCTTGGCTCAGGCTCGGAATAACGCGCGTGATGTTGTATTGGATAACTGGCGGCCTGGGGCTTGTGAGCTTGGCGCTGTTTGCGGCCGCCGCGAGGCGCGAGCGGCGGCGCGACCGCGACCGCGAGGCGCGGCTCGCAAGTCTTGAGAGCGAGCTTGCCGATATAATCGAAGGCGGCGAAGAAAAAAGTGGCGTAGAAAAAAAGGGCGCACGAGATGTGCGCCCATAGCCTCTATCCGCAGATTGTAAAAGCGTCCTCAGCTCGCACGCTATCTTATTCTACTCAACACGCCGTTCCTCTTAGGGACGACGCTAATGATCTCCCATCCGTCCTCGCCCGGAATGTTCCAGCCTCTAAGCGTCGGGTGAACATCTCGGCTCGATTCGTCTACATCCATAACCATCCCGGTCTTTGACGGCGTCTCGCCTATCTGGTACTCGACCCGCGTTGTGCGGATCATGGCGACGGGCGACGAGGTCATATCGTTCTGGTAGAGAGCGAACAGATTCGTGTCGTTCTGGTTCATTTGATAGATGACATATCTGCCCGGCGGGAGCATGTAATCCCCCATCCTGAGCGAATGGCTCACGTTGATCGTGTAGTTGACGCGCTTGTGCACAGGCCCCTGCGCCAGTGCCATCGCGGTTATTGCTGTGAGAACAATAAAGGCTGCGAGCGCGCGTTTTCTGAGCAGTAACATAACCCAATCCCCCTTGCACGTTCTCTTAACTCGTCGTTTGTAAAAGCAATGACTATGCCAGTCCGGGCGAGGCTCTAGTTGCCCGTTAGGGCTCTCGGGCGGCGAGGAGTGTCAGGTTTGAAGTCAGGCGCGTACTGATTTCGAATTATTCGAGGCCGGCGCGCGGCCTGTTAGAGGGCGTCTGAGAAGTGGCAACTTACTCGGCTCCGTAGGAGCCGGATGTTTGTAGTTGATCGCCAGGCAGTCCTTCCAACTCCGTAGGAGTT
The DNA here is from genome assembly GCA_035249305.1 of Blastocatellia bacterium. Lineage (GTDB taxonomy): Bacteria > Acidobacteriota > Blastocatellia > UBA7656 > UBA7656 > DASUNP01. The sequence continues at coordinate 30,074 of DATFGQ010000084.1, read as the reverse complement.
GAATGTCTGTTATTCAACTCCTACGGAGTTGGGATGCATTTAGGCTATTGTTCTACAAACATCTAGCCCCTACGGGGCTTTTCAGACGCCCTCTTAATACTCGCCGCGCGCCGTATAACCGGGGCCGCGCGACTATTTCGCCGCGGGCTTTGCGAACTTCGCATCGTCTACGGGGACGTTATGCTTCACCTCTTCGCTCTTGATGTTTATGGTGTACATAGGGGTCGTCTGGCGCAGCGAATGCGGTATCTTTACGCCGTCGACCTCTTTGTAATCGTCCAGGTAAACCTCTACGGGCATCTTACCCTGAGGCGTCTCGCGCTCGGCGTCCTGGCGGATCAGCAGGCCCGACTGCGTATCGAAGTACCACTTCTCAGCGCTCCCTTCGGCAGGCTTCGCCTCTATGACGTAGGCCTCTTTCTCGCCGACCTTCTCTTTGCCCTTGACCGTCATGGTCGGGAAGAGCTGCTTGAGCTTTGTCGCCCTGTGGAACTCGGCTTCGAGCCTCGCGTCGGCCAGCTCTATGCCGCTCTTCTCACGCATGCCCGTAGCCGGGTCCTCGGACCACGCCACCTTGCCGTCGTAGGCTTCGCGGATTACTCCGAAGCCCGGAATCGTGATGATGGCGATCGTTTTGTTCGGCGCCTTCTCGTAAATCTCAAGCGTGCCGCCCGCGCCCATAGCGGGTATGTCAAAGGACCCTTTCGTCACGCGGCTGTTGAGCTTTTCCATAGCCGCTTTGCCACCCATAGCCTGGACGTATTTTTCGATTATCTGGTCGGCGGTCGGCAGCCCTTCCGCGGGTTTAGGCTTGGCTTCCTGCGCATACGAGGCGACGGCCAGCCCCAGGCTCAAGAGTATTACAGTCATTATTCGCTTCATCGGTTTATCCTTTCTTCGTTGCTTTTTGAATCTGTTCTATGGCTCGTTCGAGCTGAGCGTCCTGGCCGCGAAGGAACTCTCGGCGGCTGGGCTTCACCTCCAGGTCGGGCCGGACGCCATGCCCCTCGATTAGCAGGCCCTTCGGCGTTTTGAAATCGCCGACCGCGTACTGGAACAAGGCCCCCGTCGGCAGCTTTAAGAAGAACGACGGGAGGGCCGCGCCCGCGCTCCGCTCGCCTACGACGACGGCCCGCCCGAGCTCTTGCAGGCCCCCGGCGAATATCTCGCTGGTCGAGGCCGAGCCGTTGTCTATCAGAATCGCCACTGGCCCCCGGTAGGTGTTCGGCTGCGGGAAGACGGCGAAATTGACATAGCCCGAGCGCATATGCATCGTGCCGAGCGAGGTCTGCGTGGGGATCAGAAGCCCCGCTATCCCGTTCGCCATGAACCCCTGGCCGCCGGGGTTGCCGCGAAGGTCTATGATGATCCCCGGCGCATCCATCATGCCCCGTATCGCGTCGCGCACCTTCCCCATCAGCGAGATCACAAAGATGTTGAATCGGATGTAGCCTATGCCGTTTGCCAGCCGCTTCGATTCAAACTCCGTCCGCTGGGCGGGGAAATTCCCGAAAGGCTCGCTCATCTCGCCGCGCACGGGTACGCGCTCAAGCGTGACCTCCCGCGCCTGGTCGCGCTCGTCCAGGTACTTTACGCGCACGATAGTCGCGGGCTTGCCGTTGAGGCGCGCGACTATCGAGCGCGAGATCAACAGCCGCGTCATCTCCGGCGAGAGTTTCGATTTCGAAAACCGCGCGACTATCTGCTCGACCGTCGTCTTGTCTACGTCGGTGATCGCGAATCCCGCGCGAAGGCCCGCGCGCGCGGCGGGCGAGCCCTCTTCGACGCGCGTGATCACGGCGAGGCCGTCTATGTGATCTAAGTCGAGGCCGACCGTGCCCGCCGTGCCCGACGAAGGCTCTCCTTTCGGCTCTTCGACGACGGCTTCGGGCGGGATGATGTTGAAGTGCGACTGGCCGAGTTCGCCTATCATCCGCTGGAGCAAGGCGTAGAGATCCTTCTCGCTCTTCACGGCGGAGACTTGCGGCTGGTACTGGTCGCGGACCTTGTCCCAGTCGACGCCGTTGAAGCTCGCGTCGTAGTGCTTTTCTTTGACCGTGCGCCAGACTACCTCGAACGTCTGTTGCCACAGAGGCGACACCTGGCCGGCGGCCGTCTGCGACGAGGCGGGCGCCGCCGCGACGAGGCACAAGAGGATGATAAGGACTGCTTTTTTCATCAAAACTACTTCTCCGGAAACTGTCTCTGGCTATTCAACCCGCACGAAGTCTGATTAATCTGTACGAGCGCAGCGGGGATTGGTTCTCTCATACGAGTCGCCTGACTCCAAAAAGTCTATCGCATGGCGGCGGCGGCGAACAAGCAAAAGCGTCTCGCGCCGTTAGTTGTTATCGGCCAGCTTACGGATTAAACTGTAATATTGCTACGCAGAGGACTACAGCCATGACTACAACCAGGACGATGAGCCAGACAGAGCTCGACCAGCTTATCGCCGACGAATTCGGCGTCAACGCGGATTACGTAAGCGTGCTGCTCGCGCAGTTCGAGCAGAACCCCGCGAGCGTAGACGAAGAGTGGCGGGAGTATTTTAACGAGCTGCTCGGCGACGGCGCGACAGGCGACGGCGGCGCGCGACAGGCGACTGAATCGGCTGTCGCCGAAAAGCCTTCGCCCGCCTCCCAGCCCGTCGCGCAGAGCGAGCAACAGACCGCGGCAGTCGCCGCCGAGCCTAAACCGGCGGCCTCGCCGCAGCCCGCCGCTCAGCCTCAAGCGACCGCGCAGACAGCGGCGGCGCAGACGGCGACGGCGGCCGGGACCGAGGCGGTAGAGCGCATACCCATTCGCGGCCCCGCCCTGCGCATAGCCGAGAACATGGAGGAGAGCCTCGCGGTCCCCACGGCGACCTCGTACCGCGAGATACCGCTCAAGCTGCTGGACGAAAACCGCCGGCTGATCAACGAGCACCTGAAGGCGAGCAACCGTAAAGTTTCTTACACGCACCTGATAGCCCGCGCGATCATAAAAGCGGTCGAGCGGTTCCCGTCGTTTAATGATTCTTACGAAGCTCAGGATAAGGCGGCCTACCGCGTCCGCCACAAGCAGGTCAATTTCGGCGTGGCCGTCGACGTGACGCGAAAGGACGGCACGCGGTCGCTCGTGGTGCCCAACATCAAGGGCGCTGACCGCCTGAGCTTTTCCGAACTGCTCGCGGCCTACGACGACGTGGTGAGCCGCGCGCGCGCGGGGAAACTTCAGATATCGGATTTCGAAGGGACCACGATCAGCCTGACCAACCCCGGCACGATCGGCACGAGCGCGTCCAACCCGCGGCTGATGCCGGGCCAGAGCGCCATCATCGCGACGGGCGCGATCGAATACCCGCCCGAATACCAGGCCATGTCGCCCGAGAACCTTTCGCTGCTCGGCGTCAGCAAGGTGATGATGATCAGCAGCACCTACGACCACCGAATCATTCAAGGGGCCGAATCGGGAGCGTTCCTCGCGCTCGTCGACGAGATGCTGCGCGGCAAGCACGATTTCTACGACGAGATATTCGCGGACCTCGGGATCGCTTACCGCCCGTACCGCTGGGCTCTCGACGTGAACCCGGCGCTTTTAGGCGAAGAGCGCTACCGCGATCAGGTGCGCAAGCAGGCGCGCGTGCTGCAACTGATAAACGCCTACCGCGTGCGCGGCCACCTGATCGCGGACATCGACCCGCTCGGCTGCAAGGAGATTCAGTACCACCCGGAGCTCGACATCGAAACGTATGGGCTGACGATCTGGGACCTCGACCGCGAGTTCATCACCGACGGGCTCGGGGGCAAACAGTCCGCGCCGCTGCGCGAGATCGTGGGGTTGCTTCGCCGCTACTACTGCGGCAAGACGAGCGTCGAGTATCGAAACATCCAGGGGCCTGAAGAGAAAGAGTGGATACGCGCGCGCGTCGAAACCGAGCCGCCCCCCGTGCCCGTCGACGTAAAGCAGCAGATACTGTGGAAGCTGATCTCGGCCGAGCTCTTCGAACGATTCCTGGGCACGAAATACCTCGGGCAGAAACGCTTCTCGATCGAAGGCAACGAGACCGTCGTCGCGCTCTTAGACCAGCTTATCGAGCGCGCCTCGCAGCTCGGCGTCTCCGACATAACGATAGGCATGGCGCACCGCGGGCGTCTGAACGTGATAGCCAACGTGATAGGCAAATTCTGCGAGCGGATATTCACGAGCTTCGAAGATTCAATACACCCGCGCTTCCCTCACGACCAGGGTGACGTGAAGTATCATCAAGGCGCGAGCGGCGTGCGCGAGACGACCGAGGGCCGCCAGGTGAACCTTGCGGTCGCCTCAAACCCCAGCCACCTTGAGTTCGTCGACCCCGTGGTGGAAGGCATAGTGCGCGCCAAGCAGGACACGGGCGGCGACACTTTGAGCAAGCTGGGCGTGCTGCTGCACGGCGACGCGGCGTTCGCGGGCGAAGGCGTCGTGGCCGAGACGCTCAACCTGTCGCAACTGCCGGGTTACAAGACGGGCGGGACTATTCACATAGTCGTCAACAACCAGTTGGGATTCACGACGCCGCCCGAAGAGGGGCGCTCTTCTACATACAGCACGGACATCGCGAAGATGATCCAGGTGCCGATCTTTCACGTCAACAGCGACGACCCAGAGGCGGGCTACAACGTGCTGAGGATCGCTTTAGACTATCGCCAGGAGTTTCAAAAGGACGTTGTGATCGACATCATAGGCTACCGCCGCCACGGCCACAACGAGGGCGACGAGCCCACCTACACTCAGCCCGTCATGTACCAGCGCATACGCGAGCATCCGGGCATACGCAAGCTCTACGCAGACAAGCTGGCGCGCGAAGGCGTGATGGACGAGAGCACCATCCAGTCGTTGATGGACGAGCGGACGCGCCGCTACGAAAACGCGCTGCTGGGGGCCAAGCAGATAGTCGCGCAACAGGGCGAGAAGCCTCACGTGACCGAGCCCGAGCCGGAGCCCGAAGCGGTCGAGGTCTTCCAGACGGGCGTCGCGCAAGAGACGCTCACAAAGATCGCGCAGACCATAACCACGGTGCCGCGCGGCTTCAACCTGAACCCGAAGATAGTCGGGCTCCTGGCGCGGCGCGCGAAGATGGTCGAAGGCTCTGTGCCCGTCGATTGGGCCACGGCCGAGGCGCTGGCGTTCGGATCGGTGCTGATGGAAGGCGCGAGCGTGCGGCTGACGGGCCAGGACACTGTGCGCGGGACGTTCAGCCAGCGGCACGCGGCATTCGCCGACACGGTCACGGGCGAAGAGTGGACGCCGCTCGCGACGCTGGCCACGGGCCAGGCGCGGTTTCAAATCTATGACAGCCCGCTTTCGGAAGCCGGCGCGCTCGGCTTCGAATACGGCTACAGCATCGCGGACCAATCCGCGCTCGTCTTGTGGGAGGCGCAGTTCGGCGATTTCATAAACGCCGCACAGGTGATCGTAGACCAGTTCATCGCGTCGGGCGAAGAGAAGTGGAACCAGACTACGCGACTGGGGCTGCTGCTCCCGCACGGGTACGAAGGGCAGGGGCCGGAGCATTCGAGCGCGCGCGTGGAACGTTTCTTACAGCTCTGCGCGGGGCAGAACATGCAGGTGGTCAACTGCACGACGGCCGCGCAATATTTCCACCTGCTGCGCCGCCAGGTCGGACAGCCCGCGAGCAAGCCGCTCGTGGTCATAACGCCCAAGAGCCTGCTGAGGCTGCCGGAAGCGGCCTCGCCCGTCGAGCAGTTCACGCGGGGCGGGTTCCTGCCCGTCATAGGCGATGACACGGTAAAGAACGGCGAGGCGGTGGCGCGCGTGCTGATCGCGAGCGGGAAGGTCTATTTCGACCTGGCGGCCGAGCGCAAAAAGACTGGCGACGAGCGGACGGCCATAGTGCGGCTGGAGCAGTTTTACCCGTTCCCGAAGAATCTCATCGCCGACGAGTTGAGCCGTTTCAGCAATGTCGCGGAGGTGGTCTGGGTGCAGGAGGAGCCTCAGAATATGGGCGGGTGGTTTTTTATGGAGCCGCGATTGAGAGAGATGATCGGGCAGAATCAAAAGCTGCGCTACGTGGGGCGTCCGCCGAGCGCGAGCACCGCGACCGGCTCGCACACGATCCACCAGATGGAGCAGCGTCAGTTAGTCAAGCAGGCTTTTTCGTAGCGAGGAATCTTTGCGCCGGACGGTTACAACCGCCCGGCTAGCAGGGCCTGTTCCTGGCTGCGGGCGGGAGTTGCCAGGCGGTGGAGGGCTTCGGCCAGCGCGGCCTGAAAATCGGTGATGAGAAGATTGAGATCGATCAGCAACGGCTTGTCATTGTAAGCGCGGTAGAGCGTAAAAGAGCCGAGGCGGTTGCCGCTCGCCGACAGGTCGAGCGTGACAGTCCAGCGAGGCTCGCCCTCAGCGACTGCCGAGGCTTTGCGCCATACCATCCGCAGCTCGCCGCCTGCCTCTTCGATCGGTATTGCCAGGCTGCTCCTGAACAAAGGCTGAAGGTCGAGGCGGTAGCCATCAAACGCGTTCGACCTGAAGGCCTCGTCCAGCACGCGGCCGAGCTGGCCTACGTTATCGACCTGCGCCAGCGCGCGCGACGCCCGGCGCACCGCGAGGTTGTTCTTGATTATTCGCTTCTGTTCGATCGTGCGCTGCGCGACACGGCTCAGCTCGAAGAACTCGTGATAACCCAGTCGCTGCACGCCTACCCAGACGCCCGCGCCTAAAACGGTCAGCACTATCCCGAGCGTGGCCCCGCCGGGGTATAAGAGGAAGAGGCTCAGCAGCCCGAACAGCGCCGACACGCCGTAGAGGATGACGACGACCTGTCGTTGAGAAAAGCCGCGGTCCAGCAGTTTGTGGTGTATATGTTCGCGGTCCGCGCCGAACAGCGGCTGCCCGTTCATCCAGCGCCGGAAGACGGAGAGCGTCGTCTCAAGCACGGGCAGCCCGAACGAGACTATCGGGATGGCTACGGCGACGACCGTGGGCGCCTTCTGGCGGCCGGCCAGGGCGAGTGCGCTCAACATGAAGCCTATGAATAGACTGCCGCTGTCGCCTAAGAATATCGTGGCCGGGTTGAAATTAAAACGGAGGAACCCAAGGATCGCGCCCGCAAGGCCGAGCGTCAACAGCGCGACCGGCATGTCGTTGCTGACCAGCGAGACTATGAAGACCGTCAGCGTCGAGAAGAGCGCCGAGCCTGCCGCCAGCCCGTCGAGCCCGTCGATCAGGTTGAAGGCGTTGGTTATCCACAAGACCCAGAGTATCGTCAGTGGCAGCGAGAACCACTCGAAATGCTGCTCGCCGAAAAGCAGCGGCACCTGGAGGATCTTGTACCCGCCCAGAAACAGCAGCAGCCCCGCCACTATCTGCACGCTGAATTTTACGTAAGGGCTGACCGGGCGAAAATCGTCGTAAAGGCCGAGCGCGAAGACCAGCGTCGCCGGCAGCATCAGGTACAACAGTGTCGGCGGCGGTATACCTATGTCGATGTTAAGAAAGTAAGAGGTCAGCGCCAGCACCACGGCCGTCACCACGAAGGCGAGGAATATGGCGACGCCGCCCAGCCGCGGGATCGCCGCGTCGTGGATGTGGTGCGAAGCGGGCATCACCACCCAGCCGCGCCGTATCGCCACCCCTCGCACGTACCACGTCAGCATGAAAGACACCAACAGTGAGAATAGGAATAGGGCAAGATAGATTGTGCTCATATCTTTTTTTAGTCCTGAGTGCCGAGTCCTGAGTGCTGAGTATTTTCTTTCACTCAGGACTCAGCACTCAGCACTTTGGACTTCTTTTGTAGCTCTCCGGCTATCCACTTATAGGTCACGGCGAGCCCCTCTTCAAGCGAAACGCGCGGCTCCCACCCGAGAACTTCTCGCAGACGCGTGTTGTCGCTGTTGCGGCCCCTGACGCCCTGGGGCTTCGTCGTGTCGTATCGCTTCGTTATCGTTTTGCCCGCGATGCGCGCTACTATGTCGACCAGCTCGTTGATCGACAGCATACGGTCCTGGCCGAGGTTTATCGGCTCGCGGTGTGAGCTCCGCATCAACCGGTGTATGCCCTCGACGCAGTCGGCGATGTAGCAGTAAGAGCGCGTCTGCTCGCCGTCGCCCCAGACCTCTATCTCGTCCGTCTCGCGAGCCAGGGCTACCTTCCGGCAGATCGCCGCGGGGGATTTTTCGCGCCCGCCGTCGTAGGTCCCGAGCGGGCCGAAGATGTTGTGGAAACGGACTACGCGCGTCTCGAGCCCGAAGTCTTCCCAGTAGTGGCGGCAGACGCGCTCCATGTAGAGCTTCTCCCAGCCGTAGCCGTCTTCGGCGTCGGCCGGGTAAGCGTCATCTTCTTTCAAAGGCGTCACGTCCGGCTGGTTCTGAAGATAGCCGGGGTAGATGCACGCGCTCGAAGTGTAGAGGTACCGCTTGACGCCGTTCTCGCGCGCCGCCTCGATCGAGTTCATGTTGATGAGCGTGTTGTCGCGAACTATGACGGCCTTGTTAGTCTCTATGAACCCTATGCCGCCCATGTTCGCAGCCAGCCCGTAGACCTCGTCCACGCCGCGCGTCGCGCGCGAACAGTTCTCCTGATCGCGCAGGTCGAGCTGCAAAAACTCGTGCGCCGCCGTGGGCTCGTACTCAGGCTCTTTTATATCGACGCCGCGAACCCAGTAACCTCGCTCGACGAGGTAACGCGCCAGGTGGTGGCCGATGAACCCGCCCGCGCCGGTCACCAGCACTCTTACTTTATCCGACATTAAAACCTCCGTTCATCCTGAAGCCGCGGACTCACGCATGGGGAACTCTTCGGGGGCCGTTTCCAGAATTCTTATCATACGAGGCACCAGTGTTTCCATAGAAAAATCGCATGAGAGCCTGTTATTTTCATTACGCCCGGTTTCGAGCCTCCCTCCCGCGCCCGACCGGCGCGCGCGCTCAAGTATCGCGTCCGCCACCCGCTCGGCTTCCCCGTGGCGCGCCAGGCAGGTGTCCGGCCCGACCCGCGACGAGATGTCGGCGATGTGGCTCTCGGCCGGGCCTATGTAGAGGAACGGCGCGCCGATCGAGAGTATGTTATAGATCTTACAGGGGTGGACGATGCCGACGAACCTGTCTCCCATTACTACCACGTGGAGGTCCGCGGCCGAAAGCGAAGCGGCCAGCCGGCCGAGCGGCTGGTAAGGAAGGCAGACTACGTTGGTCAGATGGTGAAGCTTCGCGAATGACCTGACTTTCGCAAACTCGCTCCCGCCGCCCACAAAGCAGAAAGCGATCTCTCGATTACCGGCCAGACGGCGCGCGGCCTCAAGCAGCGTGTCGAGCGGGTGGCAGGGGCTGTGGTTGCCGGAATACATCACGACGAACTTGTCCGACAGCCCATGCTGGGCGCGAAACTCGGCCCTGCCGCTTGCGTCGTAGCGGACCTGCTGGTCGTGCGACCAGGGCGGGATGACGGCGGTCTTTCGCTCGAAATCCCCCTTGTCCGAGATGCGCTTTTTCGCGAAGCGGTCGAGCGCGATTATCTGATGGCTGCGGCGCAGGCTGTAAAGCAGAACGCGGTCGAGCGCGCGGGCCGTGAAGGAATCGCCTCTGAGCCACCCGGCGGCAACCGCTTCGTCGGGGTTGAGGTCCATCACCCAGAAGACGAGCCGCCCCCCTTTGAGCCGCGTGAAGAGCGCCGCGAGAAACGAGATCAGCGGCGGCGAAGTCAACACGACGACCGCATCGAAGCGCGGCAGCATGCTCAGTCGCCACGCGCAGCTCGCCAGGAAGCTCGCGAAATCGACTGCGCGACGCCACCTTCTCCCCTTCCCCAGCCCCGTCGTCGGGAGCCTTACGATCTGGACGCCTTTCCAGACTTCCCGGCTTTCAAATCGCGCGGTCGGGTCGTCATAGCCGCGGCTGCTCGCGACGACCGTCACCTCATGGCCCCGCTCCCTGAGGCCGAGCGCAAGGTCCGTGAGGTGCTGCGCCGTCGACACCACGTCGGGATAAAAACATTGATTCAGCAGTAGCACTTTCATTGTTAAGGTATTTCACCGCAGAGACACAGAGAACCACAGAGTTCACGCAGAGCAGAATTTATTTCTCTGCGCCGCCGCCGCGTGCGAAGCACATCATCGGCCATCCTGCGTTCTCTGCGTCTCTGCGGTGAATCTTCATCTCTCGATGGACTTCAGGTGTTTTCTCGAAGTCTGGGCCTCGGCTTCAAGGTCGGCCGCGACCATCTCTTTCACAAGCTCCTGGAACGTGTAGCGGGGCTCCCAGCCCAGAACGCGCCTTGCCTTCGTCGCGTCGCCTATCAGCAGGTCGACCTCCGCGGGGCGATAAAACCGCTCGTCCGACTTCACGTAGTCGCGCCAATCCAGCCCGACTTCCGCGAAGGCGAGCTCGCAGAACTCGCGTACAGAGTGGGTCTCGCCCGTGGCGACGACGTAATCGTCGGGCTCGGGCTGTTGAAGCATCATGTGCATCGCCCGCACGTAATCTTTCGCGTGGCCCCAGTCGCGCTTCGCCTCAAGGTTGCCGAGCCGCAGCTCGGTCGCCGCGCCCAGCTTTATCTGCGCGACGGTGCTTGTGATCTTGCGCGTCACGAACTCGAACCCGCGGCGCGGCCCCTCGTGGTTGAAGAGGACGCCGCTCAGCGCGTACATCCCGTAAGACTCGCGGTAGTTCATAGTCAGGTGAAAGCCCGCGACCTTGCTGATGCCGTAAGGCGAGCGCGGGTGGAAAGGCGTCGCCTCGTCCTGGGGAGTCGTGCGCACCTTGCCGAACATCTCGCTCGACCCGGCGAAGTAGAAACGGCAGCGCGGCCGCAGCTCTCTGAGCGCCGCCAGCAGGTAATGTGTGCCGTTGATGTTCGTGTTCATCGTCGAAAAGCCGTCGGTGAAGCTCTCGGCCACGAAGCTCTGTGCTGCCAGGTGGTAGCACTCTTCGAAATCGTGCCGGCTGATGACGTGAAATATGCTCGGGTAGCTTTCAAGGCTCGCCGGGTGCAGAGTCAGCCTGTCTAAAAGGTGCGCAATGCGGCCGACCCTGCGCTCGGGGTCTTCGAGCGCAACCCTCCGGACGAGCCCATGAACTTCGTAACCGAGGTCGAGAAGGTGCTCCGCCAGGTAGCTGCCGTCCTGTCCCGTGATTCCCGTTATTAGTGCTTTTTTCTTCAATGCAAATTCCTCCGAACGCAGATTTAGGATTCAGTCTTCGACGCGTCGACGGCGCGGGCGTGCTGGCTTTGGCGCACTTCGGCCTTCGAGCTTCGCTCAAGCTCGTCCAGCCTCATGTCCCAGACGAGCCTGAACCAGAAGGCTTGTAAGAAATGGAATATGCCGCCCTGCTTGCCGTCGAGTATGCCTAAGAGAATGATGTAGCGGTAAAAGAAATAGATGAACGGCCGCACGTAAAGAGGCAGCCGGAAGTAGAGCTGCTTGAGCCACAACACGCGCTGGTCGGGAGTGCCGAACAACCGAGGCTGCTGCTTCCAGTTGAATCCTTTCTGGCGGCGCTCCAGCTCTTCGCGCGCGAACACGTCGGCGTAGCGCAGATGTTTTTCGAGATAGAAAAGAATCTCGTTCTCTTTCAAGTTCTCTTCGATGATAGGGGATTTTAGAGTGCCGACCTCGCCTTTGACGTAAACGCGCGTGTCCGTCTCGGCCGGGTCGAGCTCGCCCGCCGCGCGCCGAAAGAGCTTCAGCATGTACTTCGACCCGTACCCGCCGAACCTGAGCGGGTGGCCGCGAAAGACTTGCCTGCGGCGGACGTAAAAACCGTTCTCGGCAATCTCGGGACCGGAGAAGAGCTTCTCAAGCTCGCGCTTCAGCTCGGGGGTGAGCTCCTGATCCGCTTCAAGAATCATCACCCACTCGTTGCGCACGTCCAGGTTATCGAGGCCCCACTGATAAATCCAGGGGATGATCTTCGTGTGGTCGTAAGGCAGGTTAACGACCTCCGCGTAACGGCCCGAGATGGCGCGCGTCTGGTCCGTGCTTTCAGAGTCTATGACGAACATCTGATCGATAAAGCCGTGCGCGCTGGCGAGACATTTTTCAATGTTGCGCTCTTCGTTCCTGGTCGTGACGATCAGCGTGACAGGTATCAAATCGTTTCCCTTCTATGTTTCTATTGCGGATTGTATTTGAGAGCGCCCGGAATAATCAGCGCCTCCTTCGGAGTGCGGTGACAAGTCGGCGCACTCCGAAGGAATAGTTGCTTACCCCGGCCGCATTCAATCGCAAACAGTTATAAGTCAGACGGCGGACGACATCTCGGCGCTTCTGCCGGCGACGCGCGCGTAAAGATCGATCAGGTCGGCCGAGAGCTTCTGCCAGCAGAACTGCCGGGCCGCCAGCTCGCGCCCCGCCCGCCCGCGCCGCTTGCGCTCCTGCTCGCCCGCGAGCGCTTCGCGAAGCGCGCTCGACAAGCTTCGACAGTCGAGAGAGACGACCCAGCCGGCGCCCGCGGCTTCGATCTCGCGCGCGAGGTTTACGCCGGTGCTTACGATCACGGGCACGCCGCAAGCGAGCGCCTCCGCCGCGGCCAGCCCGAAGTTCTCTTGATGAGAAGTCAAAGCCAACAGCTCGGCCCCGGCGAGCGCCGCGACTCTTTCGTCCCCATCGAGCCAGCCTGAAAAAATGACTCTGCCCCGGCCGCCGCTCTTGTCGGCCATGAGCTTGAGCGAATCTATGTAGGCGGCTTCGCCGTCGCCCGCGATCACCAATCGCCATTCATCAAATTCCGGCTCGGCGGCGAGCGCGAGAAAAGCTTCTATTAACAGCTCGATATTCTTTTTCGGATGGACGCGGCTGAGCGTGAGCAGGTAAGGCCGGTCGCCGAGCGACGCTTGCCGCGGCCGAAAGAGCTCTTTCACGCCGCGGCCTTGAAGATTGTCCGTCTCTATGCCGAGCGGGATGACCACGCCGTTATCGAGCGCGAGCGAGGCTTCGGCAAGCCGCCGCTCATCGGCGGTCGTGTAATGAATTGCCGCGGCTTCGCGCAGCATGCGGCCCGCGCCCGCGCGCCACATCAAGAGCTTGCGCATCCGTTTCTGTTTCATGCTCCAGGGGTCGAGGCTCCCGAGCGGGCGAACGATGTAAGGCACACCACTTTTGCGACAGGCTATTGCCGCCGCGATGCAAGGGTGCGAGAAGACGGCGTGAATGTGCGCCACGTCAAAGCGCTTCACGTTGTCGTCGAGCCATCGCGCGAGCGGGGCTGAGTAATTAAACCGCTCGTTCCACCCGTTGCGGAAGAAGATCGTTCGCGCCCCTTGATAATCGATGACGATCTCTTTATCGACCGCGAGGTGACCATGGCCGTCGGCGTCTGTCGTGGCGATGAGCACTTCCGCGCCATGCGAGGCGAGCGCGCGGCACATCTCGAAGATGGCGCGGCTCGGCCCGCCGTACCTGGCGGCTACGGCCGGGATGATGTGCAGCACTCTTAACGCGCTCATACTAAAACTCCGGCATCGAAACGTCGTGCCGCCTGCACCAGTCGACGAGCACCGTAAGCGCCCACACCCTCGTCCATGAAGTCGACCGCGCGCCCGCGTCGAAGCTGCTCGCCACGTCGCCGACCGCGGCGGCGTCGAGCCCCGATCGCGCGATCGATTGAGAATCGCTCAGCACGTCGGAAACGAATGGCCTGAGCGACGTGTGCAGCCAGCGTTCGAACGGCAGCGCGAACCCCATCTTCTTATGCTCGACGATCTCCGCGGGCAAGTCCGCGCCCAGCGCCTCTATCAAAAGCTGCTTAGGCGCACGGCCCTTTTTCATCTCGCCCGGCAGCGCGTAAACCCATTCGACAAGCTCGTGATCGAGCATAGGCACACGGACCTCAAGCGCGCTCGCCATGCTCATCGCGTCCGTATCGCGCAAAAGCATGTTCGCCATGTAAAAGCTCATCTCGTAACGCGAGATTCGATTGAACACGTCCGACTCGTCGCCGCCTTCGATCAGAGCCAGCGCTTCGGCGGGCATGTCGTATTCGTGATCCGCATCGATCGCCTCGCGCGCGCTCTCTCTCATCAGATCACGGCGCGCGGCTTTCGAAAAGAGCCCTCGCATGCTCAAGTACGAAGCCAAAAGATCGCCCCCTTCGGTGATCGCCGAAGCAACTTTCTGGCTCCTGAGCGTGTCGCCCATCACGCGCGCGGCAACGGCCGCCACCTGCCGCCGCCGCGAAGGGTTAAGCCGGGCCATCGGCGAGAGGTAGCGATCGATGGCGCGCGCGCGTTTGAAACTCGGGTAGCCGCCGAACAGCTCGTCGCCGCCCAACCCCGACAGCGCCACGGTGATGCCCGCCCGCCTTGTCGCCCGCGAGATCACCCAGGTGTTTATGCCGTCTATGGTCGGCTGGTCTATGCTTGAGATGGCGTCGGGCAGCGCCGCGAGCATCTCCTCTTCAGACAGAGCTATCTCGGTGTGCGAAGTGCCCCACTTTTCGGCCACCACGCGGGCCAGCGCGCTCTCGCTGAATTCCTGCTCGCGAAAGCAGACCGAAAAAGTGTTCACGCGACCGGCGGCCTGCTTGCTCATAAAGGCGACGATCGAGCTTGAATCTATCCCGCCCGACAGGAAAGCGCCGAGCGGCACGTCCGAGACGAGGTGAAGACGCACGCTCTCTTCGAGGCGCGCGCGCGTCTCTTCGACAGCCTGCTTGCGGTCGCGGCACGCGGAAGGCTCGGGCAGTTGCCAGTAAGGCGCAATCTCTTTGACGGCTCCGCTCGACTCAATGGTGACGTAGTGAGCCGGCGGGAGCGACCGCACATTCTTGATTATCGTGCGAGGCTCCTGGACGGCCCCGAAACTCAGATAAGAGCTCAGCGACGTCGCGTCAATCTCGCGCGGGACGAGCCCGGAAGAAAGGAGTGCGCGAATCTCCGAAGCGAAGACGAAAAGAGAGCCGTCGCAGTAATAATAAAACGGCTTTATGCCTAGCCGGTCGCGCGCGGCGAAGACCTCGCCCGTCTCGCGGTCGCGGAGCGCGAAAGCGAACATCCCGCGCAGGAAGCGTAGACAATCCCGGCCATACTTTTTATACAGGTGCAGAAAGACCTCTGTGTCGGTGTTCGAGCCGAACTCTACGCCGTCAGAGGCGAGCGATTCTCTTAATGACAGGTAGTTATAAATCTCACCGTTGAAGATAACCGAGTAGCGGCCGTCGTCGGTCTGCATGGGCTGACGGCCGGACTCTGACAGGTCGATTATCGCGAGCCTGCGGTGGGCGAAAGCGGCCCGCCGCGCGCCGTCTGTCCACACTTCGAGCCCTGCGGCGTCAGGCCCGCGATGGGCTACCGACTCGCTCATGCGTTCGATGCGCCGCGCGATGTCGGGCAGGTTATTGCTTATTATTCCCGCGATTCCGCACATACTATTCTGAGTGCTGAGTGCTGAGTGAAAGCCCCGCAGGGGCGCGATTTAATAGCCAGGGGCACCGCCCCTGGAAACGGATTGTCATAAATCATAAGCCCTGAAAGGGCGATATAAGTATCGCGCCCTTTCAGGGCTTCTCGTTGTATGCGTGCGTCACCCGGCGCGTTGCGCCGGGCTATTGAATCGCCGCCCCTTTGGGGCTTCTAGTCTCGTGCTGTTGAATATCGTCTCACCAAGGTTGATCGAATTGCGCCCTGCGGGGCTTTCACTCAGCACTCAGGACTCAGCACTCAGGACTTTCAGGAGATGGTCGAGGTTCGATTCAAAGCTCTCGAACGTAAACCTGTCGACGAGCCTGCGGCGGCCCGCGCTGCCCAGCCGCAAGCGCAAATCGTCATCTTTCAAGATTCGTATTATCGACTGAGCAATGGCCGCGACATCCTTTCTTTCGACCAGCAAACCGGTCTGTTCGTGCTCGACCACAGAAGGCGTGGCGGCATGCGCGCCGCCGATGATCGGCTTTCCGTAAGCCATCGCTTCGAGAAAGACTATGCCGAAGCCTTCGGCCTCGCTCGGCATCACGAACAGCGAGCAGCGTTTGTAAAGGTCGCGCAACTGGCCGTCGCTTACCTCGCCCGTGAAGGTGACGTAGTCGATAATGCCGAGCCGCTCGGCTAGCGCGCGAAGCCGCGGCATGTCGTCTCCGCCGCCTACGATTCTATAATCGACCGGGCCGACGCAATCCACGACATCGGGGAGACATTCGATCACGCTGTCGACGCCCTTGTAAGAATCGCTCTGGTTCAAACGGCTCACCGTTAACAGCAAAGGCGGGCTAGCAGTTTCCGGCGCGGGCAACTCCTCCGCCGTCCAGTGAGGGTCGAGCGAGCAGGGGAAGATATCGACCTTAGTTTCCGGCAACGAGTTCAGCCTGCAAAGCTCGCTTCGCGTGTACTCGCTTATGGCGAGCAGGCGTTCGGCCCGTTCGAGAGCGCGCTTTTCGACTTGCGAAAGCTTGCGCCACGCCTCTATGCCGTAAGCAATAACACAGCTCTTAGCCCGCCTGCTTATCAGCGAGAGCGGCGACAGAGAGATGTGTCCGACTATCACCAGATCAGGGTTGAAGGCGGCCGATTGCTGCACGTAGCTCTTAATAAACTTCGCCTTGCTCCCGCCGCTCGTGATGTAAGAGCGGAAGCCGCCATCGACGTAGCGCGCGTCGGGCGCGGCATTGTCGTTCAGCACGAGCGCGCTCACCTCGGCCCCATTTTTTTGCGCCCAGCGACCCGCGCCATAACAGAGCGCGCGGCAAAACATCTGTATCCCGCCAGCGCTCCCGAAGACTTCGGGCAGTAATAATAGAATCCGCTTACCGCGATTTTGCATACGCCTGCTATTGCAGATACGGCGCGAGCTCTCGGACGAGCTTGCGGCGATAATCCTTCCACGTCCACTGCTCTGCCCTTAGGCGCGCGAGGTTGCCCATCTCAAAAAGCCTGTCGCGATTTTGATAGGCCCACTCTAGCCTCTCGGCGAGCGTGTCGGTCGAATGCGCGGCAACGCACCAGCCCTCGCGGCCGTCCGTAATCAGCTCCGGCCCGCCCGTGTTCGTGGTCGTAAGCACGGGCACGCCGCAAGCCATCGCTTCTCCGATTACGAGCCCGAAGCCTTCGGCCAGAGACGGGAAGGCGAACAGGTCGGCCTGCCTCATGCGTTCGAAAAGCTCCGCGCGCGGCAACGCGCCGAGGTACTCAAAGCTTCCAGCCTTCTCACGCAAATACTCTTTCGGAAGGCTGAGCGAGCCGGCAAACAACAACCGCGCGTCCTTCAGCCGCAGCCTCTCCCAGGCTTCGATCAGATGCGGCACGCCTTTGCGCAACCCGACCTGACCCGCGAACAGAACGGTAAACGGGCCGTCGGGCCGCGCCGTCCTTGAGGCGACCTCGTCGGAGGGCGTTCCGTATGGAATCTTTATTGCAGGTTTCGCGCCGCCCACGTCGCTGAAGCGAAGCGAGTCGAGCGCCCACGCGCACGGGACTATGACCGTGTCTGCGAGTCTCAGCTCTTCGTCTTTGCGGGCTTGCTTCCACGACGGCTCGGCGTAGTCCGTGGGCTGCAAGCGCGCGTGCTCGCTGCGAGCGCGGTTAATCTCGCGGGCGACGCCGCGATAATACCCGAGCGGCAGCTCGTAAACCGTGGCGATCTCTTTTTTCTTCGCCGCGGCAAACGTCTTCATGGCCCCGTCTTCATACGCATAGATCGCGTCGAGATCACCGGAGAGCGAGCGCGACACTTGCAAATCATGTCCCCAGAAGAGCACGTCGTACCAGTTGACGCGCGCGGTCGGTCCGCCTGGCTTCACCCTTTTACCCAACTGCGAAACCGCTTCCCACACGACATGAGACTCCTGACCCGCGGCAGGAATTCCGCGGTAGCTGCGGCCGGGTGCGCGATGCTTGATGTCGGATGAGAATAAGCTGAACAGCCGCGACGCCGCCGAGTCTCCGAGGACGCCCGTCTGAAACGTGTGAAGCCAGCTCTCTTCGGCCAGCGCTCGCGCGGCGTGATAGCTGTTCGTGTTCCCATGCGGATGCGACAAAACGATTCTCAAAGCGCCGGGCGGTGCGGCCACCATCTCGTCTACGGCTTCTTTAAGCACGCTCATTTCGAAATAAGCAGGTCTTTATTCCCGCGCCGCTGCTGTTTGCGCGCGCCGAGAACCGTGTCGAACAGATTGATGTACTGTTTGACGAGTGCCTCGGGATCAAACTTATCGATTTGCTCCCTGGCCTTCTGCTGAAGCGAAGCCCGCAGTTGCCCATCTTCGAGCAGCCGCGACATGCGGTCGGCGAGCATCGCGTGATCGCCGTTGTCAAACAGGAGCGCCGCGTCTCCGACGCATTCGGCAAGCCCCCCGTTCTTAGAGACGATCAGAGGCTTCCCGGCCGCCAGCAGCTCCAGCGCGACGACACCCATAGGCTCTTCCCATTCGGAAGGCACCACGGCGATCTCGCACTGCTCGATCAATCCGGTCAGCTCGTCACCCGTCTTGCGCCCTGCAAACTCGACGTTGTTTTCAACGCCCGACTCTTTCGCGAGCGATTCGAGCCTGCCGCGCCAGTTACCCTCACCGACTACGAGCAGCCTGAGCTTATCGTCTGGATTCTGTTTGACCAGAATCGCAAAAGCCTTTATCAGCGTGCCGACACCTTTCTCGCTGACCAGCCTTCCCAGGTATAAGAATTGATACCGGGGCTCCGCAGTTTGAGACGCGCCTGAGAATCGATAGATCGGGAATGGGTTGTGAATCGTGATCTGGTTGCTGAATGGCTGCCGCATCGCCACCCAATCGCTCACGGCGACGTTCATGGTTACGATGCGCTTGCACGCGAAGCGCCTGATGTATAACTTGAGCGCCGCCCTTGCGGCAAAGAGCAATCCGCTCTTTCTGTAGTGAAATGCGATAGAGGCTTTCGGAGTCATAGGCGCTGGAATGCCATCGACCCAGCCGAGGCCGTCAACACAGCTCGCCTGATAACCCGCGTGCACCCAGATGAAGGGCCTTCCCAAAATCAAGCAATAGGGGACCATCGCCAGAGACGCGCCTTTCGAGATGACGATGTCGGCATCCAGGACGACCTTTATCTTCTTCAGAAAGCCGGGCCGCCTATGGACTTTATAATCGAAGGCGTCGGGCTCCGCGTTTTCGACCGGAGTGAGCACGTCGCATTGGTGTCCGAGCTTGTTGAGAAGCTCTGCCATAGTGGCGGTGACGGTCTCTATACCTCCTACCATCGGATGAAAAGCCTTGCTGTATAAAAGAATCTTCATCACCGAATCATGATCGTGCAGCTTTTGCCCGCGCATGGCGCGCGGCCAGGGCTCTCTCGACGGCGCGTATAGTCGCTTCGGCATTTTCGCACGGCGACCAGGCGGCGATCCGTTTACGAGCCGCGTCGCCCAACCTGTTTAACAGCTCGCGGTCGGATAGAACTTTGCGCAGCAGCGCGGCCAGGCCGTCCACGTCGCCGCAGGGATAAACGAACCCCGTCTTGCCCTCCTCCACCAGATCGATTGCGGCGCCCACGCGGTCGCTGACGATCGCTGGGATGCCGCATATCATCGCTTCGTTGACGGGCAGCCCGTATGGCTCGTGCTCGGAGGGGAAGATGAGCACGTCACTGGCGGCGTAGACCTGCGGCAGATGAGAGTATTTGACAAGACCTATGAATCGCACGCGGTCTTTGATGGCCAGCCGCTCGGCCTCGTCGCGCAGGCTATCGCTCAAAGGGCCTTCGCCGACCATGATGAGGTAGCTGTTCGGGACGTTGGCTTGAGCGAACGCCCGCAATGCATCCTGCGGGCGCTTGCGCGGCAGCATCTTCGCGCAGAAGACGGCCACCGATGCGTCTTCGGGCGCCTGCCACTCTTCGCGAATCTTTTTGCGGTCAGTCGCGGCGGCGATGGCGGCGATAGAGTCGTTATCGACTACGTAAGGCGTGAGCATAACTCTCTCTTCGCCGACGCCGAGCGAGCAGATGAAGCGTCTCGAAGCCGTCGAAGGGACGAGCACCCCGTCGGCAATCCGGTTATAGAGAAACGGGAAGACCCGCTTTTTCAGAGAAGACTTCCAGGTCCGGCCGCCATAATGAGACTGGAGCGACGTGGCGTCTGTGCCTAACAACAGAGGTTTTCGCAGGAGCTTTGCCGTAGCGATAGCGAGCCAGAAACTAACGTAGGCATGGCCATAGATGATGCAGCAGTCCGAGCTCGATACGAGCTTGACGATGCCGGGGTTTATCAAGCCGTAGAACTTGCCCAGCCGCGGCAGCGGAGAATAGTTCGCCACTCGCACCCAGTCGTAGCCTTCGAGCAACGGCAGGTCGAAGGCTTCCTTGGTCAGATGTTCGGCGTCGTGGTAGAGCCTGCGGTCCGGGAGGCTACAGTAAGCCGTGAGCACCTTGACTCTGGTGTTGCGAGCCATGGCCTGTAGCGACGCGGCGTTCTGAATAGGCTGAGACGATACCAGCAGGACGCTGGGCCTGGTATTGCGCATCACTGTTCTTGATCGAGATTCGCGCGCATATTCGACTGAGAGAGCGGGACCGCCCGGACGCCGAAAGGCGCTGGCGGCCTCGCGGCCAGTCGTTGCAGCCTCTCGGCATTCAGCAGCGCCAGCACTACGCCGACGAGGAACCACTGGTAGACGTTCTGCGTGTGAATGACAACAGCGCCGCCGATAATCAAAGGCAGCGCGAGCGACGCCGCCGCCGCGAAGGCAATCAACTTCGATTCGGGGTCGCGGATAGCCAGGCAGAGCCGAAAGACCGTGAATAGCAGCGCCAGGCGCAACAGCGTGTAGAGCACAAAGCCTGCCAGCCCGAGCTCCAGCATCACGCGCCCCGGCTCGCTCTCCCACGGTATGGGAATCGGGTTGCCTTGATCGGTCATATCCAACCGCTTCATCAGAGCGGGGACGGAATTCTGCGTCAGCCCTATGCCGTAGCCGAGCAGCCCTGCGTATGAGGCTTCGTCGACGGGGAGGTTCAACGCCGAGGCAATTCTCTCCCACCCTTCATTCATCCGGTCTTCGGTGCCGAACGTGCGGTTGTAGAAAGCGTCATACGCTTGCGGGAACAGAGTCATCAGGGCGATGTAGAGGATGACGCCGACGACGGCCATCTGCTGGAGCCGCCGAAACGTATTTCGCCGCGACGTGAAGAAGTAGAAGATGATCGCGACAAGCGCTATTGCCAGCACCGCCCCGCGGCTGCCTGTCATCACCGACAGCACGACGGTCGCGCCCGCCGCGGTGTAATAGAGCGCCTTGACGCCGCGCTTGAGGTGTTGCCTGGTGTTCAGAGAGATGAGGGCGAGCAGCATCGCGAACATGACCGGCAGGTAAACCGAAAGCCCCGTCACGTAGGAGAAAGTGCTTGTGATGCGCACGAAGTAGACCTCAGAGGCCGTGCCGAACGTGGCGATGTTCGTAGCCCGCCCGCTCGTCTCTTCACTCAACGCGTAGCGGTTGAGCACGGATTGTGAGTTGGTGTCGAGGAATTGCATCACGCCGATGACGGCGACAGGGAAGACGATGAGCAGATACCATTTCAAGAATCGCAACAACTCTTCCTTGCTGGAGAATGCTCTCGGCGTAAGAAACGCGAGCGGGATGTATAAGCAATAGGCTTTGAGGCCGAGCAGTCCGATTACCGGGTGCGGGCCTCCGGGCAAGCCCATTGATGCGAACGCATACAGGGTGAAGACAGCGAGTATCAGCGAAACCAATTTGAGATGGCGTTTGATGAGGAAAGGCGTTTTGCTCCGCCTCCTTAAATAACCGGCCAGCGTGGCAAGCATCAGGATGTCTTTATAAAAGTAGACCAGCTCAGTCGCCGACGCCATGAACCATTTGCGGACCGCCCCCTCGATAATAACGACGACCAGGAGCGTTTTTATGCCGAGCTTCCAGTCGCGCACTGCTAGAACGACCAGGACGAGCCCCAGCACCATGAAGGCCGGCTCGATGCCGCCGATTGCTCCCGGCGTGCGCGTGGCGACGTATATCAGATATACGCCGAAGAGGCCGACGGCGAGCGTTATCAGGATCGGTTTGTTCTCGCCCCACCGCTTCGGAATAGATTGGAAACGCGATACCGTTTTGACCAGACTGCTCATAGAAACTAATACTCTAGGCCCGCGGCCTTACTAGAATCACTCCCTGACGATGACCAGCCGTTTTTTCCTTTCAGCTCGTGATACCTGAATAAAGGCTCCGACTGATACTAGGACCACCAAAGAAAAGGATGATATTGTGATAAGGTTTGCTATCCGTGTTGGAGTTGACTCCAAGAAATCAAGATTGATCCGATGCCTGCCTTCAGGCAGGTCGAGATTGATGTCCCCTACGGTTTCCCTACCAATGACCTCGACAGGCTTTCCCCTGACTAGAATTTTATCTCCGGTTGAATCATTAGAGCGAACTAACGCTTCAAAGTTTTCATTCGTTCTAACAGGTCGATCTCGACCGGATATTGTCACCGCATCGGTAACTTCATTCAATCTGAGTCTGAGCGCGCTTCCATGTTTGATCTCGGCGGGCTTGCCGTCGATGGTCGCAGCCCACCCCGGAAAGTCAAATGTGCGTATGAGCAATTGATCGGGTTTAACCAGGTCTACGAGGATTGATCGGTGGTGCGATTCCCATCGCTCAATCGATATTCTCCCGTTACCTTCAGTAAGCTCGGCAGGTTCTACAATGGGAAGTGCAAGAAGGTCTTTATTCGCAGAGCGCGGAATAGTCGCAAAGTTCATGTGTTCAACGGATGGGGCAAAAGGAGGTCGCGCGCTAAAAGCTCGCGCGATAATTACCGCGCCCCCGAATATCACCCCTCCCAAAGCTATGACAACTGCGAGCGACCGGAGCGCGAATAGATAGCTCTTCTTCCGCCCTTCGGCGGTCTTGAGTGACGCTTGAACGCAAGCCCCGGCGAGCAAGGCGAGCGCCAGGGTTGTTATCGAGAGCATGCGCCAGGCAAAGATGCCCATATCGATCTTCGGGATGATACGCCCAATCGGATAAGAAAACTCTGTCATCATGAAGCTCGCAAAGCCTCCCATCACTATCCATAGCGCCACGCGCTCTTTCAAACTTGGTGAAAGCGTCTTTGAGTTTGACTTGATTGCGAGCAGCACAAGGGCGCAAGCCAAAATAAGTACGGCCCCGAATAACCAGATTGAATCGATCAATAGTTGGTGCGAAGCAATATCGTAAAGTCCGCGCCTGAAAACATAAGAGTCATGATAAGGCCAGGCTTCCGAGACGTATTCATTACGGATCAAATCTTCTTCGGCAGCAGCCGGGTAGAGGTAAGCCGCGGAAACGGCCAGCCCTAATGTTATAGCTGCGCCAGCATAGATGAGACCTATGAAATCTCTTCTGAGCCAGGCCAATATCACCAGGTATAAGCCAAAGGCGAGAGAAAACTGATAAGCTGTCGGCGGATGTGACCAGATGAATGCCCCATAGCTCACTGCGAAACCTGAGATGCATATTAGCCTTCGCGAGGCAGACAGAGAATCCTCTGCGTTCGGATGCTCTCGCCGGCGAAAAAGTTTTTCACCGAACAGTAGGATCAACGGCATCCACACAAAGCACGATAGCTCTGCCAGAGCGCCGCGCACATACTGGTCCATCAGACGATATGGGAGAAAGATATAAAGGGCCATCACGACCGCCGCCGCAAACGTTGACATCGTCTGACGCGCATAAACGTAAATGGCGGCAGCCGAACAGAGCATCATCAATAAGTGTGTGCCAAGGAGAGCAATAATCCAGTCACCCGAAGTAGCGTAAAAGGCTGAAGTGACATAATAGATTCCAGGCGGATAATAGGTCATCGTCGGCGAGCCGAACCCACGGTTCACATCCTTTTCCCACCGAGGGTAGACCTCTCCCGTAGACAGTCCGTTATAAAAAGATCTCATCTGCTCGTAGTGCAAGCTCATATCTTGCGTTTGGGGCATCCTTAGCAACGATACACTGTCGGAATCTGACCTCCCCATGAAAAAGAACGGCACTACGGCCGTAACGGATAGGGCTACACAGAGAATTGCTACGGGGAGCGTTGCTTTTCGTTCATTATGTCCCTGTGATCCTTTTATTACAGCTACCAATACTCTAGCTCTAGTCTCTGTGTTTACCGTATAGGTGATCCGATACCGCCTAAACAAGCGGCGAGGTTTTCTGCATGGATCGAAAGATTGTGCGCTTGATACCAAGCCAGGGCATTGTCGGCAATCAACTGCCCCGAATCGATATCGAGAGCTTCCGATTCATCCGTGAGCCAGTAATGACGGCCCGCTTCAAGCCCTTCGGCGGGCAGTGGAGCGTCAGCGCTCGCAACGATCGGGATAATGCCATGCGCGCAATAGGCCGCGAATATCGTCGACTTGCCGAGGAATCTCGCGGGGTAGTCGATCACGCCGGCCATCGAATCGAGCATCCATCGACTGACCTCCGCGCCGGCCAGCTCGCCGCACGTCACGACCGGCGTGTCGATTACGCTCGCGATGTCGAAATCGATCGGCCTGCCGATGTCTATGATCTCTGTGATGCCAAGCTGGCGGCAGATGCGATTCAATTCCGCGGCGGACCTTCTGTAGACTTCGATCCTGCGCCCGCGTGTGCCGAACACGACCAGGCGTCGGCTCCGCTCGCAAAGCGGCGACGTGGCGGCGGGCTCGCCGATGCTTGAGAAGACCGGAAGGCTGAGCGCTTCCGCCTTTATGCCGTTGCCGAGCTTTTGCACAATCCCGGCGTACAGGCCGAGGCTCGTCAGGCGTTGATCGCTCAGCCTGACAAGCCGCCGGGCGAGTCTCCTTTGCAAGGGCGATAGCCAGAAAGAGCTGGTCCACAGCGGCCCCGTGGCATAAAGCTCGTGAAAGATCGTCACCAGACGCCGCCGGGCCGTAGCATTCTTCCATCGCGCAAGGGCGTCTACGAGCCACACGGGGCAGCCGCGATTGGCGTAGCCGTAGCCTTCGTAATGCAAGAGCAGAGTGCTCGGGTCGCTTCCGTCCGCGCGCCGCAAAAGCGCGAGCATCTCTCGCTCGCTCCGCGAAGTTACACGGCGCACCGCGAAGCCCTTGACCTCCGCCGGCCCGTCCCAGGCCGGGTCGCCGACTACGAACTCAGTCTCGATGCCCGACAAGCGGCGAAGCGCCGACGCGAGTGCAAGGCCGTAGTCGCCTATCCCGTCGGTCACGGGCGGGACGCGCGGGATGATTGCGAGTATTCGCGGCGCATTCATAATCTCTCTGAGAGTCGTCAATCGAGGGCGAATTCGCGTCGCCAGTCTTTGTCATCCTTGAACGCGGGCTGACGCTCTTTTTCAAGCACGCATGTCTCCAGCACCAGCGCGTCCATCTCCGTCCTCATAAAACAACGATAACTGTCTTCGACCGTGCAGACGATCGGCTCGCCCCTCACGTTGAAGCTCGTGTTCACGATCACGGGGCAGCCCGTCTGCTCGCGAAAGGCTTCGATTATCTCCCAGTAGAGCGGGTTCGTCTCGCGCCTGACGGTCTGCACGCGAGCGGAATAGTCTACGTGCGTGACCGCCGGTATCTCTGATCGCACGCAGTTGAGCTTCTCTATGCCCCACAACTTCTCTTCCTCTTCGGTCATCGGCCGCAGCCTGTGCTTCGCCACTTCGGCCACGATCAGCATGTAAGGGCTGTCCGCATCCAGCTCGAACCACTCGCCGACGCGCTCGCGCGTGACGCTCGGCGCGAACGGGCGAAAGCTCTCGCGGTACTTGATCTTCAGATTCATCACCGACTGCATCCTGGGCGAGCGTGCGTCACCTATGATGCTGCGAGCGCCCAGCGCGCGCGGGCCGAACTCCATGCGACCTTGATGGAGCCCTACGACCTTTCCGCTCGCAAGCAGGTGGGCTACCCGCGCGGGCAGCTCTTCCCTCGAATACTTCTTGTACGGCAACCCGCGGCTCTTCAAAAAATCTTCGATCTCGCTCTCTTTATCCTGCGGGCCGAGCAGAGATCCCTTCATCCCGTCCGCGTAGGGCGCGATGGCTTTGCCGTTTCGAGAAGCCCACGCGCCCGTCTTTTCAGGGCTGACGCGCGCTCGGCCGAGATAGCGGTGCCAGATGGCCAGGGCCACTCCGAGCGCGCCGCCCGCGTCGCCCGCCGCCGGCTGAATCCATATCTCTTCAAACGGCCCTTCGCGCAAGAGCCTGCCGTTGCCTACGCAGTTCAACGCGACGCCGCCGGCCATGCAGAGCCGCTTCATCCCCGTCTCGCGGTGAGCGTAGCAGGCCATCTTGAGCATCACCTCTTCGGTGACCGCCTGTATGCTGCGCGCAAGGTCCATGTGCTTTTGCGTGAGCGGAGATTCGGGCGGGCGCGGCGGCTCGCCGAACAGCCGCGCGAAAGCGCGGTTCGTCATGCGCAAGCCCGCGCCGTAGCCGAAATAGTCGTGATTCATCCGCAGGCTCCCGTCTTCGCGCACCTCGACCAGCTTCTCTTTGATGAGCGAGACGTAGCGCGGCTCACCATACGGCGCGAGCCCCATGACTTTGTACTCGCCGCTGTTGACCTTGAACCCCGTGTAGTAGGTGAACGCGCTGTAGAGCAGGCCGAGGCTGTCGGGGAAGCGTAGCTCTTTGAGCATCGTTATCTCGTTAGCGCTCCCGATGCCTACGGAGCTAGTCGCCCACTCGCCTACGCCGTCCATCGTCAGTATCGCGGCCTGCTCGAAGGGCGAAGGGTAAAACGCGCTCGCGGCATGGCTTTCGTGGTGGTCGCCGAAGAGAATAGGGAACGAGAATCGCTTCGCGCGCCGCTTCGCCTCTCGCTTGTCCGAGGCCCCGTCGGCTTTCGCGAGCTCTGTCGAGATCACGTCCGGCATCCAGAGCTTCTCTTTCATCCAGACGGGCATGGCTTTCAGAAACGAGCGGAACCCGGCCGGCGCGTAGTCGAGATACGTCTCAAGCATCCGCTCGAATTTAAGGAGCGGCTTGTCGTAAAAGGCGACGTAGTCGAGCTGGCCGACCGAAAGCCCCGCCTCTTTCAAACAGTAGGCGACGGCGGCGCGAGGGAACGAAGCGTCGTGCTTTATCCGCGTGAACCGCTCTTCCTGCGCGGCGGCGATTATCTCGCCGTCGATGACGAGACAGGCCGCCGAGTCGTGGTAGAAAGCCGATATGCCGAGTATGGCGGTCATACAAACCTAGTACATCTTTTCGTAGTGGCGCGGGTCGCTTTGTCTGGCCGAATAAGCCTTCCAGTACGAGTCCGTGCGCGCGGCGCGGCGGTTGAGCGGGTCGCCGCCGGACAGCCTTCTAATCAACCCGAATGGCGTGATTATCAGGAAGAAGATCGCGGCCATAATTATCGGCGTGGTGATTAGCGAAAGCAGCCGCGCCAGCCCCATCCAGAGGCGATTAGGCACGACGAGCGCCTTCGGGAAAACGAGGGCAAAGAGCGCGAGCGCCGCGCCGAGCGTTATGAGCGAGAGCGCGATTGTTTGAAACCTGGCTCGCCACAGCCACCACGCGCCGAGCGCGATAAAGACCCCGCCGACAAGCAGTCCGAAGTTACGTTCTTCTCGGTATGAGAGCATTTCTAGTAACCAATCAGGCAGGAATGGCAATCGTGTTCCACGGAGCAGAACTCAATTGCTTTCTCTCTTCTCTCGGAGTATCGCCATCATAAAGAAGGTAGCCTTTGCTCAACAGCAGCGTCGTCACCTCAGGTGATGTCTCTGCTGTAACCTCGCATATCAACGCAGGCCGCTTCTTTCCTAGTAAGCTTTCGGCTCCTTTCAGCACTTCAATCTCAGCGCCTTCAACATCTACTTTCAACACATCAGGCAAAGGGTATCTCTCTGAGAGCCAATCCAACGACACGGTAACGACTAGCTGCTTTTCTGCAATTCCGCCTGTCTGCGTAGACCCGTATCCGTTCAGAGAGTTGGTGGAGCGCGACCGGGCGGCTATATGGAAGGTTCTAAGGTCAACCGACTGCGCAACTGCTGCCGGGATAACATGTACAGGAGCAGACGAGGCGGATTGTGATAGAGAAGATCGCCTCAATAATTGAACTAGACATATGTCGGGTTCCACGGCAACCACAAGACCTTTAGGGCCGGCCAGATATGCAGAGCTAAAAGAGAACAGCCCAACATTAGCGCCAACATCCCATATGACACTATCTTTATGGACAAATTCTTTTGCCAGGTTAAAAAGAGCGGGGTCAATCTCTTTCATTCTGCTAAAGAGGAAACGTAGACCCGCCGACGGAGAGACCCAGATGGGATTACGTCCCAGATCATCAGGGAGGCGCCTACGAAAGCGCATCCCCCTAGTTAGCCTTTCTGTCACATTGCGGAGCATACAATCTTATACTAAGTCTTAATGGTACAGAGCCGCTCAGGAGCTATAGCAGTATTGGTTTTCCGTTTTCCAGGAGCCGCTTTTGTATTCCGCCACCCAGCGCGAATATGTCGCTTCAAGCTTCTTGACGTTAGCCGGCCAGTTGAGCGCCTGCACGCGCTCCCACCCGTTGCGAGCGACCCGCGCGCGTAAATCTTCATCGCCGAGGAGTCTCAGGATCGACTGCTCCATCGCTTGAACGTCGTCGAAGTCGCACAACAAGGCTTCCTCTTCGTGGCGCAGCTCGGCGCCAAAACCCGTGCGCGTGGTAACGGCGGCGCAGCCGCAAGCCATCGCTTCGGCCAGAGCCATGCCGAAACCCTCGTACTGAGTCGGGAAGAAGAATACTTTGGCCCTGGCGAGGCGCGCGGCAAGCTCAGAATTAGCGAGCCGCCCATGCACAAGTATGCGGTCGTGCAAGCCTTCGGGAAAGCGGGCCAGCACTGGCTCCCGACTGCCGCCCGCGCCGAACACGTCGAAACAGAGGGTTGCGTCAATAGTCAAGATGCGCGTCATAACTGCGGTCAGATGATCGATCCCCTTGCGCGGTATCCACGAGCCTGTGTAAGCAATACGGCTCTCCTTCTCGGGGGTGAAAGCCATCGAGAGGTATTCGTCATCGAGCCCCGGCTCAACGACTTCCGTTCGTTCCACCGGATAGAGTTGATGTTCTAAAACGTGCTGACGATCAAGCTCGCAGCCGGTAACAAAAGCATCAGCGTAATCAAAAGCTGCGCGAGACAGCCGCTCGTGTGTGTATTCGGCAAACAGAGCGCGCAGATGATCTTTCAGCGTCGCGGGCGGGTTGTAAGCGCGCTCGCGCTCGCTTGCCAGCATCTCCAGGCCGTCCGTGTGCGCAACGATCAATGGGCGATCGGGGAGTTTCGATAACTGCCTGGTGACAAGACCGAACTCGCCGCCGAAAAACTCTATCAGGTCGTAGCTGTTCGACCGCAGCCGCTCTTTGACAAAGCCGCAAGCGCCCCACGCCTGGCGGAACCTTAAGGCCCGGCGCGCTCCATGCCAAGTTTCAAAATCTTGCGGCTCAGCCATAACGACTGAATGCCCAAGCTCGCGCAAGCCTGTTGACCACCGCAATCGTGTCTTACCGGAACCGAGGAGCGGGTCGAGCGGGCAAGTGGAGAGCGACAGGATCTTCATTCGATATCTTAGTCGGCTCCGGCCTTCCGAGCCGTCGCTTTCCGGGCGCTCTCCGCATCAAGCACAGAACGCATCAAGCCATACTGGCCTTCGCCTTTGGTCGAGAAGCACTCGACTACGAGATGGCCGGACGCTTCGACCATCCGCTTCAACTCTTCGACAGGGCGGCCGCGAAGGTGATATGCGAGACAGAATTCCTTTGCGCGCCTCAGCAGCGCAGGGTCTTTAAGTATCATCCATTCCGAGCCTTCACAATCCATTTTAAGAAAGTCTATTTGGCGACCGTCGGCAACGAGAGAGCCTGCGACGCACTCGACTGTGAAATCACCGTCATCTTTGACGCAGGAATTAGTTGAATCACACTTTGTATAAAACTTCACAATGCCTGATTCCCCGCCGACCGCAACTGGATGAATACGTAACTTTGTTCCGCGAGCGTTTTGCTTTAACCAGGTGAAAGCTTCGGGGTGTGGCTCATATGAATAAATATCGGCATCTGGAAACAGCATAGAGCAGAGCTTACTGAACATGCCGAAGTTAGCACCGATGTCGACAATAACCTTCGGGTTGGCCCGCCGGGCGTAGCTGAACATTCCGTAGCAGTCTTCGAC
>DATFGQ010000083.1:0-36163 GCA_035249305.1 Blastocatellia bacterium | reverse complement strand
CCCATCACCTCAAGCTCGGCAGACCGCCAGACCGTAGAGAAGTTCGCCAGCCTCTACGTCAGCTCCGACCACTCGATCAAGGAGCTGGTGCGGGCCATATTCGTGTCGGAAGAGTTCTTCGGCGACCGCGCGAGGTTCGCCCTAGTCAAGCAGCCCGTAGAGCTGATCGTCGGCGCCATTCGCATGCTTGGCGGGCAGTACTCGCCGGGGACGAACGCTGGCGATAGGCCCGACGTTTCGAACGTGCCGGCGGCCTTCTCCCGGTCGATGGGCGAAGACATCTACAACCCGCCCGACGTGGCGGGCTGGGAGCTGAACCTCGGGTGGGTAAACACCGCCACGATGCTAGAGCGGTTCAACTACACCAACCAGCTTCTCACCAACCGCAGGCCGGACCGGCCGGGCGTCTTCATCGCCAACGACCAGCTCAAGAAATACACCAAGTCTTCGTCAAAGAAGACTGTGAAGAAATTCCTGACCGTGCTCGGCCCACTCAACACGGGCAACGCCACGGTCAAGACGCTGAAGAATTACCTTGAGACTGACGACAACGGCAGCGCCGTCGGGTTCACGAACAACGACGCCACGGTCGACAAGAAGATACGCGGCCTGGTGCACCAGATCATGTGCCTGCCGGAGTTTCAACTGAATTAGGAGGAGAGCGATGGCGATAACCAGAAGACAATTCATAAAGCGAAGCGCCGTGGCGGCGAGCGTCGGCGTCGTGTTGCCTAACATACTGATCGGCGGGGCCGGCGCGCAGACGGGCGCGGGCCGCAGGATCTTCGTCGTGATCCAGCTCCAGGGCGGCAACGACGGGTTGAACACGCTCGTTCCATACACGGACTCGCGCTATCAAAGCCTGAGGCCAAACCTCTCCTGGAAGGAAGCGGAGCTCAAGGACGCGGCGGGCCGCTCGACTTTGATCGACGGCCAGTTCGGCCTGCACCCCGCGATGTCCGAGATCAAGGGCATGTATGACGCGAGCAAGGTGGCCATCATCAACGGCGTGGGCTACCCTAGCCCGAACCTCTCGCACTTCCTGTCGATGGACATCTGGCACACGGCGAACACGAACGGCGGCCTGGGGGACGGCTGGCTCGGCAAGTACGCGGACGTGGCGCTGTTCGGGAAGACGGGCGTGCCGGCGGCGGCGATCGGCACTCTTCCGAAATCGCTGTTCGGCGACAAGGTCGTGGTCCCTAGCATCTCTAATTTCACAACCTACACCTTCCAGACGGACGCGCGATTCCCCGGCGACCGCAACAATCAAGTCAACACTTTCAACGCGAGCGCCCGCCGCACGTTTCCCGGCGACACGTTCATCTCCTCGGTCGCGACGACGAGCGTCGACGCGGTGGCGGGCGCGGCGCAGGTCCAGGCCTCCGTCGGCACCTACACCTCGACGGTCGTATACCCCACGCCCAACCCGCTGGCCGCGGCGTTGAAGATGGCGGCGCAGCTCATCATCACTACGGGATCGAACCTGCTCTACGTGCAGCTTGGAGGGTTCGATCATCACTCGGAGCTGATAGGCAACAACGACTCGGCGACAAACAAGCTGGTCGGCCAGCATTTCACGCTGCTGACTTATTTCTCGCAGGGCGTGAAGGCGTTTTACGACGACCTGGCCGAGCACGGACTGGCGGACAAGACCGTGCTGATGCAGTGGAGCGAGTTCGGCCGGCGGCCGCAAGAGAACGCCTCGTTCGGAACGGACCACGGCACCTCTTCGCAGATGTTCATCATAGGCGACCCGGTCCATGGCGGACTCTACGGCGAGCAGCCTTCGCTCGCGGACCTGGACCAGGCGGGGAACCTGAAGTTCAAAGTCGATTTCCGCTCGGTCTACGCGACAATATTAGACCGCTGGCTGGGCGCCGATTCAAAGACGATCCTCGGCTCTCAGTATGAGAACGTCGGGTTCCTGGGATAGAATTGAATGCTCATGTTCAAGCTGAAGAGTAAAAGGAAGATTCAAGCTGTCGCGATGGTGTTGCTAATAACGGCCATCGCCTACGCGAGCGCGACGGGGCCGGAGGCGCGTTACACGGGAGCGCCCGGCGACATAGGCACCTGCTATAACTGTCACGACGCCGTGACGTCGGGGATAAACTCGGGGAGCGGGAGCGTACAGATCAACGGGCTCCCCTCGGTTTACGAGCCGGGCGAGCAATACACTTTCACAGTAGTCACGCAGCAAGGCGGGAAGCAGCGCTACGGGTTCCAGCTCACGGCCATCGACAGCAACGGCGACCGCGCGGGCACGCTCGCGCCCGATGGGTCGGACTCGCAGGTGAACCCGCTGACCGGCACGGGCGACCGCCAGTACATACAGCACTCGCAGACGGGCACGGTCGCCAACGGGCAGAGCAGCCACACGTGGCGCGTACGTTGGACAGCGCCTTCGACCGACGTAGGCACCGTCCGCTTCTTCGCCGCGGGCAACGCCGCAAACGGAGACGGGACCAATCAGGGCCAGGATAACATCTACACTACGAGCGCCCTGTCGGAATCGCCCACGACGGTCGTCACGCTCCAGCTCGAAACGCAGCCCGGTGGCGAGACGCTCGCCGCGGGGTCGAGGTACTTGATCGATTGGACTGTCACCAACCCGTCGAACGTAGACAGCTACGAGATCCGCTACTCGACGGACGACGGTGCGACCTTCCCTATCACGAACAGGATAGTCACGATCACAGACCCGGCCGTTACGAGCCACGAATGGACCGTGCCGAACGCGTCGACGACTCAAGCGCGATTGCGCGTGCAGGTGGCGACGAAGGCCGGGGCGGCGATAGAGGTCAAAAGCGGGCGGTTCACGATCACGGGCGACGGGACCTCCCTGATCCCGCGCATCGTCAATGCGGAAGTGATCGGCAAGCACCTCTACGTCGAGGGCGTTAACCTCAAAACGGGCGCGAAGGTGGAGATGGACGGCGAGACTTTGAAGACCGCCTTCGAGACGGCCACGAGGTTGAAGTGCAAGAAGGCCGGCAAGAAGATAGACCGGGGCGAAGAGGTAGAGCTCGTCGTGAAATTCCCTGACAACACCCGGACGGACATCTTCGTCTGGGTGCGACCTAACAACTGACCGCGAACTCCTCTCATCAACTGCTTTTCTCTGGGCTGGGTGCGTAGCAGCATCCAGCCTTTTCTTTAGCAATTGCTTCGCTCGATCAGCTATCATTCTGTCATGACATGGGACGAGTTTTCGGCCGTCGCTCCTGAGATCGCGGCTTTCGGTTTGAAGCGGTTCGGGACTAAAGTCGCTTACCTGGCCACGCTGCGGCGTGACGGCTCACCCCGCCTGCATCCTGTCAGCCCGTTCGTAGCCGGCGGGCGTCTCTTCGTTTACATGGAGCCGACTTCGCCCAAGGGCCACGACTTGCGCCGCGACCCGCGCTACAGCCTGCACTGCTCGGTCGCGGACATCGAAGGCGGCGAAGGCGAATTCCTGGTGAGCGGCCGCGCGCGGTTTCACGACGATCCTAAAATGCGAGAGGTCGCTTTCGCGGGGGCGCGCGAGGCGGGCTTTGCGCCGAGAGAGCGATACGTACTCTTCGAGTTGGGCGTGGAGAGCTGTCTCGCTACGAGCTACGGCGAGGACGGGCCTCAGCGCCTCAGGTGGAAGCAAGCCGAGGGATTATGAGAATAGAGATAGACGGGACGAACATTGACTACAACGACGCGGGCGCGGGGCTTCCGGTCGTCTTCATCCACGCCTTCCCGCTCAATCAGACGATGTGGGACGAACAGGTAGCCGCGCTGCGGTCAGGCTTCCGCCCGGTAACGATCGACCTGCGCGGCTTCGGCAAGTCGGATGCGCCCGGCGGAGCATACACGGTCGACCGCATGGCGGCGGACGTGCGCGCCGTGATGTCCGCGCTTTCGATCGAGCGCGCGGTGATCGCTGGCTGCTCGATGGGCGGGTATGTGGCGCTCGCTTTTTACAGGAATTATCCAGGGGCCGTCAGGGGGCTGCTGCTCTCCGACACGCGGGCGAGCGCCGACACCGAAGAGGCGCGCGAGCGGCGCGAGAAGTCTGCCGAGAAGGCTGAACGCGAAGGCGCTCGCGCCATCGCCGATGACATGACGCCGCTGCTGTTAGGCGATACGAGCCTGGCCGCACGGCCCGAGGTCGTCGAGCGCGTCCGACGGATGGCCGAGTCCAGCTCGCCCGAAGGCATAGCCGCGGCCCAGCGAGGCATGGCCGCAAGGCCCGACTCCGTCTACATGCTGGCGGGCATAGACCGCCCCTCGCTCATCCTTGTCGGCTCGGAAGATAAGATCACGGGGCTCGCCGAAGCCGAAGCCCTGCGCGACGGGATTCCCCGCTCGCGCCTGCGAGTGATCGAGGCCGCGGGCCACCTGCCTAACCTTGAGCGGCCCGCGGAGTTTAACAAAGCTTTGACTGATTTTCTTGTCGCCGAATTCGGCGCTTGACGCGGTGTGATAAACCACACGCTGCTCGTCAGCGACCGGTCATCTGCTCCAGGCTCTCGGGGTACCGATCCCCTTCGACAGTGATCTTTGAGGCGGCGCTATCGATCTCGCGCAGATCGTCCGGTGTAAGCTCGACGCCGTCCGCTCCGATGTTCTCCTCCAGGCGATGCAGCTTCGTGGTGCCCGGAATCGGCACTATCCAAGGCTTCTGAGCGAGCAGCCAGGCGAGCGCAATCTGAGCAGGGGTCGCGTTCTTCCCTTCCGCGATCGCGCCGAGCAGATCGACCAGCGTTTGGTTCGCTTTCAGAGCCTCCGGCGTGAAGCGAGGCAGCCTGTTGCGGAAGTCTGAGCTGTCGAAAGACGTGTTCTCGTCAAGCTTCCCCGTGAGGAAGCCCCTACCCAGAGGGCTGTATGGGACGAAGCCGATTCCGAGCTCCTCAAGGGTCGGCAGCACCTCCGCTTCAGGGCCTCTCGTCCAAAGCGAGTACTCACTCTGGACTGCCGCAACCGGCTGGGTTGCATGTGCGCGACGGATCGTCCGCACTCCCGCCTCAGAGAGGCCGAAGTGCTTAACCTTACCTTCCTGAATCAGGTCCTTGACCGCCCCCGCCACCTCTTCGATCGGCACGTCCGGGTCGACGCGGTGTTGGTAGAGCAGATCGATGGCATCGACCTTGAGTCGCTTGAGCGAGGCATCGGCGACCTGCTTGATGTGCTCCGGCCGACTGTCCAGGCCCACCCAACCAGGCCCCCCGTTCGGATCGAGTTTGAACCCGAACTTGGTGGCTATCACCACCTGCTCACGGAAGGGGGCGAGGGCCTCGCCCACCAGCTCTTCGTTTTCAAACGGGCCGTAGACTTCAGCCGTATCGAAGAATGTGACGCCGCGTTCGACGGCCGACCGAAGCAGCGAGATCATCTCCCGCCTGTCTGCCGCCGGGCCGTAGCCGAAGCTCATTCCCATGCAGCCGAGCCCGATGGCCGACACTTCCAGGTTACTCTTTCCAAGTTTGCGCTTCTGCATAATCTCTCCTCAGCAGCCATCTATTATCCTACTGTTTGTGTTTAATTATAAAGCCCTTGGAAGCGGGAGCGGTTTTTTGAGCTACGCAGCAAAGCGTCTGAGCCCATCAAAAAAATCATGTAGACAACGGCGCGAGCTTCGCGTAGAATCCGGTCGCATTTTCGAGACCCGGACGGTTGATAATCAGTTAGCCCGATAGGGCCGCTATGCAGCTAAATTTACCTCAGCCTCGCTCGACCAGTCTTAGTCGAAATCCTTGAGGCGCATGCCTCCGGCCGTCTAGACAAACCGCGAGCACCAGCTACCGACCGGGAACTTTTCAGAACAGGAGGAGCTTCATGAAGAGAGTCGTTTTGTTGAGCATCGCCCTGGTTTTTGCCTTCGCCTGCGAAAAGGGGGACGACCGTGTGACAGGTACTAAGAACGTGCAGATCATCATCTCTGACCCGACCTCGGGACCATTGCGGGTCACGGCCGACCCCGACCCCGCGAAGATAGACCGTGGCGAGGCGGTCAACTGGCAGATAGTCTACAAATCCGGCCCGCCGCTGGACACCGTCGTCATCGATGGGTTCCAGGCCGCGAGCGGAGCGACCGACCCGTTCGGCAACGGGTCAACATTCACTTTCGGCTACATGGGACCGAGTTCTAGCGGTCCTTCCGAAACCAGCGGCGCGCCCGTCAAAGGGGGCGATTTCAAATACAACATCACGGTCACCGTCTCAGGCATGGGGACCACGAAATTTGACCCCAGGCTGATAGTCAATTACTGATCGCCACTGTCGAATAACGCCTTATACTCCGGCGACTCCCGCAGCATCTCAAGGTCAGGGTCGCGCGAAGCTTCGGACTTGCTGTACCCGTTAGCCAGCGCGCGGCCCAGGCTGTCGGCGGCCTGGCGCGTCTCACCCGCGAGCGCGTAGACTACCGCGCGCAGGTACATCAGGTCGATGCTGCGCGGCTCAAGCGAGGCCGCGCGCTCGATCGCGTCGATCGCCTCCTGCTTTCTGCCGAGCTTCGCATGACACACGGCCAAGTCTCCGAGCGACGGCGCGTCGTCAGGGTTGATCGCGAGGCGAGCCCTCAACAGCCTGCTCGCCCGCTCGTACTGCTCGCGGGCTTCGACGGTCTTGCCCACGCGCAGGTAGGCGTCCCCGAGGTTGCGGTAGAGTATGTCGTCTTGCGGGCTCAGCTCTATCGCGGAGCGGTACGCGGTGATCGCCTCCTCGAACCGCCCCAGGTAGAAGAAGGCCGTCCCGATGTTCGAGTAAGACTCCGGGTTCGGGTTGATCTCTATCGCGCGCTCGTGCATGGGCAGCGCGTCTGCGTACAACCCCATCGCGCTGTACATAGAGCCGAGCTTGTCGTAGCCCTGGTAATTGTCCGGCTGTATGGTGATGACGCGGCGGAACTGCCCTGCCGCGTCGCGGTAGCGGCCGAAGGCGTAGTAGCAGATCCCCAGCGCGTTGTAATTATCCCAGTAACCCGGCTGGACCTCTATGGCCTTCTGGAAATAACCGATGGCCTGCGCCATCTCGCCCTTCTGCATGTAGCAGCGGCCCAGCCAGCGGTACGGGTCGTCAGAGACGGGTTGCAGCTCGATGGCTCGCTTGAACTCTTCGATGGCCCCTTCTATCTTGCCCGTCCCGTGATAGACGATGCCGAGCGAGACGTGGACCTGCGCCTGGTAAGGGTCGAGCACCAGCGCGCGGTCGCCCGCCGCAATCGCGCGGTCGACCCAGACGGCGTCGCGCGTGGCCAGGTATTTGCGCCAGTAGGCCTCGCCGAGCCCCGCCTGCGCGAGCGCGAAGTCTGGGTCGAGGCGAACCGCCCCTTCGAAGACCTGTATGGCCGAATCAATATTCTCTTTCACGTCGCGCCGCTCCAAGAAGGCCCGGCCTTTTGAATAGAGCTCGAACGCGTCCATGTTCGTCGTGGCCGGCCGCGCTATCTGGTCGCGCACCTCGTTGGAGATGCTCACCTTCAAGGCCGCGGCCACGCTCTCGCAGACGGCGTCTTGCATGCTGAAGAGATCCGACACGTCGCCGCGGTACTGCGCGCCCCAGATCACCCTGCCCGTCTCCGCGTCCGTCAACCGGGCCATTATCCCTATCAACTGGCCCGAGCGCATGACTTCGCCTTCCAGCAGTATGGTTGCGCCGAGCTGGCGCGCGAGGTTGTGCGCGCCGGTCTGCTGCACCTGGTCTATGCGACCTGCGCCCGCGGCCTTTGACAGGACCGACAACCCGCCTATCTTCGCCAGGTCGGTTATGATCGCGTGCGCGAGCCCCACGCCTATGTAGGAGGCGTCTTCGCCCGACCCCACGGCTTCAAGCGGCAGGACGAGGATCGTGGGGGCCGACGACCGCTTGAGGCGCGCGCCCGTCGAGTGCTCGCGCATGTTCTCCGTGGGCAGCGTCAACGCGACGGTCCGCTCCGCTCCATAGTCCGCGCGAGCCGTCAGGGCGCTTTCCACGTCGGCGAACGACGCGTAGCGGCGGTCACGGCTCCTTTCCAGGCAGCGCATCACGACGCCGTCTATCCAGTCGGGGTAACCTTCGGGGAGCTTCTCTATCTTCGCCGCTTTGTCTTTGAGTATCGAGGCCGCGACCTCGAACGGGCTGTCGCCGGAAAAAGGCAGCCGGCCCGTGATCACTTCGTAAAGCGTTATGCCGAACGAGAAGATGTCCGTGCGCTCGTCGAGCTGGTGGCCGCGAAGCTGCTCGGGCGACATGTAAGAGAGCGTGCCCATGACGGTCCCGGACTCGGTGAGGCTGTCGATCATCGAGGGGCCGCCGCGGAGCCCGGAGGTGTCCTGCCCGAATGCCTTCGCCAGCCCGAAGTCTAACACCTTCACCAGGCCGCGCTCGGTGACGAGGATGTTTTCGGGCTTCACGTCGCGGTGGATGACGCCGCGCGAGTGCGCTTCGGCGAGCGCGTCGGAGACCTGCCGCGCGATGTCGATCACAGTGTCGGGTTTGAGCGAGCGCGTCAGTATGAAATGGCGCAGGCTGCGCCCTTCGACATACTCCATCACGATGTAGGCGTGCTCGTCGGTCTCGCCGACTTCGTGAATGGTCACTATGTTCGGGTGATTGATATGAGACGCGGCCCGCGCCTCTCTGAGGAAGCGTAACCCCGCGCCGGGCTCGTCGCGCTCTTTCTTGGTGAGCACCTTGATGGCGACCGTGCGGAGGAGCTGGAGGTCGTCGGCCTTGTAGACTACGCCCATGCCGCCCGAGCCGAGCTTTGAGATCACGCGATACCGGGTGAGCTCTTTGAGAACCTCTTCCACGCAGAGCATTATACTAATGATTGACGCTTGATAGAACCGCTCCGGGCCTAACCTGGCATTGAGCGCCTGGGCCGCGGTCATGAAGCGAAGCGGAGCTTGCAGAAGAGTGATCAATATTATTTGATTGACCTGTGAATGCCAGATTCTTATAATGCGGTCCACAATCTCTAGCTGCCGGAATTGGAACTTCCAAGACCGTCAACCTTCAGCGGAGGAATACGGTTATGAATCTCAACAGGCTTGGCAGAGACATTCTGATACTGACCTCGTTCAGTCTCCTCATATTCGCTGGCAGCGGGTCAACAATCTTAAGCAGCAGCTCTCAATCGCCGGACGCTCCCAGCGACGAGCGAGTCTTAAGAGACGTCTCTTCGCCCAAGATGCGTTCTCTTAAGCCTGTGACCATAACGGCCATCAGAAACTTGAAGAGTAAGAACTGGATAGAGGATTTAGAGATCGAAGTGCGGAATACATCGTCTAAGCCTATATACGCTATCGACATAATCTTAATGTTCCCCGACATACCGGAAAGACTTATAGAAGGGGGGTTACGCGGCACGGTAACGACACTTACTTATGGCCGAATGCAGTTGATTCAGCCAAACGAATTGGCAACCTCAGAAGATGTGCCGATTAATCCGGGAGAGAAGTTTACACTCAAAATCGCGGAGCCTAACAGGCTGGGTCTAGAATCGGTTCTTGCCGAAACCAAACTTCTAAAATCGGACATAAAGAAGATATATCTAAGAATAGAATTCATAAATTATGGCGACGGCACAGGGTTCAGGATAGACGGTCCCGTCACTTACAATCGAACTTCCGGCAAGAATTCTTTCCCGAGGGATGGGCCTGCATTAGGAATAATTGATCCCTTCCCCTCGTTAAGACAGCCCCTCTACAGTAAAAAGAGTCTCGCGCCGAACATAAAACCAGTAAGCTATTCAACATCCTCTGCCAAGCCGGTATTC
This sequence comes from Blastocatellia bacterium, assembly GCA_035249305.1. Classification (GTDB taxonomy): domain Bacteria; phylum Acidobacteriota; class Blastocatellia; order UBA7656; family UBA7656; genus DASUNP01. The sequence continues at coordinate 26,430 of DATFGQ010000083.1, read as the reverse complement.
ACTAGCTGTAGTCCGCATGTTTCTGGTTGCCAACTTTATGAAAGAGTTTCCGAGGGTTGCCCCACTCCGGCCTCTCCCTGTAGCTTCAAAGTTTTTTATAGAGATGCGACAGCACTCACTCCTAACCCAATCTGCATAGGCCATATTAAACATTCAACCGTAGGAGTAACGTGTGGAGGAGCAACCTATCAATGCGTCAGGGACACTGGATACACATGTGAGGAGTGGGAAAGCTGCGGTCGCTGTCCGAACGTGAATGAATGTCTAGTCTGTAGCGGAGTATGGTTGCCCGGTAGCTGCACGTGCGACTGGGGTGACGGAGGCGGGGGCGGCGGAGGCGGAGGCTTCTGCGATCCGTCTTTTATCATCTGCGAATTCGGGGTTCCCGACCCGGAAACCTGCTTATGCTCCGATGACAGCCCCATCGTTATAGATACTCTCGGCAATGGGTTTGATCTCACAGACGCCAATAGCGGGGTGAGGTTTGACCTCGACAGCGACGGCGACACAGATAGGTTAGCCTGGACTTCGCCAGGCTCCGACGACGCCTGGCTTGCTTTAGACCGTAACGCGAACGGGCGAATAGATAACGGGCGGGAGTTGTTCGGCAACTACACGCCGCAGCCTCAATCAAATGCGCCTAACGGCTTCTTAGCTCTTGCCGAATACGACAGGCGAGTCAATGGCGGCAATAATGACGGTAGGATCAGCAACAGGGACTCCGTTTTCGCCTCCCTGCGCCTGTGGAAAGACGTAAACCACAAGGGGATTTCCGAGGCAAACGAGCTACACGCATTGCCTAATCTTGGCCTTACTTCTATAGACCTGGATTACCGTGAATCAAGGCGCAGAGACGAACACGGCAACTGGTTCCGCTACCGCGCGAAGGTGAGAGATGCGCGCGGGGAGCAGCTCGGGCGATGGGCCTGGGATGTGTTTCTGGTAAGTCCGCCGTTGAGCAACTAGCGATTCGATTCTTCCTAACCCGGCTTTATAAACTCAGGGTCCTAACCGGGCGTAGCCGCCGCGGAAGTAGGCCAGCGGGCGGCCTTCGGTTACGTGCGTGGCGATGACTTCGCCGATGACTATGGTGTGGTCGCCGCCGGGGTAGGTGTGGGCTATGCGGCATTCTATCGCGGCGAGAGCCCCGTTTATCAAGGGCGCGCCCGTGTCCGCCGTCCTGTAGCCGAGGCCCTCGAACCGCTCGACGTCTCTCGAAGCGAAGCGGCGCGAGATAAGCTCCTGGTCTTCGGCAAGCATGTTGACGGCGAAATGGTCGCCCTCCTTGAGGTAGTCGTGCAGCGACGCCCTCTTGTCTATGCAGATCAGGACCAGCGGCGGGTCGAGCGACAGCGACGTGAAGGCGCTCACGGTAATGCCGCGCAGGAGCCCGTCTTCGCAGCGGCTCGTGACGACAGTGACGCCGCTGGCGAAGTGGCCCAGCGCGCGGCGAAACTCATCCTTGGTGACTGACATCTTTACCCTCTTTATGACGGCGCGTGTCGGGCAAGAGGCGGCGAGCGGCGGGCCGATAGTCTCTCACCGCTCGCGTGTCGTTCAGATTACTGGGCCGGCTTTTTATGCTTATCGATCAACTGCCGCAGGCCGTCCTCTTTGCCGTTGTTACGGTACTTGTAGTAGGCGGTCAGGTCTTGCAGGAGCTGGTCGTGGAGCGCTTGATACTGGGGCTGGCCTTCGGAAAGCGCGACGGCGCGGGCGAACATCTCTATCACCGTGTCGAGCTTCGTGTGCGCGTCCTTCAGCAACTGGTCCTTCATCGGCCCCGAGGCCATGGTCTTGTGCTGCTGCGCGAGCTGCTGGTACTCCTCGTTGCTCAGGCTGCCCAGGAGCATGTAGGTCACAGGGTCCGTGCTGTTGACGGCCACGGCCTTGTCAAGCTTTACCTTCGCCTCGGCCTTGTTGCCCGTGACGAACGAGAGTATGCCCATCGATTGATAAAGCTGCGGCAGCCAGCGCGTCTTGAACTGGCCCCACGACGCGGCGTCCATGCCTGCGGGCATCTTGTCAGCCTCGATCAGCTCGATGGCCTTCGCGCCGTAAGTCTGGCTCACCTGCACGTACTTGCCATTCCTCTGCTTGGCCTGGTCCGTGCCCAGCAGCGACATGTGCGTCAGCACAGTGATGTCGTTAGGGCTCTTCTCGACTATTGATGCGGCTACGCGGAAGGCGTCGTCGAGGCGGTTCGCTTTCAGATAAGCGTCAAGGATGATGGGGTTGATCTTCTCGGCGTCGCCCGGTTGGTTGAAAATGGTCGAAGCGCTTTCGAGCAAGGTGATCTGCTGGGCCGCGTCCGGCAGCTTGCCGATCTCGCCGACCACGTGCGCGAGGACTTCCGTGTGCTTTACGCTCTTGGGATACTTCTTTACGAACTCGCCGGCGGCCGCGAGCTTGGCCGTCGGGTCAGCCGCGTCTCTGATTTTTTTCAGCGCTTCGTTTTCGGCGTCGCTGACCTGCGGGGCCTTCTCCTGAGGCTTATCCTGGGTCTTGTATGGGTCTTGAGCGTAGGACGCAGGGGCGAAGGCGATCAGGCAGAGGGCGAGCGCACGCGCCGCAGGCATAAGTATCGATCTCATGGCTGACATCTCTCTTTCTTTGGAGTTCAATATTAAGGTTGCGAAACGCTACCACAACACTTCTTCTATTCTGCTTTAAGCGGGCGGCCATTGGCAAGCTGCAAACTCTCCGGGCAACGCGGGGGGGCGGGGCGGCTCATCTCAGTTTCTGGGGCGACCGGGGTGTCTTGTGCCGCCGAGAAACTTGCGATTAAAATCTAGAGTAGAGATTCATCAGGTCAGACAGAGGCCCGACCTGGCAGAACGGAGAGCAGTAAAATGATCAAGAAGCTAACGATGATCGCCGCCGCGCTGGCCTTTGCCGCCGTCGGCGCGACGGGCGCTTACGCGCAGGATTGGGAGCGCGCGGTTTCGCTCTTTAACCAGAAGCAGTACCGCCCGGCGCTCAAAGAGTTCCACGCCGTAGTGAACGCGAACCCGGATTACTGGCAAGCATGGTACTACATAGGCGCCGGCCACTTTCAATTGCAGGAGTACGAAGACACTATAGACTCCTTCCAGAACTACCTTAAAGGGGCCACGAAAGACGAGAAGGGTCAGGCGACGGCAAGCTATTACATAGGCTTTGCGCACTACCAGCTCAAGCAGTACGACAAGGCCATACCGGCGCTTGCCCGCTACATACAGCTATCCGACAAGCTACAGCAGAAGGTCGACGCGCCCGCGCGCGCGGCGCTCGGCCGCTCCTACATATTCACGGAGAAGTACAGCGAGGCGATACCCGTGCTGACGACCTCGGCGGCGGAGATGAAGACGAACGCAACGAACTACTATTTCATCGGCTACGCGCAACACCGCCTCGGCCGCAACGACCTGGCCATCACCGCGCTCAACCAGGGGCTCGCGGTAGCGCCCCAGGACGTAGACACGCTCTCGCTGCTGACGGGCATCTACCTCGAACAGACGAAGCAGAGCCCGGCGGCCGTGAAACAGGCGATCACGACGGGCGAAAAACTGCTCGCCGTCAGAAACGACGAGAAGAGCTGGGGCGTGCTGGGCCAGGCTTATCTGATCGATAAGCAGTACGCGAAGGCCGCGCCGCTGCTCGATAAATACGCCCGCGCGCACCCGGACTCCGGCCCCGCCTGGCACAGCCTGGGCATAGCGCTCTCGCGCTCGTCGCAATGGAAGCCGGCCGCCGAGGCGCTAGAGCAGGCCGTCAAGATCGCGCCCAACAACCTCGGCGCGCTTTTAGAGATGGGGTACGTATACGAGAGCGACAAGCAGTACGATAAAGCGCTCTCGGCTTACGAGCGCGCTTACGAAGCGTCGGGGCGGCGCGACGATACAATCCGCGCGTCAATCGACCGCGTCAAACAGTACAAACCCTGAAGAAGTCCTGAGTGCTGAGTCCTGAGTGCTGAGTGAAAGATGATCACTCAGCACTCAGAAGCCGTTTGAAAAGACTGAGTGAAAGCCCCAAAGGGGCGCGATTCAATAGCCCGGCGCAACGCGCCGGGTGACGCACGCATACAACGAGAAGCCCTGAAAGGGCGCGATAAGAGTATCGCCCTTTCAGGGCTTCCCATTAATATCAACCCGTGTCCAGGGGCGTTGCCCCTGGCTATTTAATATGTCCCCTTTGGGGACCTTCCAGACCGCCTCTGAGTCCTGAGTGAAAGAGATCACTCAGGACTCAGCACTCAGCACTCAACCTCCCCGTCGGCGGTCACGCGCGTGACTCTCTCAAGCCCTTCGAAAGCCACGGCAAGCATATCAAGCTCAAGGCTCTCGCCCGCCGCAAGCGTAAGCGCTTCGCCCCGTGCGGCCGCGTGCGCCAGCACCGGCAGAGTCGCGCAAGGCTCAAGCGCTATGTTGTAGGTCGAATACCACCACGGATAATCTCGCCCGCCTCTGTAGACCTGCCAGTACCACAGCCATTTGAATACGTCTTCCGGGTAGCGCATCGCGAACCCCACGCGCGATGCCGTGTTCGTTATGGCGTACCAGCCATCCTTGATGCGGTCGAGAAAAACCATGTCGTGCGCCGCGGCTTCCGGGCCGGGTATCCGAGACAGGTCCACGCGAGCGCCGTCCCGCCCTTCGGCCATCGGCCAGTCGCTCTCTTGAGGGGACTTCAGCCGCGAAGTGTCCGGCGTGAACTCATCAAAGGTGACGATGCGACATTCCGGCACGTCTACGCGGCAATGCTCGTCTATGAAGGGCCATCCGAAGGCCGGGTGATGGCCCCAGGTGAAATCGACCTCCTGCCCTCCCTCGTTCGTGACGCGCTCGCTCAGGCGCAGAATTGATTCATTGCGGCGCAGGGTCATCTTCTTCGCGAGGTGAAACGGGGTGCGGACCGTGCGAACGTCGAAGCGGACTTCGATCTCTTCCGGGTCGTCGCGCGCGATCACGTATCGCCAGGGCAATAAGAGCACCTCCCCATGTTGGCCGACCTCTGCGCCCTGGTGGAGCGACAGCGCTCCGCAGTTTGGAAAGAGCTCTTGCCAGCCGCCTTCGTAATAGTCCATGTGCGCGCCCGGCACGCGCGCCGTCGTCGGGATGAAGTGGGCGCGCTCTACAAGCCCCGTGCGCGTGCGCCACATGAAGTCTGTATCGCGCGGCTTGTAAAGGAATTCGTAGATGTCCGCGCCTTTGTCGGCGATGACCGTGACCCGGAGCTTTTCGTTTTCAAGCGCCACGCACCTGTAGCCTTTATGAATGAACTCCGTGATGCGGCACCCGTAGTTGCGATTGTGATTGTAGGTTTGATAAGTCATCCGCCCGCCCCACGTGTTTTGAAGATAGCGAGTTACCTGATAATGTCAGAGGTGATGAGTGAACACAAGAAAGCCGTGGTGCTTTTAAGCGGCGGCCTTGATTCGACGACCGCGCTCGCGATAGCTGTTAAGGAAAGCTTCGCCGCCTACGCGCTGTCGTTCCGTTACGGGCAGCGCCACGCAATCGAGCTTGAGAGCGCGGCGCGCGTGGCCCGTGCGCTCGGGGCGCGAGAACATCTGATCGTCGACATAGACCTGCGCTCGATTGGCGGCTCCGCGCTTACCGACCAGATCGAAGTCCCGAAGCAGAGGTCGGACGAGGAGATAGGCTCGGGCATACCCGTGACCTACGTGCCCGCGCGCAACACCATATTCCTGTCGTTCGCGCTGGCGTGGGCCGAGGCGCTTGAGGCCGAAGACATTTTCATCGGCGTCAACGCGATAGACTATTCGGGCTATCCCGATTGCAGACCCGAATACATCGAGGCGTTCGAGCGGATGGCGAACCTTGCGACGAAGGCCGCCGTGGAGGGGCGACAGAGGCTGCGCATTCACATGCCGCTGGCTGTTATGACAAAGGCCGAGATCATAAAGACGGGCCTCGAGCTGGGCGTCGACTACTCGCTCACTCACAGTTGCTACGACCCGGCGGCGAGCGGGGCCGCGTGCGGCAAGTGTGACAGTTGCCTTTTGCGGTTGAAAGGGTTCGCGCAGGCCGGCGCGACTGACCCTTTGCCGTATCAGACGGATTGATCCATACGAAGCTTACTCAGGCTGATTCGCCCCCGACGCAAGGTCGGGCGTGGCGCGGCTCCTGGCGGCCTCGGGGAGGAACTCCTTATACCGCCACTTCGCGTGGTCGAGCCAGTCCATACCGTCCATGATTCTGGTGATCTTCTTAGTCTTCGGGTTGTACATGAACATCCCGCGAGTGGTGATGGTGTAGATGGGCACGCCCAGTTTGTCTGAGAGCTCCGCGTCTTCGGGCGAAGGCCTCGGGTCGATGCCTGTCGGGTGAGTGTGCACGATGGCGACCGCGTTCGGGACGAACTTGAAAGTGAACTTCTTATACTGGTTCGTGCTCCCTTGCGACTGCGCGCGGTAGCTGCCGTCGAACATGCGGAAGATCAAGACTACGCCTTCATGCTTGGAAGTGCCCGCGCTCGCCACCGTCCATGCCTTCTCGAACTCTCTTATAACCTGCCTGTCTATTCGCCCCGCTCTGTTGACGTGCTCCGCGTCTGTAGGCTCGGACCCAGGCTCTGCGACGGGGTTGCCTTCGGCGAAGGCCAGGACTAGGAGGGTGTGGTTGAACAGAAGTGTAGCCAGCATCCAGGATCTCTTTTTCATTGGCTCGATCTCCTTGCGGTCAACCGCCGGGCACTGCGGGCACTGGTTGTGTTGCGCCTGATAGGAAGGCTCTGATGCGGTGAAGAGGTGGTGCAGCTATCTGTGGAGTGTAGGCCGGTTTCCTCTTCTGCAAATCCAAGATAGCTGCACCCTGGCGCAAGAGAAGCCTGCGGCTACTATATTTGAAGTATCAGTAAGTGGGTTTAACTTTGTGACCAATTAGCCAAATTTCGTGACAGGACTACACTGAGGCGTGATGAATTTATGGGGAATTTTTTTTGCCGCGAAAGGCGATAAATGGTGGAACTTAATCGGGTCTGAATTCGTCTATGAGAGCGCGTGCTGTGCGCTCGCCCGCACCAGGATCAGGCTCGTAATGGTAGACGTGGTCATTCGTTTTAACCCCGTCTCGTCCTCTATGTATATCAGGGCGCGCGAATCCGTCTTGAGCCCCGAAGGGTCGCGCGTTATGCCGTCGCTCCCCTCGACGAGGACTCCCATCAAAGCCAGTTTCATCAGTTGGCCTTCTCCAACTCTCGGGTGGCTTCGCCGAGCAGAGCCGTGTTTTTCGAGACCGCGTCGGCAAGTCTGCGCGCCTGCTCGATAGCCGTCTTCACGTCATTCTTCTCCACGGCCTCTGTGACGCCCGGCAGCTCCAGGTGCGCGTAGGTGAATCGCGCGGCATAGAGCATGTGCTTGAACCAGGGGCGTCCGGGGATGCCTTCGGGGTCCAACCAGTTCGTCTCCACCTGCATGACGGCGCGGTTTATGCGCGCGGCGAGTTGCGGAGTCAACTTGTCCGTAGCCAGCGCGCGCGCCACGGTGATGTTGAGCTCGCGGCCAGCCCGTTGAAACTCCGCGATGCGGCCGAGCAGTTGCGCCATGCCGGAAACGCCGCGGGCATTCTTATTCTTTTGAAGCTCGCGCACGAACTGTCGGATGTTGTCGGCGTAGAAATCGAAATCGAAAGGCAGCACGTCGGCGTTGGCCAGGCGCAGCGCCAGCGCGCCCCAGACTACGGACATGAACGCGTGGTAGCGATAGCCCGGATCGCCGAATTTATTCATCCAGTAGAAATTGTCATACATCGAATGGTAGACGCCGTAAGGCCCGTCAAAAGTCAGCCCAATCGTCGGGCGGCCCAGGTAGTTCAAAAAGACCGTGTGGTCCGAGCCGCTCCCTATGCGTGTGTCCACCATCTCGGAATCGCGGACAGGGCGTCGACCGCGCGCGGGCTGCTCGCGGGCGAGCGACCTCTTCCACTCGTCGTAAAGCGTCACGCCGCCGGGCGCACTAAGCTCTCTGCTCACCTCCAGTATGAGCGGCGCGAGCGAGGCCACGGCCGAAGGGCGGAAGTCCGGCCCCGACACCGAAGAGTCGACGTTGATGTATGCGACGAGCTTCTCTTTCAGCTCGTCGGCGAAGTGCTCGCCCCATTCGGTCGAGCCCGTCAGCGCGAGCTCTTCGCCGTCCCAACTGCACACGACGATCGTGCGGCGCGGGCGAATGCCGCGGCTCTTCATCTCGCCCAGCGCGCGCGAAAGCTCCATCATCGAAGCTGTCCCGCTCGAAGGGTCGACGCCGCCGAACTCCCACGCGTCGCGGTGATTGCCGAGCACTACCCATTCGTCTGGCAGCTCCGACCCGCGTATGCGTGCTTCGACCACGTAGTTGGGCCGCACGCTCGTATCCATGTCGACTTTCAAATGAACGTAGACGCCTTTATCGCCGAGACGGTACTTGATAGGCAGCCCGCCCTGCCAGCCGGCGGGGGCGACGGGCCCGCCCATGTTTTCAAGGAGCGGCTTCGCGTCGCGCCACGACATAGGCAGCGCGATGATCTTAGGCACTGAGACGGCTTGCTCGACGGGGATTCGTTTCGCGCCTTCGACCGAAGCCCAGCCGGGAGTCAGCGGGTCGCCCGGCACCATGAAGTCATAGGTGATGGCGCCGCGCTGTATGTGGCTCTCCGGCCCCCATGGTCCGTCGGGAAATACCTTGCCGCGTTTGTAACCGTCTTCGGCCGGGTCCGAATAAATGATCATTGCGGCGGCGCCTTCGCGTTCGGCCGTCAGCGCCTTGAAGCCGCGGTAGCTGTACGGGTTCGAGTAGCGCACTATGACTACTTTGCCGCGCACGTTTATGCCGCGCTTGCGCAACAGCTCGTAGTCCTCGGGGTTCCCGCTGTGTGCGTAAACCAGCGGCGCGGTCACTTCGCCAGAGGCCGAAAACCCCGTGTAGCCCGTGCGCACGTTCTTGTTGGCGGTGTCCGGGTCAACGTCGTAAGCGTCTTCGCGCAGGCTCGCGCGGTATCGAATGGGGGCGATCATTTCGAGCATAACTTCGCGCGGGCGCGAGTCGAGCACGTCGTAGCGGTGTATGCGAACGTCCTCCCACCCTTGCTGTTCCCAGACTTCCGCGATGTGACGCGCAAGCTCGTTGTTGCGCTCGGACCCTGCGGGGTGCGGCTCGGCCGTGAAGAAGCGATGAAACTCGCGCGCCTTCTCGGCCGAAGGGAGAGCCGCAAGCTCACGCTCGATCCGCCTCTGCGCTTGAGCGCGGCTCGCGGAAAAGCCGGTCATGCGATCCTGCGCAATCGCCCTCAAATCGAATCCGGCGAGCGTGATTATCAACAGCGTCCAGGCGACCCTCTTCTTCATCTTCATTTCTTGAGCGACGCTCTCTGGGCGAGCGGGTAGCGGGGCTCGATGTCTACGGGCACGCCGCCGAGCCGGTCGAGCGCCTTCTGCATGACCGGGCGAATGACCGCGTACTTTTCGAGCATCGCCTTCGCTTTCCCGTAATCGCCCTGCGCCTGTATGGTCAGGATCTCCGAGGTCAGCTTGCGGACGGCGTCCTTGACGCGCGAGCCGTCTATGCTGAAGGTGCCGGCGGATTCGTTCGCTTTGATAGCGCCTTCGTCCATCAGATAATTGAACTGCAACGCGACGCCCTTGCCGTGCGCTTCGGTGATGCCGAACCGCACGGAACGGAAGACGCTCGCCAGAAACGTCGTGTACATCATCCGTTCCATCTGGCGGTCGATCTTGCCCTTGTCCATCAGGTACTGCAAAGCGAACAGCCCTGCGATGTCGGCCTTCGCCTCTTCGAGCGCCGAGTGCGTGTCTTTCAACTGCTGGCGGACGGGAATCTCGCGCCCCTCGATTATGCTGAACTGCGGGCCGAGCCCGTGCACCAGCTCGTGCGCGAGGATGTGAGTGAAGAAGGCGTCGAACGAAATCTCGGATTGATGTGCGGGGTCGAGGACGACTTTCGAGATAGGGATCAGCGTCTTATTGAACTTCGCCTCCTGCACGTTCTTCAGCATCACGCGCTTAGAGCCTTTCTCCTTGACCACGCGCTCGTCGTTCGGGAGGTTGAAGGCCGCCGTCTGCACTCCCTGGTTCGCCTCGCCCGACGTGAAGACGACATCGACGACGCGGATGGGCGACGACGCGCCTATCTTCGGGTTGCGGTAACGCTCCTCGATCGGGAGGTTGTTCTCTATCTCCTGCAAGTAGCTGCTGAACTTCAAGAGCTTCGCGCTCTCCGCGTCGTCGCGCAGCGTGACGAATGCCTCGAACGCCGCCTTGTAGCTGAACCACTCGTCTTCGTAAGTCTCATACGGCCCTATGGTCACGTCTATCGGCGCGTCCAGGTCCATCCACGCCACGTCGCTCTCATAATAATCATCTGACATAAAGGCGGCGGCGCGTTTCGCGAGAAAACTCTTCAGACTCTGGTTGGTCGTAAGCTCCGCCGCTTCGCGAAGCAGTCGGGCGGCGGGCTCAAGGAACTGGCGGTACTCCTGGCTGTAAGGGACCGCCTTGAGCTTGCCGTCCGCGCCGCGCCGTATCGCGTAGAAGAACCCGATAGCGCGCGCCCGCTCCTCTTCCGACAGCCCCTTGACCCACGCTTCAAACTCTTCTTTAGTTATGTCGTCGGGATAAAAACCTGCGTGGCCCGGCTTTTCGTGCGGGACGCCGTCGATGAACGGCGCGTTTTTGTCGAGCCGCGACCACGGCCCTTTGTTAATCATGAAGTAGTGAAGACGCGCGCGGCCCAGCGGGCTCTTGTCGGCTTCGAGCTTTTTCAGCAGCGCGACGTTCCCGCTCCAGACCTGGCGCAGGTACGCGTCATCCAGGTATCGCGCGGCCTCTATGATCTTGTCGAGGGCCTTTCGGTCGCCCGCCGACAGGCGCGACACGTCGGCCGTGACTTCGGTCGGTGCGAAGCGGCGCGTGAGAGATTCTAGGGCGGCTTTGTCAGGTGTATTCATATGATCTTTTTTCTGCGTCGCGTAAACGGGCGTCAGCATAAACTGAACGAGCGCGATTAAAGAGATTGCTATCCGAAGTCTCATCCTTCACCTCGTCTGGTTGGAATAGTGCTATCTTACAGCGAGCGCGCGGCCCGAGTCATGAGCATTTGTGGCGGGAAGCCTTGTGTCGGCTGGCGGCGACTGGAATCGTTTTCGCGCGAGAGATCAATGGGCGAAGCAGTCGGCGCAGGCCAGGTAGCCCTCGGCCTCGGCCTCTTCCCGGCTGAGGCTCGTTACGTCGGCCCCGCGCGCGCCCTTCAACCCGGCGCAATCCTGCGCGTGAAACTTCTTACCATGTTCGCGCGTGACATAGACTACGGCGGGCGCGGCAAGCCCCGCCGCGGGCGGCGTCGATTCGACGACAGTGGCTATAAAGACGGCCGCGGCCAGCGCGGCGGTGAGCAGTATCCCCATTACTCGTTTCATATCATCCTCCCGGTACGATCCCAGCCCAACAGGCTACCACAACGGCAATCACTATCCAACACGAACTGAGCCGTTTATCGCGATCAGTGCCGGAGGGCGCGTCGGTTGACAATGGCCTTATATCTAATTATGCTTGCGCCCATTCGTGACAAGAAACGGAGGCACGCGGTTGATTTTGCCTGCACTATCGGAGCGTCATCTCATCTCCCCGGCTAATCTCAGAACAGTAACCGTAATGATTCTTTCAGCGATCGTTCTCGCCGCGTCGTCGTGCCGCGGAGAGTCGCCGGGCGGGAATGCCGGCTCAGGTCCGGGAGGGTTTTTGATGATCGAGGTATCGCTGCCCGAGAATAAATACGCGGACGAGAACGAGCGCATCGCCTTCTTCCGACAGGCCCTCCAGCGCATAGCGGCGCTGCCCGGCGTGGAGTCGGCCGGCGCCGTCAGCACTAACCCGCTTAGCGACGACAAGCAGAGCGTGACGTTCACCATCGAGCCGGTGAGCGACGACGCTATCGATTCTATCCCCGCAGGGTTCAACGTCGTCAGCCCCGACTATTTCCAGACGCTGATGGCTCACCTCGTTCAGGGCAGGTCTCTTACCGAAAACGACAGCAAGGATGCGACGCAGGTGGTCGTCATAAACGAGACACTGGCCCGGCGCTTCTTCCCCGACGAAAGCCCGATCGGCAAGCGCGTCCAGTTCGACGACCTCGAAGAGCAGGACTCATGGGTAGAGATCGTGGGGGTTGTCGGCGACATAAAACAGGCAGACGACCCGGAGCCGGAGTTCTACATGTCTTACCTGCAAGCCCCGCCCCTCGTCATGACGATCATCGTGCGCACCGCTTCCGACTCCAAGGCCCTGGCCGACGTTGTACAGCGCGAGGTCAGGGCCGTGGACGGCGAAGTCAATATCACAAGTGTCGGGACTATGAAGTAGGCCTTCCCGTAAAGCTCACTCGAAGTATCGCGATTGAACCCGGTGCTGGCGCTCGATCTCTTCGAGCACGGCTTCGGGCGAAATCTGCTGGCCCGCGCCGATGCCGAGCTTTGTGGCTATGGGGTATGCGATGCGCGCGGCGAGCGCGTTACGGTTAGGCCCGGCCAGCTCGAACCTGCGCTTAAGGAAAGTCTCGATCGCGTGAATCTCGCCTTCGCTGAGCAGGCGCGTGTCTACGGTAAAGGGCGCGGGCGCGGTCCGCTCGACCCGCTGCTGCTCTATCTCTGAGATCCTGACTATCTCGTTAAGCGAGGGGGCTTCGGTCGCGCGCTCCTTTACGACCACCGTGCCCGCGACGAAATCGCCGACGCGCTTCGAGCGCTGGCTGAAGATTATCGACACGACGCCGACCGCGTACGACGGCCACGGCCAGAGGTCTACGAGGAACCGCAGGAGGTTTCTTATAAATACTTCGAAGAAGCGGACGGGGCGGCCGTCCTCGCGGACAACGCGCAGCCGCATGATCCGCTTGCCCGGCGTCTGCCCGCTCCACAGCGTCTCGAAAGCGACGAAGTAGCCCCAGATGATCCCGAATAAGACGAGCACGGTTATGGCCGCCGTCCACGTGTTCATCGAATCGAAGAGGTTCCAACTGCTCAGCGCGCCGGCGATCAGAATGATGACGATCATCGCCCCCGCCTGGATCAAGTGGTCTATGGCGGCGGCCAGAAAACGGTTGCCCACGTTGGCCAGTATGTAGTGAAGCTCGACCCGTTCGGGCGTCTCGATTACAAGCTCGTCGTCCAGCATAAAGTCCTGAGTCCTGAGTGCTGAGTGCTGAGTGAGAGTATATAACTCAGCACTCAGCACTCAGGACTCAGGACTTGAGAAGCGGCAGAACCAGCGATAGCACGCCTTCGCGCGTATGCTCGACCGGGCCGGAAGAGTCTACTAAACGTATGCGCGAAGGCTCTCTCTCCAGCAGTCGCAGGTACCCGTCGCGCACGCGTTCGTGAAAGGCCCTCTCTTCGCGATCAAAATAACCGAGATCGGAATCGGCCTCGTCGGGCTCGACGGTCCGCGTGCGGCGGTCGAGCCGCGCCCGCGCGCGCGCCGGGTCGAGGTCGAACAGGATCGTGAGATCGGGCGTGAGCCCTCCCGTGGCAAAGCGGTTCATCTCGTCTACGGTCGCGAGGTCGAGCCCGCGGCCGTATCCCTGGAAGGCCAGGCTTGAATCCGTGTAGCGGTCCGAGATGACGACGCGCCCGGCTTCGAGCGCGGGCGTGATGAGCTCTCTGACATGCTGGGCGCGGGCGGCGACTATCAACAGCAGCTCGGTTTCGGCGGCCATGCTGTTGCCGGCTTCGGAAAGCAGCCGCCGTATGCGCTCGCCCATCGAAGTCCCGCCCGGCTCGCGCGTGACGACCGCGTCTACGCCCCGGCGCGCGAGCTCGTCGGCGAGCGCCTCTATCTGCGTGCTCTTGCCGCAGCCGTCTATGCCTTCCAGCGTTATGAAAAGTCCCGCCATGCCGCACAGGGATAAATCATTCGGGCTGCCATCTCAGCGAGAGGCAGCCCGGTTAAGCTACGCGCGCTCGTGCCTCAGGCGATCAGGGTCTCTCCTGGCCCGTGGCCGAACTGGCCTGCGGCCCGCTCGGCTGGTCGTGCTCGCGCTCGCGGTCTGATGGGCCGGGCCGGCTGTGGTGAAAATCGCGTCCGCCTCCGCGCGGTAACGACACGGTCGAGATGGCGTGTTTGAATATCAATTGCTCTTGCGATCCCGCCTCCAGTATCACGGAATACTTATCAAAGCTCTTGATCCTCCCTGTAAGCTTGACGCCGCTCATCAAATATATCGTCACGTTGCTTCGTTCTTTTCGGGCACTGTTGAGAAAGCTGTCTTGTATTGTGTTTTGTTGTGCTGTTTTTTCCATATAGTGTGTCCCCCAAGAAAAAAGTTGTCAGGGTGATTGAAACCTAACACAAATAACTCATTACGGGCAAGGGTTTACGCTCGCCACGCTTGACACCCGACGGCCAATAACATACAAACTGAAGTTTGATCCATGCTCGAAGGAGACACGCCTGATGTTCATACTGCGCCCCTCTTCGCTCTTTAGGCCAGTAGAAAGGGAGCAAACGGTCGAAGCCGAGGCGGCGCAGCCGGCCGCGATTGACGAGCATTTCGTAGACGTGGGGCTCCCCATACCGGAGGGTTACGAGCTCGACATCATCCGCGCGATGATACAGGACCCGTTCCACGTATTCATCTACTGGGAGGTCCGCGAAGAGAGCCTCAAGGCGCTGACGCGCTACTTCACCCCCGGAGAGGTAGAGACTTTTCAAGTCGTCTTGAGGCTCTTTGAAACCGAGGGGCGCAACCAAGCCTTCTTCAACGTCAGCCACACGGGCCGCTACTGGATGATGGTCTTCCCCGACCGCGAGTACGAGTTCGAGATAGGCGTGCGGTCGCCCGTCCACGGCTACATCCCGCTCGTGCGGTCCAACCGCGTGCGGACGCCGCGCGGGACCGTCTCGCCCGAACGCGACGAAGAGAGGCAGTACCGCTTGAACCCGCCGGAGTTCGTCGAAGTGATCTCGGCGTCGGGCTTCGCCCCGGACCGGGCGCTGGACATAAAGGTCGCGCCCGCGGCGGGGGCGAGCGTGGAGCCCGACCTTGTCGCGGAATCCGCCCTGCGGCTGCCCGAGGCCGTGCGCGAGGCGATAGAGGTCGCATCGACGGGCGGCGCGCTCACGGCGGAGATGATAGTGCGCATGCCCGAGCCTTTGAGGAGCGAGCTGATGGAGCTGTTCGAATCATCCGACGGGCGCATGGCTTCCGTAGGGCTAACGCACTATTTCCCCGAGCTTCTGCGCGAGGCGCTCGAAGACGACCGCGAGGTGATAGGCGACCACATACGACCCCTGCACATCACGCAGAGGTTTCAACTAGGCGGGAGTGAGAACGTCGCGCGGCCCGTCGGCGAGATGCGCTGGCCCGGACTGCCCCGCCGCCCGTCGAGCCCTGATCTGATTCGTGGACCGAAATAAGGATAAGAAGTTGAAATCTCAAATCTGAGATCTGAATGGAACAAGGACTGCTCTCCATAATTCTCCACGCACATCTGCCCTTCGTGCGCCACCCCGAATACCCCGAGTTTCTGGAGGAGGACTGGCTGTATGAGGCGATCAGCGAAACTTACATCCCGCTCCTGAACGTCTTCGAGGGGCTGGCCGTAGACGGCGTGATGTCGCGCGTGACCCTCGGGCTGACGCCGCCGCTTTGCGAGATGCTCTCGGACCCGCTGCTCCAGCAGCGTTACCTCAACCACGTCACCAAGCTCGTCGAGCTGTGCGAGAGCGAGGTCATGCGCACGGCCAAGCACCCTTCGATGAACGAGACGGCGCGCATGTACCTCAACCACTTTTCCGCCGCGCGCGACCTGTTCGAGAACCGTTACCGGCGCAACCTGATCTCGGGCTTCCGCGCGCTACAGGAAGCGGGCGCGATAGAGATAATCACCTGCGGCGCGACGCATGGCTTCCTCCCGCTGATGACGCGGACCGAGGCGCGACGCGCGCAGATACAGGTGGGGCGGCGCAACTACGTAAAGCATTTCCAGCGCGAGCCGCGCGGCATATGGCTGCCGGAGTGCGCTTACTCCACGAGCATCGACTCGCTGCTTGAGGAGGCCGGGCTGCGCTTCTTCATCGTCGACGCTCACGCCATCATGTTCGGCGCCCCGCAGCCGCGCCGTGGCATCTACGCCCCTACGGTGACTCCCGCGGGCGTGGCGGCCTTCGCGCGCGACGTTGAGACGAGCGAGCAGGTCTGGAGCGCGGACACGGGTTATCCGGGCGACCCGGATTACAGGGAGTTCTACCGCGACCTCGGCTTCGACGGCGATTACGATTACGTCAAACCTTTCCTGCACAGCGACGGCGTGCGGCGCAACCTTGGCATTAAATATTACCGGGTGACGGGCAAAGTCGATCTAGGGCTCAAGCAGCCTTACGTGCCTTCGTGGGCGACCGGCAAGACGGCTTCGCACGCGGCGCATTTCCTCCAAAACCGCCAGGAGCAGGCCCGCCGCCTTCGGGCGACCATAGGCAGAAAGCCTATAATAGTCTCGCCCTACGACGCGGAGCTTTTCGGCCACTGGTGGTTCGAGGGGCCGCAATTCTTAAACTACCTGATACGCAAGACCCACTTCGACCAGTCCGAGATACGGCTCGCGACGCCGATCGATTACATGGACGAGTACCCCGACAACCAGCGCCAGCACCTGGCCAGCTCTTCCTGGGGCGCGGAAGGTTATTACCGCGTCTGGATCAACGGCGAGACGGAATGGATGTACCTTCACCAGCATGTGGCCGAGGACCGAATGATCGAACTGGCCAACGAGCACCCCCAGTCGGAAGGACTCTTGAGGCGCGCTCTCAACCAGGCCGCGCGCGAGCTGCTGCTGGCGGAATCTTCCGACTGGGCCTTCATCATCACCACGGGGACCATGGTTCAGTACGCGATCAAGCGGTTCCGCGACCACATACACCGCTTCAACCGCCTCTACGACATGATAAAGCGGCGCGACATAGACGAGCGGTGGCTGGCGGAAGTCGAATCGCGCGACAACATCTTCCAGGAGATCAACTACGCGACTGCGTATCTTCCGCCTGACGAGCAGGCCCTTTCTGTCGCGCGGTAAAATGAGAATACAGGTTTGACTTTACTTACGGCGGGTAGTGCCTGTCAGAGAGACTGGTGGTCAAGAGTACAGATAATTGTCTTGACCACCAGTAAGGTGTTTCACATCTCAGTGATGTGGGCCGATTAGCCGGCTCACCAGTTGATTATACAACCGTCTTGTGCGACTTGAACTTTGCTTAGATCTGCCGGATCAAGTGACCATTGGATAATACAGCCACTTTCTGAGGCTTTGCTGGAACTGAGCGCCTGGACCTCCTGCGCTGATTTACCTTTCCATTCAATGATGCAACCTTGTGCTGCGGATGCCGTTTGCTGCGGGATGGCGTCCCACTCGATGATGCATCCGCCGACAGCCTTATTAAGGCTGCTTACCCCGCCTTTGGGCACCCATTGAACGATACAGCCATCAGCCGCAACGTTGAGTTGAGCTATTTGGTCTTTAGCATCTGCGCTCCAATTAATTATACAGCCCATTGTTTCCTCCTTTCTGAAGGTTTTCAGTGATTGAACCGGCCGACGGGCCGGTTCACCTCTAGAGATCGGATCTCTATTGATCGCAAACTGATTCTGCAAATTCTTCAGCCTCGACGCCGGAGACATGTTCAACGAATGCCTCGGCGACACTGGCACGAAACCGCTTGCCAAAGTCATCACAGAAATTACCGAAGAATAAGCCAGTACTATTTTCAGAGAGCACGGCGCAGCCGCCGCCACAATGCATCACGTAACGGCACTTTTCACAGACGGGATTGGAGACCGCCGTGCGGCTACGCCACATCTGGAGGATTTTGGGATTAGATTTAATATCCCCCTCCTCGTTAACAGACCCGATGCGAATGTCCGGGTCGCCAGTCCGGTCCCAGCAGGCGTAGATGTTGGCGAAAACATCGAAGATATACATCCTATCGTGGGCGCTGCAAAAACCCGTCTTGAAACCGGGAGTTGGATCGAGCTTGTGTGTAAAGACCTGCCGCGCTCGCGCCTTCATCCCGGCGTCCGGCAATCGGTAGACACGCATCTCGTCATACTGTTGCCGCATCTGCTTCATCGCTTCCCCCAGCTCCCAGGTAGACATGGTCGTCTTTTTTTCCGTCTTCTCGTTATGCGCGTTAATGGGAGCAGTATGCAGATCGAAGTTCTTGTATTGATCCCATCCTCGCTCGATTGCAATGCGCGCTATCTGGGGAAGTTGCTCGATATTGTTGAGGTCGACGTTAACTCTCACCTGCACTTCGACCCCCAACTCAAGAGCCATTGACATGTTCCTCGCAATGCGCTCGAAAGAGCCGGAGCCATCCGCGTAGATGCGCCGCCTATCGTGCTCCGCAGGCGTCCCGTCCAGCGTGATCTGAATGTTCGCGATTTTGCCGGGTCCCAGCAGCTCACTATAAGCATGCAAATCCGTGCCGTTGGTCACGGCCCAGAAGCTTGCTTTACCCTCCGAGAGCGCCTTGGTCATTATGTACTCGACGATAGGCCGATTCTCTTCGAGCAGCGGCTCGCCACCAAAGAACCCTATATTTCGATTGCGCTCCTCACCGGGGCCAACGCCGTGAAGTTGCTCAATCTTAGGCATCGCGTTAAAGAGCCGATCGACAGTGGGGCGATCCATGGTTCTGAGAAGATGCTTAAAGGCAGGGTTTGTGCGCATGTGGTCTTGGAAGCAGTAAAAGCAGCGGAGGTTACAGTTGTACGTAGGCATGAAGATGTAGAGCGGCATACGCAGAGCGCGGATGTAATGCAGCTTGTTAACGGCCTCGCTCAGATACGTCCTCTCATCCTCAACGCTCAATTCCGTAAGGTATCCACGCTGTCTCAGAACCCCGGTCTCTTCCTCAGAGATGGGGTTAACCCCGCCATCATGGGCCGGCTCCGGTGTCCAGTTCCCATAGAGTGGCTTCGGAGCTTTCTTGGGTTCAAGAGATCTCAGGTAAGTTGCTACCCGGCGGCTGACCAGATCAAATGCGCCTGTATAGCCATGCACCAGAAGCATATCCTCTTCATTGCCGGGCAGGTCGACATAGATTGTGTAACTGCTTGTCCTCAGCATATCTTCCTCCTAGGAGATTCTAAGCCTTCCATTCGACGCAGTTATCTACAGGTGTTGATGCTAGTATTGTTGCCATCAAGCTCCTTAATCTTGACCAGCGTGCGCTCAGATTAAGATAAATCTACTGTCGGCGGACTGTGTCAAAATTACGGTCGCAGGGAAACATTGGTGACGCATAAGGGGCGATCAGCATGCCGCCCCTGGATCACTTTGCGCCTTGATGATTTATGCAAACGCAAACCATGTCTCTTCAGTAGTAATGCATGAGACTCAAAAGCTTTTTTTTCAAGTAGTGGTAATTACTAATTGGATTGAGACAGACACAGTAATGTAAATCATAAAAAATGTCAATCAAAAAGGGTTGCCTAGCGGCGCTGATTGTTGCTTATGACTCCCCACAGCCCGGCCTCCCAAAATTCATTAGCGAAAAATGAAACGTTTTTCCGGATATATCATTTGTAACTGAAGAGTCGGGAGTACGAAACGCCCGTCGACGGGAACATATTCAATGCCCTTGAGGGCTTTAAACAAAGGGGCCACTAACATGCCCTGTAGCCATACACGCAAAGACGTGTCACGCATCGGGAAGATCAGAGGAGGCGGAAAACCTTCTTCACCTCGGGCATCGAGTTCAAATTCACGCCGAACCTGGGGTTCGGAATCACGTACAAGCATGGCAGGCCGGCACCGAAATTTGATAAGATCAACACGCTTCAGGGAGTCTTCGGAATTCGTTTCGGGAAAGTTTAACTCGACTGTACCACGGCGCGGCCGTGGCGGCCGGCGGGCGGTTGCCAGCCCTGCCCGCGCCGATAACCTTTCGCACAGATCTTCTTCAGCCTAGCGAGGCGTATGACGTTACGAACGCTGATCAACACTTGCCTGCGGGCCTGCCTCCTTCTGCTCATCGTCGGCGGCCTCCCCTCGCAGGCGCAACAGGAAAAATACCCCTTCGAGCTCGCCGGGTCGTCCGAGCCTCTCAAGCTGTCGACAAGCGCCGAGAACAAGGTTCAGGTGTGGAACAACACGACCAGGCCGCTGACCCTCAACGTCGCCCTCCTCGACGAACCGACGCAGGGCGGTGAGAGCCTCTCGTCGGTCGTGGAGTTGGTGACCAAGGTCTTAGCCGTCGATCCGGCCGCCCCCGCAACGATCATTCTGCGCGGCAAGCCCAACGCGTCAAAGCCCGGCACACCTCTTACGGGCCATCTGGTCGTCTCCGATGGTAATTCGGACACGGTCAGGCGCAAGTCGCTCGTGCTCGCCCCGGCCAAGACGAGCCAGACCAAGCTGATCTCTCCGGTAAGCACTTTTAAGGCTAAGGTCTATTACTATCCGTGGTCTTACAGGACGGGCGATGAGGCGAAAGAGCTCAAGATTCTGGACGTGCCGGTGCCGCTCGACGAGAAGCTCGACGCGCAGGAGGTGGATGAGAAGTTTAAGGACGACAAGTCAGTCGCGCTGCTCACAGACAAAGAGGATGGCGAGACGGCCGTTCTAGAATATCAACACACCAAAGCCGACTTGCCCGGCGACACGACCGGCATCGTGCTGGGCCTGAAGGGCAGAGGCGCGCCGGGCGAATACACCGGCAAGCTGTCAGAGATCAAGACTGACGAAGACAAGCCCTTGACGATAACCGTCATTTCGGCGCATTACTGGTTCTTCGCGGCCCTGGCCTGCTTTATCGGCATTCTCTTATACTACCTGATGCAGTGGTATTTGAACGTCCTGCGGAAAGTTTGGGAGTTGAAAGAGCAGGAGGCTCAACTGGGCGTCGCCTTCGGGGAGGCGAAGGAGAACTACGAAAAGACGGCCGACGGAAAAGAATATGAGAAAGACACCATCGAGCCCGATTTCAAGAAGCAACGCGCCGCCCTGCTAAAGAAGATCAACGGGCTGATGTTCAGAAACTTCATCAAGCTCGACGAGAACAGTGACGCGTACAAGGGAGTGATCAAGCAGCTCGGCGAGATGGATGAGACCGCCCGCCGCTGGTCCGCCTTCGCCGAAAAGAAGCTGAACCCTCTTGACGACCTCCTGCGCAAGTCGGAATCGGATTTCAAGCTTCGCCCGCTCGACGAGACGTTAACCGGGGCCGAGCCGCGAATCGCGATGAAGGCTCGCGAAGTAATTGCGGCCCGCGGCAATCCTATGACGATCGCCGAGTTCAACGGACGCCTGGCAAAGGCGGACGAACTGCTGCCTCGCCTATCTGCCTGGCAGAACTTGAACGCGAAGGCGGCGAAAATCTGGCACATGCTCGATGCAATCACCAAGACGCCGGGGTTCAAGGAGTCGGACCCTTTGCGTAAGGATGAGATCGAGACGGATAAGGAAGATACGTTTAAGATATGGCGCACGCTCTGGGCGGCAGAGTCTTTCGACCCGCAAGGCTTGGAGGGAGATCTCTTCGAGCTCGAAAACTCGCTGGCCATCCATCTCGGGCAGAGTGCGAAAGGCGGCCCGGCTCAACCCGCGGCCACTGTCAAGATCGAGGTCGATAAAGCGTTCCTGCCCGAGGAGAGTCCTGCCGCCAGGATTGTCAGGAACCTGATCCGCAAGAGGATCTCATTGGATTTTTTCTACCTTATCCTGGTGACGGTTGTGGCGGTTTATACCGGCCTCAACACGTTCTATTTTAATAAACCATTCGGGACGCTGCGCGACTACCTTGACGCGCTGGTATGGGGGTTCGGCACTAAAGCCTTAATTGACCTGGTGACCGGGGCTATAAATAAATTCTTGCCGACGGCCATCAGATGATTCTGCCGATCGGCCGGGGCCGCCGGATAGTGTAAAGCCACCGACCCGCTTACCGCGCCTTCGAGGCTCGAACAGAAGCGTGGCGCTCCGCAATTCGCGTCGAACAGACAATTCGCCGCGTGACCGTAAAAGGAGATGAACACATGGAAAACGAAAACGAGATCGTCAACCAAGAGCCGAACGAGAAGAAGTGGTGTTTCTCTTGGCCCGCCGAAACTGACATGACCGGCAAGACAAGGGCCGCGCTGTTAACGGATGCCAAGTGGGACTCCGGTGACCGGATCACTATCTCTTTCCTCGACGGCGACCCGACCGTTCAGGAGAGGATTAAGGAGGTGGCGAGGCAGTGGACCGCGCCGGGCCTGGCGAATCTGCGCCTCGACTTCCGCGACGACACTAATGACACTCTGATCCGCATCTCATTCAGGTTCAGTGGCTCCTGGTCCACGATCGGGACGACCTGCCGCAACGTCACCAATCGCGCGGACCCGACGATGAATTACGGGTGGCTTACGCCCAACTCGACGCCGAACGAGGTACAGCGCGTCGTCCTTCACGAGTTCGGCCACGCGCTGGGCCTGGTACACGAGCACCAGAACCCCGACGGCGGGATCCCCTGGAACAGGGAGAACGTTATACGTGACCTGTCGGGGCCGCCCAACAATTGGTCGCTCGGCGTGATCGAGTCCAACATGTTCGCGACTGTTTCGGCGGACGAATCGAACTTTACGAAGACCGACCTCAGTTCTATCATGATGTATCCGATCCCGGCGTCGTGGACGACCAACGGATTTTCGGTTGGCTTGAACAGCAACCTGTCGGATACCGACAAGCGGTTCATCCACGAACAGTATCCGTGATGGAGCGGCGCACGAAAGAGGGGGGCCTGCCCGGCTGATGACGGGCGGCCCTCCAAAACCTGTACGCGGGGTGATTGCACGCCGCAGTGATGACAGGGATAAAGCGATGGCTAAAAATGACTGGGCAGTCGTGGTCGGCATCAACGCCTATCCGGGCCTGAGCAACCTTGACGGCCCGAGAAATGACGCCGAAGATTTCTACAACTGGCTTATCTCGGAGACGGGTGGCAGCGTACCCAAAGATCATATAACGCTCATCCTCTCGCCGGACCCGCCGCCGTCGACCCCTACAGACGCGGTGCCGACGACGCAGCAGATCGAGGCGGCGTTCGACCACCTTGACGACGTAGCGACTCAGGATCCGAACGGGCGCGTAGGCCGCAGGCTCTACCTCTACTTCTCCGGGCACGGGTTCTCTCCCGACTTCGAGCAGGCCGCGCTCTTGATGGCCAACGCCAATCAGAAGCGCACGGGGCAGCACATCCTCGGCAGGCCCTACGCCGACTGGTTCTTCCGATCGGGCTACTTTCAGGAAGTGGTGCTGTTTATGGACTGCTGTCAGGAGAAGTACAGCAAGACAGTCCCGCGGCCCATTCACTTCAACGAAGTCACGGACTTCGAAGCTATCGACAAGGGCAAGCGTTTCTACGGCTTCGGCACTAAATGGTCGCGGCTCGCGCAGGAGCGCATGATGGAGGACGGGAAGGTCCACGGCGTCTTCACCACGGCTCTCTTGAAGGGGCTGTCGGGGGCGGCCGCCGACAGCAGCGGTAACATCACGGCCACCTCGCTCGGCGACTGGCTCTACAACAACATGCACAAGCTGCTCTCGGAAGACGCGCTCAAGAACGATGCGATTTCCAAGGAGCCGGATCTCGACTACGAGAAGAACCCGCAGAAGCCCTTCCTCTTCACCACCGTAAACACAGTGCCCAAGTTCAAGGTCAATGTCCACGTCCCGGCTGCGTCGGCGACCAAGACCCTGCGTGTGCGCGGCGACAAATTCGCGCTGGTCGCCTCCGAGCCCGCCGTGTCGCCGGTGACTGAACTATTTCTGCCGCGCGGGCTCTACCTCGCGGAGATTGCGGCCGATGGCCTCGAAATAAACTTCGAAGTAACCGGCTTAGGAGAAGAGGATGTCAAGTTCTAGCGTAAGCGGGCGCGTAACGCTCAACGTCGAGACCGGCGACGAGCTGGCTGAGGTGTTCGTAATCGATGGCCAGTATAACATCGCCGACCGCGGGGTTGGCCAGTCCCTGACGTTCAGCCTCGACCCCGGCATCTATAAGATCAAGGTGGTGGCCGGAACGAAAACGCATGAGGATCAGGTGGCGCTGCGCCCGGACAGCCCGCCGACCTTGAAGCAATACCAGCCTCTCGTCATCGCCAGCGCCGCGCCGCTGGCCGACACGTCCAAGACTCACGAGTTTCACATGGAGGCGGCCCGCGAACACAGCCGGAAGGTCCACGTCGACGCGGGGAGCGGGAGCTGGGTCTTCGTCTGCGCGCGCGGCTGGACCGAGAAGGACCGGACTGATAACGCCGAGTTCGAGCGCCCAAACCCGGCCAAGGGGCTCAAGCTCCTGGACGAGGCCGGCAAGATGATCGTAGACATCGAAATCTCTTCGGCCAATGACCTCGGTTGGGAGCCCTGGGCGGCCTGCAACGTCAGTCTTCCCCCCGGCAACTACCGCCTACAGCTCGAAGTCCCGTCTCTGGATCAGCCCTTGGAACGGATTATCGTGGCGTCGCCTGGCTGGCAGACGCATATCTTCCTCCTCCAGAGCTACTATGGCCAGGACCCGCGCGAGGCCGAGCAGCGCGGCGGCGAGATGAGGGCCGATCTGTTGACCGCTTCCGTACTGATGAGCGGTGACTTGCCGCCCGGTCCTCACATCGACCCGCCCGGCTTCGATTACAACGAGCGCGACCTGCACCTGGTAGAGAAAGCTCGGCTCGCCCTCGCCAACCAGCGCAAGATTCTCACCGACGAGCTGCGCGATGTGCTCAGGTACAAGTTCAGGAATCCGATGCTCGGCATCTTCGGCGCGCATCTCCTGCTCCTTGAAGCAAAGCCGGACATGGAGCTGCTCGGCATCGTCGTCGACAACCTGCGCAAAATGGTGGGGCTTGAGCACCCTGACGTTGAGGCGCTCGCGCTCAAACTCAAGCAGCCATCCAACTACCGCTTCGAGACGCCGCCGATGCTACAGCGGAGCTGGTCGATGATCTGCCATGCGACTGCCGACAGGCCGTACATGGTCCCGGAAAACTCTCTGCTCGACGAGGCGGCGCAGCGATGGTGGGGCAACTCGATCTGGCTCACCTGGCTGACCCCGGAGTCGAACGGGGGGGTGGTGTCGGACGAGGAGGCAAGCGAGTTGAGCGACCTGGACGAAGCCATCCTGCTCCAGATTAAGGCGTCCAAGCGCCAACAATACCGGGCCAAGTCTGTCGTCAAAAAACCGAAGGCCCCCCGCACGCGGGGAAGCGTGCCGACCAGGGGGGAGGACGAGGACAGGGCTTTCGCGGCCGACGATTTAATCTTCGGACCCGAGGGTGATCCATCTGTAGGTGATTCA
Organism: Blastocatellia bacterium; assembly: GCA_035249305.1. GTDB lineage: Bacteria > Acidobacteriota > Blastocatellia > UBA7656 > UBA7656 > DASUNP01. The sequence continues at coordinate 1,107 of DATFGQ010000083.1, read as the reverse complement.
GCGCCTGTAGCTGATGATCTCCTGCCGGATGTGAAACGAATGTCGGCCGACGAGGAAACGATCAAGAAGTTGACCCTCCAGCTCGGCATCCCGCGCTCGGCCGTGGAGAAATCGATCAAAGTCTTAGAGGGCAAGATCATCGATAAGAAGCTGTAGGCATACGCACACCTGCCGACGTAAAAGCTCACCTGTTTTTGCTCTGCGGGGCTTGCATCCCTGTCAGAGATAATTTCGTCTACTCATTACTGTAGGACATCTAGGGAAAGCTGTATCTTCTGTCGCTTATGGCGGTTTGCAATTTGATGTGACCGTTCCTTCGGAGTGCGGTGACAAGTCACCGCTTTTGTTTTAGGGGAAGCCGTCTCGGCTAACACAAAAGCGCCGCGGGGTCGGCGCACTCCGAAGGAGGCGCTGATTATTCCGGCCGCATCCAATCGCAAAGTGCTTTAGTCTGAACCGCGCGCCCAACTGAGCTTAGTCATTACATCTATGTAATGAGAGAGCTTGCAGGCAAGATTCTCTCCGCCGTAAGCCTGCGTACGGCGGCTCTACTCTAGAGGAGCCTTTCAAGATGATTCCCTTTACTCGTTTTCCTTCCTCCCCGGTTATCCGTTTAGCGAGCCTGCTTTTATGTTTCATGCTCGTCAGTAGCGCCCACCACATAACATTCGCGGAGCGGCCCGCGCCCCAGAGCGATGTGTCGCGCGCCTCGATTATAGGCCAGTGGTCTCCGGTCAGTTCCTGGCCCGTCGTCTCTATTCACGCGCACCTGCTCCCCGACGGCAAGGTGCTTACCTGGCAGCGGCTCGACAGCCAGTTGACCACCCAGACTTATTTGTGGAACCCGGCTGACAACACGTTCGAACAGGTATTCAATCCATTCACACACCTGTTTTGCAGCGGCCACTCTTTTCTGCCCGACGGAAAGCTGCTAGTCACCGGGGGCCACCATTTCATCGACGGCGCGGGCGAGCCGCACACCAACATATTCGATTACCAGACCAAGACCTGGACGCGCGTGGCCGACATGAACGCGGGCCGATGGTATCCGACCAACACCACACTCGCCAACGGCGAGGCGCTCGTCGTGTCCGGGACCGACTTGAA
>DATFGQ010000082.1:0-3343 GCA_035249305.1 Blastocatellia bacterium | reverse complement strand
CTTGATCGAGTGGTCGGAGCTGACGTAGAGGCTGGCGAACTTCTCTACGGTCTGGCGGTCTGCCGAGCTTGAGGTGATGGGGTATACGAAGAAGTCGAACAGCTTTTTGACGAGGTAACGGCCGGTAGACTTTCGCGCGGCTATGATAGTGATGATGTCGTCGCCCGAGAAGTTAGCCGTCTGTCCGTAAACGGTCTTCGCCGTGTTGTCGTGTCGGGCCGGGTTTATAAAGAACTGGAAGAGGTTCTCTATAGTCGACGCGTTCCTGTTCGTGCGGAAGTTGTAGCCTGTGAACGCGCGGGCGATCTCTTTGACGTCATTTTCGGTGTAGTTCGCCTCACCCGTGACCACGTCGTTGATGCCCATCGTGAAGAGCTCTTCCAACTCGCGCGAAAAATTCTCGTTAGGGCTGCCCAGGACGTTCGTGTTGCCGTCGAGCCAGATGATCATCGCGGGGTCTTCGGCGACTTTCTTGAGCAGCGTGTCGAAGCGTTCGAGCGCGTTGGCGCGCAGCATCACGTTCTGGTTGTACATCAGAATGTCCTGCACCTTTGACAGCGCAGTGGCGAAGTGGTTGTGCCAGAAGAGCGTCATCTTCTCTTCGAACTGGCGGCGCGAGTGAATCATTCGCGTGAACCAGAGGCGGCGGATCTCGCCCTGGTTGACCTTACGGTTGTCGCGAACGTCGGTGAAGTCGAAGCTCGCCGCGAGTATGTCGTCGAGCGGCTTGTTATCGATCTGCGAATAATTGATCAGGAAGTCGACGGCCCCCTCGCGCCCGCGCGCCACCAGCGCGTCGATCTCGTCAGGCGGTCCGCCGAACCCCATCCGCCTGAGCAGGTGAGCGGCCTCGTCGTAAGTTATGCTTGCCATCGTTGCTCTCCTCCTTGAGTGTGCCGGCGGTCGGCAGCCGCCTCTCTATCTCTAGGTCATAACCCTTTATTTAGTAAAGCTTGTGAAGTCAGCCGCCGGGGGAAGAGGCCCGGCCGTAAGCAGCTATCGGCCGGCGCGGCGACTTCAAAAGGGTCTCGTCGAAACAGATCTGAATTGGTCCAATGTTTCAGACTCCCTTGGGTCGGGAAAAGTCTTAAAATTTTTGACAAACCTTCTTAAGTCCTGAGTGCTGAGTGCTGAGTCCTGAGTTAAAGACAAATACTCAGCACTCAGCACTCGGAGCGCGTCTGAGAAGTAGCAACATACTCGGCTCCATAGGAGCCAGATGTTTGTAGTGGTCGCATAATCATTATCCAACTCCGTAGGAGTTGAATAACAGACATTCGACCTCTACGGGGTTGGGGTGCATTTACGCTATCGTTCTACAAACATTGAGCCCCTACGGAGCCGAGTATGTTGCTGTTACTCAGGACTCAGGACTCAGCACTCAGCACTATAGGAAGCCGACGTTCTGATACTGAGCTCCGAGCACGCCTTTCGAATCGGCGCCCAGCCAGCGGTCTAATATAGTCGCATAGACCTCTCGGAAGTCGACTTGAAACTTCGGATTGCCGGCAAGGTCAAGCTCCGTAGCCGCGAGCGAAGGCTGCTCGCCGTACAGCCCGCCATGGACCGGGTCGCCTATGATGAACATCTGCGAAGAGGTGCCGTGGTCCGTCCCGAACGAGGCGTTCTCTTGCGGCCGCCGGCCGAACTCGCTCCACTGCATCATAATCACGTCGTCGGCCAACCCGTGCTCGGCCAGGTCGCTATAAAAAAGATCGACGGCGTCGGAAAACCAGCGGAGCAAGAGGTTGTGCTGGCCGCCGAGCTTGTTGATCTGCCCGTTCGGGTGATCGACCTGGTCCGAGTGATGATCGAACCCTCCAAGCTGCACGTAGAGCAGGTGGGCCTCCGGGATCGTTACGAGCAGTTGCGCGACCATCTTCAGCCCTACGGCCAGAGGGTTCTGCTGCGGATAGACTACCGACGAGCGGTAGTTATTGACGTTGCGCTGGAGGTGCTGCGCGCCCCTGACCGATTCGAACGCGGCGTTGTTGATCGTCGAAAGCAGGCTCGCGCCGTCAAAGACGCGGCTCGCGCCGAAATTGAAAGCGTTAATCTGGTTTGCGTAATCGTTCGGATAGGCCGGGTCGCCAAGAAAGTTATAGATGTCGAAATTGATTATGTTCGGGACGACGACCCTTGCGGCGTTAAAACTCTTCGGCGTGTCGAGCCCGCCGAGCGCCGCCGCCGGCAGCCCCGCTTCGCCGAGGAGCGCTATGTCGGCGTACTTGCCGAGCCAACCCTTGCTCGCGAGCCCGCTCGTGTCGGCGGTGTGCCAGATGTCCATCGACAGAAAATGCGATAGCGTAGAATCCGGATAGCCTACGCCTAAGACTATGGCTACGCGCCCCTGATCGTAAAGCTGTTTGATCTTTCCCAGCGCCGGGTGCAGCCCGAAGTCATTCGAGATGACGGTCGAGCGCCCTTCGCCGTCCTTAAGCTCGGCCTCCTTGAAGGCCAGTTGCGGCCGGAGGCTGTGATAACGCGAATCGGCGTAAGGGACGACGGTGTTCAGCCCGTCGTTTCCGCCCGCGAGCTGTATGACTACAAATTTGCGGTTGGTGTTGGCCTGGGCCTGGTGCGCGCGCGCTTCGCGAAGCAGCATGCCGGGCATCACCAGGCCCACGGTCACGGCCCCCGCGCTTCGCTTTATGAATTGTCTTCTCGTAGTCGGCATGGCGGGCCTCCTTTAATTCAACTGGAACTCGGACAGACACATTATCAGGTGGACGAGCCCGCGAACTTTCTTATCGATGGTCGCGTCGTCGGGCGCGTAGGTCGCTATGTTGCCCGCGTCGTCCGTCCGCAGGTAGTCGCTTAAGGCGCGGACCATCTTGTTGTCGACTTTGAGCGGGCCGAGTACCGACAAGAGTTTCTTGGCGGTCTTTTTCGGATTCGCCTTGGCGTACTTTCTGAGCTGCTCGTGAGATAGCCACAGCCCCGGCGCGCTCAGGTCGCGCGTGCGGTTGATGACCACCAGGTCAGCGTAGGTGAATCGATTCAACAGCGTCGCGGTATTTACCCACCCGAGATTCAGGTTCCAGCCCGCCACGTCGGGCGGGTTAAACAGCTCCTGCCCGAGGAAGATCGACAGCGCCGCCAGTATGTTCGACTGGTTCCTCGGCTCGTATGTCCCTGGATTATAAATAGCGCCGAGCATGCGAATGGCGCCGACGATCAGCTCTACGGGCTGCTTGACTAAGGCGAACCTCGCGCGGTCGCCGAAGAACTCTTCCGACACGAATATGGCCCGCACCAGCTCCTTGATCGAGTGGTCGGAGCTGACGTAGAGGCTGGCGAACTTCTCTACGGTCTGGCGGTCTGCCGAGCTTGAGGTGATGGG
>DATFGQ010000081.1:0-44226 GCA_035249305.1 Blastocatellia bacterium | reverse complement strand
GAGGGCGATGAGTCATGAGCAGTGATACGAGGAACGAAGGCCGCCGCGACCGCGACGACCGCGGATCGCGGCAGGGCGGAGGGCAGGGCGGCCGCCGCTTTGTGCGCGCGCGCAAGTCGTGCAGGTTCTGCGCCGACAAGATCGATTACATCGATTACAAAGATTCGCGGATGCTCGGGAGCTACATACCGGAGCGCGGCAAGATCCTGCCGCGCAGGATTTCAGGCACGTGCGCGCCTCATCAGCGCATGCTCGCGACCGCGATCAAGCGCGCCCGCAACGCCGCGCTTCTCCCGTTTGCAACCGATTAATCAGTCCTGAGTGCTGAGTCCTGAGTCCTGAGTAGTTGTCTTTCACTCAGCACTCAGGACTCAGCACTCAGCACTTTCTTGAATGAGGAATTATCAATGGCACACATGGATGTATTGCTTCGTGAAGACGTAGACAACCTCGGCCATCGCGGCGACGTGGTCCGCGTGCGCGCGGGCTACGGGCGGAATTACCTGCTGCCGCAGGGGCTGGCGACCGAAGCCACGGCCGGCAACAAGCGGATGATTGAAGAGCAGCGTCGCGTGCTGGCCAAGCGCGAGCAGCGGGAGCGGTCGGCGGCCGAAGGCGAGGCCGGGCATCTGGACGGCCTTCAGATACGCTTCGACCGCAGGGTGGGCGAGCACGGCATTCTTTACGGCTCGGTCACGGCCTTAGACATCGCTGAAGCGCTCAAGGAGCGCGGCTACGCGGTCGAGCGCCGCCGCATTGGCCTGCGCGACCACATCAAAGAGGTCGGCGATTACGACGTAGTCATCAAACTGCACCGCGACGTGACGCCTACGATAAAGGTGCGCGTGCGCAAGGAAGGAGCGCCCGACGAGCTAGAGCCGCCACCGGCAGAAGCCGCGGAATCGGCTCCAGCAGCCGATTCTACGGTGCCAGCAGCGGCTAGCGAAGCGGCGATTGAGGAGGGTTCCAGTGAAGCACCGGGAGCCTCTTTCGTGGCCGAAGCCGAAGCCGAAGCGGCCGAAGAATAGTTCGAGCGTGTAGTGAGTGAAGCAGGATTAAGGACGCAAAAGAAATATTTCTTTTGCGTCCTTATCTTTGCGCGCCGCCGCTTTTCATAATGCTAGACGCGCCCATAGGGTTCTGGTAATATCGCCGCGCAACGGCTGAGGGCGCAGCCGTCGCCGCTTCCGATTTCGTCAATCGTCTCTTTTTCAATCGTCGCTTCCCCGAGGAAATAGCAATATGATTAGAGAGGTTTCTCGCGACATCCTTGAGGGATTAATAAGATCGTCTCGGCGATCATTATTTCCTGACAAAGAAGAACTCGATAGAGTTGGTATTGAGCTTGTTGAAGCTGAGAAGAACGTCCAGCTCAAAAACACATCATCGTAAGCTATGCGAAAGACACTTGGAGGCGCGACAAGCATACTCAGATGTGTTGAATGAAGCAATTCCAATAGCTAGAGAAGAAATCTTCAACTCTTCATTCAGCTCATTAGGAAAATGGTTCTCAGCTGAAAAGCTGGAAATAGATCACGCCGAAAGCCAGCTCGATCAAGCTGAGTTTTTTCGCTGCACTCGCTTTACCATCAGATTCCAAGCAAGCGCGTGATATTAGGCAATAACCGTAACCAATAATTATTCACCTGATTGCGAATTTAAGATATGACGCGACCGGCCTCCGGCGACCCTTTCTTCGAGAGAGCTTTTACCTGGCGTCAAAAGCGAACAATGAAATTGCGCGAGAACGGCTTATGCGAGAGATGCGGTCAAACAGATATACTTGTCACTAAGACAATGTGCGAAGGCTGTGTAAATAAAACGCGCGACAGGACGAGACGTAGGAAAGCACGACGCGACCATGCGGGTATGTGCATACAGTGCGGCCAGACCGAGCAACAGCAAACCAACAAGCGTTGCATCGGTTGTGCAGCTAAGAAGTCCGACCACGAGCGAATAGCTCGCCGCCATCGGCGTGAAGAAATGTTTGCTGCATACGGTAACCATTGTGCATGCTGCGGAGAGTCTCAATTTGAGTTCCTGACGCTTGACCACATTAACAATGATGGGGCTGCACATCGCAAAGAACTTGGCGGCAATGTGCCTGATTTAGTTTGTCGCGACTTAAGAAAGCGAGGCTGGCCTGAAGGGCGCCAACTGCTTTGCTGGAATTGTAACTGCGCTAAAGGCTTTTACGGAGAATGTCCTCACAAAAAGGAGAAAGAGTGAGCCAGCAAAGGGGCATTCAAGATCCCTTTTTCGAGAAGGGGCTTCCGTCGAACCCAGAGGCAGAGCGCTCGATTTTGGGCGCGATACTCCTGGACAACACCGTCTGCAACCAGGCCATAGAGCTGCTGCGCCGCGAAGACTTCTTCTTAGACTCGCACCGCCGCATCTACGACAAGATGGTCGCGCTCACCGAGCGCGGCATGCCTATCGATCTGATCACGCTAACGGACGAGCTTCGGCGCGCGGCCGAGTTCGAGCAGATAGGGGGGGCGACCTACATCGCGTCGCTGATAGACGGCGTGCCCCGCACGGACACGATCGAGCACTACGCGAAGATCGTAAAACAGAAAGCCATGCTGAGGCGGCTGATCACGGCGTCAAACCAGATCATAGCGCGCGCCTTCGACGAAGAGGACGACCCCGACATCATAATTGACCAGGCCGAGCAGATGATCTTCCAGATAGCCGAAGACCGCGTCCGCCAGGGCTTTCAATACATCGGCGACGTGGCGCAGCGCCGCCTTGAGCAGATAGAGCAGATGGCTGGCCGCCCCGAGATGATAACGGGCGTGCCGACGGGGTTCACCGATTTTGATCAAATGACATCGGGCCTTCAGCGCCAGGATTTGATAATCATCGCCGCCCGCCCGAGTATGGGAAAATGCGTTGTAAATACTACAGAGATTATTCTAACCGATGGTCGGATCGCAACCATCGAAGAAATTTATCGCGCCCGAAAAGCGTCGCTGCTTACGTTGCGAGACGACTTCACTTTTGCTCCGGCTACGCCGAGCGATTTTATTGATGATGGAGTGAAACCGGTTTTCCGCGTTGCGACCAAACTTGGCCGCGCGGTGGAATGCACACTCACGCACCCTTTTCTCACAATCGATGGTTGGCTTCCGCTTGCCGAGTTGAAATGTGGAGACAAAGTAGCAGTTCCTCGCAAGCTAGCCGTTTTCGGCGAAGCTCAAATGCGGGAATGCGAAATTAAATTGCTGGCCTATCTCATCGGGGACGGGTGTATAAGAAAAGGACCCCTGGAATTTACTTCTACCAACCCTGTATTGCGAGATGACTTCGAGCAGGCAACAGCAGAATTCGGCGGAACAGCGGTCACTCCGCGGAAAAGGGATCAGCGCGTAATAGGACTTCGCGTTCGCAGGTCTGAACCACGCATCAGTAAGCGTAATCCACTTCGCACTTGGCTCGAAAAGCTCGGCATCTATGGCAAGAATAGTCATCAGAAGTTTATTCCGGCTCCGGTCTTCACGCTCAAGCGCGATTTGCTGGCCCTGTTCTTGAATCGACTATTCGCCACCGACGGCTGGGCATGCGTGCTCGCATCAGGCCCCGTGCAACTCGGCTACGCTACGGTCAGTGAAAAACTGGCCCGTCAGGTACAGCACCTGCTGTTGAGATTCGGCGTTATTGCCAAGCTCAAGCGTCGGTCAGTTAAATACAAAGATGAACGGCGCGGAGCATGGCAGCTTGACATCACCGACGCGCTCTCGATCAAGACGTTTATCTCCGAGATCGGCATTTTCGGCAAGGAAGAAGTCCTTGAGCGCGCGCTTGAAGCGCTTGAATCGAAGAAGTATCAGAGCAACTGCGATCTCATTCCTACGGCCGTTTGGGATCAAATCGCAATCGCTAAGGGCGATGAGTCGTGGAGCCATTTGTCGCGGCGCGCGGGAATAAAGGGGCATACCAATATTCATGTGAGGCGTCGTCAGCCAACCCGCCAAAGATTGCAGACGCTGGCGACGGCTTTGCACGATGAGCAACTGTACAATCTCGCAACTAGCGAAATCTACTGGGACGAGATTACTTCCATCGAGTTCGTTGGCGACAAACAGGTTTATGACCTGACGATTCCTGAAACACACAACTTCGTTGCCAATGACATTTGCGTTCATAACACGGCGCTTGCTCTTAATATGGCGCAGTACGCGGCCAAAAACGGCCACACCATAGGCATATTCAGCCTTGAGATGTCGGCCGAGCAGCTCGTCTCGCGCTTGCTCTGCTCCGAGGCCCGCGTCGACGCGCACCGATTGAGGACCGGTTATCTCAACCGCGAAGAGTGGGCCAGGCTCGCCGACGCGCTGCGCCGTCTGACCGAGACTCAGATATACATAGACGACACGGCGGGCGCGGGCGTGCTTGAGATGCGCGCCAAAACGCGTCGGCTCAAAGCCGAGCGCGGGCTCGACATGCTGATAATCGATTACCTCCAGTTGATGTCGGGCCGCGGGCGCATAGAGTCGCGCCAGCAAGAGGTCTCGCAAATATCGCGCGACCTCAAAGGGCTCGCGAAGGAGTTAGACGTGCCGGTGATCGCACTCTCGCAGTTGTCGCGCGCGCCCGAGCAGCGCAGCGAGCACAAGCCGCAGTTGAGCGACCTACGCGAGAGCGGCGCGATAGAGCAGGACGCCGACGTTGTCTCGTTTATATTCCGCGAAGAGGTTTACAACCAGACGGAGGAGAACCGAGGCAAGGCGGAGTTGATCGTCGCTAAGCAGCGCAACGGGCCTACCGGATCGGTCGAGATCGCATTCCTCAAAGAGTTCACCCGCTTTGAAAACATGTGGAAGGAGTGATCCATAATGCGGCCGACCTGGGCCGAGATCAGTCTCGATAACCTTGTCCATAACTATCGCGTGATGAAAGAGGCGGCAGGCCCGGATGTCGCCGTCATGGCCGCCGTCAAGGCCGACGCTTACGGTCACGGCGCGGTCGAATGCGCGCTTGCTCTTGAACGGGCGGGCGCCGCCTGGTTCGGGGTCGCGCTCGTCGAAGAGGGCGTCGAGCTGAGACGGGCTGGAGTCTCTAGCCCCATACTGTGCCTCGGCGGATTCTGGAACGGTCAGGAGGATTCGCTTGTTGCTAACGACCTGACGCCGGTCATCTACCGGCTCGACCTTCTGGAGGGGCTCGACCAATCGGCGCGAGCTTCGGGCCGCACTATCAATTATCATCTTAAAGTCGATACGGGGATGGGCCGTCTCGGGGCGCCTCACTCGGAGCTTGGGGCTTTCCTGGACGGCGCGGCGCGGTTGACGAACGTGAGGCTGGACGGGGTGATGACTCATTTCGCTTCGGCCGACATGCCCGACAAGGTTGACTACACCCTCCGCCAGGCCAAGCTTTTCCAGGAGGCTGTAGACGAGGCGCGCGCGCGCGGCCATCAACCCACCTGGGTTCACAGCGCAAACAGCGCGGCGACTCACGCGCTTGGTACGGGGCAGGCGAACCTCGTCAGGCTTGGGGGAGTGCTCTACGGCCTGTGGCGCGACGTGACCAACCCCACCGTAAAGCCGCTCGACTGGCGGCCTGTCCTGTCGCTGCACACGCGCATAATCATGCTAAAGACCGTCCCCGCCGGCACGCCTATAGGGTACGGCGGCACGTTCGTGACCCGGCGCGAGAGCCGCATAGCCACGCTCGCCATCGGCTACGAAGACGGGCTGAGGCGGGGGCTTTCAAACCGCGGGCACGCGATTGTCGGCGGGCGGCTGGCCCCCATAGCCGGGCGCGTCAGCATGGATTTGACCACAATCGACGTCACGGACATACCCGACGCGGCCACGGGCGACGAAGCAGTCCTGATCGGCCGCCAGGGCGAGGCCGCAATCACCGCCGAACAGGTCGCCTCGCTGCTCGGGACGATCTCTTACGAAGTCACTTGCGGGGTAAGCGGCCGCGTGCCGCGCGTGTACATCGGCGGGCAGTCGCTTTGAATTTCAAATATCAAATTTGATATTTGAGATTACAATTAACTGCCCGCAGGTAACTGTTTTTCCGGCTTGCCCTTGCGGGATTTTCAGCTATAATACCCCGCATCGCAAGGAAGACAGTATTGGCAGGGTCCCCCTTGGGTTAGCACTGACAGCTAGGGCGAGGAATTCGATTATGCAGCAACGGTCGCGCGTAGCCGCGAAAGACATATTCGAGAAAGCCGCAGCCTTTACGAAGGCCGATGAGTTCCGCAGGGCGGGGCTCTACCCCTACTTCACGGAGTTTTCGAGCGGCGCAGACTCGGGCGAGGCCGAAGTCATGATGGGCGACCGGCGGATTCTCATGTTCGGCTCGAATAACTACCTCGGCCTTACGACTAACCCCGAAGTTAAAGCCGCCGCGAAAGAGGCCGTAGACCTCTACGGCACGGGCTGTTCAGGCTCGCGGATGCTCAACGGGACTATGGACCTGCACGTTAAGCTCGAACAGGAGCTGGCGCGCTTCATGAACCGCGAGGCCGCGCTGGTCTTCGGCACGGGCTTTCAGACCAACCTGGGCGCGCTCTCCACCATCGCCCAGAAAGGCGACGTTATCATCGCCGACCGCAACATTCACGCTTCTATACTGGACGGCTGCTTGGCGTCGTTCGCGCGGACGACGCGGTTCCGTCACAACGACATGGCGGACCTTGAGAAGGTGCTCGCAAGCCTCCAGCCCGACGAGGGGCGGCTGATCGTCGTCGACGGCGTCTTCTCGATGGAAGGCGACACGGCCAACCTGCCCGAGATCGTCCGCCTCGCCCGCCGCTACGACGCGCGGATCTACGTCGACGAGGCGCACGCCATAGGCGTGCTCGGCCGTAACGGGCGCGGGACGGCCGAGCATTACCAGGTCGAGCGTGACGTGGACGTAGTGATGGGGACTTTCTCGAAATCGTTCGCCTCGATAGGCGGGTTCGTGGCGGCGCGGCGCGACGTCATAGAATACATCAAGCACCACAGCCGCGCCTTTGTTTACTCCGCTTCACTGGCGCCCGCGAACGCGGCGGCCGTGCTCAAGGCTATAGAGATAATCGAGCGCGAGCCTGAGCGCCGCGCGCGGCTGCTTGAGACGGCTTCGAGCATGCGCCGCGAGCTTTTGAAGCTGGGCTTCCGGCTGCTGGACGGCGTCACCCCGGTCATCCCCGTCGTAGTCGATGACGAGGTCCTGGTCTGCCGTTTCTTCTGGGAGTTGATGAGCGAGGGCATATACACAAACCCCGTGCTTGCGCCCGCCGTGTCGCACAGCCTTGTGCGCATAAGCTGTATGGCCACGCACACCGAAGAGCATGCCGAGCGCCTGCTCGAATCGATGTACAGGATCGGCAGGAGACTTGAACTTATTGGGTCCTGAGTCCTGAGTGCTGAGTCCTGAGTGAAAGCATTTACTCAGGACTCAGCACTCAGGACTCAGCACTAATTCTTATGAGACGTGTTGCGGTAACCGGCATTGGCATAATCGCGCCGATAGGCGTGGGGCGCGAGCGCGTCTGGGCGGCGCTTTGCGAAGGCCGGAGCGGGATCGCGCCGATCGAAGACTTTGACACGTCTAACCTCAAGACGACGATCGCAGGCGTGTGCCGCGATTTCCGGCCCTGCGAGTTCTTTGACGAAAGAGAGATGTCGCGTCTGGACCGCGTCTCGCAACTGGCGATCGCGGCGACGGACCTCGCGACGCGCGACGCCGGGGTCGCCAACGGCCACCTGGACAGCTACGACGTGGGGGTGATACTCGGCACGGGGTTCGGCGGCCAGGGGTCTATCGAAGAGTACTGCGGCGCCTTCTTTTCAAACGGGCGCGGGCGGCGCTCGGCCATCGCCATACCGAAATCGATGTACAACGCCTCGTCGTCAAACATCGCCATCAGGTTCAAGACGCGCGGCCCGAACATCACTATAAGCACCGCCTGCTCGTCGGGCGCTAACGCCATAGGGCAGGCGTTCCACCTGATACGCTACGGCCACGCCGAGCGCATGATAGCCGGCGGCGTCGACGCGCCCATCACGCCCGTCGTGATGGACGCCTGGAAAGACATGCGGGTGCTGTCTACTAAGAACGAGAACCCCGCGCGCGCCTGCAAGCCGTTCAGCGCCAACCGCGACGGGTTCGTCCTTTCAGAGGGCGCGGGCATCGTCGTGCTCGAAGAGATGCAATCGGCCCGCGAGCGCGGCGCGCGCGTCTACGCCGAGGTGATAGGCTACGGCGCTACGGCCGACGCCGCGCACATAACCTTCCCCGAGCCCGAAGGCGAGTCACAGGCGATGCTGCGCGCGTTGAGAGACGCGGGCCTCGCGCCCGGCGAGATCGATTACATCAACGCGCACGGGACCGCGACCAAGTTCAACGACGCGAGCGAGACCGAGGCCATAAAGCGAGTCTTCGGCAGCCGCGCATACGAGATTCCCGTAAGCTCTATCAAATCGATGCTGGGCCATTCTATGGGCGCGGCCGGGGCGATCGAGTTCATCGCCACGACGCTCGCCCTATCAGAGAAGCTCATACCGCCGACGATCAATTACGAAGAGTCGGACCCCCAGTGCGACCTCGACTACGTGACAGAAGGGGTCCGGCCGGCCGCCTCCGCCCCGCTCAGGACGGCCATATCGAACTCGTTCGGCTTCGGCGGCAACAACGCGGTCCTGGTTGCGCGCGAGCACTCCGAGTAGGGCCGGCCGCCGATCGAGCTAATAAAACTGAGGGAAATCGAGATGACCAGAGAAGCCTTTGAGTCTATAGAGGACGTAGTCAAGAACATAATCGTGGCCGAGCTGCGCGTGGAGCGCGACCAGTTGGGGCCGGCCACGCACCTGATGAAAGACCTCGGCGCGGACTCGCTCGACGCCCTCAATATCGCTTTACGCCTGGAAGAGGCGTTCAAGATAAAGATACCCGACGAAGCCATACCCAGGTTCCTCACCGTGGGAGACATAGTCAAAGGGGTGGGGGAACACCTGGCCGCCCGATGAATCGTGCCCGATAATTCGCATTCTGCAACAAGCGTGCCCGCGTATAATCTGTTGAAATAAGAATAGAGGATGAAGCACCCCTTGGGGGACGAAGGAGGCCGCTATGAAAGTCAACCCGCGTCCGAATTACTGGACCCTGTTTTTGGTCGTCCTGCTGGCGGCGGCCGTCGCCGCCCCGGTCGCGCCCGCGCGCGCCTCGGAGGACACGCGCATAGATCAGCTCGAAACCACTCTCGACCGCATACGGCAGGAGCTTAAGATACCCGCGATGAGCGCCGCGATAGTTAAGGATCAGAGAGTGGTCTGGGCTAAAGGGTTCGGTTTCGCCGACCCCGAAAAGAAGGTCCCCGCCACCGAGCACACCTCTTACCACCTCGCGTCGCTCACGAAGACGTTCGCCTCGACGATCGTCATGCAGCTAGTCGAGGAAGGGAAAGTGAAGCTCGATGACCCGGTTTCAAAGTACGGCGTTCAGCTCGAAAGCGAGGGCGTCATCCGCGTCAAGCACCTGCTGTCGCACACCTCCGAGGGCAACCCCGGCGAGCGGTACAGCTACAACGGGAACCGCTACGCCGAGCTCGACAAGGTCATCCAGAAGGCGACCGGCAAGTCGTTCGCCGAGCTTCTGATCGCCAACATTCTCGACCCGCTCGATTTGAAAGAGACAGGCCCGAACGTCCCTGTGGTCGTTAAGACGAGCGTGCTCGCCGGCCCGGATCAGAAATCCGCAGAAGAAGTGAAGGCCGCGTTGACGGCCTTTATCGGCGCGTTCAACTCCGGCAACGTAGATCAGATCGAGCGGACCCTTGCGCCGCGGCACAACAGCTTTCGCAATAACGGCGGGCTCCTGACGATTTTCGCGGACCCCGCGGAGCTGCGCGGGTTCTTCCGCTCCGGCTCGAAAATCGATCTTCAAGCCCTCGATCTTGAGGCGGCCGTCTTCGGCGACACGGCGCTGACGACTTTTATAATGACGAGCACGGTAACCCCTTCGGGCGGCCGCCCCTTTGCCGAGGGACCCTGGAGAGCCTCTTTCATCTGGAACAGGCGTGACGGCGCGTGGAAGCTTGTTCACACGCACCAGTCCGCCTTCACGGCCGCGATGATTACGGACAAGCAGCAGCAGAGGTTCGACGCGGTGATGAAGAACATCGCCGAGCCTTACGGGCTCGACAACAAGTTCGAGCCCGTGAAGATAAAATACCCGACGCACTTCAGCACGTCGGCCGGGTTGATCTCGTCCGTGCTCGACATGGCAAAGTACGACATAGCCATAGACCAGAACCGATTTCTCAAGAAAGAGACTCAGCAACTGGCCTTCACGCCTATGGTATCTACGAAAGGCGAGACGCTCCCTTACGGGCTCGGCTGGTTCACGCAGAACTATAAGGGCACGCGGTTGATCTGGCACTACGGGTACTGGACGGCGAACTCGTCGCTAATACTGAAAGTGCCCGACCGTAACATAACCTTCATAGCCATGGCGAACACTGACAACCTGAGCCGGCCTACGGACCTGGGCGGCGGCGACGTGACGAGCTCGCCCGTGGGGCTCGCATTCTTAAAGACCTTCATCTTCCCTGAGATCTTCAAAGAAGCGCCGCCCGAGATCGACTGGAAAGCCCCGGCCGACGCGCTCGCCTCTCAGCTCAAGGGCGTTGCGCGAAAGCCTTACAGCGATCTTTACATCAAAGAGCTCCTAGTCCGCGCGCGCATGTTTTCGAGCGTGGGCCAGCAGGGGGACGCGACCCGGCTGTTTAAAGTCTACGCGCAGATGTACTCGAAGCCGTTTCCCGAAGAGCTTTCAAGCAAGTCGGCGATGGCCGAGATAACTCGCGTGGCCGACGACGCGGACAAGACCGCGGAGTTCACTCTTTCAGAGGCGCGAAGCGTTCGCGTATACGCAATCGGAGAGGGGCAGGGCGGCCAGATGTTCGATTACGGCTGGATCGAAAACGCGGAGACAGGCAAGGCCGTCTGGGAGATGAGGCATGGCGAGACTGCTCATGCCGGCGGCGCGGGCAAGAACCGCAAAGTCGATACGGTGATCGAGCTGCCGGCGGGGAAGTACCGCCTGCGTTACAAAGCCGACGATTCGCATTCGTATGATAACTGGAACGCCCTCCCGCCGGATGTCAACTTCTGGGGGATAGCTGTCTACGCGAAGTAGCGAGATGAAGAGAGCGCCGAAAGTATCGGCCCCGAAAGTGTCGGCCCCGAAAAAAGCGGCGTTGAAGGAGACGGCCACTACGATTGAGACGGCCGGCCGTGTGCGCTCGGCAGTCTTCTGGCTAACGGCCGCAGCGCTCGTATCGGTGCCGCTGGCATTCTCGACTGCGGTCCATCGCATATACTCCGTGCCTAAGTTCGCGCTGCTCGTCACGATCT
Source organism: Blastocatellia bacterium (assembly GCA_035249305.1). GTDB lineage: Bacteria > Acidobacteriota > Blastocatellia > UBA7656 > UBA7656 > DASUNP01. The sequence goes on along the minus strand of DATFGQ010000081.1, from coordinate 32,863 downwards.
CGGCGGCATTATTGTCATTACTCACCCTGACGTTGGTTGACCCCGCGCGCCGCAAAAGCATGATCGATCTAATCAACTCGAAGCAGGTGATTATCGTCTGCGTCTATTTCGCCGCGGTTTCAATCTCCACGCTCTTCGGAGTGGCCCCCGTAGCTTCCGTGTTCGGCAGCGCGTATAACCAGATGGGGTTGATCACGCAGTTATCATTCTTTGTCTGCTTCATAGGGCTGATCTGCGGGATAGCCAGAAGCCGCGCGCGGTTCGAGCGGGTGCTGTGGGTGATCGCGATGACGGGCATGGCGGTCGCGACTTACGCGGTAGTGCAGGCGTTCGGGCGCGACCCGTTCGTCGCCTCGGAGCTCTACACGTTCGAGTCGGCGGCGGGCCGCGCGGTCCGCGTGATAGGGTCTCTCGGTCACTCTAACTACCTGGGCAACTTCCTGCTCTACACGACTCTGATAAGCGCGGGCCTCGCGATAGTCGCGCGCGGGCCTGCGCGCCGATTCGCACTGTTGAGCGCAGTGCTGTCGACGGCCGTCATCGCGCTGAGCGGCACGCGCGGCGCGTGGCTAGGGTTAGTCGCGGGCGCGATTGCTTTCGCCGCTATAGAGATGAGAGGCCGGGCGGGCTTTCTGCTGAAAGCGTCCGCGCGAAGGGTCGTTCCGGCGGCAATCACTCTCTTCATAGCATCGCTGATCCTGGTCTGGGTGATCGCCTCAAGCCCCGCGTCGAGCGGGATAGCCGTGCGAGTGAGGTCGTTCGTATCCGAGGGATATACGGGGTCAGGGCGAACGATCCTGTGGAGGGACGCCGTGAGTATGGCGCCCGCCTTCGCGCTCGTAGGGTGCGGCCCCGAGGGGTTCCGCAAGGCGTTCCTGGCGTACAAGTCAAGGGAACTGGCGCGGCATGCGCCGCAGATAAACAACGAGAGCTCGCACAACGCGTACCTGGACGCTGCGATAAGTTACGGGCTAGCAGGCGCTATTGCTTACGTAGCCATCATCGCGGCGGCGCTAGCACTCTTGATGCGCGCGCGCCGCGCCGCCGATCAAAGGATCAGAGTTTTGATCACGGCCATTCTCTCTGCGATCGTCGCGGCGGCCGTGCATAACATTTTCATCTACGACCAGATTTCGACGGGGCTTTACTTCTTTGCCTTCATCGCGCTCGCATGCGCCGCGGCCAATGTGGTCAACGGCGATAAAGCTCCGCCCGATAATGAAACTCCGCCGCCCTCGGCCAAGCGTTGGGTAAATCGCATTGCGGCCGTCGCCGGGTGCGCGCTGGTCGCTCTGGTCGCGTGGCAGTCGGCCAGCCTGCTTCGGAGGGACGCGGAGATTCGTAAGGCGCTTGACCTCGCAAACTCAGGAGATCTTAACGGCGTGAGAGATCACGGCGCGCGCGCCGCAGCCGGCCTCGACCCCGCGGGTGACTTCGGCTTCTTGTACGCCCGCGCCTTGACGCTGTGCGCCGACCGCATGAAAGCAAACGACGGCCGCGCCAATGCTATAGACCTGGCGATAGCGCAAGCTGAAGGCTCGCTCGCTCACACGCTCACGCCGGAATCGAACCACCTGCTCATAGCTTACCTGGCTTTGCTCAAAGGCGACCGAGAGCGGCTGCGCGCCGGCGCGGCCGAGGCGATCAGAATCGACCCGAACTACTTCAACTCGCACTGGCTGATGGCCGAGGCTCACCTGCTCGAAGGCGACCGCAAGATGGCCGTGAGCGAAGCGCGGGTCGCGCTCGACATCAACCCAAACTCCCGCGAGGCGAAGGGCGTCCTCAAGCGCGCGCGCGGAGAGCTTCAAGGGCGCAAGCGCACCGTCGAACAGATGCTCGACCACGCGCGGGCGCTCGTCAGGGAAGGCAAGCCTGGCAAGGCCCGCCGAGTCATTCTTCGCGCGATACGCGACTCACAGGATCGATGCGCGGAGTGCCGACAGTTGCTCGATCAAACAGACCGTCGCATAGAAGAGTTGAGAGAAAAATAATCCTGTCAATTTCACTGCGAACAGGCGCAAGTGTTAGACGTGTCCCTGTCCGTAATGTTGAAGGTCCTGCCGATTGAAAATACCTGAACGGCGGCGATGCCCGTCCTCTGACAGGTGTTGACGCTGGCCGACACACGGCGGTCGCCCGTATTGTGTTGCAGCGTTATCGAGCAGCCTCTTCCCGATATTTCGCCTCGCCCCGTAAGCGTCGTCCCCTGGCAGTCTCTAAACAGATAGTCGCCCGTCGTAGTGTTTATGAAGAAGACTTCTCGGCCGCCGTCAGCTTGCAGGCACAAGCTGAAAGGCTCGCCGATTATCGTCGTCACGCTCGACGAATTATTCTCGGGGATCGGATCGATATCCGGCCGCGTGACGGTCGCCGTATTCGTTATCGTCGAGGGCGCTTGATTAGTCACGTTGACAACCAGAGAGAGGCTCACGGAATTCGGCGTGGTGCTTCCGGGCGTCGAGAGCAACCCCAGCGAGCAGGTGACGGTCCCTGTCCCACCTACGGGCGGGGTCGAGCAAACAAGCGGCGTACCGGGGTCGCTGAGCAGCGAGAGCGAGACGAAGGTTGTTCCCGCGGGCAGCGTGTCGCTGATGGTCATATCTCTGGCGGGAGCAGGGCCGTTGTTTGTGACGGTGATCGTGTAGGCGATGTTCGAGCCCCGACTGACGGGGCCGGCCGGGCCTGTCTTCAGGATAGCCACGTCCGTATTGGTCCCGAGGAATGTTATGCCGTTGCCAAAGACTTTGTACGTATAGCTCGGGCAGAAATTGTTGACGAATGGGTTATAGACTACGATAGAGAACACAGCATTCGCACAGACCGTGAACTCCCAATTACCAGGGATGAATGACCCTGAAGATGCGATGAAGTTTGCGCAGATGTCGTTCGGGTTAAACTGGGGGCTGTACGCGGCCATAAATAGATTGCAGCCAGGGGGGAACCCTATGCTTATTCTCTGGCTGGTCGAAGAGTTGTTGACGAAGAAATACTCGTCATAAAACCGCGTGCCTACGGGCGGGCTGAGACTGCAATTCGCGTCCCCTCTTATCCCGCCGAAGAAATGCCTCTGCCCCGCGAAAGATCGATCCGAGCGGTCTATCGAATCCATCACCATCGCCACGAGAGGCGTACCACCCTCTGGCATCAATAGATCGAGCGGCGACGTTATCCCATCCGGCAAAATCCTCTTGAAACGGACGTCCGTCCCGCGGACCTTGCGCTTCGTCTTTTTGATGCGCATGTCCGAGACCGTGAACCCGCCGGCCGCAACGATAGCTTTGCCCCCGTCGCCCTCTTTGCCAGCCTTCGCGCCCGGAGTTTCGCTCTTAGAGCCTTGACCGGTCGATCCTATGAAAGAGATCCCATTGCCAAAGACCGTGTATGAGTAGCTTTCGCATAGAACTCCCGGCTCAAGGCCATACACTACGATTGAAAACTGGCTGTTGGCGCAGACGGTGAAATCCCAGTCGACGCTGGCCGACTGGCCGGGGGCGGCGACGTAGTTCTCGCAGATGTTGGCGGGGATGAACTGTGGGCTGTAGGCGGCCATATAGGTGTTGGCGTCGCAGTTGGAGACAAAACTTATCGTGACCGTTTGCGTGGTCGAGGAGTTGTTGACGAAGAACGCTTCGTCATAAAACCTCTCGCCCACCTGCCCGAACAGCCGGCAGTTTCTTTCGCCGCGTATGCCTGAACGGAAATGTCTCTGGCCGATATACGTAGGATCTTTCCCGCTGATCGAGCCATTGATGATCGCTACAACGGGCGTGCCCTGAAAGGGAATCAGGTTGCTTGAGGTCGAACGCTCCGCCCGCGCCGACGAGCCATCACGCGAATCGGCCTGGCTCGCGGTTGGCCAGAATATGAGCAGGCCCAGGCCTAACAGGAACAGCGTTAGCAATGTGTCTAAGCCCAGGTTGGTCAGACGCCTCGGAGAATCTATTATAGCTTTCATGCCGGTGGCCCTCGCTTGTCTAAAACACTGCGCACCGTCGGATCGGAGAGGAAAGAGTCAGCGATTAAAGAAATAACCAGATGCAGCCGTATAGTATGGCAATTAATATTTCGAGTCAACAACAAAAATAGCGCCCTCGAACTGCGCACGCGGCGTTAAATTCATTTAGACAAGACGGGGCTACGTTTGATAATTGTTACTCCGCCGAGCCTTGCTTCATAGATAAACGGGATTATGAAAAGAGCCTTGAAAAAGAGTGCGCCGACCCGCGAGACGGCCGACCGTGTACGCTCGGCCGTCTTCTGGCTAACGGTGGCGGCGCTCGTATCGGTGCCGCTGGCATTCTCGACTGCGGTCCATCGCATATACTCCGTGCCTAAGTTCGCGCTGCTCGTCACGATTTCGGCCGCCCTCCTGCCACTCGCCTTGCTGGTGTTGCTCGACCGGACGCGCGGCCGCGGCCTCGTTCAGCTAAAAGAGACAAAGCTCATTGCCGCGGTCGCGCTCTACTTCGTCACAGTCCTGATCTCGACGATGTTTGGCGTCGCACCCGTCGCGTCCGCGTTCGGAAGCGTCTACAACCAGATGGGCCTCGTCACTCAATTATGTTTCTTCGTCTGCTTCTTAGGTTTGATTGCCGCGACGGGGCGGGACGCTGTGAGGTTCGAGCGCGCGCTGTGGGCGATGGGGATAACGGGTGGGGCCGTTGCGGTCTACGCCTGCATGCAGTTTTTCGGCTTCGACCCGTACCTGCCGCAGGACTTCTACACGATGGGTTCTGCCGGAGGAGATGTGGTCCGCGTCATCTCGACGATAGGCCATTCAAACTCGCTCGGCAATTTTCTGCTCTACACTGCGCCGATAAGCGCGGCGCTGGCCTGGGCGGCAAAGGGAGAATCGCGCTGGCTTATGGCCGGAGGCGCGGCCCTTTCGGCCGCCGCCATTCTCTTCAGCGGCACGCGCGGCGCGTGGCTAGGGTTGATCGCGGGCGCCGTCACTTTCGCCGCGCTCACTTTCGGGAACCGCCTGAAGGATCTTTCGAAAAAACCCCGGCGGCTCATCCTGCAAACCGCGGCTGCGCTCGTAGTAATTTTGATTGCCGTATGGGCGATGAGCTTCAACCCCGCCTCGCGCGGAATACTCGCGCGGGCGCGCGCCGTCGCGACCGAAGGGTACACGGGGTCGGGGCGAACGATCCTGTGGAGGGACGCCGTGAGTATGGCGCCCGCCTTCGCGCTTGTAGGGTGCGGGCCGGAGGGGTTCCGCAAGGCGTTCCTGGCGTATAAATCGAGGGAGCTGGCGCGGCATGCGCCGCAGATAAACAACGAGAGTTCGCACAACGCGTACCTGGACACGGCGATAAGTTACGGGCTGGCAGGCGCGATTGCTTACGTAGCCATCATCGTTACCTCTCTGCTGCTGCTTGCGAAGTCGCGCCGCCGCGCTAACTCCGACAGGCTCAGATTGCTCATCACGGGATTGATTTCGGCGCTCGTAGCCGTCGCGATCCATAACATTTTCATCTACGACCAGATTTCAACGGGCCTCTATTTCTTCGCGACCGTAGCGCTTGCTTTCGTATCGAGAGGAGTGACGCTCGGCGAAGAGGGCGGAGAGAAGACGACCTCGCACGGCCGGTCGCGTCTGGCCGCGCGAGCCGCCGTCGCCGCGTCGTGCTTGCTGGCGGTCGCGGCCGGATGGCATTCGGTTTCGTTGATGAGAGCTGACGCCTCGATGGCTGACTCCTTCGCGGCGGCCAACGCGGGAGACTTTGACCGCGCGGTAAAAGAGGGCGACCGGGCAACGAAGCTCTTCGACCCGGCGGGCGATTATGATTTGCTCTTTGCCCGCGCGCTCGCTCGCGCGTCCGACCGCATGCGACCGGACGAGCGCCTAAAAGATGAGCGGGCCGCGATAATCGAGCTCGGTATGACTCACGCCGAGCGGTCTGTGCGCCACACGCTCACGCCCGACGCGAGCCGCCTGATCCTTGCGCACCTGGCCCAGAGTGCGGGTGATGCGAAGCGGCTCCGCGCCGAGGCGGAGGAGGCGATCAGGTTGGACCCGAATTACGCGGCCGCGCACCGCCTGCTTGCCGAAGCCCACCTGGCCGAGGGCGACCGCGAAGCGGCCGAGCGCGAACTCGCCCTCGCGCTCGATATTAATCCGTTGTCGCGTGACGCCCGCGCCTTGCTCAAACGCATGCGCAGAGGTTTTAAGACCTCCTCACCCGTGGTGGAAGAGCGCATCGCGCGGGCTCGCGCGCTCGCCGCCAGGGGGAAGACAAATAAAGCTCGCAAGGCGCTGCGCAGGGCGGTCAGGCGGTCTAAGGGGCCGTGCCCCGAATGCCACCGCGCGCTCGCGTCCGTCTACGAGGCCGACAATCTTTATAAAGAAGCGCTAGCCGAATGGCAGATACTCATAGAGCAGACGACAGACCGCGCGGCGGCCGATCAGGCGCGGCGACAGGTTGAACTGCTCAAGCAAAAGATCGCCATCAAACAGTAAAAAAACTGTCACACTTTCGCGTCAGATATGGTATCCTCGCGAATGTTTAAGCCGTGTCAATCTTACAGCAGGAGCTTTGGCAGGCAACTCTTGAGATCGAATAAAAGTCAATCAGTCCAATCAACATAGCGCTTAATCTTCGTGACCTGCTGTCTCTCCTTTAAGGCGATTGCGAGATTATGAGCCTATTCTTTAAGGAGATAGTGCATGAGAAAGTTCAAATACAGCCTTCTGGTTGCTCTTGGATTCTTGATCTTCGCGACCACACAATACGCCTTTTCCCCGCAGGACCGCGGGATGGGCGTGAGAACACAGCGCGAGTGGGGAAGCGGCCCGGCGTCCGGTGGCACAGGGGTCGAAGGGGTCGACCCGGGGATCGGATCTTGCGGTTTCACCACACTGCGCTTTAACGAATTGCCCTTCCAGCCTGTAAACGGACTACAGATCAGAGGGGTCCAGTTCTTCTTCACCGTAAACGGGCAGCCGTCCAACGACGCTTTCTATAATGCCCTGGGGCCGGGGATACAGACTTTCGTTCAGGACCCGGTGCTGGAAGGCGACGCGGCAGGCGTGCTGAGGCTCGATTTTCCCGCGCTCACGCCGACGCTCTCGTTCGGCATTGCGCGCAATACGACTGCGGCGCTGACGCCGGGCGCGACCGTCATCTTGTTTGACGCGGGGGGCAACCCCTTTGCGACTATCCCGGTGAACCTCGCGCCGACGTTCCCCGGCGGGTTTGCGGAGGCCCTTTTCAACTACGGCGGGCCGACTCTGGTCAGCCGCGCGGTTATTCTCTTCAACTCGCCGGCGCTGGCTCCGAGATTCGCTATAGACAATCTCACCTACAGGGCGTTCGACATCGTCTTGCAGGATGACGCGGACCCCAACGAGATACTTCAATTCAATTCCATAACAGGCCATTATCAGTTCATTAATTGCCTTACGGGATTGGTAATCGAAGGCAGAGGCGGCGCCGTCCGCTTCGGCTGCAACATCACGTTCGGCAGCGGTGGGGGCAACAAAGGCGGGCCCGCGACCGTGAGCGCCTCGGTCAACACGTGCACGAACCAGGGGTCGGCGACCGTCAGGCCCAACGGCGGCGCGACCATCAACATCAATGACAGCAACATCACCGACAACACCTGCTGTGAGCAGAACGGCCAGGGTAATAACCAGGTGATGGGAAACAAAAAGTGAATCGATCCTCATAACCAGAGGCGGGGCCGGGCCGTTTACCCGGCCCCTGATCATTCCGCGTTCCTAGATCGAACAAGGCTTTAACGTGTGGACGACCAGAGCACTCTTCTCGCTGCTTAGTCAGTATCTTGGCGGCAGCAGGCACCACTGAATTGAGCGACTTGCTATTGAAATCGATTCGGCCTTTAGCGTATGATAGGCCGCGTCTGTTTCCAAGGATTCATCGGTCGTTCCTCCTCTTTCCAATTAACGACCGGGTTGGTTAACTGCTTCATCCAAAACTATCCTGGGCACCGGGCCTGGATAACCCACTTACGGAGGATTACAAGATGAGAACTAGGAGCAACACAAAGCGACTACTCTTTGTAGCCCTGGCGGTGACCGCAATTACAGCCTTCTCGTTTATGTGGCTGAGATCGACGCCCGTCAGCGCACAAAAATCGAGATTTACCGACACGCTATCGGCGGCCGATAGGCTTGCAGCGGCTCGCGAGGCATTGGCCCGAGCCCAGTCGGAAGAGAAGATTAAGCAGACCAAGGATTCGGGCCGCCAACTGGAAGCGGCATTCCGGGAGTATGGCGCTGCCGTCGCGGCGCGCGTCACCGAGATTATTGATAGGCTGCGGGAGCTTGACGTGTTGATGGGCAATGTTGTTGACACACCCATCGACGTTCCTAACGCGCCTAGGAAGGCGCCCGATCCGCTGCTGGTCGAAGAGTATAACAATTTGCAAACCGAGCTGGTTGCCATCAACCCCGACCCCCTGGCTCCGGGCAACCTCAACGCGGTGGTCGAGAGCGAGCCGAATAACACCTGCCTGACCGCCGACGACCTGGCCCTCGGCGCAAACGCCTGCCGCGTGGCCACGGGGGCGATCACCGCGGGCGACATAGATTTCTGGTCGTTCACGGCCCCGGCCGGCTCTAGGGTGTGGGCTTTTGTAGACACGGGCGGCGGCCAGTCCTCTCCGCTCAATGACAGGGACTCGTTCCTCACGCTCTTCGGCGCAAACTGCGGCGCGGAGCTTCAAGGGGACGACGACGACGGCACCGGCGGCGGCGGAGACTCAGTCACAGAGTCGGGCTTCGCCTCGGTCATAGCTGGCCAGACGCTCGCGGCCGCGGGCACCTACACGCTGGCCGTCGAAGGCTTCGGCCCGACGAGCGTCATCAACCCGTACCGGCTGTTTGTAGTCGTCACGACGGCGAGCAGCGCCGAGGCCGAGCCGAACAACACGGCCGCGACGGCAAACCCCGGACTGACCGGCACGGCGAACTCCGTGGTTAAGACCGGCTCGATCACGCCCGCGGGCGACGCCGATTTCTTCACGATAGTGGCGAATGCCGGCGATGTTATCTTCATCGCGGGAGACGGCAACCCCGAGCTTGACGCCACTAACACAGACCTCGTCCTTGACATTACGCATCCGGATGGAAGGACCCTCTTCCAGCCTCCAGTTGATAGCGGTCTTGGCGGAAGCGCCACCAACCCCGAAGGCGAAGGAGCTGCTTTCTCGATACCCGTAAGCGGGACTTACGCCGTGAGCGTCAGAGGGTTCGGCACCTCGACCGGCACCTATGGCTTGCTGATCGCCAGGTGCAGCCCGAGGAACATATGCCCGACCACCACGTTTACGGGCATACTAGGCCAGGGCAGCGCCGAGGTCACCAACGACACGAGCGGCACTCAGCTCGGCCGCCTCAACCGCTTCGTAGACCAGACCGGCGCGTGCAACAACGTAAGGACATGCCCTGGACTCTTTACGACCGTGGGCGCGCGTCCGTTTGACGCCTACACGTTTACGAACGCCAGCTCAAGCTCGGCCTGCGTAACAGTGATCGTCGACGCGCAGGCATGCTTGGTCAACAACTTCCTTGTGGTCGCGGCTTACCTTGGCGCGTATAACCCGGCCGCGCAATGCACGAACTATCTGGCAGACATCGGCGGAAGCCCGAACCCGACCGGCGTCTTCTCGTTCAACGTGCCGGGGAACGCGACCTTCACGCTGGTCATCACCGCGGCCAACGCGAGCCCGACGGTTTGCACTACGCCCTACAGGGTGACGGTCGTAGGCCTGCCGAACTTCGCGACGAGCATACAGGACCCGGTCACGGGCGACACCGTGCTGATCGACTGCGCGACCGGCAACTTCACCTTCGTGAGCTGCTCGACGGGAACGACGGCTAGCGGAAGGATGGGCTGCATAGTCGGTCCGGATGGCTGCACCCGCTTCATCGGCGGCGGCGGCGGCAACAAGGGAGGGACCGCTTCGATCTCAGGCTCGTTCAACACCTGTACGGGCGCAGGATCGGTGACGATCAGGCTCAATAATGGCCAGATCATCACCGTCAGCGATACAAACATAAACAACAACTCCTGCTTCTGCCCTTGATCTGAGCGTCGAGCTTCTTAAGCAGGACCACAAGTAGTAAAGGCGGGACCGGAGAATCGCTCCGGTCCCGCCTTTTATTTGCAAATTCAAATTTGAGATTTGAGATTTGAGATGTGTGGATCAGCCGCCGCTGGTCTTTCGCAGTTCGAGCAGCACCTGTTTAGCGACGGCCTTAAGCGTGTCGAACACGCCCACCCCTTTGTTTGCGACCCCCTCAAAGACGGGCTCGTCCTTGCGCAGGAGCTCGGCCGCGAGGTCGCGCACGGGCACCACGTTCGGCAGGTCGCGCTTGTTGAGCTGTAGCACGTAAGGGACCTTCGTCAGGTCATAACCGTGCTGCTTGAGGTTGTCTTCCAGGTTGAAGAGCGACTCGACGTTGGCGTCCATGCGCTCGCGCTGCGAGTCGGCGACGAAGACCACTCCGTCTACGCCTTTCAAGATCAGCCTGCGCGAGGCGTCATAAAAGACCTGGCCCGGCACCGTGTAGAGGTGAAAGCGGGTCTTGAACCCGCGCACGGAGCCGAGGTCCAGCGGCAGGAAGTCGAAAAAGAGCGTGCGGTCGGTCTCCGTGGCCAGGCTTATCAGCTTCCCTTTCGCCTGCGGCGCGGTCGAGTCGTATATGTATTGCAGATTTGTAGTCTTCCCGCCTAGACCCGGTCCGTAATAAACGATTTTGCAATTGATCTCGCGCGAAGCGTAGTTGATGAACGTCAAGGCTCGTATCCCTCATCTAGTGGGGCCGGTGAGGTCGGGGGTGCTACCGGTCGGGTTCGTGCTCTCAGGGGCAGCCGCAACTGGCGCGGTCAGCGGAAAAGCGCGTCGATGTCCTCTTCGGTTATCTCCGCGAACGGCGAGTCGAACGAGACTCCCAGGTCGCTCTCGCGCGCTATCTTAGAATCGATCGCGTCAAAGATCATGTTCATCTCGGCCGTCGCGCGCTTCACCCTGAGGCGCACCAGCCCCAGGCTCGACCGCTCGTCGAATATCACGACCAGTATGACGCGCGATGCGACTATAGAGATGTGAATGTTGTCGCGCTCGCCTTCGTGCGACAGGACCGGAAATCCGCGCTCTCCTATCAGGTGGGCCAGCCCGTCTGTCGCCGCTACGTTGCCGGCCGTCAGGCTAGCCAGGCTAGTGGTGTCGAGGTTGAGCATCTCTCCGTGCGCGGCGATCTGCTGGCCGCTCTTGTCTACGAGGAAGACAAACTTCGCGTTCGCGTCCGAGCACAGCCGCGTTATGACGTGCTTGAGCTGCTCGTACTCTTTCTCATACATTACGACCGGAGTGGTCATCTCTTCTCCTCACTCTTTGACCGATTGTGGGGAGCTACTCGTTGAGGTACGGGTAACGATCAATAAGGGGCATTTGTGGGGTAAGGCTTTTATAGCATGCCGGGCCAAGCCTAACAAGACTTTTCATAACTTGATTTGAAGGCGCCCTGCTTGCCCGCCCGAAACGCGGCGGGTATGATCGATTCTGCTCATCAAAAGGAGGACTGGATGGAATCGAAATTCTTGAAACACGTCTCGCGCGACGAGATAGTCGGCATTGTCTCGGAGCTCGTGCGCCACGACACGACCAACCCGCCCGGCAACGAGTACCTATGCAAGCAGATAGTCACGGACTGCATGAACAGGCTCGGGATGGAAGTCTCTTACTACGAAAAAGAGCCGGGCCGCACGAACATCGTCGGCCGCATAGGCGCGGGCTCGAAGTCTATAGGATTCGTCTCGCACATGGACGTGGTGCCGCCGGGCGAGCTCGACCAGTGGAACACGCCGCCGTTCGAGCCCACGATCATCGACGGGAGGATTTACGGGCGCGGCACTCTAGACGATAAGGGGTCGTTCGCGTGCGCCTACTCGGCCGCGAAGGCATTCCTGGCCGAGCACAAGGATTTCGATGGCGCGATCTATCTGATCGCGGCGGCCGACGAAGAGCTAGGCTCGGAACTGGGGATAATCTACCTCGTCGAAGAGTGCGGCGTGAAGTTCGACGTGGCGATCATACCCGACGGCGGGCGAATGGACCTTTCGATCTACGGCGAGAAAGGGATACTCTGGGTCGAGCTTGAGAGCCGGGGCATACAGGCGCATGGCTCGACGCCCGAGCTCGGGCGCAACGCGATAGTCCCGCTTGCGGAACTGCTCGCGGAGGTAAAGTCGCTAGACCTTGGCGCGAGCTACGATCAGGCTTTCGACGGGTGGACGATGAATGTGGGGACGATCTCCGGAGGCTCGTCTACGAACACAGTGCCGGCGGTGGCTCGCGCGACGATCGATTTCCGGCTGCCGACGGGGATCACCAAGCAGCAGGTCTTGTCGAAGATCGGAGAGAAGATCGAATCGGTGAAGCGGCGCTCGCCCGACGCGGAGTTGAACGCGAAAATCCTTCACGAGACGGAGCCTCATCTGTCGGACAAAAACTCGATAATCATAAGCAGCTTTGACCGCGCGGCCCGCCGCCTGGGCCTCCCGATGAATTACGAGACTTTCGGCGGCAACACAGTGGCCAAGAATCTCTTCTTCGCCGGCATTACCTCCGTAGTCCATTACCCCGGCGACGACAAACTGGCGCACGTGCCTAACGAGTTTGTCATCATAGATGAGCTGGTGACGGGCTCCGTGCTTTACGCCGAGACGCTCGAAGCCTACTTCTTCGGCTAGGGCTATTGATAGAGATTGTAGGGGCGGGGCTTGTCCCCGCCCGGATCGCGCGTTAGCGCGATGACTGTCATGGCCGCCGTGCGCGAAGCGCATCATCGGCCATATCGGCCATCCGGGCAGGGACAAGCCCGCGCCGCGCGAAGCGCATCATGCGCCATGGCCCCTACAGATGATCTGCTACAGCATGGTTTCCGGTCAGAAAAAGGTTCAAGGGGTGAAGATGTTTCGAGCAATCGCAGCCGCGTTCGTTCTTTCGCTGATCACGCTCGCGAGCCCTGCGCACGGGCAGGGTTTGCAACGGCAGGCAAACGACATTCGCGCAGCTATGGACGCGCGCGACTTCGCTCGCGCCGAATCGCTCGTGCGCGCGCTGGCGGCCTCGGACGCGGCGGCGTTCACCGCGAACAATTACGACTACCTGCTTGCCCGCCTCGCCGAGCGCCGCGGCGCAAACGCGGAAGCCCAATCGCTCTACCTCGCGCTGATAGAGCGCCGTTCGATCCTCGCGCAATACGCTTTGTGGCATCTGTCGCAGATAGCGCGCCGCTCGAACGACCTCGCGCTTGAGCGGCAATACATCACACGCCTTTTGACCGGGTATCCTTCGAGCACTCTCACACGAAGCGCGCGCGAGCGCATGATCGAGAGCCTTCACGAAAGCGGCGATTATCGATCTAGCGTCGCGCTGCTGCGCCCAATCGCGTCGGCGCGGGGCGTGCTCGGCCGCAACGCAATGGCCCGCCTGGGCGAAGCCTATTCTAAGATCGGAGACGCACCGTCGGCGCGCTCTGCCTTCGACCAGTTGTTGTCAGGCTCGCGCGACGATTACGCTCTGGCCGCCGCCGCCGGGCTCGACGCGCTGGACCGCGCATCGGGCATGAGGCCATCCGAGTTCGAAGCGCTTCGCCGCGCCCGCGTCTACCTGCACAATCGACACTGGGAGGAGGCCCGCGCGCACCTGTTAGACATCGTCAATCGTTTCCCCGATAGCCCTAACCGCGCCGAGGCGCTTTATCAAACCGGCTTCACGTTTTACCGCGAAGACAATTACGACGAAGCGATCAAGTGGTTCGAGCGCGCGCACGCGGAATTCCCCGCGAAGAAAGAAGGCGAGCAGGGCTACTATTACGTGGGCACCGCTTTGCAGAAAGCCCGCCGTTACGAAGAGGCCGCGCGCCGTTACAGCGATTTCATCACCGCCTACCCCGAAAGCGATCTGATCGAAGGCGCGTACCGCAACGTCGTCGACAGCCTCCGCTACGCGGAGAAATATGTCGAAGCCATACAGTGGTCGCGGCGGATCGGCGAAGTCTTCGCCGGCAAGCCTCTGGCCGTAGTCGCGCTTTACAACGAGGCGAAGATAGAGCTAGTGCGCGGCCGTTACAACGAGGCGCTAGATCTTTTGACTCGTGTTCAAGCGCAGCCGGTCTATCCGCGGCTGGTCAGCGCGCCGATTCGCGGCGAGGCGGCCTTCTTGCGCGTCGTCGCGCTCGAAAAGATGGGGAGGCTTTCCGAAGCCGCTCAGCTTTACATGGCTATCCCCGACGAGCGCGAGAACTACTTCGGCCACCGCGCCACCGAGCGGCTGCTCGCGATGGGCAGGACCGAGCAGGGCCGCCGCATCACAGAGCCCATGGCTCGCGGTTACCGCGAGCAGGCGCGGGCGGCCTTCGCGGGGGCGCGCTACACTGAGGCGAAAGACGCGGCCACGCGCGCGCTCAGGCTAACGCAAGACGCCGCGGCCGAGCGAGACTTGCTGAACATTTTGCGAACGAGCTACAGCCGTCTGCCCGCTTACTCGACGGTTTCGCGCTTTCGTTTGATCGAAGCCGCGCGCCCTGTGGTCAACGCGCGCGTGACGGACGCGTCGCGGCAGGCGCTTGCGGCGGAGTTGATATTCCTGGGGCTGTACGACGAGGGCGCGCCGGAGCTGAGGCTCGGCGGGTTCGGCGGCGCGCGCTCGGCCATGGATTCAGGCGACGACGCACAGCCTGACGACAACTCGCCGCGCCCCGTGCAGGTCTCCGCCCCGTCGGCGGGAGGCGACACGTCCTACTCGCTCGCCGTCTACAACAATCGCGGCGACCACGCGCAATACGCAATCGCTTTCGCCGAGCCGCTTTTCAACTCGATCCCGCGAGACTACCGCATAGACCTTTTGCCGCGCGACCTGGCCGAGCTTATGTACCCCGCGCCGTACCGCGACGCGCTGAACCGCCACGCGACTCGCGCGGGAGTCGACGCGCGCCTCGTGCTTGCGCTGGCCAGACAAGAGAGCCGCTTCAACCCTTCGGTCAAAAGCCCCGCGGCCGCGCGCGGGCTCTTGCAGTTCATATCCGAGACGGCTACGAAGACGGCGGCCGAAGAGGGGATAAGAGATTTCGAGCTCGACGACGTTTACAACCCCGAGATCGCGGTGCGGCTCGCCGTGCGCTACACGGCTAACCTGTTCAAGCTCTTTCCTAACAACCCGCATGCGGTGGCTGCTTCTTACAACACGGGCGAGCCGAACGTGGAGCGGTGGATATTCCGCGCGAAGTCGAATGATGTCGACCTTTTGCTGGCCGAGATAGCGATCCCCGAGACGAAAGATTACGTAGCTAAGGTGATGAACAACTACCGCGCTTACCGGCTGCTTTACAACGAGAGCCTGGCGCCGCGCTTCCCTTAAATCTTTCTGAGCTCCGCCCGCTAACCTTTTGCGCCCGGCATGTCTCTATAATCATGTAGGGTGAGACTTCGGAGCAAGGATGGCTAACAGGGAGCATGAGCCGCCCTCGGGGTGCCTGTCTCTACGGTGAAGTGGCGCGTCCATCGCGGCAAGCAGTTGCTGCGCGAGCAGGTCGAACTGTTGAATACTGGAGGTGAAGCGTGGAAAGAGAAAAAGAGATAGCGAAGTTGGTAAACGTGCTGCGACGGACGGCGCGCATGGCGTTGCAGTCTGAGTGGACCGGAGGGGGCCAGGACTCTGCGGCCTTCTGCGTCGAGCAGTACAACCGCGTCCTCGCGCGGCTCAAGGAGATCGACCCTGACGTGGGGACAGTCTTCGACGCGCTCGCGCCGGGCAGCACGCTTACGGTCGCGGCGATGGCCTGCCGCCAGCTTGCCGCCTACTACGAAGACGAAGTCCCGTCGGCGCGGTGGGGAAGAGCTTACGGCGCGGCCTTCGACCCAGAAACATTCAAAGACTTCTGGCACAAGTCTGCGCGCGAGATCGAAGACCTCGGCGAGTTCATCCGCGAAAGCGTCGAAGAATGGGCGCGGTGCCGCAAAGAAGGCGCCGCGCGCCACAGGCACGCCAAGACCGAGCCGCAGACCGGCGAATAATTCTCTGGAAATTCTTACACGGCGCGGTGGTAATCTTTACCCTCGGCGGGGGTTGTGGCGAGACGCACGCCCTTATTTTAGAGCGACTTACGGCCTTTCAGACGGCGGCATAGGCATTGCAGAATCACCTGTGGGGCAGAGATACGGGTGATGAGTTTATCATTTTCCGTTCTCTTATTTAGGTTACTGTGGTGAGGACGGTAACCACGATGGGCGATGCGGCTATCAACTATCCGCATCGCCTTTTATGTCAGTCCGCAAAAGTGGGAGAACAGTTATGAAAAAGAGGATCGCAGCAGTATTTGCTCTGAGCCTTTTCGTAATCCTCGGTTCTGCCGCGTGCGCTACAAAGAAATACGCTCGCAACCGTATAAACGAGCGCGTCACGCCGCTCGAACAGCGCACGGGCGAGCTTGAAGAGACCTCGCGCCGCAACACTCAAGACATCGCGACTCTGGGCACTGAGATAAAGGACGTGCGAGGCCGCGCCGACCGCGCGCAATCGCAGGCCGACGCCGCGTTCACTCGCGCCGAAGAGGCGGGCGTGCGCGCGGGCACTGTCGAAGGGACGATCAACGACCTGCGCACCAACCTCGACAAGTTTTCGCTGCAAGATACCGCGACCGTGAATTTCAAATTCGACAGCTTCGCGCTGACCCCGGAGGCGAAAGAGAGCCTTGATGAGTTGGCGGGGCAGATAAAAGACCGGCAGAATTTCATTCTAGAGATACAGGGCTTTGCCGACGCGACCGGCACCGACACTTATAACAATCAGCTCACGCAGAAGCGCGCCGACGCCGTGCGCCGCTACCTGGCCGAACAGCACAGCATACCTCTCTTCAGGATGCACATACTAGGCTTTGGCGAGGTCCGCGCGGTGGCCGACAACACGACCCGAGAGGGGCGCGCGCAGAACCGCCGCGTCGAGATCCGCCTGCTCACACGCGGCGTCACCGACAACGCGCCTGCCGCAGGCGCGTCGCGGAACTAGCTCTTTATAACGGAACCATTCTAATTCGTCTGCCTTCTCCTTGAACGGCTAGAACCAAGCCGCATCTAGTAGCCTCCGATCGAAAGGCGGGTCACGTGGCCCGCCTTTTTTGTTTTCAATCGCGCGCCGCAGCGAGTGATTTCAGACTTATTTAACGATGAGGTCACTTTCTGCTAACCGGCGTGCCTTATCTTAGCCTCAATACTTCAACGCATTCGGTACCTCGACAGGCGGCGCGGCGGGCCAAAGGTGATCAGTTCGGCCGCGCCGTCAAGGTGACCTCCTCGATGGTGGAACAGGCCCACGCACTCACCAGCCTGTTCCACCTATAGCGGTATGCGATTGGGTGAAGATTGTAGGGGCCATGGCGCGACCCGTCAGAACGGGTTCCCCGCGTTAGCGCGATTACGTCATCGTCCTTCGGACGATCCGGGCAGCCACAAGGGCTGCCCCTACAGGTTATATTCAATTGCAAACAGTTTCATAACATCGACGAGCAATAAAAAAGAGCGGAGACGATTCAGCAATCGGCGGGCGTTGTGGCCTCGACCCGAGCGCGACATGGTCGTCTTGACGGCAGTGGTTGCATCGAGCCTTTTTTCGTTGGGAGATGAAGCGCATCCATGGCATGATAGTTTACTATTGATCTCGTAACTCTTTTGCACTCATAAATATGACAGATAAACATGCTGATGCGCGAATCTCCACCGGCGTCGAGGGGCTCGACGCCATTCTCGGCGGCGGGCTCCCTCGCAATCACGTCTACCTGCTGGAAGGCACCCCCGGGACCGGCAAGACGACCATCGCGTTACAGTTTTTGCTCGAAGGCCTCCGCCTAGGCGAGACGGGGTTGTACATCACGCTCTCGGAAACCAAGGCGGAGTTGCTTGACGTCGCGCGCTCGCACGGCTGGTCCCTGGATGGCCTTCACATCTACGACCTGGCCGCTTCCGAACAGAGCGCGGTGCCTGAAGACCAGTACACACTCTTCCACCCTTCAGAGGTCGAGCTGGTTGAAACGACCAAAGCTATCTTCGATGAGGTCGGACGATTGCAGCCCTCCCGAGTGATTTTAGATTCGCTCTCGGAGATGCGTTTGCAGGCCCGAGAACCGCTGCGTTACCGGAGGCAGATACTGGCGCTTAAACAGTTCTTCCTCGGCAAGCAGAGCACCGTCCTTTTGCTAGACGACCACACGGCCGAGGCTTCCGACCGGCTGCTGGAGAGCATCGTTCATGGCGTGATTCTGCTCGACCAGAACTCGCCCGGTTACGGCGCGGCGCGGCGCACCCTGTTCGTCTCCAAGCTGCGCGGCGTCAAGTATCGCAGCGGCTACCACAACTTGAATATAGAGACGGGGGGCGTGGTCGTGCATCCTCGCCTGGTTGCCGCCGAACACCACGCGGACGTAGAGTTCGAGGCGATCTCTAGCAACGTGGAGGCGCTGGACGCGCTGATTGGCGGCGGCCTTGACGCCGGGACGGCGACGCTCATCCTAGGGCCGGCGGGGTCGGGCAAGACAACGCTCGCGGCGCAGTTCGCCTTCGCCGCCGCCGCGCGTGGCGGTCAGGTGGCCATCTTCGCCTTCGATGAAAGCGTGAATACGCTGCTGAAGCGCACCTCGACGATCGGCATCGACCTGCGAAAGCACACGGCGACCGGGCGCTGCAAGATCAAGCAAGTCGACCCGGCCGAACTGTCTGCCGGCGAGTTCTCTTTCATGGTCCGCCAGGCGGTTGAACAGGATAAGGCCAACGTCGTGGTCATCGACACCGTCAACGGCTACTTCCAGGCGATGCCCGAAGAACGCTTTCTCACCGCCCATATGCACGAGCTGCTGACCTACCTCGGCCAGCAGGGCGTGCTGACACTGCTGATACTGTCTCAACATGGGATAGTGGGCGGCATGCAAGTCCCTGTTGACCTCAGCTACCTGGCCGACACCGTCTTGATGCTTCGCTACTTCGAAGCCGGGGGCGAGGTGCGGCAGGCGCTGTCGGTCGTCAAGAAACGGACCGGCAGTCACGAGCGAACCATCAGAGAATTCCGCATCACCTCGCAGGGGATCGAGGTCGGCAGGCCGCTCAAAGAGTTCATGGGCGTGCTCACGGGCGTACCGAAATACGTTGGCGGAGCCGGCCCATTATTAGCAAGCGACGATGACGACTCAAAGTAGCGCGACCGAAGAACGCGTGCTTCTGCTCACACCTTTAGGGCGTGACGCGGCCCTGGCTTGCAAGATCCTGGCCGAAGAAGGTATTTCATCATACGCGTGTCGCGATATGAATGAGCTTTGCCGGGAATTACTTGGCGGCGCGGGGGCCACCCTGCTGACGGAAGAAGCGCTGAGCGCACCTGATTTGAAATCTCTTCTGGAGACGCTCGAACGGCAAGAACTCTGGTCAGACCTGCCGCTGATTCTCTTTACCAGCACCAGGGATAGCGCCCGATTCTTCCTCGACACCATCGGGCCTCAGTTGAATCTGACGATCCTGGAGCGGCCCATCAACATCGCCATACTGAGCAGCGTCATGCGCTCGGCATTGCGCGCCCGACGCCGCCAGTACCAGATGCGCGACCTGCTGCTGAAGCTGGAAGGCGCCAACCGGGCTAAAGATGAATTCCTGGCCACCGTGTCGCACGAGCTACGCACGCCGCTCAACTCGATGATGGGTTGGACAGAGATGCTCCACTCGGGCAAGCTCGACGACTCGACCAGAACACATGCGGTCGAAGTCTTGTGGCGCAATACCAAATTACAGGCCCAGCTCATCGACGATCTGTTGGACGTGTCGCGAATCATTTCCGGGAAGCTCAGGCTTGACGTTCAACCCGTCGATCTTATGCAGATCGTCCAGGCGGCGGTTGACGTAGTGAGGCCCGCGGCCGACGCCAAGGAGATCCGGCTACAGATGATGCTCGACCCGCAAGCCGGGCCTGTCTCGGGCGATCCGGGCCGTTTACAGCAAGTCGTGTGGAACCTGCTCTCGAACGCCGTAAAGTTCACCCCGAATCAAGGCCGCATACAGGCCCGGCTGCAACGCGTCAACTCGCATGCTGAAATCGTGGTGAGTGACACCGGCCTGGGAATCAAGCCCGAGTTCTTGCCACATGTCTTTGATCGCTTCCGGCAGGCGGACGGCACGCTAACAAGAACGCAGGGGGGGCTGGGGCTGGGGCTGGCGATTGTGCGCCATTTAGTCGAGCTGCAAGGGGGGACGGTGACGGCCTATAGCGGCGGCCCTGGCCAGGGGTCAACCTTCACCGTGAAGCTGCCTATTATGATCGATG
Organism: Blastocatellia bacterium; assembly: GCA_035249305.1. Classification (GTDB taxonomy): domain Bacteria; phylum Acidobacteriota; class Blastocatellia; order UBA7656; family UBA7656; genus DASUNP01. The sequence continues at coordinate 12,529 of DATFGQ010000081.1, read as the reverse complement.
ACGGCATTGGGCGAGCGCCGGAAAGCCCTCGCGATAGAAAGAAAGTGGTGACTTCATCAGGAGTGCCCTTCGAATGCCCGCCGACGCTCGCGGGGTTCCGATTGCTGGCTGTCGAAGATGACGCGGACGCCCGCGATTTAATTGTCACCATCCTCCGGGAGTGCCAGGCCGAGGTCAAAGGGGTGGCGTCGGCGCAGGAGGCGCTGGCGGCCTTAAGAGAATGGCGACCGGATGTGCTGGTGAGTGACATCGAAATGCCTGGAGAAGATGGCTATTCATTGATTCGCCGGGTGAGGCTGGAAGATGAAGGGCGGGGGGCGAGAATACCGGCGGTTGCGCTGACGGCGCAGGCGAGGGTCGAGGATCGTATGCGGGCGCTGTCGGCCGGCTATGACGCGCATGTCGCTAAGCCGGTTGAGCCGGCCGAGTTGGTAACCGTGATCGCAAGTCTCACCAGGCACAGGACCAGGCCACAGTAAGGCCGCATACCAGAACAAAGGCGCGAGGACTTTGCCGAAACGGGAGAAGAAGTATTGTTATGACTACCCTCGGCCGGCGCTGACGGTCGACGTGGCGCTTTTTCATCGCACGACGGATGACGTAATAGAGGTGTTGTTAATTAAGCGCGCGTTCGAACCGTTTAAGGGGATGTGGTCGCTACCCGGCGGGTTCGTCGATCAGCACGAGCCGTTAATAAAAGCCGCCGCGCGCGAGCTTCAGGAGGAGACGGGGGTTCGCCGCGTCAGGCTCGAACAGTTCGGGGCCTTCGGCGACCCCGGCCGCGACCCGCGCGGCCACACGGTCAGCATAGGTTTTACCGCCTGTCTCAAGAAATACCCCCGAGTGAAAGCGGCCGACGACGCCGAAGAGGCGCGGTGGTATTCGGTCACGCAACTCCCACGTCTCGCCTTCGATCATAAAAAGCTGGTGCGCGCGGCGCTCTGCCACGCCTTCGGCCAGGGCTCTGAGCGCGCGGGGAAAAGCTCCGTATGAAAGGGGACTCGGAGGCGAGGTCGAGGCTGCACGTCGCCCTGGTAGAGCCCGAGATTCCGCCCAACACCGGCAACATCGCCCGCATGTGCGCCGCGACTTTTACTCCGCTGCACCTGGTCGGAAAGCTCGGCTTTCGCACGGACGACAAGGCCGTCCGCAGGGCGGGGCTCGACTACTGGGGCGAGGTGGAGATTCATTATCACATGAACATCGAAGCGCTCTACGGCGCGCTCCCCGCGAGCCGCTTCGTCTACTTCTCTACGAAAGCCGACATCTGCTACACCGCCTTTCAATTCCTACACGAAGACTGCCTCGTCTTCGGGCGCGAGACGCGCGGCCTGCCTGAAGAGTTGCTGCGGGCGAACTGGGACCGCGCCCTGCGCATCCCCATGCCCAACTCGAAAGTGCGCTCGCTCAACCTGGCCACGTCGGCCGGCATCGCGCTTTACGAGGCGATCAGACAGCTCTCGACTCAATAGAAAAGCGGGGCGGCTGTATCGACCAGCCGTCCCGCTTTCGTCGGGTAGAGTAAGAATCGGTACTACTGTTGAGGCGGTTTCGTCTCGCCAGACTTGCCGTCGCTGTCGCGCCGCTTGAGCGTGGGCCTGTCTTTCGGCTGCTCCTCGGCGGGCTTCGTCGGGTTATTAGGATCGTCGCCCTCCTTGCGCCGTTTGAGCGTGGGGCGCTTGGGACCCGTCTCGCGGTTGGCCTCATCGCCGATCGTGCGCGCGTTCGTGAGCTGGAGCAGGCGGGCCTTGACGCGGTTAAACTCCGACGTGGAGATCGTGTACTCGTCGCGGTCCGGGAAGCGCGCGACCAGAGTGCGCACGCCCGTGATGCGGTCAGGGGTCGGCGGGTGCGAGCGGAAGAGCTTCGACAGCGTGCCCGGCTTCGACTTCTCTTTCTTCTCGAGTTTTTCAAAGAAGGTTATCAAGCTGTTCGGGTCGTAACCCGAGGCCCAGGCGTACTGCGCGCCGAGCTTGTCGGCCTCGCTCTCGGCCCCGCGGCCGAACTTCAAGAAGGCCAGCGGCACGCCTATCTGCGCGGCCTGGTATGCGATGGCGCCAAGGCCGCCGGTCATAAAGATCAGCGGGATCATCGCGTAGTTGGCTATCTGCGCTTTGGAAGCCTGCTCTACGCCGTGGCGGGCCGCGACGTGCGCTATCTCGTGCGCCATGACGCCGGCTATCTCCGCCTCGTTGTCGGCGGCGAGTATCAAGCCTTTGTTGACGTAGAAGAAACCACCGGGCAGCGCGAACGCGTTCACGTCGTCGGAATCCAGGACTTTGATCGTGAACGGCACTTTGGCGTCCGAGTGCAGCACGATATTCTGGCCGACGCGGTTTACGTACTCGGTGATTATCGGGTCATCGATGAACTTGGCCTGGCGGTCGACTTCGGCGGCGAGCTGGCGGCCTATGCCGACCTCTTTTTCGAGCGAGTAAAAATTGATCTGGTGTTTGTTTATCTTCCGGCTGCCAATCAGCAGAGGGTTCTCGTCGTCGGCCAGCTTGCCCTTAGGCACAGCCGTCGTCGAGGCAGTCGCCTCCTTCTTATCGTTTTTATCAGTGCTCTTGTCGTCGGCAAGCAGCGTCGCGGGTGCGAAAAACATCGCCGCAAGCATCAGCGCTAAACTTCGCTTTATCAAACTCGTCTTCATCTTATTGTACTCCTGTTGGTGGTCGCTCGGAGCGTCCGCACGGGTCGCGTCGCCTCGACATTGAAAGTCTATCACAGCCCCTCGCGGCGCGGAAAGCAGCGCCCGCGAGACTTAAATTATACCCGGCCGAGATTAAAGAATGATTAGAAGCCGATTATAAAACGTTAATTTGCGTGAAGAATTGGCGCTCGCGCCGGTTCGATTGTAACCTGATAGCTGAAATCTGGCGGAGGAGCTTAACATTTGAGGATCACCATCATAGGCGCGGGGCGCGTGGGCCAGACGCTCGGGAGGCTTGCGGCGGAAGCCGGCTACGAGATAGGCGAGCTCGTGTGCCGCTCGAAGAGATCCGCCCGCGCGGCGGCCCGTTTCATAGGTCAGGGCGAGGCTCAGTCGGCGCGTGATGCGCGCCTGCGTGCGGCCGACATCATCCTGATCGCGACGCCCGACGACCATATCAAAGACGCCGTAAAGATGATCGAAGGCGCGAGGGCGAACTTCCGCCGCGCGGTCGTCTTGCACGTGAGCGGCGCGATGTCGAGCGAGGTGCTCGCGCCCCTCAAGCGGGTCGGGTTTGCGACAGGCTCGTGCCACCCGCTCCAGTCATTCGAGAGTCCCGAGGGCGCTATCGGCAAAGTCCGTTCGAGCTTCTTTTGCATCGAGGGGAGCGCGCGGGCCTCGCGCGCCGCGCGCCGCCTGGTCGATCGCATAGGCGCGAGCCACTTCGAGATAGCGACCGCGATGAAAGGGCTTTACCACGCCGCGGGGGTGATGGCTTCGGGCGGGGTCACCGCGCTTGTGAGCATCAGCCTAGAGATGTTGTCCCGTTGCGGTTTGAGCGAGACGGAGGCGATGAGGGTTCTGCTCCCGCTGGTCGAAGGGACGATCGCGAACGTGCGAGCCGTAGGCCCCGCGCGTGCGCTTACAGGACCCGTCAAGCGCGGCGACGCCGGGACCGTCGAGCGAAACATGATGGCTATGGATGGGCTAGATCGGGATTGGGTTGAAGCCTATCGCCTGCTGGCGCGGCGCAACGTCGAGCTTGTCGGGCAATCGGGCGGCGATAAGCAGGCGCTCGAAAAGGTGCGCCGCATTTTGAGTCCTGAGTGCTGAGTGCTGAGTCCTGAGTGAAAGAATAAACTCAGCACTCAGGACTACTTTCGATTTCGGCGCTGTTCGTCAGTGATGAAGCGGCCTCGTATCAGATCGACTCCGACGCTAGAAGCATGCGGCGGGCGCAGCGTGAGGGTTTCGCTAGAGGCGGCTTCGAGCCAGATGCGGCGGCTGCCGGTTAAGATGATAAACGCTTTTTCGCTCGCCCAGAAAGGCGTGCCCTGGAGCGCTTCGCTTCCGGGCGCTCCCATTCTCCCGAGCAGGTCTTCGAGGTCGAATAGCTGGCCCGGAGTCGGCGGCGGCCCCAGCGGGCCTGACGAGCCGGCCGGGTCCGATTTCTTGCCCTGGTCCGTGACGGCTGCCGCAAGTTTTTCGAAAAGCTCTACAGACCCTCGCCCGATCACGTCGGCGAACTCCGCCAGGTAGGCCGCCAGACTCAATTCTCTGTCGGCTTCCAGGTAGAGGGCCGACGAGCTTACGCCCTGATGAATCGCCTTCAGCTTCACGTCTGAAAAGTCTGGCCGTATCGTTTGAAACTTGCACAGGTGGGCGAGCAGGACCGCCCACACGTCGTCGGAGACGTGGCCCTCGACGAGCACCTGCGCCGTGGGTCGGCCGAGGATGCCTGCGAAGACCTCTTCGAGCGAGGCGCGGTCGGCGTTCCCCCCCGCGCTCAGATCGACCCAGTCGGCCCACGCGTCGTCGAGTTTCGCCCCCTTGTATTTCACCCCGCGGAGCTTTGCGCCGGTCAGGTTGCAACCCGACAAGTCCGCCCCCGTCAGGTCCGCGCCCCTGAGGTCTGCGCCCACGAAAGATGCCGCCGCAAGCGACGCGCCCGTCAGGCTCGCGTTGACCAGGCAACTGCCGTCAAAGCGGACGCCCGACAGGTCGGCGTGAGAGAGGTCCGCGCCTTCGAGCAAGGCCGACGAGAGGTTGGCCCCGGCCATCTGGGCCATCCTCACGTAAGCGCCTAAGAGAGAGGCGCTCGTCAGGTCGGTTTCGTTCAGGTACGTGCCGACGAGGTAGGTGCCGATGAGCTGGGCTTCCACCATGCTCGCGCCCGTGAGGTCGGCCCCGCTCAGGTCCGCGCGGCACAGGTCCGCGCGTTTGAGCGTCACGCCGATCAGGCTCGCCTCGACCAGGTTGGCGCCTACGAGCTTAGCCTGGTTGAGCGTGGCGCCGCTCAGCGAACAGCCCGTCAGTCGCGCGTCTTTCAAATCCGCGCCCGTCATGTCGGCCATGCGCAGGTTGGCTTCGGTGAGGTCTATGCCGGTAAGGTCGAGCCCCGTCAGGTCCGCGCGCACGAGGTTCAGCCCGCGCAGACTCTCGCCGCTTGCGACGCGGTCTAGAATATCCCCTCTCGATATTTGAGACATTGAGCGACTCGGCAGTAGGTCGGCACGCGGGGGCAGCAAAGCCAGAGCTGTTAGAATGTTGATCCGAGCGTTTATGTTAGTCGCATAGCGCAGTCGAGTAAATAGTAATTTGGGCGGCGCTCGTTGACCCATCGCTCGCTGTTGAAATAATATAGCGCACTTGAATAACTCTTCGAGGAGGCGGAATCAAGATGAGCGAAGTCGGCCTGCCCGACATGAAGTCTAAATCGATCCAGCCGGGGAGCGACAAGAGCAACGCTTACCAGGCGCTCCTTCCAGGCCAGACCGTCTGCACGGTGAAGAACGAGAAGGGCCAGAATTGCACGGGCCACGTCAAGCAGTGGCTCACAGCCCCCGAGGACGTGGTCGAGAAGGCCGCGCCCGGAAACACCCTTCACCGCTGTCAGAGGTGCTACACCATCTACGAAGGGCCTCCGCAAGAGTACCTTCACCCGAAAGTCAAGAAGTGATCACAGAAAGCAGGTGAACCGACATGAGAGTTCAGAAGCTAAGACCGAAGGCCCGATTGATTGCGGCCGCATGCGCGATCGCCTTACTGGCCTTCTCGGCCCAGGGCCAGGCGATGAAAGCGTCGGGCAAGAAAGAAGGAGCAGGGATGCTGAAACACGAATACGCAGACGTTAACGGCGTTCGCCTCCACTACGCGACCGCGGGCAAAGGGAAGCTCATAATGTTCGTCCACGGGTTCCCGGAGTTCTGGTACGAGTGGAAAAACCAGCTCGCCGAGTTCGGCCGCACCCACCAGGCCGTGGCCCCGGACATGCGCGGCTATAACCTCTCTTCAAAGCCCGCGGAGGTCGAACAGTATCAGGTCAAGTACATGGTCGAAGACCTGCGGCAGTTGGCCGAAAAGCTGGGCCACAAAAAATTCACCCTCGTGGCGCACGACTGGGGCGGAGCAATAGCGTGGGCCTTCGCCATCGCGCACCCCGACTATCTTGAAAAGCTCGTCATCATCAACGCGCCGCACCCGGGCGTGTTCCAGCGCGAGCTCCGCGACAACCCCGCCCAACAGAAGGCGAGCCAGTACATGCTGATGTTTCGCAGCCCGCAGGCCGAGCAGACACTATCGGCCAACAACTACGCGGCGCTGGTCCAGGTCGTCCTTGGCGAGGGGTTGAAGGCGGGTCACTTCACGGAAGAAGACAAGAAGGCTTACATAGAGGCGTGGTCGCAGCCGGGCGCGCTGACGGGCGGCTTGAATTACTACCGCGCGGCGCGCGTAGGGCCGCCCGCCGCCGGGAGCGAAGCCAAAGGCGATTTGGCGTCGGGGATGACGCTGCCTTCGCTGGAAGTGAAAGTGCCGACGCTAGTGATCTGGGGCGAGAAGGACACGGCTCTGCTCACGGGGAATCTGGAAGGGCTAGATAAGTTCGTGCCCAATCTTACAATCAAACGAATCCCGGAAGGCACTCACTGGGTCATTCATGAGAAACCGGAGCTTGTGAATTCTTACATACGGGATTTCATTAAAGGCAATCGCTAGGGTAAGAAGGGCCGGCTAATTCTGATAGTGCGTCATCGCAATGCCGTTTGCGATGACGCACTATCGACTCCAGCTCGTTAGTATTTAAAGCAGCACCGAATCTGCATCATCCGATTCCTGCTCGACAGAGGGACCGGGCGTTGCCGCCCGCGCCTGCGGGGGCTTCTGCGCCAGTCGGCGGCGATGGTCCTGATAGACCCTCTCCCCGAAATAGAAAATGATCTTGTATGAATCATTACTGCCGGCCCTCTCGATCTCCCAGGCGGTGATGTATGAATGGGCCTTGAGCTCATTCAAAGCGGGGCCGAGCTTTTCGGTAATCTTTGAGATATGATCATACTCGCGAATACACAGGCGCTGGCACAACTCGTCGTAACGCTTCTCGAAATACCCTTCGTCGCGCGCGGCGTAAATCCAGACGTGAAGTAGCGGCACCAGCGCCTTCGCTATGCGGTTCTTCAGTTTTTTATAAGTCTCGTAGTCGATCTGAACGAGGTGATTATTGTTTATATTCTCAAGCTGCCATTCCGAGAGCCACACGTAATTCTTGTCCGCGGTCCCGCCTCCCGGCATCTCCTGCCCGACGGAGACAGCCTTCTCGAAGACATGAAAGGTGTCGACGGCCCAGGCTTTTTGGCCCGCAAAGTAAACGACCCCTTGCGATATGATGTCGGTGAGAGTCATTCGCTTTAACCAAACGCTAATCTCCCCGTAGTTCTTACCCGTCCCGACCCTCTTCCCGAGCAGCCGCAGCAACTCCGCCGACGTGAACCCTATAGGGTTTTTGACTTCACCCGTCTGCTGGTATTGGTCGGTTATGATCTTTTGCAGGGCGAGGTATTTGTCCTGGTCCGCTGTGACGGGCAACCCATAAATCGCCGCCGGGGCGATTGTAACCTTTGCTTCAATGTCTCTCCCATCCATATGGCGGGTTAACGCAACCGTCTTACTCTTCGCGGCCCGTATCCTCCTGCTCGAAGGCGTAAAAAAGCCGAGTGAGCTGAGATTCTTCTCGATCTTTATAGACGCGGGCGCAGAGGCGGCTTGCTCTTTCTGTTTTGCTCTTGCCGGAACACGCTTCACTTCATCTCCCTTCTGGGCTTTGGCGTTCGCAGATATTCTCACAACCGCAAATGAAAAATGCAACAACCTATCGTCGCCTCATTAAGTCGGATCACGCCTGACGGCCCGGCCTGGAGACGCGCCTGTAAATTCTTCCCTCCCGATTCGCGCGCGGCTTCCCTCGAAGTGCAACACCCCATCTTCCTTAAGCAAGGTTTTCCCTTAAAGTGCAACAAGCCTTCTCGCAAATATGTAACGAGTTTTACATTCTATGGCGCGATTTCCCTTGAAGTGCATCTTAGTCTTCGGAGTTTCAAAGAAGCCTCCCTTGAAGTGCAACAAGGGTTTTTGTCTTGTAAATTATTGATTGACAAGGAGATATTGTTTGTGTAGAATGTCGCCCCGTACACGGAACAAGATCAGAAACTTTAGTAGTCCTGGCTGATGGGCAGACCTCTTGCCCGTCTGCGTCGTGGACTGCCTTGTCTCAAAAAGGAGAGCCCCGCAGATGAAAAAAGGATTATTCAAAGCTTTCGTATACATAACGAGCTTCCTCGCCATTCCAGCCTTTTCCCAGTCTCAAAACGTCACGGTTTCCGGAACCGTCCGCGACGCCAGCGGCGCGGCGGTCTCGGACGCCTTTGTGAGCCTGACAAATCAAAGCACCGATCTCAGGCGCGAGAGTCGAACCGACGACGCGGGCCGCTTCACCTTCCCGTCGCTTCCGCCGGGCCTCTACGCGGTCAGGGTCAGGTCTGCCGGCTTCGAAGACGTCGAAGTCAAAAACATCGACCCCACGTCACCGGCGAACCGCGACTTGGAGATCGTGCTGCCGATCAAGATCAAAGAGACGATGATCGTCTCTGCGCAGAAGCGTGAGGAGAGTCTGCAAGACGTTCCGCTTTCAGTCACGGCTCTGGGTGACGATGAATTGAGAGAGAAGCAGATCGATGAGACTCAAGACCTGACTCTCCATGTCCCGAACCTGAATTTTTTTCGCGCCAGGTCTTCGCACAGCAATGGCGCGATATTCATCCGCGGCATAGGGCAGGAGGATACCGTATTCACGGTCGACTCTGGTGTGGGGCTCTATTTGGATGACGTATTACTCCCGCGGTCACAGGGGGCGGTCTTAAACTTTCTTGACCTCGAACGTATAGAGGTCCTGCGCGGCCCGCAGGGAACGCTCTACGGGAGGAACACAATCGCCGGCGCGATAAAGTTGATTTCAAAACCGCCTACGAATGATCTGGCGGGCGGAATCGAATTCACCGGCGGCAGTTACGAGCGCGCGGATGTTAAAGGGCATATTAATTTTCCGCTCGTCCGTGACAGGCTTCTGACGCGCATCGCAGTCGCAAGCTTCAACCGCGACGGGTTCGAGTTCAACCAATTTACAGGCAAGCGCACTGGCGATGAGAAGAGCTTCGCGGGCCGCGCGACGCTTCTGTACAAACCGACAGAGCGTCTCAATATCGGGCTTCGTGCGGACGCGCTGAGAGAGCGCCCATCGCTTCATGTAGGCGCGCTGCTTCGGCCGCAGGTTACGGCGCTGGATTTCCCCGGACTGGTGGCAGGCAGATTCGTCACGATACCGGCCAGCAAGGACGACCCATTCCGCGTGCGCGCCAACGCCGAAGACAAGAATGACGTAGACACGTGGGGCGTTTCGGGCAGTATCAACTGGCGTCTGAGCGACGCTTTCCAGCTCAAGTCCGTGACGAGTTATAGGGGGATTGATAGCGACACGCGAATAGATTTCGACGCCACGGAAGCCCGGTCCGCTGACGCGTTCGCGCTCCAGGAGCATGACCAGGCCAGCCAGGAGATTCAGTTCACGCACTTTGCCGGCAGCCGATGGAGCACGGTCGGCGGCCTCTTCTTCTTCTACGAGAATGACGATCAGTTTGACGGGACCGATGGGACGGCCAAGGGTTTCTCAATCGATTCCATGTACGAGCAGAGGACCTTAAGCTCCGCCGCCTATGCGCAGACGAGCTACCACCTCGCAGAGGCGCTGTCGGTTACGGGGGGGCTACGCTTCACTTACGAGACGAAACGATTCAGCCGAATATCAGAACAACATGCGGCTAATCTCAACGCGCCGGATTCGAATCTTTTCGGCGGGTTTGGCAGAGGGCCGGGCGGGCGGCCCCCGCTGAGATTTCCCGGTAACGGGAGGCGGATTACAGACATCCAGGGTGTGTCGGAAGACTGGGGCGCGCTGACGCCGCGAGTCGGTCTGGAGTACAGGGGCGGGGAGAACGCGCTAATCTACGGGAGCGTCGCGCGCGGGTTTAAGAGCGGCGGGTTCAATGGGCGCGCTAACGAAGCGGCCAACCCTCTCCAGCGCGAGCCCTACAAGCCGGAGTATGTTTGGACCTACGAGGTGGGCACAAAAACATCCTGGTTCAATCGCCGGCTATTCTTCAACCCGAACCTCTTTTATAACGACTACAGGGATCTTCAGCTCGCAAGCTTCAGCACGGCTGACAACGGGGCGACCTTCTTGCCACTGTTTACGAACGCCGGCAAAGCGGTCACAAGGGGATTTGAGGTCGATCTGGCCGCCTACCCTATCTCAAGACTGCAACTGTTCGCCAACGCAGGCTACACAGACGCAAAGTTCCTGGAACTGCGTGAGCGCGGCGTCGACTTGAGCGACGTGCGCGAGTTGCCGAATGCTCCGAAATGGACGGCGACGTTCGGCGGAGCCTATGGCATACAGCTTTCCGATTCGGGATACAGCTTACATATCGGCGGCGACATAAACTACCAGGGCAAGCGGTTCCTGACGGTCAGTAATCTGCCGGACCTTTTACAGCCGGGCTATACCGTCGCAAATGCCTTCGCCGCCTTCGAGCCGCCCGACCGCCGCTGGCGGATTAGCATCGGCGGAAAGAACCTGACTGATGAACGCTATCTGGTCGCGGGCCTTGACGCATCGACGCCACCTTTCGGTATCGTCGCGGGCTTTCTTGGGGACCCGCGCACGGTGAATGTAACTTTCAGCGCCCGGTTCGGCGGCAGGTGAGCCGCCGACGGGCTGGTGACGGCAGTTGAATTATCGGGGTGCTATGCAACCAGAAGAGGAGGTAGCGCGGTTACAGCAAGCCGCCGTTGAAAACCTGTTGCCCGAAATGATGGAAAGGGTGGACTGGCCCGCTCAGCGCGTCAAAGAGTTCCGCGCGTCAGCGCTGCGGTCTTTCATAGCCAGGCTCAAGTCTCAGTCGCCCTGGCACTCGCAGCGGCTGAGCGACGTCGATGCGGATAATTTTTCTGAGGAAGAGCTGGTTTCGATCCCCCCCATGGCGAAGGCCGACCTTATGACCCACTTTGACGAGATAGTGATCGACAGGCATCTGACACTGGATAGGTGCCGCGACCACATCCGAGTCGAAACCAGCGGCGGCGGTTACATAAACTCCAGATACCGCGTCAGCACGACCGGCGGGTCGAGTGGCTCGCCCGCGCTGATGGTCTTCAGTTGGGAAGAAGCGGCGAGGCAATGGGCGACCTTCGCCAGGATTATCTTTCGTTGGGCCGCCCGTACGGGCAACCGCGACCGCGCGCCCGTCGTCGCTTCGATCACAGCGCCAAGCGCTGTCTTCCATGGACAGCACGTCGTCCGCTTTTTCAGCACAGCCGGGCCGAACACTATCCCCGTCACCGCGCCCATATCTGAGATCGTCGAAAGGCTGAACAGGGCAAACCCGAATATACTGATGCTCTATCCGTCAATTATCCCGAGGCTGGTATTAGAAGCCGAAGCCGGGCGGCTGAAGATCACTCCGATGCTCTTCATAACGGTGGCCGAGCCCTTGTTGGCCGAGCACGAAGCCGCAATCTCCCGCATCTGTGACAGCCCGGTAATAAACGGATGGGGAACGACCGAAGTCGGCGCGCTGGCCATGGGGTCGGGCTTCGAGCCGGGCCTGCTTCTAGTCGACGACGAAGTCATCATTGAGCCCGTCGATAGGAAGGGCAAGCCCATCAACCCCGGCGAGCGCGCCGAGAAGGTTTACGTCACCCCGCTGTTCCGCAGCACGCTCCCATTACTTCGCTACGAGCTGACCGACCAGTTTGTGTTGAGCGCGGAGCAGCCGGGTTGCGGTTCTTCATTCAGGCGCATTTCGAACGTGGAAGGCAGGCTCGACGATTATTTCAAATACGATGGCGACATCGAGGTTCAACCGGGATTCTTCCGCGAGGCCCTAAGTCGAGAGTCGACGGCGCTGGAGTACCAGGTGCGTCAGACTAATGATGGCGCGCACATCATCCTGACCTCAAGCGCGCCGATAGACTGCCGGCGGCTCAGCGGAACCATTGAGGCGGGCCTGCGCAGGCTCGGCATTAGCGAGCCGGGCGTCACCGTCGAGCGCGTAGACGAGATCGAGCGGACCGGCGATGCTGCGAAGCTAAAGCGCTTCGTGCCGGTAAAGAATCAGAGCAGCAGGGAGCCATAGCAGAGCGCCCGCAAAGCTAGGTGCAGGCTTGCGGGCGTTAGTTGTTTCTCAACAACCCTGAATCGGCACGCCGCATTCAGACGTGCCGGTTCAGGCTATTATCGGAGGAATTCAGATGGCTAATTCGCGACAGAAAAGCAGCAAAACCTCAAATGCCCAGCCGACGGCAGGCAAGTCGGCGGCGCGGCCAGGCATCTACAGGGCGAAGGACTTGCAGTACAAAGAGGGTACTGGGTCGTTCAAAGGTGTGCAGGTGGCGGTCGTCAGCGAGGACCGCGACACGGGCGCCAGGGCTATGTTCGTCAGGCTGCCGCCGAACAAGGGCGCCGCCGCTCAAGCTGAGGATTACCAC
>DATFGQ010000080.1:0-21220 GCA_035249305.1 Blastocatellia bacterium | reverse complement strand
GATACGACCCCGCCGGTGACGAAAATATACTTGGTCATAATTGGTTCTCCTCAATCAACCTTTTTACTCGTTCGTAATCCTGCTCGGTGTCTACACCTATAGACCGGTGCTCGACCTTTACGACGCGGATAGCGATACCATTCTCAAGCGCGCGAAGCTGTTCCAGGGCTTCAAGGTGTTCGAGCGGCGCGGCCGACATTCGGGCGAACTCAGAAAGCGCCTCGCCGCGGTAAGCATATAGCCCCGTGTGCTTACGATAATTAGACAACAGCCCCGCGTCCCGCCGCAACGTCTCTTCAAGCGTCAGCCCAGGGGAGAGCCTGACGTATGGGACCGGCGAGCGAGAAAAATAGAGCGCAAACCCCGCGCGGTCGGTGACGACTTTTACGACCGCCGGGTTAAAGACATCTTCGATCTCTGTGATAGGCTCGGAAGTCGTGCTGATCCGAATCCTTGGGTCCATCATGAGCGGCTCTATTGCTGCATCGATCGTCTCGGGAGAGATGAGCGGCTCGTCGCCCTGCACGTTCACCACAAGCTCGGCGCCGATTCTAGAGGCAAGCTCGAAGACTCTGTCCGTGCCGCTTCGCGCGTCGGCCGAGGTCATCTCGGCTTCGGCGCCGTGCGCGCGGACGGCTTCGATTATGCGATGATCGTCCGTGGCCACGATGACGCGCGAAACGAGCCGACAGCAGCGCGCGCGCTCAACTACGTGCATTATCAGGGGGATCTTTCCGAGGGGGAGCAGCGGCTTGCCCGGCAATCTAGTCGAGCCATACCGCGCAGGGATTATAGCTACGGCTTCTCCCTTCACGGGCCTCCAGGGTATCCCAAACAAAAAGCGGTGTCAAATAATTCATGGCTTTTTCTCGCATGATTCGCCGGGACAAAAAAATGCTTGCGCCAATTGAACGACCGTGCTATTTTAGGAGCGTTTATGGGGAAAGGCGAGATCACACGTCAGCAGATCCTCGATCATGCCGTTGCACTGGCAAGTCGGGTGGGGCTCGACGGGCTGACGATCGGCGGGCTGGCCGACGACCTGAAAATGTCGAAGAGCGGCCTTTACGCTCATTTCCAATCAAAAGAGGCGTTGCAGCTTAAGACGCTCGAAGAGGGCGCCGCAAAATTCATCGAGACGGTCGTAAAACCCGCCATCAAGGCGCCAAGGGGCGAGCCGCGATTGCGCGCTCTGTTCGAGAACTGGTGCCAATGGCCTAAGCAGAGCTCGCTTCAAGGCGGGTGCCTCTTCGTCCAGGCGGCCGCGGAATTTGATGATTTTATTGGGCCTGTTAAAGATCGCCTCGTCTCGCTGCAAAAGGACTGGCTAGACGTGCTGGTGGGCGCCGCCCGCATCGCCGTAAACGAAGGCTACTTCACCGACGACGCCGACGCTGAACAGTTCGCTTATGAACTCTACGGCATCATGCTGATGTATCATCACTCGGCGCGACTGCTCGGCGACCCGAAGGCGGAACAGCGGGCCAGGGTCGCTTTCGAATCGCTGCTCAACTCTTACCGCCCGGACCAATGACCCGATTCACAATTCAATAGATTGCGAGCCCGTCACTGGCCTATTTTTTTGTAAATTAAAATAAGCACGATCGTTCGTTCATAAACGATCATGTAGGAGAAACGGAGGTTTTGAGAATGAGAGTTACAGACGTAAAGAGAGCCAGGAAAGCGATAGTAGTCCTTCTCGAAACAGCGGCCATTCTTCTTGTCTCGGTGTCGGCTGTCGCTCAAGCGCAGACGGCTCCGTCGGCCGAGCAGTTGCTCAAGCGCGGCATAAGACATTATCAAAACCAGAACCTCGACGCCGCCATAGCCGACTTCACACGGGCGATCGAAGTCAACTCAGGCGCGGGCAGAATGCCGGAGATGGCGTTCGGGTTTGCCGGCGGAAATGTCAACATCAGCGACGCAGTAGTCGTAGCCGACCCGTTCAACGCGCTGGCCTATTACAACCGCGGGATAGCATGGTTTTCGAAAGGCGAGACGGATCGCGCCATAGCTGATTTCGACAAAGCGATCAGGATCAATCCCGTCTACACGGACGCCTACGTCAGGCGCGGCAGGAGTTTGCAAGCGAAAGGCGAGATAGACCTGGCGATTGCCAATTATGACAAGGCCATCAGGTTAGACCCGCGCTCGGCCTTCGCCTATAACAATCGCGCCATCGCACGGCGCGTCAAGTCGGACATAGCCGGGGCGATAAGCGATTTCGATAAGGCCATCTCGATCAACCCGCATCTACCTGAAGCCTACGTCAACCGGGGCGCCGCGCGCTGTGTCGCCGGTGACCTGTCGGGCGCGATCGCCGATCTCGACAGAGCGATCTCGATCAACCCGGCCAGCGCCATGGCGTTCAACAACCGCGGCAAGGCCCACCAGTTGAGATCCGACATCGGCGCTGCGATCGCCGATTACAGCCAGGCTATTAAGATCGCACCCGACTACGCGCTGGCCTATGCCAACCGCGGGCTCGCGCTGTTGATCGCGGGGAAGCAGGATCAGGCGGAGCGCGACTTCAAGCGGGCGCGCGCGTTGAACCCTGATTTGAAGCCGAGCCTCGATCAGCTTATCGACGAGGTGAAGAACTCTGTGGCCGCCAGACCGTAAAGATTCACCGCAGAGACGCAGAGCTAAATCAATATTCTCTGTGTAGTCTCTCTGCTCTCTGCGTCTCTGCGGTGAGATTTCTCTCTCGAATCCGACCCAAGCCTTTACTTCCTTGCCAGCATTCGGGAGCGGAGGTGTTCGAGCTCTTTTTGCAACTGCATGTACTCTGCGTTTGCCCGCTCGACATCGAGCCGCTTCTTTTGCAGCCGCGCCTTATCGCGCGACCGCGGCGACGCCCCTTTGCCCGCGCCACTGCTTGCTCGCACGGTTTCCCTGTATTCCCTCAAAACCTTTTTTACCGTCTCGGCCCGCTGCTTGACCCGGCGCTCCAGGTCCGCAGCCTGTTTCTTTAAATTGTGTGGCACTGCCTCTTAACTCTCCCTGAGGGCTAACACTCGTGGCCGCGGAGGCGCGCGGCCCGGTCACTCGCACAGATATTAAGGTTTTACCTTAACTTTCCTGTTGCAAGAGGTTGATCAATATGGTATTGTGCGTTTCGTTTGAAGAAGCAACCGCGCCGAGGGTGGGGCCTGCGGCGCGGTAGTTTTATCGGTGGTGCGCTACTCAGTAAGGAATATCGAGGCTGTGGGGGCTAAGATATTCCGAAGAACGAGATTTGCGCACCACCTTTATACTCTCAACGGGTTGTGGGAGTCAAGAAATTAAAGCTTGCCCGACCGAGCTGGCAGGAAAGGTCCCAAGGTGTTTTCAGACGAAGCCCTGAGTCGAATACTGGCCGAAGCTGACCGCATAGTCTACGACGCGCAGTCGCTGCTTGATAAGGCCCAGGCAAGCGGCGAAAGCGATCTGGTGGAGGCGGCAAACAACAACCTGCAACTCGTGATCGCAAACCGTGACCGGTTGAATCGGGTCTTCTCGCTGCGGCTTGCGACCGCCGATATAAAATCCTGAGCGTTATCGATCTTCTCGGCCTTGCTCAAAAACGTCCCGCGCTGCGCAAAAACGCACAGCCATTCTTCTCATCAATCTGGATATAATGAAGAGAGATTGTCGGCCGTTCAACCGGGAACATATAATTAAAGTGTGACTCATAAACGCAAGCCTGAGCACACGGTCAAGCTCAACGTCATACAGCCGAAGTCTGTCTTGAATCGCTCAGGCATGGGCGGGTTCACACTTAACCCTTACGTCAGTTGCACTGTAGGCTGCGCTTACTGCGTAGAAGGCGACACGCTCGTCTCGATGACGGATGGCACTACGAAGCCGATAAAGGACCTCTTGATCGGCGAATCGATCATTGGGGTCAGGCGTGATGATCGTGATGACGGCTCCTGGTCGTATCGCTACGCTCAAGCAACGGTCCTGAACAAAACCGAAAGTCTGAAAGAAGCTTTCGAGGTAGCGCTTGAGAACAATAATAGTGTGATCTGCTCCGGCGATCATCGCTGGCTGACGGATCGCGGTTGGAAATACACGACTGGCAATATGCACGGAGAAGGCCGGCGAGCATACCTCACAGTCAACAACTTTATTAGAGGCGTGGGGCATGCGCTAAGAACGCCTCACGAAACCGAAGATTATAGGAGGGGGTATCTTGCGGGCCTGATCCGCGGTGACGGGTTGCTAGCAAAATACGACTATTCCGGCAAGTATACGCGACATTGCAGAAAGAAGGCACAAGCTAAGGACGTTCAGCACCACTTTAGACTCGCCCTCAGCGACATCGAGGCCCTCAAGCGAGCGAAGGAGTATCTTAGCGGGTTTGGCGTTGAAACGAGAGACTTCGAATTCTGCAATCGCAACGGGAATAAGCCAATCCATGCGATTCGCAACCACTCGCGAACAGCATTCGAAACCATCACCGCACTGATAGCAAATCGAGAATCATCGGAATGGCTTCGGGGATGGCTTGCGGGAATATTCGACGCAGAAGGCAGTTTTAGCCGCGTTGTGAGAGTATCAAACACTGATGAGCAGATGCTTAGAATAACGCTTGAAGCATTCGCTTCGCTAGGCCTGCGCACAGTGCGCGAGGACAGGGTGGGGATGGCGTCGAACATAAGACTACGCGGCGGGCTTGATGAAATAGCAAGGTTCTTCCAGCTAACCGCGCCAGCCATTACTCGAAAATGTGACATCAGCACGACGTCTGTCCGGAGAGCAACTCGAATAGTCGAAATAAGGCCGCTCGGTAAAGTCATACCCATGTTCGACATTACAACTTCGACAGAGAACTTCATCGCCAACGGTCTTATCAGCCATAACTGTTACGTTCCGCAGATGCCGCACATGCAGGCCGAGGCGAGGACGTGGGGGACGTACGTAGACATAAAACAAGACGCGCCCCGTTTGCTCGAACGCCAACTGGCGCGGTTCAAGAAACCGACTACGGTCTTTATGTCGACGGCCACGGACCCTTACCAGCCCGTCGAAGAGCGCTACCTCATCACCCGCTCGATGCTCGAAGTCTTCGAGCGTCACCCCGAGCACGCGCTCTTCATCCTCACGAAGCAATCACTGGTCGAGCGCGACGCGGAGATAATCGCCCGGCTGCCGCGCGCCGCCGTCGGCATGAGCATATCTGTGATCGACGATGATCTCGCTCAGGTGATCGAGCCGTGGGCTCCCGTGACTTCCGAGCGGCTCGCCACGATCGCCAGGCTCACCGAGCGAGGCATAACGACTTACGTGCTGTGGGCACCGGCGATCGTTCCCGCGCCGATGACTACAGAGTTTGTGATCGACTCGGTATCGCGCGTGCGCGAGAGCGGCGCACGCGCGCTTTCGCTCGACGCGATGAACTACAGGTCGACGCAGCCCGCGGGACTGGCACGGCGTCTGGCGCGCGAGCGACACGCGCCCGCGACGAAGGCGCAGGTGAGGCTGATCGAGCGCGAGGCCGAGCGCCAGGGGCTCGGAAGGCGAATCGATATTCTGGACGCCCCGACGGTCGAAGAGATGGAGCCGATGCTCCCGTTCGGTTAATCGAAGAGAGCTTTTCGAAACCGCGTCTTCATATTGAATCACAAATGGCGCGCGAGTGATTCACGCTGAAACATACCGGCCGGACATGTTGTCGATCGCGGCGTCAACCTTTTCCGATAGCGCGTCTTTTATTAAGAGTCATTTCCACACTTAATTCTTCATTCTATGTAATTCAAGGCACAAGTATTGCACTTGCCCTCTAGTCCTGACAGCGCTTCTGGCCCTGGTCAGGAATCAGGTTTAAGGATTCCACTCCCCTTGTGCTTACGGCCCTGGGTGTAACGAGCAATACGGGTTGGGTGACATCAAGGATTATTAAATCCAGATCACTTGGCTTCATTAATAAGTGACGAAGGCAATCATAAGTGCGGCCTCAGAGGCGGCGCTTTGCTCTCGGAATGTTTCTGTGTCTGGTTGGAGTAATCAGAATAAGGGGATGAGAGCAATAGAGAATTATGGCGAGCGATCTGGAGGCTCGTTAGTGGAAGATTTATGCCCAATACATTCATTTGAAATACGGAGGAATTTTAATGATTAGGAGACGAAGA
Source organism: Blastocatellia bacterium (assembly GCA_035249305.1). Classification (GTDB taxonomy): domain Bacteria; phylum Acidobacteriota; class Blastocatellia; order UBA7656; family UBA7656; genus DASUNP01. The sequence continues at coordinate 15,104 of DATFGQ010000080.1, read as the reverse complement.
CTGTTTCCCAACGGTAAAGAAAAACAGATGAGCCGCAAGCCGCGATGGAGGATGAGGCTATCGATTTCGGCGACCTTAATTGCGGTCTTTGCCCTGGCGTCCACGTTTTCGGGAGGCCCGGCCCATGCGCAATTGAGCAGGCTCGGCCCCATCGATCCCAACACGGGGTTTCCGTTCTGGTACGAGGACAGCAAGGGCGTGCGAGTAGGGTATTGCGTCGATCCGGGCGGGATGTGCCTGAGCACTCTGCCCGACCCCACGCGGCCTCCGCTGGTAGCGCCGAACGCAGCGAACTCCAATTTCCCAGAGGAGATGCTCTATTGGAGCGCCGAATCAGAGCTCGCCGGGACCAACGGGGTGAACGGCCTGCTGGTCATGGCGCTTGAAGCAGCATTCGAAAGCACGGTCCAGCAAGGTCAACAGGTCACCTTCAGCCGCATTCGCGTCAGGATAGACAATCTGGTGCAGGGCGCGAGCTACAGAATAATCCATCCATACGGCGAGGAAGAGTTCGACAACGTGGCGGCCGGGGATAGGGGCATTAACTTCACGCAGGACCTGGGGGTTGGTAACTTTCCCTACGGCGCTCTGAACGGACGCATAGACCCGTTCCTGACCTGGGACACCTTCGGGCTTCCGCCTGAGCAGGGCGGCCCCGCGGCAGGCTATCTTGGCGATCCTAATATTGAACACCAGGTTACCGGCAGCCCGTTTTTTGATGCCAATGGGCTTCCCCAGAATTACTTTCGCATCGAGAGGATAGACCCCACGACAAGGCAGGTCACGGAGGTCATTGGCCAGACAAATCTATTCGCCGTACAGGGAAAGATCGCCGGGCTTGGCGTGGCCGCAAATCCGAGAGGCGGCGTTTATACTTCTGCCCTTTCAGTATCGCTGGTCGCTAGCGACCCGGCGGCAACGATCTTCTACACCAAGACGACCGACGGCTCACTCCCGACCGATCCGAGCAATGCGGCTAATACGGCGCGCGTTCAGTACACGGGACCGATCGCCGTACCGTTTGATACCGCAGTCACAACTAACCTGAGGTACGTTGCGGTGCTCGGCACTCAGGTGTCGCCCGTGGCTTTAGAGACGTACAATTTTGCGGAGCCGGGAGCCCCTGGAGAGCCTCTGCCGCAGCCGCCGCTGGCGGGGGTAGGGCCGATCGATGCAAACACGGGCTTCCCGATCTGGTACGAGGACAAAACTGGCGTCAGGCTGGGTCCATGCATTGGCGGCGCGAACTGCGTCAGCGTCCTGCCCGACCCGACGCAACCTGCGCTTGTTGCTGCCAATGAAGCCGGCTCTAACTTCCCCGACGAGATGTTCTACTGGAGCGGCGAGTCCGAGCTGACAGGCACAGGCGGAATAACGGCCAGGCTCATTCTGGCGCTCGAAGGCGCGTTCGGCGGAGCGATACAGCAAGGCGAGCAGATAACCTTTGGCCGCGTTCGCATACGAGTTGATAACCTCGTCGCCGGAGCGACCTACAGAGTAACCCACCCTTACGGAGTCGATGAATTCGACAACGTGACGGCTGGAGATGACAGCATTAATTTCACGGAAGACCTGGGAGTGAACTCCTTCCCGAACGGCGTGCTGCGCAGCCGCGTCGGGCCGTACTTGACCTGGGACACCTTCGGGCTTCCGCCCGAGCAGGGCGGCCCTCCCGCCGGTTTCGTAGGAGACCCGAATGTGGCACACAGGGTCGTCGGCAGCCCGATGGTAAGCTCCGACGGAAGGGCGCAAAACTACTTCCGGATAGAGAGGCTCGACCCGGTCACCCGACAGGTCACCGAGCTTGTGGGCGAGTCTGACCAGTTCGCCATCGAGGGCAAGATCATAGGGCAGTATGCGGCCGCAAGACCGAGGGGCGGCGCCTACACGCAGGCCCAGTCGGTCACGCTCTCTACGCCTGACCCGAATTCTGAGATCATCTACACGCTTGACGGGAGCACTCCCGTGCCCGAGGTGAACGGCTTAGAGTACGCAGGCCCCATCACAATCGCGCTTGACCCCGCGGCGACCGATTCGACCAAGACGCTGAAGTTCATCGTCCTTGACGCGAACGGTGTCGCCTCGCAGGTCTTCACCGAGGTCTACAGAATCAATCCGGGCGTGTCGATTCCGGCGCTCGCCCCGGCGAGTGATACCGGCGTCTCCAACACGGACGGCATAACAAGACTTACTACGCTAACGTTCACGGGGACTGCCGCGGTCAATTCCACGGTCAGACTTTTCGTGGACGGGGCGCAAGTCGGCAGCGTGGTGGCGACCAACGGGACGTTTTCGATCACGGCCGGGCCGCTCGCGCAGGGCAATCACACCATCAAGGCGACGGCGACGACGCCTGGTGGCGTGGTCGGCACAAGCGGCACGCGCGTGATCACGATCGACACGAGCGCGCCGACTGCGACTGCTACGCCCGGAACTCAGTCCTTCAGCAGCCCGTTTTCCGTGAGCCTGACGGCATCGGAGTCTTCCACGCTCTATTACACTACTAACGGGAGCACTCCGACGACGGCTAGCACGCGATACCTCAACTCGATAACGATCAGCGCGACAACCACGCTGAAGTTCATCGCGGTTGATGCGGCGGGCAACCAGTCGGCCGTATTTACGGCCACCTACACGTTTGTGCCGCCGGTGCCGCCGGCCGCGCCTTCAGGGTTGACGGCTAATGCCAATGTCAGGGGTCAGATATCGCTCAACTGGGTCGATAATGCGAATAATGAAACCAGCTTCATTATTGAGCGCTCGACGACCTCCTCGACGGCAGGGTTTACTGAGATCGCGACGGTTGACGCGAACATAATCAGTTTCGCGGATTCAAACGTCGTGAGCCGCGCAACCTACTTCTATCGAGTTCGCGCAATAGGCAGCACAGGAGTTTCCGCATACTCCAATACTGTCTCGGCAAGAGCTAGGTAGCGCGATAGCTCGAAGTCAACTACTTGAACCGCCAGGGTGCCATCTTTGCACCCTGGCGGTTATTTTTTGACCTTCGGTCGACGACGAAAAAGACCCCGCGCCCAATGGGCTTTCAACTTTGCGCGGCGGCCGTGTAGAATGTTTCTTCACTTATGTCTGTCGCCGTTAAGCCCTTCAAAGTCGGAAACGCAGAAGTTGGCGGGAGCGATCTGTTTTTGATCGCGGGTCCCTGCCTGGTCGAAAGCGAGTCGCACGCGCTCAGGATGGCCGAGGCCATCTCGGCGATAACCACTAGGCTCGGCGTCCCTTACATCTTCAAATCCTCTTACGACAAAGCCAACCGCACGTCAGTCAACGCGCACCGCGGCCTCGGCATAGACGAGGGGCTGAGGATTCTGGCGCGCGTGCGCGCAGAGACGGGCGTCGCCGTGCTTACGGACGTTCACGAAGTCTCTCAAGTGCGCGCCGCCGCCGAAGTCGCTGACGTTTTGCAGATTCCGGCATTCCTGTCACGGCAGACCGATCTGATAGTCGAAGTCGCGCGCTCGAACCGCGCGGTCAACATAAAGAAGGGGCAGTTCCTCGCCCCTCACGACATGAAGCACGCGGTCGAGAAGGCGACTTCGCAAAAGAACGAGCGCGTGATGATAACCGAGCGCGGCACCAGCTTCGGCTATAACAATCTGGTAGTCGATTTCCGCGGGCTGCCGATAATGCGCGAGTTCGGATACCCCGTCGTCTACGACATAACGCACAGCCTTCAGCGGCCCGGTGGGCTGGGCGCGGCCAGCGGCGGCGATTCGCAGTTCATAGAGTACATGGCGCGCGCGGGCGTGGCCTGCGGCGTGGATGGCGTATTCATGGAAGTGCATGACGATCCGGCGGCGGCTCTGTCGGACGGGCCGAACAGCCTGCCGCTCGACCGGCTGGCCCCGCTGCTCGAAAAGCTTAAAGCCATCCACGAGCTTGTTCGAGATCAGCTATAAACCGAGTGAGAAGTCCTCGATCACCTTATCAAAGGGTTCTGGTTTTGATGCTCAAAAGATTTGTATTCGCTCTTTTCATCGCGCTCTCGCTTACCGCCGTCGCGGCGGCGCAAGAGGTCGACGTCGACCGCTACGACATCACGGTGAATCTCGACCCCGCGGCGAGCGCGCTCGAAGCGCGCGCGGCTGTCACCGTCTCGAACCTGAGCCAGACGCCTAAGCCGAAGCTCTATCTGAGGCTCACGAAGCTGGCGAAGGTCGGCGGGGCCACGGTCGCGGGCTCTCCCGCGCAGGTCGAAACGACGGACGACCGCCGGGTCACCACGCTCAATCAAATAGTGATCACGCCGTCGACGCCGCTCGCCGCGGGCGCGAGCGCGAAGGTCGAAGTCAGTTACCGCATCGAAGCGCCCGAATCGACGGCGCTCGCCGCGATCTATCAGGGCGAGGCGTTGATGCTGCCGGAAGCCGTCTGGTTCCCGATGCCGTCGACTCCTTTTACGATGTACGGCCCGACGACCGCGCCATTCACGTTAAGCGTCAACATCGCCGCAAGCGCGGCGGGCTTTCGCGCCGCCTCGGCCGGCGCTTCGAAGGCCGAAGGGCAGAGGTTCGTTTTCGAGCAGCCGCTCAATTCTCTGCCCTTCTTCATCGCGACAAATTTCGACCAGCCCGCGGCCTTCGAGCACGGCGGGGTTAAGGTCGAGATATACACGCAGCCGGGGCTCGCGTCGAACTCGACGCAGCTTACGGACGAAGCGAAACGGGTCATCGATTTTCTGACGAAGACGCTGGGGCCGCCGCCCGCAGGCGCGAGCTTTCGCGTCATCTCGTCGGCTCGCGCCGCCAACGTCGCCGTAGCCGGGGCGGTCGTGCTGAGCCAGCAGGCGCTCAGACAGGACCGCCTCAACGCCGCGACCATAGAGGTGCTGGCCGACGCTTTGGCGAGGGTATGGACCGACGGCCGCGTGCGACTGCGCGGGCAAGAGGCGCGCGCGGCTCAAGCGGGCGGCGCTTCGCAAAAGGCGCGCAGCATCGCCTTGTTGCGCGATTCGCTGCCGCGCTACCTGGCGGCGCTCTATTTCGAAGACCGCTACGGCAAAGAGGCGGGGCGCGAAGCCTTTTCGCGCTTGCGGTGGACCTACACGCCGGTCGCGAAATCCGGCCGCGACGCCGAGCTAGGCATTCAAACGATACTGATCCCGACCTACAGCCAGGCGGTCCTCGCGAAAGGGCCGCTCGTCTTACGGCTGATGGCCGAAACCGTCGGTCGCGACAAGTTCATCGCCGCGGTGCGGGCACTGTTTGCGGGCTCGCAAACGAAGGTCGTCACGCCCGACGACTTCCGCCAGTCGCTGGTCAAGACGCATCCCGAGGCCGAGAAAATATTTCAGCAGTGGGTCGAGGCGATAGTCGAGCCTGACCTCGTCATAGGCATACCGCAGCCGACCGACCGCGCCGGAGTCCAGCGAATCAACGTTCGCAACCTCGGCACGGGCGAAGTCGCGACGCAGATCGTGGCGACGACGGAATCGGGCAAGCAGTTGACCCTCGCTCTCGCTGTGCCGTCGGAGAACATCACCTCGGCCGACGTTCAGACCGCCGAGAAGATCGCCGCGGTCGAGATCGACCCCGAGAAGCTCATAATCCAGACCGATTATGATAACGACCGAAAGCCCGCCGTGAAATCCGCGCAGACGCTCTTCAACGAGAGCATCGTCGCCTTTAACAAAGGTCAGCACGCCGAAGCCGAAACGAATCTGAGAGAGGCCGTGCGCGCGAACCCGAACAACTCGCTCGTGCGCGCGTGGCTGGCCCGCTCGCTTGCGGCGCAGAACAAAGCGGACGAAGCCCTCCGCGAAGCAAACGAGGTGATAAAGGCCGAGCCCGCCGTCGGGTCGGCGGTCGCGTGGGCGCACATAACGCTCGGGCAGATCGCGCTCGCCCGCAACCAGGCGGCCGAGGCGGTCGAGCACCTGCGCCGCGCCGCGGTCGAAGCCGAAGAAGCGCCCGCGCAGTTCGCGGCGCGCGAGCTTTTAGTCCGCGCCGTGCGCACGAATGCGCCTCCGGTCGAAGAGAGCGTCCGCTCTTTCGTCTCTCAGCTCGATTCTCAGATCAAGCAGCCCACTTCGGAAAAACTCTCCGCGCTCGTGGTGAGAAACAACTTGAAAAGGTTCGTGCAGGGGCTCACGCTCTCGCCTCCGACCGCGTGGGCGACAGAGATCCTGCGCGCCGACCGCATAGACGCGAATCGCGTGGCCCTGGACGTAGCGCTGAAGGTCAGGGCCGATAATCGCGACCAGACTGGCACGGCCGTCTTCATCATCCACCGCTCGGGCGCGGGGTGGGTGCTCGAAGACGTGCAGCTTTTCAACGTGAAATAAGTGCTGAGTGCTGAGTCCTGAGTGCTGAGTACTTTCTTTCACTCAGGACTCAGCACTCAGGACTCAGGACTTAGTAAAGATGAGACGCAATTCGAGCGCAATCCTGCTGGTCGCTGTCCTGTTCCTGCTGCTGGTCGGGCTCAACTTCTTTTTCTTCGTCGACGATCCACAGGCGCAAGAGACGGAGCAGAACGGAAGCCGCTCCTCGTATCGCGCGACGCCTTACGGCACGCTGGCCTTCTACACGCTGCTTCAGGAGAGCGGCTACCCGGTGACGCGGTTGGAGGCGCCTTACACCAGGCTTAAAGAGCGTGGCGACATCGGCACGCTGGTCATAATCTCGCCGCCCCAGACGGCCAACTTCAGCGAAGAAGAGTTCGACAGCCTCACCGAATGGGTCGAAGCCGGGAACCTCGTCATAATCATCGACCGCGAGATCGAGGTCGACTTAAACGAGGTCAAGATCACTACGCAGCCCGGCAACACGCAGTCCTTAGTCAAACCGCTACAGCCCACGCTCTACACGCTCGGCGTCAGGAACCCCGCGTTCTCGGGCTACGCCAAGCGAGTGAAGGTTGAGAGCCAGGAGGTCACCTATCACCTGGGCGACAACATAGGCGCGGTGCTGGCCGACACTCGCGCAGGCGCGGGGCGCGTCGTGATGCTGACAGACCCGTTCGTGGTGGCGAACAACGGCATAGCCGAAGGCGACAACGTCGTGCTCGCGCTCAACCTGTTCGTCGACCGCACGCGCGGGAAGATCGCCTTCGACGAGTTCCATCACGGCTACGGCTCGGCCGCGTCGGAGGGCGTGATGGCTTACTTCGAGGGCACGCCCGTCAAGTGGATGTTCTGGCAGGGGGCGCTTATAGCCGCACTGGTCATCTACTCGTACGGGCGCAGGTTCGCCCGCCCGCTTCCGCTCGCGCGCGAGCGGCGCACGACGAACCTTGAGTTCGTATCCTCGATGGCGAACATCACGAGGCTCGCGCGCGCGACAGACCTCGCGATGAAGAGCGTCTATTCTGAATTTCACAAGCGCCTGTGCCGCTACAGCGGGCTCCCGCCGAAGGCCGAGACGGCGCGGCTGGCCGCTGTCGCCGCGCGCCGCGCGAAGATAGATGAAGAGGAGCTGCGCCGCCTGCTCGTGAGGTGCGAAGAGGTGGCCGGGGGCAAACAGGCCACCGACGCGGAGCTGTTGCAACTGGTCAAGCGCGTGCGCGAGGTCGAATCCCAGCTCAAGCTTTAAAAACAGCTATCGAAAAAAACCATCGAGGTGACGAGGATGAAGCGCGCTTTCATTTGCCTGGCCGTTACGGTTTCGGTCCTGTGTCTCGCCGCGACGGCGGGCGCGCAGGCGAGGAAGCTGAAGATATACATCTCAGCCGACATGGAGGGCGTGGTCGGCGTCGTGACCGGAGAGCAGCTCGGCCCGACCGGGTTCGAGTACAACCGCTTCCGCGAGTTCATGACGGCGGAGGTGAACGCAGCAATCGACGCGGCCTTCGAGGCCGGCGCGACCGAGATAGTCGTGAGCGACTCTCATGGCAACGGGCAGAACCTGCTCATCGAGAAGCTCCACAAAGACGTGACGCTCGTGCGGTCGTGGCCGCGCCCGCTCGGGATGATGTCGGGCGTCGACCGGACGTTCGACGGCGTGATCTTCCTCGGCTACCACACGGGCACGACGAACAAGGATGGCGTGCGCGCTCACACGATCTCAAGCGCGCGCCTTGCCGACGTGCGGCTCAACGGCGCTTCCGTGTCCGAGGCCGCGATCAATGCCGCCATCGCGGGGCACTTCGACGTGCCGGTGATTATGGTTTCGGGCGACGACGCGGTCGTAAAAGAGACGACGGCGCTTTTGGGCAACATCGAATCGGCGACCGTGAAATGGAGTTTAGGGTTTCATTCCGCGAGAACGCTCATGCCCGAAGCCGCGTACCGCTTGATACGCGAGAAGGTGAAGAACGCCATCGGGAGGATCAAAGAGTTCAAGCCCTATAAACTGAAGGCGCCCGTCCAGCTCGAAGTGCAGTTTAAGAACTACCGCCCGTCGGAGGTGTTGAGTTATCTCTCTATCGTCGAGCGGATCGATTCGCACAGCATTCGATTCACAGGCAAGGACATCATCGAGGTGTCAAAGTTCATGCAGTTCGTGACCACTTACGAGCCGTCGCTTGAGCCATAGATATCAGATAAGACCTGTAGGGGCCATGGCGCATGATGCGCTTCGCGCGGCGCGGGCTTGTCCCTGCCCGGATCGCGCGTTAGCGCGATGACGTAATTGGCCTGCGGCCAATCCGGGCAGGGACAAGCCCTGCCCCTACAGGCTAATGTAAATAAATCATGTTCAAGATTCTCCTCATGCTCAAGGTAGCCTCGCGCGCGCGGCGTGCTAAAAGAGATGTCGGCCTGACCGGCATAGTCGGGCTGAGGGGCAGAGCTGTCACTACGGTCGCGCCTGAAGGGACGGTCTTTGTGCGCAACGAGCTGTGGCGCGCGCGGGCCGCCGAGGCTATCGGGCAGGGCGAGAGTGTGCTGGTCACGGGGCTGGACGGCATTACGCTCGAAGTCGAAGCCAAAGCGACCCCTGGCAACAAAAGTGAGAAGCAACTAAAATAGTCCAAGCTGGCAGTCGAGGGAAAACAGATGGCAATGAACAACAAACAGGTCATAGCGATCTTCGTCGCGGGGATCGCATTGTTGCTGGCGATCTTTCTGGGAGGACTGCTGGTCGTCAAGCAAGACACGGCGGCCAACGTCGATAAGAGCGCGCAGAACAAGCAACAGCCGCCTGCTAACACTCAACCTCCCGATGCGTCGGCCGATGGCGAAGCGCGCTTCGTAGTACACGTGCAGGCTTTCGGCACCCTGGCCAAAGCCAACGAGCTTAAAGAGGAGCTTAAGCGCACCTACCTGGCCGCGCACGTCAAAGAGCCGACCAGTCAGGACCCGCTCTACCGAGTGAACATAGGCCCTTACAACAAGACCGACGCCGAGAAAGTTGCGAGCGACCTTTCGGCGCAGGGCCGCAAAGGCTTGATGATCATGCCGTGGAAGGCGAACGAGAATTGAACGGAAGTAGTCAGTAGTCAGTAGGGAACGCTCCTATCTACTGGCTACTGACTACTGGCTACTGGCTACTGTGAATTTATGTTGATCCAGATCGAAGGTTTGAAAAGCAGGCCGTCGCCGCGATTGCCCGAATGGCTCCGCAAGCCTCGTCGCAACGCCGAGGCCGATCACGATTTGAAGCGGATGTTGCGAACGCGCGGGCTGCACACGGTTTGCGAGGAGGCGCGCTGCCCTAACCGTAACGACTGCTTCGAGCGCGGCGCGGCCACTTTCATGATCCTGGGCGATGTCTGCTCGCGCAGTTGCGGGTTCTGCTCCGTGAAGACAGGCCGCGGGCTGCCGATGGAATCCTTAGCCGACGAGCCTCGTCAGGTCGCAGAGGCCGCGGCACAGCTCGGCCTGCGCTACGTGGTCATCACTTCGGTCAACCGCGACGAGCTGCCCGACGGCGGGGCCGCCCATTTCGCAAGGACCATCGAGGCCGTGCGCGAGCACTTGCCCGAGGCCCGCATCGAAGTGCTCACGCCCGATTTCAAAGGCGACCGCGCTGCGCTTCAAGTTGTGCTCGACGCGCGGCCCGACACTTACAACCACAACGTCGAAACCGTCCCTCGCCTTTACCGGCGCGTCCGCCCTCAAGCCGACTACGCCCAGTCGCTCGACGTGCTCGCCAACGCGCGCCGTTACGCGCCCGATGTGCTCACGAAATCCGGCTTCATGGTGGGGCTAGGCGAAAGCGCTGAAGAGGTGAAGCGGCTGCTCGAAGACCTGCGCGCCGCCCGGACGGATGTCGTGACGATAGGCCAGTACTTGCAACCTACGCGCAACCACCTTCCCGTCGAGCAGTACGTCCGACCTGAAATGTTCGACGAGTACAAAGAGTACGGCGAACGTCTGGGATTTCGCGCGGTCTTCTCCGGCCCGCTCGTGCGCAGCTCTTACATGGCAGAGATGGTGCACGATCAAGCCCTCTGATTTTGGATTCTGCATTGCGATTTTTGGATTGGGAATTGAAAGTCGGCACCCGTTACCCTGAAGAGGCACTATCGCGCGAGGACATGATCGCCTCGCGCATAAGGGTCACGAAGGTGCTGCCCTACCAGCGTAGCGCGCCCTTCATCAGCAACCTCTCGCTAGCGATCTTCTCGGGGCTGCTGCTCATATTCGCGTTCCCGGATTGGAGCCTCTGGTCGCTGGGGTGGGTCGGCACGGCGCCGCTCATCATGGCCGTCGTGCGCGAGCAGCGTTTCTGGCGCTCGCTGCTGCTGGGCTACGTGACGGGTACGATCTTTTATGTAGGCTCGTGCCACTGGGTCACGCACTCGTTTCATAATTATGGCGGCATCCCCATGTGGCTCTCTTACGTCTTTCTCACAGTGCTGGCATCGGTGTTAGGCATATTCACGGGACTGTTCGCCGCACTGCTCGCGCTTGCGATCAAGCGCTTCGGCGGGTGGGCGATTATCGCCGCGCCCGTGCTCTGGGCCGCCAGCGAGTGGGCGAGGATCAAGGCGACCGGCATGGGGTGGAACGCGCTCGGTTACTCGCAGGCGTTTCAGCCCTCGGTGATAGCAATATCGCGGATAGGCGGCGTCTATATAGTCAGCGCGCTTCTGGTCGCCGCAAGCACCGCGTTGGTCTTCGCGCTGATCTACCTGGAGCGCAGGCGCGGGCTGATCGTGCTCTCTACCGTAGGCGTGCTTGCTATTTTGACGGTGCTCTACGGGCAGGAGATCAAGCCGGCCGCGCCTCACAAGGGCTCGGTCGCGGTCGCGATCATTCAGCCTTACGTCCCTATCGACGGCGAGTGGCAAGATTCCACATTCGTCGATCGCCTGACGGCTCAGCACATCTCGCAGTCCGAGCAGGTGATCCAGGAGCGCGCGAAAGATTCCCACGGCGCGCAGAACGATCACGCCGAGCGGGGAGTCAGCTTAGTCATCTGGCCCGAATCGCCGATGAACTTCGATTACGACGGCGATGCGCCGCTGCGCCGCAAGCTCGCAAGCTTCACGTCGCGCAACGGCGTCTACCTGTTGATGAACAGTTGGGGCTACCCGAATGCCGACAAGGCCGCCGCGCGCGGAACCATTCATAACAGCGCCATGGTGATCGCGCCTTCTGGTGAGCGCGTCTTTCAGTATGATAAGATCGCGCTGGTCCCCTTCGGAGAGTACGTTCCCGGAAAAAGCTGGGTCCCTTTCATGGACCGCGTGACCGCGCTTGTGGGCGACATCGCGCCCGGCAGCAGCTTCGCCCTGAGCGATGTCGAAGGCGCGAGGCTCGGGACTACGATCTGCTTTGAGACTACGGACCCGCAGATCGCGCGCCGGTTCCGCAGGGAGGGGGCGTCGGCGCTGGTGCAGATATCGAACGAGCTCTGGTTCGGCCCGTACGCCGCGCCGCGACAGATGCTGGCTCACGCGGTCTTCCGGGCCGTAGAAAACGACGTGGAATTGATTCGCGCAACGAATTCGGGATTATCCGCTAAGATATCATCCTACGGCGCGGTCGACGACGAAACGCCGATGTTTGAAAAAGTGACGCGGCGCTGGAACGTCGACACGGCGGAGGAGGCGGCCGCGGCGCACTCTTTGACTTTCTACACGCGCCACGGCGACGTATTCGCCGTCGCCTCTCTAGCGCTCAGCCTGCTCCTAGCCGCCGCGTCGTTACTGCCCGAAGAGTGGAAGAGGAAAAAAGAAGATGACGATTGAGGAGTTGAGAACAAAGCACGAAGACCTGTCAACGCGCGCCGCCGAGCTGCGGAGGTTTCTTTGACCCGGACACAAAGCGCGTCGAATTACAACGCATAGAAGAAGAGTCGGCCAAACCCGATTTCTGGAACGACCAGGAGCGGGCTCAGAAGGTGCTGCGCCGCCGCAGCCGGCTTGACGCCGCGATCGAGAAGGCCGAGCGTTTCAAGCGGGAGATCGAAGACGCGACGGTGTTGATAGAGTTCGCCGCCGAGGATGAGAGCTCGATCAACGAGCTGGAAACGCTGCTCGCGCGCCTTGAGCTGGAGGTCGAAGAGACCGAAACGGAGATGCTGCTTTCGGGGCCTAACGACGCGCGCGACGCGATCGTCACCATCAACGCGGGCGCGGGCGGCACCGACGCGCAGGACTGGGCCGAGATGCTGTTGAGGATGTATTTGCGGTGGGCCGAGCGGCACGGGTTTAAGGTCGAAGTCTTAGACGAACAGCCCGGCAAAGAGGCGGGCATAAAGTCTGCGACCTTCATGGTGAACGGCGAGTACGCTTACGGGCTGATGTCGGCCGAAGCGGGCGTCCACCGCCTCGTCAGGCTGAGCCCTTTCAACGCGGGGTCGAGCCGCGAGACTAGCTTCACATCCGTGTTCGTCTACCCGGATGTGGAAGAGGACGTAGACATAGAGATACAAGACAAAGACCTGCGCGTCGACACGTACCGCTCGTCGGGCGCGGGCGGCCAGCACGTCAACGTGACCGACTCGGCCGTGCGCATCACGCATCTGCCGACGGGGATAGTCGTCACCTGCCAGAACCAGCGATCGCAGCACCAGAACCGCGAAGTGGCTATGCGAATACTGAAGTCGCGGCTCTACGAGCTAGAGATGGAGAAGCGTCGGGCCGAGACGGCTCAACTCGAAGAGTCGAAGCGCGATATTTCATTCGGGTCGCAGATACGCAACTACGTGCTGCACCCTTACCGTCTTGTCAAAGACGTGCGCACAAAGCACGAGACTTCGGATGTCGATTCAGTTCTTGACGGCGACATCGACGAATTCATCAAACAGTACCTCACGCACAAGAGCAAAGCGGCGCACGAAGCCTCAGGCTCGGACGCGGCGAGTGGCGAGTGACAGATTGAAGACCCGTTTGTAAAGCCTCGAAGAGGCGTAATTCAATAGCCGAAAGCCCCGTAGGGGCGCTATTCAATAGCCCGGCGCAACGCGCCGGGTGACGCACGCATACAACGAGAAGCCCTGAAAGGGCGACATAACTATCGCGCCCTTTCAGGGCTTCTCATTAATGACAACCCTTTTCCAGGGGCGGTGCCCCTGGCTTTTGAATATCGCCCCTGCGGGGCTTCTACAATCTTGCTTTTTGCGCATTTGAGCTTTTTTGCATTTTTGCATTTTACTTTTTCCGCTTTCCGGTATAGCTTTCTGTGGTAGCAGGCTCAGACAATGACCACTAGATATAGGGCAAAAAGTTCCGGCGGCGGCTCACTGGCTAACGAGGTCGTGGCCGTCTTGATAGTTGCGGCGGCCGTGCTGCTGTTTCTGAGCTTCATAACCTACGACCCGAAAGACCCGAGTTGGAACTCTGTCGGCGCGGCGGAAAAGCCTCAAAACCTGATAGGGCTGCTCGGAGCCTACGTAGCGGACTTCTTCTTACAACTTTTCGGGCTGGCGGCGCTCGTCATACCCGTGCTGATGACGCTGATCGCCGCGCGCGTCTTTTTCTCCGACAGCGCGCGCCTGCCCGTCCGCAAAGCGATCGGGGCGCTGCTGCTGCTGCTAGTCCATTCGGGCTTTCTTGCGCTCTTCTCTAAAGCGGACCTCGGGCTGCTTGAGCGCTCGCGCAGCAACGGCGGCGCCGTAGGCTACGTCGTCGAGGGCGCGCTGGCGAGTTTTCTCAACACCATCGGCGCGGCGATTGTGCTGGCCGTGGCTTCAGTGCTTACGCTGATGCTCACGATGGAAATTTCGCTCGCCACGTTCGGGCGGTGGGTTAACGCGATCAGGGCGGCTCGGGCCGAGAGCCGAAAAGGGAAGCCGACCATGTTTCAGCGGTTGAGCGCGTGGTGGGCCAAGCGCGCCGAGCAGCGGCGACTCCAGGCCGAAGAGCAGGAGAAGGCGCGGGCCGAACAGGAGCGACAGAAGGAAGAGGAGCGGCGCAGGCGCGAGCGCGAGGCGCAGGCGCTGCTTGCGCAACAGCGCAAAGAGATCGCCGAGCAGCGCAAGCGCCAGGAGGAAGAACGCAGAAGCCGCGCCCTGGAGCCAGTCATCGCCGACCCGATTATCAAGTCTACCGCCGCGGAGCCGAGCCTGGAGCCGCCGCTCGTCGCCGAAACCGCCGACGAGATCGAGCCCGAGATCGCGGAGCCGCGAAGGATACTCTCGCCCACGCGGCGCGAGATGGCCGAGGTCCTTCGCGCGCGCGCGGCGAGAAACGAGCGTGTGAAAGCCGGCCCCGCGGTCGCGGCCGAAGTCACTATGGACCCGGACGTAGTCGAGATGACTTCGACGGCCTGGATAGAGCGCACCGCGCCTACCGACAAGGTTGAGCCGTCTCCGGCCGGCGCGGGGGCGAAAGCCGTCCGGCGCAAGGCCGCCGTCGAGACGACAACGGGGACTATTTATAAGCTGCCCGCGCTCGACCTGCTCGAAACGCCTATCGGCCATCACGAGCAGGCCGAAGAGGAGTTGCGCGAGCGGGCCACGATACTCGCCGAGAAGTGCAAAGAGTTTTCCGTCACGGGTCACATACACCGCATAAACCCCGGCCCCGTCGTCACCACGTTCGAGTTCAAGCCCGACCCCGGAATCAAGTACAGCCGCGTCGTCAGCCTCGCCGAAGATTTGTGCCTGGCCTTGAAAGCCGAATCGATTCGCATCGACCGCATACCCGGCAAATCGACCGTCGGGATAGAAGTCCCGAACTCGCACCGCGAGACGATCTACCTGCGCGAGGTGATCGAGTCGGCGAAGTTTCAAAACACGGAATCGAAGCTC
>DATFGQ010000079.1:0-11306 GCA_035249305.1 Blastocatellia bacterium | reverse complement strand
AAGACTTTCTCCCAGGCGAGCAGTATTGCTACAATCGCAGACAGCATAGGCTACCTCTCCTTCTCATAAGGATTTTCTACTAAGAGGTAGCTTATATTTTTTTATCCTTCTTTCAATCGCTCGAAATGTCCAAACTTCAGGCCGGTGATGAAATCACCGGACATGGTTTGTTAATACGACCGCGCCCTGGAGGGGCGCAGGATCAAGTGCCGGTCCTGCGCCCCTCCAGGGCGCGATTGTCTTTGGTTGCTGTTCCGGTGGTTGCACCACCGGCTAATATCCTCCCGCTCCTTCGGAGCAGGTTACATTAAACTAGCTCAGCTCGATATTGCGGGCCACGCGTCTGAGCAACAGGGGCTGGTCGTAAAGAGCTATCAGCCCTCTTGCGACCGATTGCCTGGGGCTTTCGGCGATGCTCACCTGCAAGCGTGTCGCCGAGCTTACGCGCGCGTCCATGCCCGCCAGGTGCGCTATCCCGCCCGTCAACAGCAGCCCGCTGTCATGAACGTCGCTCGCTACCTCGGGCGGTATACGTTCCAGCACGCCGCGCACAGCCTCGACCACCTGTCTGATGACCGGGTCGATAGCCTGGTAGACTTCCTGGGTCGATACTTCCACGACTTCGGGGCCGCCCTCGTTCATGTTCTGCCCCTTGACGACGCTCTTGTGGTGCTCAGGAGGCTCTATCGCGGACCCGAGGACCTGCTTCAAACGCTCGGCGGTCCGCTCGCCTATCAAGACCCTGTGATTATGCTTTATGTGATCCGTGATCGCGTGGTCCATGTCGAGCCCGCCGATGCGCAGCGTCTCCGACTCGACTATGCCCGCGTTTGCTACGACGACTATAGAGGTGTTGCCGCCGCCTATGTCGACGATCATCGAAGCCTTCATGTCGGTGACATCGAGCTTCGCGCCTATGGCCGCGGCCAGCCCTTCTTCAACAAGGTAGACGCGGCTGACGCCGATCCCTTTTAGCACCTCGCGTATGGCGAACCGCTCTACGGAGGTTATGTCGGACGGGACGCTCATTATGATCCTGCGCGACAGGCGGGCGCGACCGCCACGGGCCTTTCTCAAGAACTTGCCCAGCATCTTCTGCGCGAGCTCGGAATCGGCCACGACCCCTTCGCGCATGGGGTAGGCGACCTCGACATCCTCGGGCGAGCGGCCGAGCATCTCAAGCGCTTCGGTGCCTACGGCCATCACCTCATTGGTGACGCGGTCTATGGCGACCAGCGAGGGCTCGCTGACGACCATCCCCCGGCCGCGCCCGTAGATGAACGTATGAACCGTGCCAAGGTCCACGGCCAGGTCCTCAGTAAAAGGATTACTCCAAAAGCTCATTTATCACCTTTAGCAAACAACCTGACTTCCGAGTGAGTGATGATAACAAGAGGAATGGAAAACGAAAAGTTAATCCGAAAAAAATGGGCTTGCCGGAGCAAGCCCATTCTCGGATTTCAAAAACCGTTCGTTGCGGCCTAGCGGTTGACGACCGTGTACTGGGCCTGCGGCGTGACGACCTTCTGCGAGACGAGGTCGGTTATCTTCACGGTCACCGTGTACGTGCCCGGCTCGGCGAGCTTGTCTTTGATCGGGATACCGCGCGCCACGGTCAACTGCTGCCCCTTGAGGTCGATTATCCCGGCCTGGCTCTTGCCATCTTCGAGGATGTACATGACCTGCTGGCCGTCCTTCGAGATTATGTACTCGACTTTGAGCGCGGGCTGGAGAGTGGCCTGGTCCATGTCCGCGTCGTAGACCTGCAAGAAGAGCGCGAGGTTCTGCCCCGGTTTGTATACGCCCGAGACGAACGGCTTCACTTTGTACCGGCCCATGATGAACATCCCCGACGGGATGGTCCGGTTGTCGAGCGGCTCTATCGACGCCGCAAGTATCAGCGTGCTCGTCGCGAGCTGCTTCTCCTGATACCGCGGGACCTCAAACGAGTGATGTAGAATCCCCGTCTTGCCGCTGGTCACGTCGCGCGCGACGACGTCGATCTTGTAACGGCCGGGCGGCAGCACGACGTTCTTCTGGTAGATGGAGCGCTGCGTCTGTCCCGCGCCCAACTGCTGCTCGGTGTAGCGTGAGGTCTGGACCACGTCTTCGAAGGTCCCAGCGCGACGGCCCGAAAGGCCCGTGAGCCGCGCGTAGATGTTCACCGACCCGGCGTATATGCCGCCCGTGTTCTTAAACGACAGGTCCGAGTGGTCGAACTGCATTGTGAAAGATGTTACGACCGATTCGCCGCTGATGCGCATGAAGTCCGTGCGCACGCTGAAAGGCAGTATGTCGGAGGCGATCTCGGGCAGGTCCGCTTTCACCTGGAGGTCTGGGAATTTTATCGCCGGCGGCCTTTGCAGGTCGGCAAGCAAGGTCAATCGCTCGAACTGCCCGTCTTTGGCCCTCGCGCCGAACAGGCTCCTCCCCCCGCCGCCATAGAAGCCGCCCACGCCCACGCGGTCGGCCTTGCTGCTCAGCCCGAGGCTTTCGGCAAGCGTCAACCCGGCGTTCGGGACGTAGAGCATGGCGTCTTTCTCGTCAGGGCTGCGGGCGATTCGGTACTCGCCAGAACCCGACGGGTCGACGAACTCGATCTCGATGTCCGAGCCGATCCCTTCGACGTAACGATACCACCAGATCTCGAACGGGTAGGTCGAAGTGCTCCCGCCGCCGTGGTAGGAAGGGCGCTCGTAAGGGCCGCCCGCAGGGTGCGACTCTATCTCGTCGGGCTTGCCGAACATAATGTAGATGCGGCCGCGGTCGGTCTTCCAACCGGGTATGCCGGACGCGTATTTTTCGTTCGCGTACTGTATGCGCTGGTAATACTCTTCTTTGTACTCGTTCTCGGTGGTGTCCGGGTCCGGGTCGCGGCGGAGCCAGAACTGCTCTATGAACTGGTCGCGCTCTTCGTCCGTCTTGAGCGTCTTAAAGGCCTTGCGCTCTTCGTCCGTTATGATGTAGCCGACGTCCTGCTCCATCCAATTCTTGTAGACGCTTTTCAGCTCTTCGCGCTGCTTCTTGTCGTTCGGGTTTTTGGCCTTGTTCTTCTCCTGCGCGAAGGCGGCACTCGCAGACCCTAAGGCGACTACGAGGCCTAACACTACAGCAATCGATCTCCTGAAGAGGCTGACTTCACCCTTCATAAACAACTCCTTTCGCATATACCTGGAGGTCCATTCCTTGAGCGAGCGTTGAAATCTCTGAACAGTAAGTTTACGTGGTGCGCTCGCCCGCGGTCAAGTACTCTGTCGGCGCGACGTAGCACCACAATCGGCCTGCTTCTGATCGGTCAATTTAAGAATGGTAATCGGCCTTCGGCTTGCGGCCTAATCTCGGGCCTCTTCCTCTTTGTGGCGTTTGCGGTAGAAGACCCAGGCGATCCCTATGCTCAGGAAGTAGAGGACCAGCATCGGCGCGGCGAAGACTAAGAGGTTGGGGATGTCTGTCGTCGGCGAGAGTATCGCCGCGACTATGAAGATGATTATCAGCGCGAACTTCCAGAACTTTATCAGCAAGCGCGGCGTGACAATGCCGAGCCGCGACAGAAAGTAGGTGACCGTCGGTATCTCGAAGACCACTCCCAGCCCGAGCATGATCAGGATTATCAGGTCGAAATACTCGTCCGCCGAAACCAGCGGGCGAAGCTCTCCCTCGGCCGCCACGCCGAGCAGGAAGTCGGCCGCGCGCGGGAAGGCTATGTAATAGGCGAAGGCGCAGCCGAGCAGGAAGAAGAGCGAGGTCATCACGATGAACGGCACGGCGTACTTCTTCTCGTGCGGGTAGAGGCCGGGCGCGACGAACCCCCAGACCTGTGTGAGCAGGAAGGGGACGGCGAAGAATATCGCCGCGTAGAAAGAGACTTTGATGTAGAGGTTAAAGGCCCCCTGGACCGTCCCCACGATCAGCTTGTTGTCCGGGTTGAGGGTCCCGCTCGAAATCGAATAAAGCTCTCTGGGGATGAGAGTGCCTTCCGGCAGCACGTTGGCCGTGTTTATGATCAAGGGCTTTGTCGTGACCAGATCTCTCGACCCGTCCCCGTTGACTCGGACCTTGAGGCGGATCGTCCCGCCCGTCTGTATGAGCGCCCCGCCCACGCGCGCGTCCGTGGGCAAGGTGAAATCGACTTCCGTGGCGTCAGCGAGGTCCCAGAGCGACGCCATCTCGGTCTTGATGCCGAACCCGGCCCTCTGCTCGGCAGACAGCATCGCCGCGCGGACGGGGATTTCAAGGAAGTTGTAAATCTTATCCGAGAATACCCAGCAGACGATGAAGGCGATCAGCACGAAGGCGGCGCTGCGGATCAGCCGCGAGCGCAGCTCGTCCAGGTGGTCCAGAAAAGACATGCTGGACTCATCTTCTTGCTCCTCCGTCTCTTGTTCGGGTTCGGTGTAGGTCGTCATGTCGGTAGGGTAGGCGGATCAGGAGACCGGCGCAGGGACGATGGGCCGCCTCTTACATCCAGTCGCGCTTCGTCTCCTTAATCCCGGCCTCGCTCTCCTGCACCGCCGCGCCGGCCTCGTCGGCCGGGACAGAAGTCTCTTCTCCAGTCGAGCCGGGCCAGTACGAATCGGCCTGCGAGACGGTCGGGAGGCTCCCGTCCGTCATCTCGGATGGGATCGCCGGGGGCGCGTCAAGCCGGCGCTTCTCCATCTCGACCTCATCCTCCCAGGTCCGCTTGAAGTCGTCAGACGCCCTGCGGAATTGAGCCAGGCTCTGCCCGAGGCTCTTGCCCAGCTCGGGCAGCTTGCGGGGGCCGAAAATTATAAGTGCGATCACAAGTATGACCAGGATCTCTGTCCATCCCAGGTTTCCCATAACTATATCCTCACGTTCAGGCCAAACAACTTTAAGGGAGAGCGCGCCAGCGGCGGTCCGTCACCACGATCAATAGTAGGTTACCGGTTCGATTCAAGTCAACACCATCTCCCGCGCGTTGTCACGCGGGGTGCGAGATTATATAATCGTCCGCGCCAACTTTCATTCAACCTTAGCCGGAGGAGAAACAATGATGAAGAAAAGACTATTTCTGTCGCTGGCCTTTGTCCTGGCCGCGAGCCTCTCTGTCTTCGCACACGACCCGCGGACGACAGCCAAAGACTTCTCGCACACGATGACGATCGAGGGGGCGGGCAAGCTCACCCTGAGCTACAAGTCGCTCCATTTCAACGAGGCATCCTTTAACGCACGCAAGACCGAGCGCGCAATGACGGCCTTCAACCGCCTCTGGAAGAACATCGGCAAGTTCGACTCCGACTTCGACGTGGTCATCGCCGGGGTCCAGGTGCCGAAAGGCTCCTACAGCATGGGCTTCAACTTTGACGCGAACGACAATTACAAGCTCGTGCTCTCAGCCGGCGGCAAGGAGATGATGATCCCGATGCAGGTCGCGATGGACGGCACCGGCGTGAACTTCCTGAGCTTCGACCTGCGGCCCGAAAGCGGCACGGACGGCTTCACCTACGAGGCGCGCTACGGGAAGCTCCGCGCGTGGGCGGAAGTCAAAGTGCCCTACCTCGCTCCGCACGATCATGGCGCTGAGAAGCCCGCCGAGAAGAAACCCTGATCAACCACCTTTTCAGAAGAGATTGACGACAACCAGGCAGCCTCGCGTTGAGGAGCGCGGCGCTGCCTGGTTGTGCCATTAAGAGGAGGAGAAGATGAAAAGATTCGTCGCCCTTACAGCGGCCATCGGCCTGCTCTTTATCTGCGGCGCGACTCAGGCGCACGACGGGAGCAAGCGGCAAGACAAAGGTCCATTCACGCTGAAGAAGCTGACCGACGAGGTCTACGCGCTTTTCGGCCGCGGCGGGAACATCGGGATCGCGGTCACAAGTGAAGGGGTGGTTGTAATCGACGACCAGTTCGCGGACCTCGCCCCAGGCATACACGAGCAGATCAAGTCCGTGACGAGCCAGCCGATCCGCTTCCTGATAAACACGCACCACCACGGCGATCACACGGGCGGCAACGCATTCTTCATCAAGATGACGACCATCGTCGCGCACCACAACGTCCGCAAGCACATGCTCGCCGGTCCGCAGGAGGCCGTCGCAAACACGACCCGCAGGATAGAGACGCTCACCGCGCAGATCGCGAAGCTCGAAAAGGACGACCCTCAGTCGAAAGACCTCGCGGGATTGCGCGACCAGCTCAACTCGGCGAAGAAGACTCTTGAAAGCTCTAAAGCCCTGAAGGTCGCGGAGATCCCAGCGCCCAACCTGACGTTCGACCGCGAGCTAAGGGTCTACCTGGGCGGCAAGGAGGTCCAGGTCTTTCACGTCAAGCGCGGGCACACGGACGGCGACTCGATCATCTACTTCCCGCAAGACAAAGTGGTCCACATGGGCGATCTGTTCTTCAACAAGATCATCCCGTTCATAGACGGCGCGCACGGTGGCTCGACCGCCGAGTGGATGGAGACCATTGACGGCGTGATCGCGCGCGTAGACCCGGCGGCGCAGTATATACCGGGGCACGGCGAGATCACCACGGTTGCGGATCTCAAGGCGTTCAGGCAATACTTTGTAGAGCTGCGCGCGGCCGTCAAGAAGGCCGTGGACGCCGGCATGACGCGCGAGCAGGCCATCAAAGAAGTGAAGCTTGAGCAGTACGCCGCTTACAACGGCTACGCCCAGCGCTTCGCCTCCAACGTAGGCACGGTCTACGACGAGTTGAAGAAGTAGTAAGATGAATTTCAAATTTCAAATCTCGAAATTGAGATTGCAAAGCCCTCGATGGTACAGGTCCGCGCTGGCGTTCGCCCTGGCCGCTGGCATCGCGCTTTCGACGCTGCCGGTCATAGCGCAAGCGCCGGTGCCCGCGCCTGCTCCCGCCGCGCCGCCTTACCAATGGCCGCGCAGTCATGATTATGACGTACAGCATTACCGCATCGAGGTCAGCTTCGACTGGGAGAAAAGAGCGGTCGCGGGCGAGACTACGGTCAGCCTGCGGCCGTTCAAGAGCGGCTTCAAAGAGGTCGAGCTCGACGCGGCCGCAATGACCATAAATTCGGTCAAGCTGGCCGACGGCCGGCAGCTCGACTACCGCTACGACGACGGCGAGAACCTTTTTATCGCGCTCGACAGGGCTTACGACGCGGGGAGCGACATCGCCGTAAAGGTCAACTACTCCGCGACGCCCAAAAAGGGATTGACCTTTATCACTCCGACCGAAAGCGACCCGACGCGCCCATACCAGATCTGGTCGCAGGGAGAGACCGAAGAGAACCATCACTGGTTTCCCTGTTACGATTACCCGAACGACAAGGCGACCAGCGAGATGATCGCCACCGTCGAAGATAAGTACATGGTCATCTCCAACGGCTCGCTCGTCGGCGTGAGGCCCGACGCGGCGAAGAAGAGAAAGACCTGGCACTGGAAGATGGACCAGCCTTTCTCCAGCTATCTCGTCTCGATCATCGTCGGCGAATACGCCGAGGTGAAAGACAGTTATAAGAACGTCCCTGTGATCTCTTACGTCTACCGCGACCAGGTCGAAGAGGCGCGCGCGTCGTTCGGAAAGCTCGCCCGCATGGTGGCGCTCTTTTCGGAGAAGACGGGGTTTGAATACCCTTACCCGAAATACGCGCAGACGATGGTGCGCGATTTCGGCGGCGCGATGGAGAACATCACCGCGACGACGATGACCGACACGGCCGTCCACGACAAGCGCGCGCTGCTCGACGTATCGAGCGACGACATCGTCTCGCACGAGCTGGCGCACTCCTGGTTCGGCAACTCGCTGACGTGCCGCGACTGGGGCGAGCTGTGGCTGAACGAGTCATTCGCGACGCTGATGGAAGCGATATGGACCGAGCACGACAAGGGCCGCGACGATTACCTGTACGAGGTCTTTGAAGACCAGGAGGTCTATTTTCAGTCGTGGTCGGGTGGCGTACGACGGCCGATCTCTACGCGCCGTTACCCGGACCCGGACTCCGTCTTTGACGCCTACGCCTACCAGCGCGGCGGGGCCGTGTTGAACATGCTCCGCTTCGTGCTCGGCGACGAGATGTTCTGGAAGTCGATAAGACATTACGTGAAGAAGCACCAGTTCCAGACGGTCGAGACTCAGAACCTGGTCGTTGCGGTCGAAGAGGCTACGGGCCAGAACCTGCAATGGTTTTTCGACGAGTGGATCTACAGAATGGGCCACCCCGAATTCGACATAACGTCGAGTTACGACGAGGCGGCCAAGACGCTCAAGCTCACGGTCAAGCAGACCCAGAGGCCGGACGATAAGCGCCCGTGGTACGACGCGCCAGAGTTCTTCCGCATGCCCGTCGACATCGCCGTGACGACCGCCTCGGGCGAAAAGATAAACCGCGTCTGGATAGACGGGCCGGAAAACGAGTTTACCTTCAAGATGGATTCCAGGCCGCTGATAATCAATTTTGATCGCGGGAATCACATCATAAAGCGCGTGAAGTTCGACCGCGGCGACGAAGACCTCGCCTACCAATTGATAAACGACAACGACGTTATGGGTCGGGTTCTGGCGGCCATCGAGTTGAAGGCGCGCCGGACCGAGGTCGCCGCCCGCGCGCTGTCGGAGTCCGCCGTGCGCGACCGCTTCTGGGGCGTGCGCGTCGAGGCGACGAAGGCCCTTGCGGCTTTCGGCACGCAGGCCTCGCGCGAAGGATTGCTTGAAGCGGTCAAGGATAAGGATTCTCGCATACGCCGCGAAGCGATCAAGGGCCTGGCCGCGTTTAAAGACGAGCGCCATGCCGACCTCTTCATCAACATCACCAAGAGCGACCCGAGCTACTACAGCGTGGCGGAAGCCGCCAAGGGGCTCGGCCAGACCGGCGCGGCGCGAGCTTATGAAGTTCTCGCCGACGGCGTCAAACAGGAATCGTGGCAAGGGATCGTGCGCGCGGGCGCTATATCGGGGCTCGCGTCGCTTAAAGACCAGCGCGCGATCGACGTAGGACTGAAGTACATTGTTCCGGGTAACCCGCCGGCCGTGCGCGTCGCCTCGATCGAGTTGTTGTCGCAGGTCGGCAAAGGGAATGATAAGGCCTTCGAGATGATCGTCGCCGCGCTCAAGGACCCGTCCCTGCAAATCCAGTTCACGGCCATTCAGGCGCTCGGGGCTTTAGGCGACGCGCGCGCGATCCCCGCGCTTGAGGCGATGGCCAAGTCCGATCGCCTGCCGAGTTTCGGACGCGCCGTCATCACCTTCACGATCAGCCGGATCAGGAGCGCCACCAACCCCGAGGGGAAAAAAGACTGAAGGCTAACGGCTCGCGTAGTGTGATTCGATGTACTCGTCGAGTATACGTATGAAGTCAGGGACGATCGTCTGCCCTTGCAGCGTCTTGAACATTCGGCCGTCGACATAGACGGGGGCGCGCGGCTCTTCGCCCGTGCCCGGCAGCGAAATGCCGAGGTTCGCCTGCTTCGACTCGCCCGGCCCGTTGACCACGCAGCCCATGACTGCGACTTTCAATTCCTCGACGCCGCTGTATCGCTCGCGCCACGCGGGCATCCGTTCTCGAATATAGTTCTGAATGTCTTCGGCCATCTCTTGAAACAGCGTGCTCGTCGTCCGCCCGCAGCCGGGGCAGGCCGTCACCATCGGCGAGAAGCTGCGCAGGCCCATGGTTTGAAGAATCTGCTGGGCGACTATCACCTCTTCCGTGCGGTCGCCGCCGGGCCTCGGGGTCAGCGAGACTCGGATCGTGTCGCCCATGCCCTCCTGCAACAGCACGCCGAGCGCGGCCGTCGAGGCGACTATGCCCTTGCTCCCCATCCCGGCTTCGGTCAGCCCGAGGTGCAGCGGGTAATCGCACCGCGCCGACAGGACGCGGTAGATTGAAATCAGGTCCTGCACTTCCGAAACCTTCGCGCTCAAGATGATCTTGTCATGGTCCAGCCCGCAGCTCTCCGCGAGCTCGGCCGATTCGATCGCGCTCAACACGATGGCTTCGTGCATGACCTCGCGCGCGTCCTTGGGCTCGGGCCGCGCGGCGTTTTCGTCCATCAGCCGGGTGAGCAACCCCTGGTCGAGCGAGCCCCAGTTGACGCCTATGCGGACGGGCTTATCATTCTCGATCGCCACGTCGATCATCGCCTGGAAGTTTCTGTCGTGGTGCTGGCCCGGCCCGACGTTGCCGGGGTTGATGCGATACTTCGCCAGCGCGCGCGCCGCTTCGGGGTACTGTTTCAGCAGTATGTGGCCGTTATAATGAAAGTCGCCGATGATAGGGACCGTGACGCCCCGCTCGCCGAGCCGCTCGACGATGTGCGGGACGGCTTCGGCCGCCTGGCGCGTGTTGACCGTGATGCGCACTAGCTCGGAGCCCGCGCGCGCGAGCTGCTCGACCTGTAGCGCCGTAGCGTCCACGTCGACAGTGTCTGTGTTGGTCATCGATTGAACTACGATGGGGTTATCGCCGCCGACCAGGACTCCGCCCACGTTGACCGGCACGGTGCGCCTTCGTTCTATCATACACAGAGGATTGTAACTGCTCGGTGGAATCGGAGCAACTTTGCAGTTTTGATTGCGGAAAGGGGCGGGTGGATTTATCTTTCTTCACACCGGCTACGAAAGGTTGATAAAAAGATGCGAGACAAACTTGACGACCTGGAGCAAGTAAAGCAGCGGGTGACGACGAACGCGCCCTACGAGGTGTCGCAGCGTTACACGCTGCCACAGCATATGGTGACGACGGCCTTCACGATCGATCATTACCGCATAGTCCGCACGCTCGGGGTCGTTCGGGGCATAACGGTGCGGTCGCGCTCCTTTTTCGCGACTATCGGAGGCACGCTTCACTCGTTGAAGGGCGGCAACATAACCGCGTTTACGAGGCTGTGCGAGATGGCCCGCGCAGAGGCGTTCGAGATCATGGTGCAGCACGCCAGCGAGATCGGCGCTAACGCGATAATCGGGATGCGGTATGACGCTACGGAGTTATTCAGCGGGATAACCGAAGTGCTCGCATACGGCACCGCCGTCATAGTCGAGCCTGTTGAACACGGTTAGTTGATCTTACCGCAGAGGCGCAGAGAAAAACCCTCGAAGAGGCGAGATTCAATACAAAGGCGTGATTCAATAGCCGAAAGCCCCGTAGGGGCGCTATTCAATAGCCCGGCGCAACGCGCCGGGTGACGCATCATACAACGCGAAGCCCTGAAAGGGCGCGATAAGAGTATCGCCCTTTCAGGGCAATGGCATTAAGTTAAGAGAGCATAGACCAGCATAGCCTTTTGCTGGTAAACATGCTCTATGAATAAAAAAACGAATCCTCCATAATTCTACATCTGCGGACCACTCTCGAAAGCCCGCTGACCATT